>NZ_BMOY01000037.1 GCF_014647315.1 Paenalicyclobacillus cellulosilyticus
CTAAAGTGCGTGTGGTACAAACTTGGGCCTACAAACCCGCGTCACATCAAGGGTGGTGTCAAACTTGAGCTCGATGACGCGATGAAACAGGATGTCTTCCTCGGAATCGGCCAGGTGCGGGCCGAGCGCATCCGGTTGCGCCGGGTGCAGGTTGCGTCCATGCTGTTCCGTCACGCTCGTCCCCCCTCAGGCGGTCAACCCCAATGCTTCCGAATGAATTCGTCGCGGCCGGAAGCGGCGCGATACGCGTGATAGTGCTCCGGGTTCTTCTTATAAAAATCCTGATGGTACGCCTCCGCCGGGTAGAAGGGTCCCGCGGGCAGGATGGGCGTCACGATGGGCTTGTCGAAGCGGCCGCTCGCCGCCAGGGCCTGCTTCGAAGCCTCGGCCGCCAGGCGCTGCGCCTCGGTATGATAGAAGATGGCCGTGCGGTACGACGGGCCGCGATCGACAAACTGGCCGTCCGGATCGGTGGGATCAATTTGCCGCCAGAACACCTCGAGCAGCTTTTCGTACGGGATGACGGACGGATTGAACGTGATTTGCACCGCCTCGACGTGCCCGGTCGTGCCGGAACACACCTCTTCGTACGTCGGGTTCTCCTTGTGTCCGCCGGTGTATCCGGAGACGACGCGGATGACGCCCGGCCACTGGTCAAACGGCTTGACCATGCACCAGAAGCAGCCACCCGCGAACGTCGCCAATTCGTATGTCTGGTCTCTGGCTTCCGCCATCCTTCCTCACCTTCCCCCGGGAGTGACGCAGGCATGCCATGACCTTAGAAAAAATCATACAGGAAAGGCGTCTGGCGCAACACCGCCTGATCCCAGTTCATCAAAGCCGCGGGCGATCCGCCGATCCGCCCGGCCGCGGCGAGTTGGCCAGGCCGCAGGTAGCCGAACATCATGGCGGTGAAGGCCTGGATGTCGCAGGCGATATGGTCTTCCGGCACAGCGGCCGCATCGTCCGCGGCCACCGGCGTATGCGTCACCCGGCGCGCGGGGTCTTCCACCCCCGGGTGTACCGTGAACAGCCCTTCGTTCCAAGGGGCATCGGGATCGGTGATGCGGACGTGGAGCGGTACATTCATGGGCGGAAACGGGTACTGGCGCAACATTGCGGCCACGTCGACGATGCGGGCCATGAAATACGGGATGACCTGCTGCTCGATGCGGGGTTCCGGAAGTAGAAACGGCAGCGGATCGTCCACAGGAGCCACCAGGGTGGCCTTGGCCGCCATGGAGTCGTGTTGGCGGACGAAGTACCACAGCGCCTGGCGTGCGGTGTCATCGAGCGCCACCCACTCGTGGATGGTCATCTCCTGCTGACGCACCCGATAGATGAGATAGCCGCGCGCTTCGCCTCGTTCATCGTAGTAGACGGCGATGATACCCGGCTTCTGGGTCCGCACGCGCGTCTCCCACCATTCGTCCGAACGGGAGAGCATGCCTGCGTAGCGGCGGGCAAAAGCCTCATAGACCGGAGCCACGTCTTGCCACCGCTCGGTCCGCACAAAGCGGCCCGCAGGGCGGGAGACCGGAGGCCAAAGGGCGCGATCAATGGTGTACTGCTTGCGGTCGATGCAGTGCTCCCAGCCGTAGCGCCGGTAGAAGGCGAATGAAAACGGGGCGAGCATCGAGACGGACTGCCCCGCGTCGCGCATGCGGACGAGCGCGGTGCGCAACAAGCGCGCCACCTTGCCGCCGCGCCGGTGCTCCGGCCAGGTCGCCACCCCGGCGATCCCGCCCGTCGCAAACGTCTGTCCGGCGAGATACACGGTGAGCGGCAAGATGGTCAGTTGTGCGGCCAATTGTCCGTCGACGTAACAGGCCAGCACATCTTCGGGACGGATGCGCGCCCGCCGCTCGGCCAGCTCTTCCGGAGACAGCTCGTACTGGAAGGCAAACTGGCTGAGGGCCAAGTGCTGGTCCACGTCCTCCGGGCGCAGGGTGCGAATCTGTTCGCGCGCCCCGTGCTCGGCCCGCCCGCTTTCGAACTCGGACATGATCTCGGACACGGCAACCACGTCCTTTCCTCGGCCGTTCTTGAACGCTGCATGGCACGCCGAAGGGGCACGGGACGGATGGAGAGGCGCTATGACGCGTGCGGCAAGCGGTAAAACGTCGCAGCGTTGCCACCCATGACGGCAGCCCGCTCCGCCGCGCCCCACGCTGCCGGCAGCAGGCCGACGGCCAGATGGTACACCTGCATGTAGTCCGCCGCCAAGGTGCACACCGGCCAATCGCTGCCGAACATCACCCGCAAAGGTCCAAAGACGGACAGAACATGCGCGGCGTACGGTTCGATGTCGGCCGGTTGCCAGGACCGGTGGTCCGCCTCGGTCACCATGCCGGACAGCTTGCACCACACGTTCGGGCAAGCCGCCACCTGGGTCATCTGTTCGCGCCACGGGTCCAGCTCCCCGGTCCGGATGGGCGGTTTGGCCAGATGGTCGATGACCGCGCGCAGGTCAGGTACCGCGTCGAGGAGGCGCAAGATGTACGGCAGATGAAGAGGGTAGATGAGCAGATCGACCGGAAAGTCGTCTCGCGCGAGGAGGCGGAGGTGGTCCAACACCTTGGGACGCAGGACCCAGGCGGGATCGGGCAGGTCCTGGAGCATCGGGCGCACACCGACAAATTTGGGATGCCTGCGCAAGCGTTCGTAGGTCTTTGGCATGGCGGAATCCTCGAGGTCGAGCCAGCCGACCACGCCGGCGACGAACGGCGTCTCCTCCGCCAGCGCCAAAAGATACTCGGTCTCCGCCACGGTGGGCGCCGCCTGCACGACCACCGTGCGATCCACGCCGGTCTGCGCGAGCCAGGGTGCGAGGTCGGGCGGCAAAAAATCCCGGTACAGCGGCGAAGCGGGCGTCAACCACCCGTAGTCGCCGCGGTCGATGCGCCAGAAGTGTTGGTGCGCGTCGATGATCATGGCGGCGTTTATCCCCTTTCCACCGTCCTGTTCGCATGCAGCAGGTGCAATCGAAAAGCCGAGTGAATTCCGCCTATTTTTGCTGCAGCAATGCCTCCGCCAAGAACCAATCCAACTCGTCGTCGATGTCCACGGATCGCTCCTCGGGCATCGGATACGCGATGGTATCTCGTGTCAGAAACGTGCGGGACATGAGTAACCACTTTACGTCCGCTACGTACACCGCACCATTGAGCGTCCACAGAGGAGGCAAATCTTGACGCCGTGTAGCAGTGTCTCCATCTGCCAACAACGGTTGCAGACGTCCCTCCCTCAGCGTAAACATCCAAGCAGGATGCTGCTTGACAGCCGTGACACTAACACACGCCGGACCCCCGCGCTCGATGCAAAGCCGAACACACCCATCGATGTCTTCGGCGGTCCTCAACGGGGAAGTAGGCTGCAATACCACTATCCATCGATATCCTGGCAGTTGCTGAATCGCGTGCAGTACGGGTTCTATTCCTGGAGTATTGTCCTCGGCAAGCTCATTTGGACGTAAAAATGGGACATCGGCTCCGCAAGATTGAGCGACTGCTGCAATTTCCGGATCTTCAGTGGAAACCACGCATCGGTCGATAAACTTGGAATTCTCCGCCGCTTCGAGTGTCCATGCGATGAGGGGTTTGCCCCGTAAATTACGGATGTTCTTACGGGGTATCCCTTTGGAACCCCCCCGTGCCGGAACGACAGCCAAGACCTTCTCTCCCGCAATCATCGGAAGACCTCCGCAAACTCGCCGTTCGCACGCTCGTAATCTTCCATACGACCAATGTCCAACCAGTATTCCCGGATCGGAAACGCGGTGATCTCACACTGCAAAGACAATAACTTTGAAAACAACTCCGGCATATCGTAATACGAGTCACGGGGAACCAAGTCCAAAACTTCCGGATTGAGGACATAGATACCCGCGCTCACCAGACAGCTTTGCACCGGCTTTTCTTCAATGTGTATCAACCGCTGTCGATCCACTTCCACGACCCCATATGGAATTTGATAACTATACTCGCGCACGCACATCGTGGCCTGAGCCTGGTTCTGCAGATGAAAATCCAACAACTGCTTGAAATTGACCTTCGTGAGCAAGTCGCCGTTCATGACGAGGATGGGACGTTCCGGTTTTTCGGGAAGCAAGGACAGAGCGCCAGCCGTACCCATCCGGCGCGATTCGTGAATGTATTCGATCTCCACTCCCCATCTGGAACCGTCGCCAAAATAGGACTTGATCATTTCGGCCTTGTAGTTCACCGTGAGGAAAAAACGGCGAAAGCCATACTCAATGAAACTGTCGAGGATGGTCTCCAGCAAAGGCTTGCTGCCCACACGCAGCAACGGCTTCGGGCACTCATCAGTGAGTGGCCGCAAGCGCGTACCAAGTCCCCCGGCCATGATGACCACCCAGTTTTCGCGAAGATTCAACTGCAAGATGTCGTCCAAGACTTCAATACCCACGACCCGCCCGTCGTCGTCCAAGATGGGAATATGGTGCAACCGCTTCAGTTTCATGATAGCAAGCACGGCTTCCCGCGAGTCGTTCAAGCGAGCAGAAGTGGGCCGATCATTCATGATTTCACTGACTGGTTGGTCGAGACCCACGCCTCGGAGCAGGCCGCGACGCACATCACCGTCCGTAACCGTCCCAAGCAGGCGTCCGATCTCGTCCACGACAAGTGCAATCTGGAGTGCCCCTTCATCGATGATTCCAATAACATCTAAGATGGCCGTGTCCGGCCGTACAAGAACGCGCTGCCACGCCTTCATGCGTCCACCTCCTTTGCCGGTACGCCATAGACCTTGCGCCCGTCCGGCACGTCTCTCAGGACTAACGCGCCTGCTCCTACCAGACACCATTGGCCAATACACACGTTCTGAATCACCGTCGCCCCTGCTCCGATATGGCTACCCAGACCAACGCGCACGCCACCACACAACGTGACGCCCGGCGCGATGTGCGCATGCGGCCCCACGTCGCAATCGTGATCCACCGATGCCCGCGTGTTCACAATGGCGTTGTCCCCTATTCGTGCCCCTGGCTGAACGACCGCTCCTGCCATCACTTGGACTCCGCGACCGATCTCCACGGAGCTAGCCACCACAGCGGACGGATGAATCACCGTGGCAAACTGGAACCCGAGATCCACAAAACGCTTGTATACACGTATGCGTGCCGCCGTGTCGCCAGCTCCTCCCACACCGTTGACCAGCTCGATCTCGCTTGGCAAGTAGTGCGCCAACACCTCATCCGTCCCGAGGCACGGGACACCACCGATGTGCGAAGGCCCGGTGTCCGGTTCCGCGACCGTAAAACCCAACACAGAGACACCAGCCGCACACAGGGCTTCCAACAGAACCCGAGCATGCCCGCCACCGCCGAGGACGATGATCGGTTTCATCAACTTGTCACCGGCTCGTCCGCCTCATAATCTCGTTCGGCAACCCGGCCAAGAAAATCCCAGTACAGAATCGGTTCAGCGCCGCCGCCGCGCTTGATCGCCAGGTTATCAGTCGTGAAACGCTCACCGCGCCGCACGGGGCGCGTGGTGACGAGCCCTTTCCGGACAACCTCCCGGTTCTTTGCCTCAGACGGCGTGGGAAATTTCAGACCGCGTCCCAGGGCTTGCTCCGTCTGGCGAATCGTGCGCACCATCTGAACCAGTTCCTCCGGTTCGATGGAGGCGCGGTGATCTGGGCCAGGAAGGTTGCGGTCCAGGGTGAAGTGCTTCTCAATCACGGAGGCTCCCATCGCCACCGCAGCGATGGGGACCACGATGCCCTCGGTGTGATCCGAAATGCCAACCGGCAACCCAAAGGTCTCGTTCAGCGTCCGCATCGCGCGGAGATTCACCTCGTCGTAAGGGCAGGGATATTCCGTCGTACAATGCAGAAGCACCACACGCTCACGGAGAAGCGATTGGCCTTCTTCGGACGCGTACGCCTGGCGGAGCGCAGACGCGGTCGGCAAAGCCGTGCGCCCGTGCAAGTAACCGAACGCCAACACCATGAGGGCCTGCTCAATTTCCCCCAGCGTGCTCATCCCTGTGGACAGGTAGATGGGCAAGCCCGTCATAGCGGCCCGGAGCAGGAGCGGCGCATTGGTCAAGTCTCCGGAAGAGATTTTCAAGGCAGGCACCTTCAGCTTGCCAGCCAGAAAGTCCAGGCTTTGCTCATCAAACGGCGTGGAGAGAAACTGAACGTTGCGCTCACGGCAACGGGCCGCGATCACTCGGTGTTCCGCTTCACTGAGTTCCAGTCGATGAAGCAGTTCAAACTGCGTGCGTCCCGCGCTTCCAGACTGCTGTTGATAGGCTGCTGTGGGCACCGTCCGTGTGACCAACCTGTCGGCTCGGAAAGTCTGGAACTTGACAGCATCCACTCCCGCAGAAGCCGCCGCGTCGACCAACCTCAGAGCTAAGTCCAACGATCCGTTGTGGTTGACGCCAGCCTCTGCAATGATAAAAGTTCGGCCCATGCCCTTCCCCCTCCTGCCCGATGCATCGGTCACCGCGGATTGTCAGCCGGGCCAATCGTAAAAACGCTTCACGAGCAACCGATCCAGCGGTTCCGACTTCAAACGCTCCTTGATCCGCGGCGACGCCTTGCCGTCTCCGTACGGAGACGTGATTTCCGCCAATCGGCTGCGGAACGAAGGACACAGTGCCTGCTTGATGGCCGCGACGATGGCGTCCGTGTCCGGTTCGCAGTCGATGACGGACGGCGCGCGCAGCCGGCCGGCTTGACGGATGCCGATGTTGACCGTCGGCTTCTGAAACGCGGGCGCTTCAATGAGGCCGCTGGACGAGTTGCCCAGTACGACGTCGCAGTGCCGCAGTGCACTCAGGTACCGGATTTGACCCAGGGAGACGGTCAACAACACGCGATCGCCCGCTTGTGCCGCATATTCTTCAAGCTGGCGGATGATGGCCCGGCCTCCGGCGTCCGCATTGGGTTTCGTCATGAGGACGCGCGCGTCCGGAAATCGCTCCAGGGCAGCAAGCAGGGCGGAGACCGCCGCAACAGGGTCTTCGTCGCCGAGCGTCACGGGATGATACGTCACCAGGAAGGTGGGCGAACCCAGGCGCCACCCGAGCGCCTGCTCCAGTTCCTCGCGGCTCAAGAGACGTTGGCGATAGACGTGATCGAGACCCGGGGCCCCGACGAGAAAGACCCGCGCGGGATCCTCCCCCAATTGGATGACCCGCCTACGGAACGGCTCGGCTGCCACAAAATGTAAATGCGCCATCTTGGTGATGCAATGCCGGATGGCCTCGTCGACCGCACCTTCGGAAGACTCTCCGCCATGAATGTGGGCGATGGGAATGCGGCACATCAACGCGGCCTCAGACGCCGCGAGCGCCTCGAAGCGATCGCCGAGCAGCACCACGACGTCCGGTTGCAACCGGGCAAAGGCGTCGGCAAAACCGATGACGCCAAGCCCGACCGACTTCGCCATGCCGACCGGGGTGTCGCTCGAAAGGAGCATCTCCACCTTCTCGTCGATGTGGAAGCCGTCCGCCTCGATCACCTCATAGGTGCTGCCGAACTCCGGGGACAGGTGCATCCCCGTCACCACCAGTTGCAGGTGCAAATCGGGGTCGCTCTGAATGTCCCGCAGCAGCCAATACAACAAGCCGTAGTCAGCCCGCGACCCGGTGACCACGCAGATTTTTCTCTTAGCTGGCTTGCTCCTAGCTGGCACGCTCATCACCCGCCAGCCACGGGCTGCTCGGCAAGTTGATCAAGCGGCGCTCGATGCTCTCGGCGACAGAGAGGTCCATGCGCGGGCAGTGGCGGTACATGGGCAGAGAACTGAGCAGCCGCCAAACCGGCCGGGTCAGGATGCCCAAGCGGAGGGTTTCCGCCAGCAAGCGATCACGCCACTGGGCATGCTCCTCGTCGAGCAGGATCGCGTTCAGCCAATAGTTGCTGCGCGCAAAAGGCGGTTCGCGGAAGAAGCGCACCCCTGGAACCTCCGCAAAGGCGTTTGCGTATCGCTCCGCCAACCTTCGCTTTTGTTCGACCAGTATCGGCAACCGATGGAGCTGGGCACAACCGAGGGCTGCGTTCAGATTGGGCAGGCGGTAATTGTATCCAATTTCATCGTGCACGTACTCCCACGGATGCGGCCGCTTCGCGGTCGTGGTCAGGTGCTTCGCCCGTTCACCCAGTTCCTCGTCCTGCGTGAGGATGGCCCCGCCGCCGCCGGTGGTCACAATCTTGTTGCCGTTGAAACTGAGCACGCCCACGCGGCCGATGCCGCCGGTGTGCCTGCCCTTGTAGAGCGATCCCAGCGACTCCGCGGCGTCCTCGACCACGGCCAGCCGGAACTCCTCGCACACCGCCAGCAACGCATCCATGTCCACCGGGTGGCCAAAGGTGTGCATCGGGACGACCGCGCGAATCGGGCGACCCGTATCGCGGTTGTAACAGCCGTCCGTGCGCACCTCTGCGCGGTTGCGCAAGAACACAGCCAGCTTGTGCGGATCGAGCCCCAGCGTTCGCTCGTCGCTGTCAGCAAACAGCGGGATCGCGCCGCAGTACGCCACGGCGTTGGCCGTCGCGATGAAGGTCAGCGCAGGCACCACCACTTCGTCCCCGGGACGGACGCCGACCAACTGCAGGGCCACGTGGAGGGCGGACGTGCCGTTGACGACCGCCACGGCTCGCCGGACGCCCGTGATGTCCGCCAGCATCCGCTCGAAGCGGTCCACGAACGGCCCGGCGGAAGACACCCAGCCGGTATCCAGGCATTCGTTCACATACTCGCGATCCCTGTCGTCAAACCGGGGTTCGTGCAACGCGACGGGCCCCGTGGTTTCCGGCAAGCAGGAGCGGATGGCGTCGATCACCGCAGACAAGGAGAATGCGCTCATATGTTGTACAACTCCGCCTTGTAACGCCTGAGGTTTTCAGGATGAGTAAACCAGTCGACCGTCTCGGCCAACCCGCGGCGAAAACCGTCCCTGCCCGCGTATTCCGGCTCCCACCCAAGCACCTGGCGGGCCTTGGTGTTGTCGGCCCAGAGGCGTTCGACCTCGCTTTTCACCGGCCGGACGCGCTGCTCATCGGTGTCGACTTTGACCTCAACCCCCATGATCTCCGCAATCAACGACACAGTATCGCCGATGGAAATCTCAAAGTTGCTGCCGATATTGAACACCTCACCCACGGCCGCCTCCGACTCCGCGGCCGCGATGAATCCGCGCACGGTGTCCTTCACATAGTTGAAGTCGCGGGTTGGATGGAGCGATCCGAGGCGAAGGCTCCGCTTCCCGGCAGCGATCTGCGTAATAATGGAAGGAATCACCGCGCGCGCCGACTGCCGCGGCCCGTAGGTGTTGAACGGGCGGACAATGGTGACCGGCGTGCCGAAGGAGCGGTAAAACGACATGGCCATCTGGTCAGCGCCGATCTTGCTCGCCGCGTACGGGGACTGCCCTTGCAGCGGGTGGTCTTCCGTGATCGGGACGAACTTGGCCGTGCCGTACACCTCGCTGGTGGAGGTGTGGATCACCCGCGTAGCCCCATAGTCTCGCGCGGCTTGAACCACGTTCAGCGTACCCTTCACGTTGGTATCGACGTACGTGTCGGGAGAGTGGTAGGAATACGGGATGGAAATCAAAGCCGCGAGATGAAACACGACGTCGCACCCCTGAACCGCCTGGCGTACGCCGTGCGGATCGCGCACATCCCCGGCGAAAATCTCCAGTTCCTTGCGAATCTCCGGAGGCGATTCATCGAGCCAGCCCCATGAGTTGAAAGAATTGTAGAAGACAAAAGCTCGCACGTCGCAGCCGCGACGAACAAGCTCCTCTGCCAAATGAGACCCAATGAAACCGTCAGCCCCGGTCACGAGCACCTTTTTCCCCACAGCTTGTCCATCCCACCTACATCACGTGGAAGTTGTCTTCGTCGCACGATACAGATGCCTTGAACCTTAACCTACGCTTTCGACACGTGGTACGGATTCCCTGCCAAGCATGGGGATGCGGACATCAGCAACATCCGGCAATCCCAGAGCATGTGGGTTCCCTCTGGTCAGCGAGGCAAGCGTTGAATCATCCCGATGAATCGTCCTACGTCCGGTGATCCCACCACCGCGACGGGTTCGTACGGAGATAGTGCGTCGCCAAGTCCGTCATCTGGGCAGTGTCCGCGTACCTGGTAATCCCCTTTACCTTCTGTTGACGGTCCGCCAACTTCTCCATCGTCCGCTGAGCCTCGTGATTCAACTCTTCCATGAGCCGCTCGTTCAATTCTGAGAACAAGCGGACGCCAATCTGGATTTTTTGCATCCATCCTTCCAGTTCTTCCGTGCGAGGTTCGTGTTGCAACCGCTCGGCCACGCCGCTCCACGCTTCCACAATCGCCGCGACGCGGTTCTGTCGTTCGGCAAACGTCTTCTGCAACACGTCGTCATTCCCTGTGCCCGCCTGCAGCTCGGCGATCTGACGGTGTACCGTATCCACCAAGGCCATGAGGTTTGTGTAAATCGACTCCAATTTGTCCTTCAGGTTCTCGTTCATGTTGGGATACCCGCCGCAGCCTCTCCGCCGCAGCGCGTGTTTAACCAGTCTTCGAGTTGCTTTTCGAATTGAAGGTGCGACAACGCCCGCGTCCCTTCGATGTGGGCACCTCGCGAGGCGTTGATATACGTCCTGTCCGGATGAGAGGCAATGAACCCCTCTATCCAACGCCGAAAGCTCTGCCAACTGATGGTGGATCGTACGGTTCCCCCGTCAACCGCCGGAACGTGGAGCGTGTAACTCGCCTCAGTGGTGCGCGCAGCTCCCAATCCCACGTGCGTGCGCCCATCCACGTAGGCGAGATCGAGGCCCACAAAGAGAATGGGATCGCACCCGAAGTAATGGAGCAGCGAGAGCGCGAGGGTGGAAACCGATCCGCCCGTCTCAAGCAAATCGGCCCCGAGAGTCCGCGCCAATTGTTCTGTCCCAGCAAGCCCTTTCTGTAAGACAAACACGATGTCGCTGGAGTAGTTGGCAAGTGCAGCCGGCGACACGGTGGGCAGCGCGTACAACGGCGGACAAGCAACGCCGGGTCTGAGGGATTCCCAGTATTCCTTCGCCCTGTCGCTGCTTTCGGTTATGACGCATCCTGTTGGACGTATCCCTTGGCTGAGCAGATAGGCCAGCACCCGGTTGACGCACAACACGATGGCTTTCCGATCCACTAAGGTCCGCAGGATATTCGTCGCAAGTGAGAGCGATGGCCCAGCGGCGACGAGCACGCCTGGTCTCCCGGCGAATTTGCCCCACTGGCCGCGTAGAACATTCCCGGTATGAATTCGCGAGGCATTCTGCTTCAAATTGATTTGAAGCTGTTCCCGGTACCTTTGTTCGGAGCCTCGAATCACGTGAATCTCTTGAAGCAACGCCTTGAGCGGCATTGGAGGGAGGGACTCCACGGTAGGCGGATGCAACAAAATTTGCTCTGCCGTCACCTCGGTCAATCGTTTTACGGTGGCGTCGCCTCCCACACAGTGAACCACAACGCGCGGGTCGGTAAAGATTTCTGGTGTCACCTGCCGCGCCCACTCGATCAACTGGGCGCGGGGCTCCAGGACGTCGATTCGCGTACAAGAAGGATACTGTTGCAGGTATTCCAAGACATGGTACCCCAGCCCAAGGCCAAAGATGACCACACCTTCTCCCTTCGGTTCGCCCCATGACGCGACGATCCGGCGAGCTTCCGCGTACGGATCGTATTGGCTGTGCAAATACAGAACCCGGTCCGACTCCACGCGAACCGTCCAGTGTCCCGCCTTTCCCACAATAAGCCGCACGGCGTCCATCAAAACCGTTCCCTCTTCCATGCCGTCTCGGAAGTTCACTGCAGTGGCGGATGCCCTACGGCGCGTTTCAGGTGTTCCAACCGCATCTGAGACTGAAAGGCATCGACGCCTGCCATCCACTTGGCCAACCAAGGCAGCAGTTCATACTCCACCACGTCCGCAACCGTCACGTAATCCTCGTTCTCCCACGCTTGCGTCAGCGCTTGAATGATCCGTTCTCCCTCGCTGCTCAGTTCATGAACGAAAGATTGCTCCCCGGGCCGCAAGCCAGCCAACTGCATCAAGGCTGTCTGGTTCCATTGCAGGAGAGGAACGGCATCCGCAAACCGGCTCGATCCTTCGGCCACATCACCGATCCGCAAAGCCTCCGCCGCGCTCCGAAGCAACTGGTAGAGTCGCGGGATGACCTCCGCCGCAGTGGCCACCGTGTCTTCAATCAATTCGTCAAGCGTGCAGGTGGTGATCTCCACGACCTGGATGTCGTCCGTTGCGACCGAAGTGGCGTCTGCGACGGTCTGCTCCACCCCGTTGACCACCACCTTCCGGACAAAGCGGTTCTCCCCGTAAATTTCATCGATCACTTGCGATACCGTCTGAACGCCCTCAACCTTTTGACCATCCACCCATATGATCACAGGTTCCGTCCCTGCCTCTCCGCAGCCAATTGACGTTCTGCTTGTGCGAACGCGTCGCGCAACTCCTGAATCAAAGGCTCAATGCTTTCAATTTCGGCCCGGGACTTCTTGCGGTTGGCTTCGACCAGCTGTTTAAAAAAGAAGGAGTACAACGCGTCCAGGTTCTCCGCCAGTTGAGGAGCCTTGGCGTGATCCAGCGTGCGTTGCAACTCAAGCACGATATCCTGGGCGCGGATGAGCGCTTTGTGTGCCGCCTCTATCCTCTTTTCGTCAATCGCCGCTTTCGCCTCCGCGAGGAAGCGCAACAGCCCGTCGTACAGCATGACGACCAAGTGCTCTTTCGACGCAGTATTCACGCCGGCCTGCTTATAGACTTGGAGCGGGTTCATGGTATACCTCCTTGAGGTATTCGCGGAATTCCTCCTCGTAAATGCGAATCCCTTGATCGTGAATGTCGATCGATTCCTCCGCTAGTTCGCGCAACTGGTTAAAGAGCATCAAACTTTTGTTCGCCCAGATAATTTTTTGTTCTCTATCCTCTTTGTCTGACACGTCCTTGGACACCGTGTCGGACAGTTTGATGTCCACATAGACCGTGTTAAACGAGATGGCATCCAGGAATGCCAAGGCCAAAGGAAGCCGGTGCAGGTTCCGCTGCGCCTTGTGCACGCGCTCCAATGTGGCGGGATCCCCTGTTTCCGTAGATTGTAAGCTTCCGATGTAGGACGACAACGCTGTGCTCATCGCTGCAAGGTACCTGCGCACTGCGCGAAGTTGGCGCCGGGAGCGCTTCAAATTCCGGTACACACGGGCCACCGTATCCAGAGCAGGGATTCGGGAAGTGATGGAATTTACCCACTCCCGCGTCGGAGCTGGCGATCTGGCGTACTTCCCCAACGCCTCAGCCAGCGTCATGATCTCCCAGCCCTCTTTCAGAGCACCTCCTTCGGTGGCGTTCACGTACGTGCGATCCCGCGCCTTTACTTGGCGCTCGAACCACCGCAGATAGAACAAATAATCGCGGGTAGTATACACCTTGTTACCGTAGATGTCTTCCACCTCATACAGTTCGCGATCTGCACGCAAGTCGTCGACGTTCCGCTGGTCGTGCAGTGTGCCTTCAGCGTAGCACTTCCCCTCGGGATAAGACAGGTCCAAACCTACGCAGATGACGGGATCTGCACCGATAAGCCTTGCGAGGCTGAAGGCCGCCGTAGCCACGGAGCCACCGACGGACAACTGGTTTGTCTGCGATGCTTCCGGTGCAATCATCCGCCACCAATGTTGGTGGGCACTGGCACCGAAAGAAAGAAGCTTTGCCCCTTTGTGGTTTTGCGAAATCTCAAAGTGGGAGTAGGCGTCAATCAAAAGGGGAACGTGGCTGTATTCACACCCCCTCATCAATTCCGCATTCATCGGACTGCCATCCAAAGTCACGACGAGATGGGGGTCAATCCCCCGACGCTCAAGAGCACGGTACGCGGTGTCCACGCAAAAGATCAGCGCTCGGTCGTGGAAGCAGGGCAATACATCGATGTTCTTGTTCAACGACGGTCCAGCACCTACAATGACTACCGGTCGATCCCGCCAACTGCCCTCAAGCTCCGAAACGGATTTTGCCTGAAGCAGCACCGGGATGTTACAGACGAAATTCCGAGCCCACCAACGCTCAAAGAAGTGAGTGGTGTGAAGATTAACCAACACCGAATCTAACACATAGTGCAGAAACGACCACATTTCCACCACGAATTCGCTCTGCACTCTTTCCTCTACTGGATGTGCCCAGTATGCAAAAGGGGGGATGTCGTACTGATCTCTTGTAACAATCATTTGGATTCCGTGCTGAATGACTCTTACGTCCGGAGAGACAACAAAAACAAGCCGTTCATCCGACAACACATGGGTTAGATCCCGATTAGCCAGCGTCACCCGCAAGTAATCTGGACGGTTGGACAAAAACAGAAGCCGCGCCTCGGGCTGCAGACGAGACAAGGCAACCTCGACGTGGTAAAAGCCTGCTTCTCCAATCAGAAAGACAAATTTTGCATTCCCCAATGAGACGCTGGACAACTGCTGCTCGGCTTCACGGACCGGACTGTACCGGCTTGTCAAATTCCGCCATCGACCGTCCTGAAGATACTGGTACACGCACGTGCCACTTTCGGTCCATACAACTCTCCGCTCCGAGGATGAAGGAGTGTTCTGCACGAGTTCCGCGACCTTCGGAAACCGCTTCGATAGCACCGCCAGGTTCTGTTGTAATATCTCGTCCATCTGTACACCCTTCTTCTTGCCTCAACCCGTCGTGGCGAACAAGCCGCGCAACGCCGCCAGTTCCATGGCCGCCTGGGCCTGGAACTGCTGCAGTTGCTGGAACTGGAACATCAACTGCTGAGCCTCGGCCTGTGCCTGGTCGTAAATCGTTTGCTGTTGCTGCAAGGTGTCGTTGATCATCTTCGAATACATGTTCTGCTCTGCCTGCGCAATCCCGACCAAATTCATGTTGGAAGAAGTGATAGGTGTCAAACTGTTGAATTGACCGGTCAGGTTGACGAGATCATTGTTTAATTTGGTTGCCATTCCAGTCAACAGGAACTGGACTTCGTTCGGATCGTTTTGGAACGCTTGAACCAGTTTGTTCGTGTCGACTTGGAGGGAATTGGTCGTCCCCGGCGCGGAACCAACGGCGCCGTTGTTGATCCCAATCGCTTGAACGGTCAGATTGGCATATTGCGGAGCCACGCCAGGCAGCCCATTCGACAAGACGTCATTCATGTACTTGAACGCAAGCTGCGCCATCGCCGCGTCGCCCTGCAAATCTCCACCCTTCTGTGTGTAGGTTTGGAGTTGATTGTACAGCGAGTTGAACGCATTGACAAAATCCTGGACCTTCTTGGTCAGCGTACTCGTATCTTGAGAGACGGTCAGCGTGCACGAGCCAGCCGACTGAATGGTGAATGTAACGCCTGGAATCACATTGTTCACCGTCGGACCCGCACTGGTTCCGCTAACCCCGTTAATTGTGTACGACCACGGAGTACCTGCTTGCGAGGTTCCTGAGATGTTCAGCGCAGCCGCCAAGTTACCCGTCACATCCGAGACCGTGATGGGCTGCGAAGTCTTCGAAGTGAGCGTGATGGTGTCTGTGAGCGGATTGTACGACGCCGTCACCCCGGCGGCAGACGAATTGATTCGATTGATCACGGCTTGCAAGGTGTCCGTCTGGGCGTTATAAGTGATGTCCACACCGTTGATTTTGATGTCTCCATTTCTCTCAGTCACGGATATAGCAAAATTGGCCGACTGCAAATAGGTAGTCAGCTGCACATGGCCCAACAGCCCGCTCGCACCATTCGATCCAGCAGACACCTGAACCCCGTTCAGGCCGATGACCTGAAAGAAGTTGCTGGTATCACCGGCACTGCCAAAGATGATCGCCTGTCCGCTGTTGTTCGTAAAGGTGAGTTGATTGCCATTGATGGCCGCCCCAGAAATGACAGTGCTGCCGAAGGCGCTGTTGATGTTGTTGATCACATCCTGAATTGTATCTGTTGTACTGACCGAGATCGTCTTTGACGTCGTCCCAATCGTGACCGTCACGTAGCCAGCTATCACCGGTTGGGAAAACACCGGTGAGGACAACTGCGTTGACAGAGTCGGAGCAGCCCCAATTCCAGCGCTGCTTGTGAACGTGGCCGGGCTTCCGAGATTGACCGTGATGTTGTAGGTGCCGGGCGCAGCACCCGTCGACGCGCTGGCTGTGATTGCGCTTGTATCTTCCCCCCCGACGGTGGTCGCAAACGAAGTGAACGTGCTTGAATCGGCAAGAGCCACCAAAGCATCTTGCAGCTTGCTTGCCAGCGATGCGATGTTGGACCAGTCGTTCTTCTTTTGTTGCAACGTCCGGATGGTCTGGTTCAAAGCGTCACCCGGTTGCCGCGCCACCTGGTACAATTGCTGCACGATTTGCGAGTAATCCAGGGTTCCGGACAAAAGCGATACGACCTGCATTCCGCCAAGGTTGAGTGACACGCCCCGCCCCTCCAACTCATTGCTCTATAGCGCAGACTGGGCCGCCGAAGCGGCCCCCGCAACACGATTGGGATTAACCGAGGAGCTTGAGAACCATGGCCGGCGTCTGATTTGCTTGAGCCAGCATCGAAATACCCGCGTTGACGAGGATCTGCTCCTTCGTGAACTGGGTCATCGTCGCTGCCATGTCCGTGTCCATGATGCGCGACTTCGCGGTGGACAGGTTATTGTTCTCCACACCCAAGTTACTGATCGCGAAGTTGAGGCGGTCTTCAACCGCACCTACGTTCGCGCGGAATAGTGACACGGAGGACAGGGCTTTGTCGAGGGCGGTTACCAAGCTTAAAGCAACAACCACTTGACTCGCGATTGTGCCGCTACCGCTATTGACTAAGTGGTTGAAGTTTTTCAACACTGCCGATAGATTCAATCCAGCAGCGCTCGTCTGCAAGTTCGCATTGTTAACTACCAAAGTGATCTGTTGATTTGTACCCGCATTGGCTCCCACTTGGAATACGATCCCGCTCTTGGCCAGGCCAGTGAGAAGAACTTGCGTATTAAACTCGACAGACTTAGCTGTGCGGTCGATTTCCTTCTGAAGCTGACTCAACTCCTGATAGATCTGGGCGCGATCCGACGTCGTGGCCGTACCGTTGGCTGCTTCGAGTGCCAAGTCGCGCATACGGCCCAGCATGTTCTGGATGCTAGAAATACCGCCTTCCATCGTCTGCAGCATGGACAGACCGTCCTGCGCGTTCTGTGTAGCGCGCGTCAAACCAGTGATTTGGTTAGTCATCTTGGTGGCAATGGCCAAACCAGCGGCGTCATCCGCTGCACTGTTGATTTTGTAACCAGAGGCCAACTGCTGTTCGGCCTTCTGCATGGCATTCTGGTTGATGGTGAGGCTGAACAGAGTGGTCATTGCAGCAATATTTGTGTTGATGGTGAAGCTCATGTTCTCTTGCCTCCTTGCAAAGATTTGTTTATATGGCTACAAGCTTTCGCTTGGTAGCACCGATGGGCAGCTGTTTATGTACAGAAATCGATACGGACATTCATGTGTCGCCCCTATCATGGTTCAGACCGAGAACAACTCGCCGTGCCCCAGTCTGGCGTGTACCGTGCGCAAGAGCTTCATTCACGCCTTCATCACGTCTGCCAGCGTCGGCAAGATCAGCCTTTGTCCCGCAACGAGCGCTGCCTGATAGACGGTTTGCTGCGTCGCCAACTGGGAAATGACTTTCGCCAGGTCGGCGTCCTCGGCATTTCCCTTCTGGGCCGTCAGGGCGTTCGAGATTTGCTGAAGCTGCGTCTGTACTGCTTGCACCCGCTGCATGCGGCCACCGAGATCTGCCCGCATGGCGGTCACGTTGTCGATGTTGGCATCGAGATCGTTTAGGTCGTTGCCCACGTTTTGCAATGCTGCCTGCATGGCGGCTGCACTACCTGCGGTCGCCGCGCTGTTCAGATGGTTGATGATGTTGTTCAGGGTAGCAATCAGGCTGTTGGACGTTCCTGCCGGAGCTGTATTGAACAGTTGATTTCCGTCTACACCAAGCCCAATGGTTTCTGTCTGCCCAATCTTGAGTTGTTGATTGATTGTCGAAGCGCCACCCACCCACTGGAGTGCGCCGGTTCCAAGGACGGATATCAACTGCGTTTTCCCCTGGATGCCGCCGAACACGTACTGTTCGCCGTCTGACGTGTTGGCGTTCTGCGCGACGGCAGCCACAAGCTGCTTCACGACACTCGTCACGCCGGCGATATCCTTTTGCCTTAAGGTGCCGTTCAATACTTCCACAAGTTGCGTGCGGATTTTCCCGAGTGTATCTTGCAGCGACTGCATCGTGGCATCGGTCGACCGCATCTGCTCCAGCGCTTTGCTCGCATTGCTTTGCCAGTGGCTCAACTCGGCCAATTGAGTCTGCGCGAGAATATCCGCGTCGAACGCGACAGGATCGTCAGACGGCTGGTTCAGTTTGCGCCCCGTCGACAGTTCCTGCTCAAGCTGTTGATAGGTTTGCATGATGCTGTTAAGATCACTGAGATACTGTTGGTTTGCTCCGAACGTCGTCACACGCATCGCTCATCCCCCCTTCCCCTTGATGCTCACGTTTCAGCCATGAACCTCGTCGATGAGCGTCTGGAGCATCTGATTAAACGCGCTGATGAACTGCGCAGCCGCGTTGTAAGTTTGTTGGTATTGAATCAGATGGGTGAACTCTTCGTTGATGTTGACCCCGCTCAACGACTGGCGCAGGTTGCTGATTTGGGTATTGAGCGCGGAGAACGTTTGATTCTGTTGATTCGCCGTTTGTCCATCATCACCGATGGCTGTGATGATGCCCGTGTACATCGAATCCACATTCGATACGAGTCCGGCGATCGCCTCGGCATTGCTGCCATCTGTGGATGCGCCCGCTTGGCTGGCTGCGGCCAATTTGGAGCCTTGATTGATGTTCACTTGAATTCCCGCAGCACCGCTCCCTACGAACAAAGGTGTACCACTGAGCGCACCCGACTGGTCGTAACCATTCATTTGAAGATTGTTCACCAGTTGCGCGATGCTGTTGCCACCCGGATCGTTGGTGGCAAGGTTGTCGAGCGCGGTTAATTGACGCCCTGTGTAGTTATACATGTCATACAAGGAGACGAGCGATCCGTTTTGCGCTTGCAATGCTTGAATACTGGTTTGAATGTCGCTCCAAGAAGCCGTCTTCCAATCCGGAACCGTCGATCCATCGAAAGGCGGATTGACCACCCCATCATTAAGAATCGTTAATGGATAAGAGCTGCCGTTGAAGGTCAAGTTCCCGCTTCCATTCAGCGTGAGCGACATATGCACGACATTTGGATCGCTCGTGTCCGGTGTGTATGTCACCGTGAACGACACGTAGCCGGAGAGCTTGTCCAAAAGGGCATCACGCTGATCCAACAGGTCATTCGGCGCATCACCCTGCGCTTGTGCCTTTTCAATCTGCACATTCAAACTGGCGATGTTCTGCACAATACTTTGGATCTCCGCCAAACTGTCCCTGATCTCATTCTCATACCGATTCTGATTGTTGATGAGTTGGTTGGCAGCAGCGTGAAACGCAGCTACCAAATTCTGAGCCGCCGCGATCACGGTCGCGCGCGTACCGTTATCGTTCGGATTTTGACCAAGCTCGTTCCACGCGTTGAAGAATCCATCGATAGCCTGCCGCAGCGTCGTTCCTTGCGGTTCATTGAAAATCTGGGCGATGTTCTGAATCTCTGTACTCTGAACCTGCCAGTAGGACGCCTGAGCATTGTTACCTCGAAATTGGGCATCCAAGTATGGATTGTCAACCCTCAACTGCCCGCGGACGTTCACGCCCTGGCCGAGGTACGTTTCGTGATCAGTGAACACCACGAGCGAGTTTGCGCTCTCCACATCTGCAATTTCACGTGAATAACCCGGTGTGCCTGCGTTCGCAATGTTGTGACCCGCCGTCTCAACCCCGAGCATAGCGGCATCGAGAGCCGAACGGCCGATTTGCAGCGGAAGAAACGTCGATGGCATACTGCCCTCTCCCCGGAGGTTGTTTAGACACACACTTAACTGGCGAAACTAAACCGAATACTCAACCAAAGACGAGACATCAAACGATAGACCATCAGCGTGACGGTTTGGAACACCATACAACGCCAAAATACATGCATGCGCGACCCGTAGACCTTGTTCGAGAAGCCTTTGATTCATTTCAGCCAGAGAAAGCAGCTCAAAAAGACGTTCCCGGATTTCCGCTTTCTTTCCAGGTTGTGCACGCAGTTCCTCCTGCAACGCCCTCAGCGCTATATGTTGCTCGTTTGTGAGTTCACGAACCGCATCCACATCGTTGTTCATAAGCGCAACATGCATGTTCTGAAATGCGGCTTCCAGGCGTTTCAGTGCGTCACTCATTTCTTTCCAACACTCCGCTGCTGTATATCCGCTCTGACAACCCCCGAAGATCGATCTGGTACTCACCCGTTTGAATCTGACGGCGTAATTCCGTAATCCGGTTCTGCCGCTCCGCTGCGTTTACGGTTCCCTGTTGCCGCAGCAGTCTCCCGACTGCATCAGAAGATTGAATGTGCTGGATGGAATTTGGCCCGTCCATTTGCCCTTTCTCCTTTCGCCCATTTATTCGGCTGCACCACCGAATTTGTTCACCCTCGAAATTCACCAAAAATGACCGTTTGTCTATAACAAGTCTCGTTTTATCCTTAAACCGCAAAAAAACGTGTCGATTTCTCTTTTTTTCATGAGCATGTTTACACCGTTTTGAAAGAGCCGTCTGCACGAAGAACTTAGCTTACTTTGAGCAATGCGCTGAATCATATGCCACAATCTCTCGGTTCATAGACCAATCGGAAAGATCCAGCCTATGAACGGACTGCTATAATAAACCTGACCATAAAACATGAAAACAGCACGAAGATGTCAAAATTCACAGCAGGTTACGTGGGGTAGGACGAGCTTTGGAGAGGATACCAGACAGAGTTTCGACTACACAGGAAAGGTCCGCCTGTACAGATTCAACACCCGTGCAGGAACGAGAGCTGTGGTTGAAGTTCAGCCGCGGCGATCAAGAAGCAGGTGTGTCTCTATTCCTCGCTCACCGAAATCTGGTCGATCGCATATCTGCAAAGATCTGTCGTCGCCTGCCAACCTATGTTGGCGCCGATGATCTGCGTTCAGCTGGATATGAGGCCTTGTGGAAGGCCATGCACGACTACGATCCTGACCAAGGTGTACCGTTTTCTGCTTACGCCCAGATGCGTGTACGCGGTGCCATGTTTGATGAATTACGAAAATCAGACCCTTTGACGCGTGCACAGCGTTTGGCACTGAAACAGCAGGCCCACGAAGCATACCGTACCCAATGGGTATCCCTCGAAGCTGATGAGCGCACCGAGTGGATCATTGACGACCATACGATATCGCCCGAAGAAGCGGCTGTTCGGGCAGACGAAATTGCCGAGCTCAACCGCGCGATCGCGAAGCTCACTCGACAAGAGCAACTGGTTTTGGCCTTGGTATTCAACGAGGGATTGACGTTGGCTGAGACAGCGGATGTCCTGGAACTCTCCCGCAGCCGAGTGAGCACCATTTATCACAACGCCATCAAAAGTCTCAGGGGTTCGTTGATGAGAAAACGACAGAATAACAAACGGCGGTAGATTTCTCTTTAAAATAAATAATTTGCTTTTCAAATTTTTAAGTTCGAGGAAGATGATGGAAAAGTTCAAGCCGTGTGTGCCTTTCCTCACATCTCGGACTGTGATATGGCCCGGCGATACGCGCCGCCGGGCCTCGTGCTGAAACGAATCGCATGATGAGTTGCAATCCGGTCACCTTAACAAACGAACGGAGCATACATTCGTCTTTGATTTCGTCTTTCCTCGAATTCCAAACATTGGCCTCTATTCCCCCGAGTACCCTTGTTTCCGCTATCTTGAGGAAAGAGACAATCAAGATGATGTTGAAAGATGTCCCCGCATCGCTTCGACTGCACAGAAGGAGGACTGAACTGGATGGCCGAGAATCCGCACGCGCAACCCTCTCCTCAGGGCCAGCCGCAACGAACGCTTCTCCTTATCACCATCGCCCTCGGCGTCCTGCTCAATCCGCTCAACTCTTCGATGATCTCGGTGGCGCTCACCCGCCTGGAGCACGCGTTTCACCTGACGTTCACCGCCGCGTCCTGGCTCATCTCCACGTACTACCTGGCGAGCGCCATCGCGCAGCCGCTGCTCGGCAAGGTCGCCGACGCCTTCGGCCGCAAGGCGGTGTTCATCGCCGGCCTCATCCTGGTGGCGGCCGCGTGCGCCTGCGCTCCGTTCGCCCCGACGTTCGCCTGGCTCATCGTCCTGCGCCTCATCCAGGCGGCCGGCACCAGCGCCCTCTACCCGGCCGGCATGGGCATCATCCGCGATCACGTCGGGGAAGGGCAGGCGCGCGCGCTTGCGCTTTTGTCCGTGTTCGCGTCCGGCGCGGCGGCCTTCGGGCCGTCCATCGGCGGCTTGGTATTGCATTGGGGCGACTGGCCCGCCATCTTCTGGATCAACTTTCCGTTTCTCGCCGCCGGCCTCGCGCTCGCGACGTTCATCCTGCCGCGCGACCTGCGCCGCCGCACACCCGCGCGGGAGGCGATCCGCCAACTCGACCTGCCGGGCGTGTTCTGGTTCGCCTTCGGCGTGGTGTTCGCGCTCGTCTTCCTGCTCTCCTTCACCAGCACCCCGGCTTGGTGGGCGGGCGGACTGGGCGCCGTCTGCCTCGGCCTGTTTTTCCGACGGGAACACCGTGCCGCGCAGCCGTTCCTCGACCCGCGCCTGTTCCGGCAGAACCGGCCGTTGGCCTGGGTCTTGCTGCAGTTTTTGGTGGTCAACATCATCTTCTACAGCGTGTTCTTCGGCGTACCGAGCTACCTGCAGGAGGTGCGCGGGTACGACGCCCGGGAGACCGGGTTGCTCATGCTGTGCATCGCCGGTTTCGGCGTGCTGGTCTCCCCGCTTGCCGGACGGTGGATTGAACGGCAGGGCGTGCGGCCGCCGCTGTTGCTCGCCGCCTTGTGCATGACGGCGGGATCGCTCTTGTTTCTGACCGAGGAACCGGCGACGCAGCTCGCATGGCTCATCCTCAACCTGTGCATCCTCGGCGTGAGCAACGGGTTCAACAACGTGGGCTTGCAGACCGCGCTGTTCCGGGTGACACCGCGGACGGTCATCGGCCAGGCGAGCGGCCTGTTCCAGACCGCCCGCTACGCGGGGACCATCCTCTCCACGGTGCTGCTTGGCGTATTGTTCGGCAACCACCTCTCTGCGGCCGAACTGCACCGCCTTGGGATGGTCCTCGCCGCACTCGGACTCGTCATTCTCTGGATGAGCTGGCGCGTCCCGGCCCGTCAGGAAAGGACGTGATGACCGATGCGACGGCACCGCACGCAACAGGCCATGCCCAGAGGGCCGGCCCGGTCCATCGCACCCCCGGCGCCACGGCGCCCGTTCCTCTGGTGGACCCACCTGGCTGTGGCGGCCGCCGGCGCCGCGGCAGGTTGGGCGCTCGGCCGCCTGCCTGTGCTGGCGCAGCCGCCATCGCTGCCCACCCTGCCGCACGAACTTGCCCTCTCGCCGCGGCTGCGGCAGGAGACGGTGATGGTCGTCGGCGGATCGATGGCACACGGCTGGGCGGACCCGCACGACAACTCGTTCATCAAGCGGGCGTTCGCCGAACTTTCGGGCAGTACCAACACGAGGTATCAGGTGGTGGACCGGACCATCGTCGGCGGCACGGCCGCCGAGTTGGCGAAACAGCGTCCGAACGCCTTGGCGCAGTGGCTGGCGCACGACCGGCCGCAGGTCGTGGTCATCTCCTGGGGATTGCTCGACGACATCAGCAAGAAGACCCCGCTCAACACGTTCACCGCGGCCATTCGGAGTGAAATCGAACAAGCCCTGGCGGCGAAGGCGGTGGTCATCCTGGCGACGCCGCCGGTGGTGCGGGCGTCGGCGACGGTGGACAAAGCAGTGCAACAGCGGATGATTGCCCGCGAGTTCGCGATGGCGCGAAGCCTGCACAACCGCAACGTCTACCCGTTCGACGTCTGGGCCCAGATGCTGGGGTACATGCAGGCCCACCACGAGACGTTCTGGAAATACTACGGTGACAACTGGCACCCCAACAGCGCGGGCCACGCCCTGGCCGGGAAGCTGTTGTACAACGACCTGGTGGCGACGTTCGGCACCTCACCCATCGCCTACCGGTCCGATCCCGGCCGCGGCGCGTGACGAGGCGCGGCATCGGTTCTCCTCGCCCGCGGCGCATGGCCGCCACAGCCCTGGCCGTGCTAAAATTGTGAACAACACGACCAAGGAGGCTCGACGACCGCATGCGCCTTCGCCGCGCCTTGTTCGCCAGCGCGTTCTTGCTCACGGCCGCGTTGCCCGGTTTTGCCGTCCCGCAGGCGGCCGCCGCGACCGACCCCGCCGTCCCCCAGAGCACGCCGGCATCCGCCGCGCCGGCGCAAGAACGGGTGATGGTCATCGGCGGATCGATGGCCCACGGCTGGAAAGACCCGCACGACGATTCGTACATCAAACGGGCGTTCGCCACCCTCTCCGCCTTGAGCGGCGTGCAGTACACCTGCCTCGACCGCACCATCACCGGCGGCTCCCCGTCGCAATGGGCGGCAAAGCAACCCGGCCAGTTTGCCCAGTGGTTGGCGAAAGACAAACCGCAGGTGGTGGTCATCTCCTGGGGGCTGCTCAACGACCTGAGCGCCAAGACACCGCTTGCCGACTTCACGAAAGCGGTTGCAGCCGAGATCCAGACCGCGCTCGCCGCGCACGCGGTCGTGCTCGTCGTCTCGCCGCCCGTGGTGCGGGCATCCCTCACCACATACGGGCCGGCGGAAACCAGGATGATTGCCGGCGAGTTTCAGGCCCCCGCCAGTTTCCACAGCCGCAACGTCTTTCTGTTCGACCTGTACCAGCAGATGGCCAACTACCTGCAGAAGCATCACCAATCCATCGACGTGTATGCCGGGGACAACTGGCATCCCAACAGCACCGGCCACGCCCTGGCGGGAAACCTGTTGTTCAACGACTTGGTGCAGGCGTTCGGCACCTCCCCCATCACCTTTCAGGCCGCGCCGGCAGGGGGCCGCACCGCTGCGGCCGTCCCGGCATCGATCCGCAGCGCGCCCAATCAAGGCAAAACCGGCGGGCGGTGAGCGCCCGGCGGTGCACGGCGGGGAGCCGGGACGGCATGGACCCGCTCACAGCCCGAGCATGAACTGGATGATCTTGTCGTGCAAGCCGGGCAGGTTCTCGTGCGCGAAGTCCGGGAACACCTCGAGGCGTTTCGGCGCTTGAATCTTGTTGAACGCCGCGAACTGGGTCGAAGGCGGGCAGACCTCGTCCATGAGCCCCACGCCCATCATCACCTCCGCCCGGATGCGCGGGGCGAGGTGTTGCACATCGATGTAACCGAGGCGGTAGAACACCTCTTCCTCCCGCTCGTGCTGCGGATCGTGGTGACGAAAGTACTGGCGCAGCTCCTCGTAGGCGTTGCGCGCCAAGTCCATCTCCCAGACACGGCGATAGTCGCAGAGGAACGGGTAGACCGGGGCCGCCCGCCGGATGCGCGGCTCCAGCGCCGCGCAGGCGAGGGTCAAACCGCCGCCCTGCGACCAACCGGTGACGCCGACGCGGTCCGGATCGACC
Organism: Paenalicyclobacillus cellulosilyticus; assembly: GCF_014647315.1. Taxonomy (GTDB): domain Bacteria; phylum Bacillota; class Bacilli; order Alicyclobacillales; family Alicyclobacillaceae; genus Alicyclobacillus_J; species Alicyclobacillus_J cellulosilyticus. The sequence goes on from NZ_BMOY01000037.1 coordinate 25,684, forward strand.
TCGGGCAGATGCATCACGATGCCGGCGAGCTGTGCCGCATCGAGGAAAATGTGGCGGAACAACAGGTTGTCCGGGTGGTCGTCGAGGCCGCGGATGATGTGGCCGTGCAGGGTGTTGCCCTTGACACCGCCTTTGTCTTCCGACAGGCCGCCCTGGCCGCGGCAGTCCATGGCGACGACGGAGAAGCCGAGGGCGGCGTACGCCAGCTTGTCGAGCCAGTCGCCGGCGTCCATCGAATAGCCGTGAAACATGATGACCGCGGGATGCGGCTCGGGCGCGCGTTCCGGACGCACGTATTTGGCGTGGATGCGCGCGCCGCGCACGCCGGTGAAGTACATGTCGAAGCACTGAAAACCCGGAACCTGAAACGAGCTGGGGACGAGTTCAAGCTGCGGGTCGACCGCGCGCATCTCCGCCAGGGCGCGGTCCCAGTACGCGTCAAAGTCGGCCGGCCGCGGGTTGCGCCCGGTGTAGGTCAGGAGTTGTTCGTACGGGAGATCGATGAGCGGCACACGGTTCACTCCTTGCCTGGGCATCGAAGCCGGGGATGAAAAGCCGGAAACTTCGCCCCTATTATACCGAACACCGCCCTTTCCCTGGGAGAAACGATCACGTTTTCTGCTATGATGAAAAGGATGGATACGATGGCGACGATGGAACAGATCACCGTACTTGTGGTGGACGATTCTGCGTTCATGCGGCGGGCGGTCACGGACGTGATTGAGCGCGATCCCCGGTTCAAGGTGGTGGGGACCGCGCGCAACGGCGAAGACGCCTTGGCGAAAATCCCGCGGCTTCGCCCACAGCTCATCACGATGGACCTGGAGATGCCCGGCATGGGCGGTGTGGCCGCCATCCGCGAGATCATCCGGCAATGGCGGCTGCCGGTGGTCGTCTTGAGCGCCCTGACCCAGGAAGGGGCGGCCGCGACGCTGGACGCCTTGAGCGCCGGCGCGGTGGACGTATTCCTCAAGCAGGAGGTGCTCGCGCAGGTGAGCGTCCGCCGCGCCGGCCACGCGGCGGACGGCCAAGGTGCGGGCGATCCCGCCGTGCTCGCCGACTTCCACCGCCGACTGTGGATGGCGGCGCGGGCCAACGTCCAAGGCGCAGGTACTGCGGCGGCCGCAGCGCACGGGCCGGCCCCGGAGCGGCCCGCTTGGGCGGTCAGCGCGCCGGCGGATGCCGCGACCGCAC
>NZ_BMOY01000038.1 GCF_014647315.1 Paenalicyclobacillus cellulosilyticus
GGCCTGCGGCAGCACCCGCGGCCGGACCTGCCGCGGCGCCCGCATGCGGCCCGTCGGTTTCGGCCACGCCCGCCGCGGCCGGCGTTGCCGGGGCCGGACCGGCATCAGGATGGGGTGGTTCATGCGTCTCCAACGACACGCGTTATCCTCCTTTGCGGACGGAGAGCGTCAACCGCTTGCCGTTGACGTCCCACTCCTTCGTGAGATCTCCTGCCATCGGCTCGAGTTCGAGCCGCTCGATGAGCACCGTGGCGGCGATCTCGTCGTAATGGTCTTGCAGGATGCGCATGACCTCCGCGTCGCCCTGCGCAGAGAAGACGACGCGATCGGTGACGTTATAATTGACCTCCTTGCGCATCATCTGCATCTTCGAGATGATCTCGCGCACGTACCCTTCCTCGATGAGCTCAGGCGTCAGCTCGGTGCACAGGCCCGCGAAGCCGCGCGGCGTCACCTGGATGACGCCTGCGAACTTCGGATGGTAGCGCAGTTCCGCGTGCCCTTCGTCGGCGCGGATAGCACATCCTTCCAATTCCACCACACCGGTCTCCAAGAACGCTCGGATCTGCTCCGGCGTCGCCCGTTTGGCCGCCTCGTTCAGCACCGGCACCAACTTCCCGTACGCCTGGCCTACCGCCCGCAGGTTGAGGTACAGCTCCGGCTTGGCGATGGCATCGAGGTGGACGTACTCAATCCGCTTGACGTTCAACTCGTCCTGGATGACGTCTTCGAACTTGCGCAGGACGGCCTCCTGGTCTTTGGGCAGATAGAGCACCGACAAGGGCTGGCGGGTCTTGATCTTCGCTTCGTTGCGCAGGTAACGCCCCATCTCGACGGCGCGGATGACCAGGTCCATCTCGGCCAGCAACGTCTCGTCGATGAGCGACGGATCCGCCTGCGGGAAGTCGCACAGGTGGACCGAGATGGGCGCATGCGGGTCCGCGCTGCGGACGACGTTTTGGTAGATGTCCTCGGCGATGAACGGCACCAAGGGAGCCGCCAGCTTGGCCACGGTGGCCAAGGCTTCATACAGCGTCAGGAACGCGGCCACCTTGTCGTCGCCCATGCCGCTCGCCCAGTAGCGCTCGCGCCCGCGCCGCACGTACCACGTGGACAGGTCGGTCACGAAGTCTTGCAAAAGGCGGGCTGCGGTCGTCGCGTCGTACGCCTCCATGGCCGTGTCCACGCGCCGGATGAGGTCGTGCAAGCGCGCAAGGAGCCAGCGGTCCATGAGCGAGCGCTTCGCGGGCGGCAGCTGGTGCGCGCTGGGCGCAAAGCCGTCCAGGCTCGCGTACAAGGCGTAGAACGCGTGCACGTTCTGGAGCAGGTCGATGAACTTCGCCTTGCTCTCCGCCACCGCCTTGTGGTAAAAGCGCTGCGAGTTCCACGGCTGCGTGTTGGACAAGAAGTAGAAGCGCAGCGCGTCGGCGCCGTGCATTTCAATGGCTTCGAGCGGATCGATCACGTTGCCTTTCGACTTCGACATCTTCTTGCCCTGCTCGTCGAGCACGTGGCCGAGCACCAACACGTTCTTGTACGGCGCCTTGCCGGTCACGAGCGTGGAGATGGCGAGCAGGCTGTAGAACCAGCCGCGCGTCTGGTCGACCGCCTCGGAGATGAAGTCGGCGGGGAACAGGCGTGAAAACGCCTCCTGGTTTTCAAACGGGTAGTGCAGCTGCGCGAACGGCATGCTCCCGGAGTCGAACCAGACGTCGATGACCTCCGGCACCCGCCGCATCGTCCCGCCGCACGCGCACCGCCACGTGATGTCGTCGATGTACGGCTTGTGCAGTTCCTTGGGCAAGCGCCCGGCCTTGCTTTGCAACTCGGCTTTCGATCCGATGCAAGCCCGCTCTCCGCACTGGTCGCACACCCAGATGGGCAGCGGCGTCCCCCAGTAGCGGCTGCGCGAGAGGTTCCAGTCCACCATGTTCTCGAGGAAGTTGCCGAAGCGTCCGTCGCGGATGTGCTCCGGCATCCAGTTGACCGCCTTCGCGTTGGCAATCATCAGGTCCTTGACGGCGGTGGTGCGCACGAACCAGCTGTCGATGGCGTAGTAGATGAGCGGCGTGTCGCACCGCCAGCAGTGCGGATAGGCGTGCTCGTGCTTGTGTTTCTCGTAGACGAGCCCGCGCGCCGCCAGGTGTTTCACGATGTCGACGTTCGTCTCCTCGTCCTTGACGAACCGTCCGGCAAAGTCGGTCACTTCGGGTGTGAAGCGGCCGGAGAGGTCGACGAAGTTGACGTAGACCACGCCGTGCTCCTTGCAGACGCGGTAGTCCTCCTCGCCGAACGCGGGCGCCAAATGGACGATGCCGGTGCCCGACTCGGCCGTGACGTGGGAGGAGGTGACGACGATGTGCTTGCGGCCCTCCACTTGAACGTACGGAAAGAGCGGCTCGTAGGCGATGCCGAGGAGTTCGGCGCCCGTCTTCGTCTCCACCACCTCGTCCCCCGGCTGGAGGAACTGGGCTTTGCGGTCGTCCGCCACCCAGTACCGCTCGCCGCGATCGGCCGCGTGGATGAGCGCGTACCGCAGCTCCGGATGCACGGCGAGCGCCACGTTGCTCGGCAGCGTCCACGGCGTTGTCGTCCAGGCCAGGAAGAACGTGGGCACGTCCGCCGGAGGTGCGAGGACGCGGAATTTGGCCGTCACCGACAGGTCCTTGACGTCCTTGTACCCTTGCGCCACCTCGTGGCTGGAGAGGGTGGTCTCGCAGTGCGGGCAGTACGGGCTCACCCGGTGCCCCTGGTACAGGTAGCCCTGGTCGTAGATGGTCTTGAGCAAGTACCAGACCGACTCGATATAGTCGTCGGACAAGGTCATGTATGGGTGATCGAGGTCCACCCAGTAGCCGAGCTTGGCTGTCATCTCCCGCCAGACAGCCTCGTACTGAAAGACGCTCTCGCGGCACGCCTCAATGAAGCGCTCCACGCCGAATTTCTCAATCTGCTTCTTGCCGCTGATGCCAAACTTCTTTTCCACCTCAATCTCCACCGGCAGGCCGTGCGTGTCCCAGCCGGCCTTGCGTTCGACGTGGTAGCCTTTCATCGTCTTGTAGCGCGGATAGACGTCTTTCATCACGCGCGTGAGCACGTGGCCGGAGTGCGGGCGTCCGTTGGCGGTCGGCGGTCCTTCGTAGAAGACGAACTCCGGCCCGCCGCGGCGGATTTCTTCGCTTTTTTGAAAGACTTGATGCGCCTCCCAAAATTCCAGGATCCGCTGTTCGCGGTCACGCGCCCGTTCCTTGGCATCCACCCTGCGGATCATCGTGGCCTGGCTCCTTTCTTCGCTTGCGGCAAACGGACGACGAAAGACGGCCGCAACACAAAAGCGGACGTAAAAAAGAAACCCGTCCCGCGCAGGGACGAGTTGATGCACCCGCTGTACCACCCTACTTAGCGCCTGCCGGACACCGGTCGCCATCCGCCCGGCGGCACTCCATCTGCCGGACGCGCGGACTCCGCACGTCCGTCTCTCGAAAACGGGAGAGACCCGTCCCGGTCTACTGCCGCAGACTGCTGCGGGTTCGGCGGGAACTCCGAGGGGATGTTCGCGCCGGGGGGTGGTATGGGGTCTCAGCCGCGCCCCACTCTCTGTGGACCATCCCGCCGGCCTACTCGGCCTCGTCATCGCGTCGGCGTGATGCAGTTGTCGCCCGTATCCTCGTCGTCCGTATCGTTGTCGTCCGTTCTCCGGCGATGTATCCTGTAGTTTAGCAAACTCATGCAGGGAAGACAACCGGGCCCGCCCCGGGCGGATGCGGCCCGCACCATGTCTTGCGGAAGGAGATGCCCAGCGTTGCCGAAGCCGAACAAAACCAAGGTCCGCCGGCGCAGCCGAGGGCAGGTCTTCGTCAAGACGTTGCTCATCCTGTTGGCCACATTCGTCATGGCGGTGGCCGCGTTCGTCGTGTTGTTCACGGCGGTCATCGAGCTGACCCCGTTCGACGCGGCCAAATTGGAGCAGATCACCAACGCGCGCCCGACCGTCGTCTACGCGCGCGACGGTTCACCGTTTCTGACCATCACCGGGCCCAACGGCACCTACTTGCCCTATGAAAAGATCCCGAAGGTCCTGCAGGACGCCATCGTGGCGACGGAGGACCACAACTTCTGGGACAGTTCGAGCATCGACCTGCGCGGGTTGTTCCGCGCCGCGTTCGTCGATTTGTGGACGGGCCGCCTGGCGCAGGGCGGCAGCACCATCCAGGAGCAGTTGGCGAAAATCGTCTACCTGAACGACCAGAAGACGTTCAGCCGCAAGCTGAAGCAGATCATCCTCGGGGTGCAGATCAACCGCTACTTCACCAAGCAGGAGATCCTCGCCATGTACCTGAACCACGTGTTCCTCGGCGAGAACTGCATCGGGGTGGAGCAGGCGGCCATGCGCTACTTCGGGATCGATCTCGCCAAGAACCCGAACGCGCTCACGCTGACGCAGGCGGCGCTCTTGGCCGGCCTGCCGCAGGCGCCGAGCGCCTACGATCCCATCCTGCACCCGGCGGCGGCGCTCAAGCGGCGCAACGAAGTGCTGGAGAACATGGCCAAGTACGGATACATCACCGAGGCGCAGGCGAAGGCGGCCGAGAAGCAGGGCCTCGGCCTCTCGCCGCACGTGCTCGCCAACGCGTGGGACCAGCAGCCGTTGTTCACGCAGTTTTTGCTTGACTACGCGGAGCGCAACGGCATCTCGAGCGAATCCATCCTCCAGGGCGGCCTGAAGGTGTACACCACGGTCGACCCGGCCGTCCAGAACGCCATCAACCGGGTGTTCTGGGACGATGCGTACCCGAACGACTTCCCGCCGCCCATCCACGGCCATCAGGTGCAAGGCGCGGCGGTGTTCATCGATCCGAAGACAGGCGGCATCCTCGGCGCGGCGGGATCGACCCGCGACGGGTGGACGCCGGGCGGGTACGACCGGGTGTACGCGTACAGCTCGCCGGGATCGTCCATCAAGCCGATTTTGGAGTACGCGCCGGCGATTGAGAGCGGCAAGTTCACGCCGAACTCCATTCTGAACAACAAGTCGCACGACTTCGGCGGCGGCTACATCCCGCGCAACGAACCGGGGGAGCCCCCGACGGCGACGTTGCACGACGCCTTGGTCCACTCCTACAACGTGGCGTCGGTGTGGCTCCTGCAGCAGATTGGCATCCAGACAGGGGTGGATTTTGCGGAGCGGATGGGCTTGCAGTTCACGGCGGGCGACCGCCAGCACCTCGGCATCGCCATCGGCGGGATGGAGAAGGGTGTGTATCCCCTGCAGATGGCGCAGGCGTACAGCGCGTTCGCCAACGGCGGCGTGATGGAGCCGGCGCATCTCATCACCAAGATTGTCAACGACCAGGGACAGGTCATCTACCAGTTCCAAGGCACACCCAAGCGCGTGATGTCGGTGCACACGGCCGCCGTGATGACGTCCATCATGGAGGATGTGGTGCGCGAGGGGACGGGGGTGATGGCGCAGATCCCGGGTTGGCCTGTGGCCGGCAAGACGGGCACCGTCCAATTCGACTCGGCGCTCACCGGTCCGCACCCGGACTGGGTGCGCAACGTCTGGTTCGACGGCTACACGCCGAATCTGGTGGGATCGGTGTATCTGGGGTACGATCAGCGCGATGATGCGTACCATTTGAATTGGTATCCTTATCCGGGGAATTACGTCGCAAGCATCTGGCGCGACATCGCCCGCCAGGTGTTGGCCGGGCAAACGCCGCAACAGTACAGCTTCATGAGCGCGGCGACGGGGAGCGGCAGCGGCAGCGTTTCGCGAGCGCCGGTGGCCAATCTCGCCGCCAAGTGGGACGCCAACATCGGCGGCGTCGACTTGACGTGGCGCTCGCCGATGAACGGGCAGGTCAACTTCCAGGTGAGCCGCGCCACCATCGCCCTGCCGAATACGGGCACGGCACCGGGGGCCGCGCCGGGGGACACGTCGGCAGCAAGCGGCCTCGGGACGTCCGGTGAGGGCACCGTCGCAGGCGGAGGCATGGGGTTAGGCGATCTCGGCGCCTCCGCCGGCAACACGTCTTCCGCCGGCGGGACCGGCACGGGCAGCGGCGGACCCGCCGCCACATCCGGCGCGTTCGACGCCACGCCGCAGATCATTGGCGTCACGAGCCAGGAGATGTACCAGGACGTGGACGTGCTGCCTGGCGCCACATACCTGTATTCCGTCCAAGCCATCGATCCGAGTACCGGCGACACGGTGGGCGATCCGGCGACCATCCAGTTCCAGGTGCCCGGGATGCCGGCGCCGTCGACAAGCGCCGGCACGGGCGGCACAAATCCGAACGCCGGGACCGCGCCGGGTGCGGGCACGAATCCGAACGCCGGGACCGCGCCGGGTGCGGGCATGAACTCGAATGCCGGGACCACGCCGGGCGCGGGCACGAATCCGAACGCCGGAGCCTCACCCGGGACTGCGACACCAGGGATGGGGCCGGCCGGCACCGGGACTTCGCCGAGCGGCGCTTTTCCGGGCACGACGGCCGCGCCGAGCGGAACAGGACCGGGCACCGGTACGCAGCCCGGCAGCGGTGCGCAGCCCGTCGGCGGTACGCAGCCCGTCGGCGGTACGCAGCCCGGCAGCGGTGCGCAGCCTGGCGGCGGTACGCAGCCCGTCGGCGGTACGCAGCCCGGCGGCGGTACGCAGCCCGGCACCGGTACACAGCCCGTCGGCGGTGCGCAGCCTGGCGGCGGTGCGCAGCCTGGCGGCGGTACGCAGCCCGGCACCGGGACAGCGCCCAGCGCAAGCGCGTCGTCCAATGGCACAAGCCCCGGTTCCGGATGGGGTGGCTCCGCGCCGTGAGCATGCTCGGCATGCCGGACGTCATTGACCCTGGAATGCCCGGATGAGGCGCAGCGTCCGGGCCATCTGCGCCCGCTGCTGGTCGGTGGCCGCCATGTATTCCTGAACAAACGGGATGCACTCCGGATGCAGGCGCAGGAAGACAATGAAGCGGGCTTCCTCGAGGGTGATGGGGAAGCGTTCTCCTTGTGGCGGCTCAGCCAGAATCACCCCGGTCCGGTCCGCCGCGGGCGCAGGGCGCTCCACCGCCCCTTCCGGCCGCGTTGCTTCGGCGGGCTCCGCCGCCGCCGTTTCCCTCACCATGTCTGTTTCGCGGGTTGTGCCGCCTTCGCTCGTCACGGAGGGTGGAAGGACGTCGTCCTCTCCTCGCAACTCGGCTGTCGACACTTGGAGTGCGGCGGCGATGCGCGCCAGCACCGCTTCATCCGGGGTACGGCGGTTCGTCTCGTACATCGCGATGGCGCTGGCGCTCACGCCGGCCGCCTTGGCCAACTGCGCCTGGGAGAGGCCGCGCTGCTTGCGCCATGTGCTGATGCGGGCACCGATGGTCATGCGCATCCTCCTCGCCGTACCGGGTGGCCTGATCAGGGATCGCCTGCGCCGCAGACCGCCCGGTCATGCGTTGTCGATCCCGACCAGCCCGCCCGCTCGGTCCGCGCCCTGGCCGGTCGGCCGGTCCGCGTCCTCATCGGGCGTATTCACCATGTGGTATGCCGTGCGCTTGAGGCGTTCAAACATCGCGTCGTACAGCGGTCCTGTGATGCCCGTCTCCTGCATCGCGGCCGACATGCAGGCCAGCCACGCCTCGGCATGCTTGGGGGTGATGCGGAAGCGCAGGTGGCGGTAGCGCAGCATCGGATGGCCATACTGCTCCGTGTACAGGGGCGGGCCGCCGAAAAACTGGGTCAGGAACCGCGTTTGGCGTGCTTTCACCTCTGTGAAGTCATCCGGAAACAGCGGCCGGAGGACCGGGTCTTCCGCCACCCGGCGGTAGAACGCCTCCACCAGCCGCGCGATGGTCGGGGCGCCGCCCGCCGCTTCGTACAAGGTCTTCGCCGGTTCGGTCATCCGCATTCCCTTCCTTCAAAGGACGGGTCTTCGCCTTGCAGTATAGCGCATTCGCCGCCTGTGTGCGCGGATTTGGGCTATACTGTAAATCGACGCACACCATGGGGTCCACTTTTCGATCACGCTGGGAGGGGAGGGACGCGATGCAGCCGGGCGACGGTGTGAACAACCCGTACGACAAGGTGCACGAGCTCGCGCGCGCCATTCGTTCGTCCGAAGTGTTTCAAGAGCTCAAGCGGCTTAGGCAGCAGATTGAACAGGATCCCGCCGCGCTGCGCATGCTCCAAGACTTCCGCCGGCAGCAGCTGGCGTATGAAGCCGGACGGTTGGCGGGCCAGGCGGACGCACAGGAGGCGGATCGCCTCCGGAAGTTGGCGGAGGTCGTCATGCTCCACCAGGACGTGCGCCAGTACCTGGAAGCCGAATATCGATGGGGCGTCTTTTGGTCGGATGTGCAGCGCATCCTTGCCGAGACCATCGAAGAGGCGTTGCTGCCTCTGCCCACGGAAGAGGGGGAAGAGAAACGATGAAGATCACGTATCACGGGCACGCTTGTTTTTCGCTCGCGGACGCGGGCCACACGGTCGTCATCGACCCGTTTTTGTCCGGCAACCCGGTGGCCGACGTGACGCCGGACGCCATCCGGGCGGACGCGGTGCTGCTCACCCACGGCCATGGCGATCACGTCGGGGACGCGGAAACCATCGCCCGCCGCACCGGTGCGGTCATCATCGCCCCGTTCGAACTGGCAATGTATTTTGGGCGCAAAGGGTTGAACGTCCATCCGATGCACCTGGGCGGCGCACGCACATTCCCGTTCGGCACGGTGAAACTGACCATCGCATTTCATGGATCGGGTCTCGAGACGGAAGAAGGCATCGTGTACGCCGGGAATCCGTGCGGGTTCTTGGTGACGATGAACGGGGTGACGTTCTACCACGCGGGGGATACCGCGCTGTTCGGGGACATGAAGCTGATTGGCGAGCGGCACCGGATTGACGTGGCCGCGCTGCCCATCGGCGACAACTTCACCATGGGCCCGGAGGACGCCAAGGTGGCGGCGTCGTGGCTGCGCGCCCGCTACGTGGTGCCGATGCACTACAACACGTTTGACCTCATCCGCCAGGACCCGCAGGCGTTTGCGGAGGATCTGGGGAAACAAGGGCAAGCGGTCAAGGTGATGCAACCGGGCGAGACCTGGGAGGTCCCGGTGGCGTAACGGGCCCGTAAGCGCGCGGCATGGCCGCTGCGTGCGCTGTATCGGGACAAGCGGGCGGGGCGGCAGCGCGGGCCGCTGCGGCGGCCCGGCATGCAGCCCTTTTCGCAGCCTGTCAGTGCGCCCGGTCTGCCAACTTCACCATGATCTTGGCCAGCGTGCGTTGCTCGTCCTCGTCGCTGATGTCCCACATCTCTTTGAGCAGGCGCTCCTGCGGGTTTTTCGGGTCGACCTTGTTGGCGAGGAAATCCCCCATCTTCTTGGCCACCAACGCAATCTGGTCGTCCGAGACGCCCATCGCCTGCGCCTTATCCACCTGCTCGCCGAGGAACGACTTCCATCGTTCGAAGTTTTCAAGCACGTCCATGAGGTGTCTGCCCTCCTCCGGTGAACATGGGGTGAACGCATTCATCAGGGTCCCATGTTCCCGCATCTTGTATGCATGTGCCGGATGCATATCCACGGCCTTGGCTTCATATCGTGTGGTGTCGTGGACAAAGGAGGTTGGGTACGTGGGACGGTGGAAGGTGCGGATGGCGCGCTCCCGGGTGCGGTCGTTCGTGTATGCGTGCGCGCTCTTGTCGTTGCTGGCGTACGGGGTACCGCGCCTGCCCGCGTTGCGGCCGGGATGGGCGGGGACGTTTTCGATGCTGTGGATCCTGTTTGCCGGGTTGGCGTTCGCGGCCAATGTGTACTTCGCGGTGGGCGCAGATCGGGAACGCAGCCGCATGTTGGCAGAAAAGGAAATCGCACCTGCTCCGCACGCGGGAGAGGTGCGGCTGCGCCGGCGGGCGCACTGATTCCCGCCGGCCCGGCACTTGCCGCTGCGCGGCCGAGGCGTCACGAGACAGGCCGGGCTTGTTGATGTGTGTCTCAGGCCTTCTTCGCCGTTGTCCAGACGATGGCCGCCGCGCTGATCAGGCACAACAAAATGGTGACGACCGGATCAATGGCTCCTCCCAAAAACTCCACACACGCCACTCCTGAACGGTCAAGTCTGCCGACCTGCCGGAATCTCTTTCTTCTACTACATACGGCATTGTATCACAGATCCCTGCCTTGCGGATGAGAGATTTTCAACTTTTTTGGCGAAACTTGCCCACATCTCTCGCCGCGCGCGTCCCAGTTGCATCCTGCCCGCCCGGCGTGGTCCAATGGGAACAGGTATATGTCCGGTGCGGACAAGCGGCCGCATTGTCCGGCGCGACAAGTGGAAATTGGCGCCTCTGTTCGTCATACTGATACCATCAACCTGTGCAAAGACCGCGCGGCAGCGCAGAGGTCGCGGCAGCGCACGGATGTTGAGGTGAACCATGGCAGGACGGTCTGCGCAAGAGGAACGTGCGCCGCGGTCCAGTTCGCCGAGTGTGTTGCGGGTGGTGTGGAACTGGCTCTGGCCCATCGCGGTGGGCGCGGGCTTGGCCAAGCTGTTCGTCCATTACGTGTTCAGTTTTGCCGAGGTGCCCACCAGCTCGATGTATCCGACCATACCGAACCCGTGTTTCATTCTGGTGGACCACGTCGCGACCGAGTTGATGCCACCTTACCGCGGCGAAGTGGTGTTGTTCCGCTGGCCGGACGACCCCAAGACCATCTTCGTCAAGCGGATCATCGGTCTGCCCGGCGACACCGTCTGGATTGGCGGCGGGCGGGTTTACATCAATGGCCGACCGTTGGCCGAACCGTACCTGTCGGTGCCGACGTTGGGCACGTTTGGTCCGTACAAGGTGCCTCCGGACAGCTATTTTATGATGGGCGACAACCGCAACCGTTCCGACGACAGCAGGCTGTGGACCCACAAGTTCGTGCCGAGATCGAGCATCATCGGGCGGGCCGACTTGGTCATCTGGCCGCTGTGGAAGGCGAAGGTCATCGAGCAGTGAAGGCGCCGAAGAGGAGGGGAGGGCGTGAAGGAGAAGCGGTTGATGAAAATCCGGGAGATTGTCAGCCAGCGGGAAATCGAGACCCAAGAGGAGCTGGTGCGTGCCCTCGAAGAGGCCGGTTTCCCTGTCACCCAGGCCACCATCTCCCGTGACATCAAGGAACTGCAGCTCATCAAGGTGGTCGGCAGCAACGGCCGTTACAAATACGCCGTACCGGTGCACACCACCACCGTCTCCCTGGACGCGGTGCGCCGCAAACTGGCGGAGGTGTTCCTTTCCATCGCGCGCGCCAACAACCTGCTTGTGCTCAAGGTGATGCCCGGCAACGCCCATGCGGTCGGCGCGATGATTGACAACGTGAACATCGACGGCCTGCTAGGGACCATCGCCGGGGACGACACCCTGTTGCTCATCTGCACGGACGACGAGGCGGCGCAGCGCGTCGCATCGCTCATCGCGCCGTCATGAACCACGTGCGCAGGGATATGCCGAGACACGCTCAGAAACGAGGCGAAGCGACATGCACAAACTGTACGACTCCATCCTCGATCTCGTCGGCAACACGCCGATTGTCCGCTTGAACAAGGTGCCGGATCCGAACGGCGCGGCGGTCTACATGAAGCTGGAAGGCTTCAACCCGGCCGGCAGCGTCAAGGACCGCCCGGCGCTCAACATGATTTTGGACGCGGAGCGGCGCGGCCTCATCACGCCCGGCAAGTCGGTCATCATTGAACCGACGTCAGGCAACACCGGCATCGGCCTCGCCATGGTCTGCGCCGCCCGCGGCTACCGCTGCATCATCACGATGCCCGACAATGCCACCGAAGAACGGGTGAAGCTCCTGCGGGCGTACGGGGCGGAGGTGCACCTGACCCCGGCGTCGCTGCGCATGCAAGGGGCCATCGACGAGGCGAACCGTTTGGCGCAGGAGATCCCGGACAGCTTCATCCCCATGCAGTTCGAAAATCCTGCCAACCCGGACGCCCACCGGCACACCACCGCGGTGGAAATCTATGAGGCGTTTGCGGGGCGACTGGACGCGTTCGTCCTCACGGCGGGCACCGGCGGCACGGTGACCGGCGCCGGGGAAGAGCTGAAGAAGAAAATCCCGAACCTGAAGATCTACGTCGTGGAGCCGGCGGGATCGCCCGTGTTGTCGGGCGGCAAGCCGGGACCGCACAAGATCCCGGGAACCGGCCCGGGGTTCGTCCCCAAGATCCTCAATCGCCAGGTGTTCGACAAGATCTTTCTCATCCAAGACCAGGACGCGCAGATGATGGCGCGCCGCCTGGCCCGCGAAGAGGGCATCCTCGTCGGCGCTTCCGCCGCGGCGTCCGCCTTCTGGGCCATCCGGGTGGCGAAGGAGCTGCCGAAGGAGGCGCGGGTGCTGTGCCTCGCGCCCGACACGGGCGAGCGGTACTTGTCGTCCGACCTGTTCGGCTGACAGGAGGCGCGGCGCCGCGCCCAGGCGCACGGCAGCACGGCGGGTCGAAAGGAGAGACGGGACATGCTGCGGGTCAACGGACACGTGGTACGGGCGCTCACCGTGGCGGGGTCGGACAGCGGCGGCGGTGCGGGCATCCAGGCGGACCTCAAGACGTTCGCCGCGTTCGGCGTCTACGGAGCCTCGGTCATCACCGGCCTGACCGCCCAGAACACCCTGGGGGTGCAGGGGGTGCGCTATGTCGATCCGGCGTTCGTCCGGGAACAGATGCGTTCCGTCCTGACCGACATCGGTGCGGACGCGGCGAAGACCGGGATGCTCGGCAGCGCGGCCATCATCGAGGCGGTGGCGGAAGGGTTTGCGGAATACCCGGTGCGCGCGCTCATCGTCGATCCGGTCATGGTCGCGAAGGGCGGCGAGCCGCTCCTCGACGCGGACGCGGTGAGTGTGCTCAAACAGCGCCTGTTGCCGCTGGCGAGCGTCGTCACCCCCAACCTGCCGGAGGCGGAGGCGCTGGTGGGCGGGCGGATTGTGTCGTGGGACGACTGCCACCAAGCGGCGCGGGAACTGTTCCGGTTTACCGGCGGCGGGTTGGTCGTCATCAAGGGCGGCCACGTGCAGAAAGACTGGGCGGGTCAAAGCCCGTACGGCGGATCCCTCGTGCCGCACGCGGTGGACGTGGTGTTCGACGGCGATGCGTTCACGTATTTCGCGGCGATGCGCATCCCGAGCCACCGCACCCACGGCACCGGTTGCACGTTTTCCGCCGCCATCACCGCGGCGCGGGCGGCCGGGGCGTCGTGGATCGACGCCATTGCGTCGGCGAAGGCGTTCATCAGCGAGGCCATCCGGCGCGCGCAGGATTGGGACGTGGGCGGGGGGCACGGACCGACGGACCATTCCGCCCCGGCTCAGGTGGTGCACGGCTTGTCGGCAGGCCGCTGCTACGCGTACGTCGGCGGCACTTGGGAAGAGGTCGCCGGTCGAAGGGGGAATCCGGTATGACGGACATCGGGGAGTGGCTGCTCAAGGTCCGCGGTGAGCGCCCGCTCGTCCATAACATCACGAACTTGGTGGTCACCAACGTAGCGGCCAACGCCCTGTTGGCCATCGGCGCCTCGCCGGTGATGGCGTACGCCGAAGAAGAGGTTGCGGACATGGCGCGCTTGGCGCAGGCGCTCGCCCTCAACATGGGGACGCTCGACCAGCGGGTGGTCGCAGCCATGCGCCGCGCCGGCAGGGCGGCCAACGACGCGGGCGTGCCGGTCGTCTTCGATCCGGTGGGCGTCGGCGCGACCCCGTACCGGACGGAGACGGCGCGGACGTTGTGTGACGAGCTCCGGTTGGCTGTGTTGCGCGGCAACGCGGGCGAGATCGGCGTGCTGCTCGGGGCGGGCGGCGCCGTGAAGGGTGTCGATGCGGCCGGCGCGGCGGCCGGTCTGCCGCAGGCGATGCGCGCGTACGCCGCGGAGCGCGGGTGTGTCGTCGTCGCCACGGGTGAGACGGATTATGTGACCGACGGGAAGACGGTGTGGGCGCTGCGCAACGGCCACCCCCTGCTCGCGGCCGTCACCGGATCGGGTTGCCAGCTCACCGCCATCCTCGGTGCGTTCGTCGGCGTGGCGGGCCGCGGCGCGGACGTGGCGGTGCAGGCGGCGGCGGTCATCGCTGGCATCACCTGCTTCAATGTGGCGGCGGAGATGGCGGCTGCGCGCGCGGACGGGCCGGGGACGTTCCAGGCGCGGCTGTTCGACGCCCTTTACCACCTGACCCCGGAGGACGCCGTCGCGCGGGCACGCGTCGAGGTGCTGGACGAGGGGCGGATGGCATGATGCGGCCGGCGGATTGGCGTGACAAGCTGCGCCTGTACGTGGTGACGGATGAGCGGCCGGACGCGGACAGCTTGCTGTCTGCCGTCGCGGCGGCGCTCGCGGGCGGCGCCACCGCGGTTCAACTCCGGCGCAAACAGGATCTCGGGCGGCGGTTCGTGGAACTGGGCCGTGCGGTGCGCAAGCTCACACGCGAACACGGGGCGCTGTTCTTGGTCAACGACAGGGTCGATGTCGCCTTCCTGGTCGAGGCGGACGGGGTCCATGTGGGGCAGGACGACATCGCGTGCCGCGACGCGAGGCGCATCCTCGGACCGGACGCCATCATCGGGGTGTCGGCGGAGACCCTGGCGGAGGCGCGCCAGGCGGAGCGGGATGGCGCGGACTATCTCGGCGTCGGCGCCGTGTTTCCGACGGGTTCGAAGCCGGACGCCGGCCTGACCGGGATGGGCGGCCTGCGCGAGATTATGCGCAGCGTCAACGTCCCGGTCGTGGCCATCGGCGGCATCACGGCGGACAACGCGGCCGAGGTGTTGGCGTGCGGCGTGAGCGGGATTGCGGTGGTGTCGGCGGTGATGAGCGCGGCGGACCCCCGCGCGGCGGCCGCACGCCTGCGAACCTTGGTGGACGAGGCGCGCGCCGCGCGGGCTTAGTTTTGCACTGCGCGTCGCCTGCCGGTTCGCGTGTGCTGCCGGACCATCCGTTTTCCCGCCCAGGGCCGGCCCGCTTGTCCGCGGGCGGCCCTGCGCGTCAAGCCGCCGTGCGGCGGTGGCGCCGTGTCAACCAGCGCAGCGTCTCCAGGCCGTACACCATGAGCGCGGCGCCGATGAACAGCCACAGGTGCCACACGGCGTGCAGAACCGGAACGCGATCCATCAGGTCGGCCCCGGCGGGCGACATGCCCACGAGCACACAGATGACGCCAAGGTACGCGGCCCACGTCGCTTGCCGTGCCGTCCGCTTCATGACGTGACCCTCGCTTCTTCGGCCGGCCAGGTCACCGGCCGGTGCATCCACCATGCCGTCTGCAGGCCGAACAGCCCGCCTGCGCACAGGTACAGGCAGTGGACCAAGAAGTGTGCCGTGGCGCTCGTCTCCGACCACGCATCGACCGACGGCCAGGCGGCGGCGATGAGCAGCAGCACGGCGACGGCGAGCGTCGACGGAATCTGTTTCATCTCTGCAACCTCCTAAAGCATGGTTTGCATTCTATCACTCCTTATTGTTGTCCGTGCAAGCTGGTTTTAATCCCCATTCTAAAAAGAGAGGGTGCGGATGACGGTTTTTTGTCCTTGTTTGCCAACCATTGTCCACACCCGCTTCCTCATCGTATCATACCGGCAGGAACCCGCGGTTCTGCGGGCTGCCGTCGTTCTGCCGGAGGTTGTTCTGCAGGATACCGTTCTGTCCGAACGGACGTGATACGTCATGACGTGAGACCATGCATGCCCGGCGGCGTGGACGGCCGGGTGCGGATATCCGCTGCGGGAGGGTGCGCCCCATGGCCACCAAGCACGAACAGATCCTGCGCTACATCGAATCCGTGCCGGTCGGCACGCACATCTCGGTGCGCGGCATCGCGCGCAAGCTGGCGGTGAGCGAAGGGACCGCGTACCGCGCCATCAAAGAGGCGGAACTGCGCGGGCTGGTGAGCGCCATGGACCGCATCGGCACCGTCCGCATCGAGCGCAAGCGCAAGGCGAACATCGAGCGCCTGACGTTCGCCGAGGTGGTCAACATCGTCGAGGGGACGGTGCTCGGCGGCCGCGACGGGCTGCACAAGACCCTGCAGAAGTTCATCATCGGCGCCATGCAGCTCGACGCCATTGTCCGCTACATCGAGCCCGGGAGCCTGATGATTGTCGGCAACCGGGAGCAGGTGCAGCGGTTGTCCCTGGAGCACGGGGCGGCGGTGCTCATCACCGGCGGGTTCGAGGCTTCGCCGGAGGTGCAGCGGCTGGCGGACGAACGGGCGCTGCCGCTCATCTCCTGCGCCTACGATACGTTCACCACCGCCTCGCTCATCAACCGCGCCATCTACGACCGGCTGATCAAAAAGGACATCCTGTTCGTGGAGGACATCGTGACGCGGGCACCGCTCGCGGTGCTCACCCGCGACAAGACGGTGCGCGACTACTTCCTCCTCGTCGAGGAGACCGGGCACAGCCGCATCCCCGTCGTCGATGCGCACGGCCGCCCGGTGGGCATCGTCACCGCCCGCGATGTGGCGGACGCCAAGCCGGACGATCCCATCGAGCAACACATGTCGCGCCACGTCGTCACCGCATCGCTGAAGACGACCGTCGCCTCCGCCGCCCACCGCATGGTGTGGGAAGGCGTGGAGTTGTTGCCGGTGGTCGAGAACCGGAAGCTCATCGGCGTCATCAGCCGCCAGGACGTCATGCGCGCGCTGCAGATGATGAGCCGCCAGCCGCAGGTGGCGGAGACCTTGCGGGATCAGGTGCTGCAAGGGTTCAGCGAGGTGCGCAACGAGGACAGGTCGTTCTCGCTCATCGGCGAGGTGACGCCGCAGATGACGAACAACCTCGGCACGTTGGCCATCGGCCCTTTGACGACGCTGATGGAAGCGTGTGCCATCTTATGCCTGCAGCGGTCGCGCAGCATCGAAATGGTGGTGGAGAATTTCACCCTCTATTTTCTGAAACCTGTGTCGGTCGACTCGAAGATTGAGGTGCGGGCGCGCACCCTCAATTCCGGGCGCCGGTTCGCCAAAGTCGAGGTCGAGGTGTTCGACGGCTCGGACCAAGCCGCCAAGGCGCTCGTGACCGTGCAGACCTGGGAGAGGTGACCAACGTGTCCGGCTTTGTCCACCTGCATGTGCACACCGAGTATTCGTTGCGCGAGGGGGCGCTCCGCATCCGCGATCTCGTCCGCCGTGCGGCGGAGTACGGCATGCCGGCGGTGGCTGTGACCGACACCCTGGCGCTGTACGGCGCGGTGTCGTTTTATGTGGAAGCGAAGGCGGCGGGCATCCGCCCCATCGTCGGTGTGCAGATGCAGGTGGCGAAGGCGCCGCTTGCCGAGGATCCAGGGCCAGGCCGCAGGAACATGGCGCCGGCGCTCGACACGGCGGTGCTCCTGGCGGAAGACTTCACGGGTTACCAACAGTTGGTTCGCCTCGTCACCAAGGCGAGATCGCGCGAGCGGCTGCCCTGCGTCACCCTCGATGAGTTGGCCGATCACGCCGCCCACGTGGTGGCGCTCATCGGCGGCGGCGAGTCCCGCGTGCTGCGGGCGTTCTC
Organism: Paenalicyclobacillus cellulosilyticus; assembly: GCF_014647315.1. GTDB lineage: Bacteria > Bacillota > Bacilli > Alicyclobacillales > Alicyclobacillaceae > Alicyclobacillus_J > Alicyclobacillus_J cellulosilyticus. The sequence goes on from NZ_BMOY01000038.1 coordinate 17,521, forward strand.
GGCGGGGGACGAAGCGGAGGCCGAAACATGGCTCGACCTGTGGATGGAACGTTGGCCCAAAGGGGCGCTCTACGTCGACATCCAGGACCACGGGTTGCCCGAGGAGCGCCGCGGGCTCCCCGGCTTGGTGAAAAGCGCGAGGCGGCGCGGCCTGCCGATGGTGGCCACCAACGACGTGCACTACCTGGAACCGGCGGACGCCGAATTGCAGCGGGTGTTGGCGCAGATTGAAGGTGCGGAAGGGGCGCGCGGGCTGCAGGGAGAGCGGTACCACTTTGCGAGCGCCGAGGAGATGGCGCGCCGGTTCGTGCACTTGCCGGAGGCGCTTGCGAACACCGCCCTGGTGGCGGAGCGTTGCCGATTGGAGTTGCCTTTGGGCCAGGTCTTGTTGCCGAGATACCCTACGCCGGACGGCGAGCAGGCGGCCGCCGTGCTGCGCCGCGCGGCCGAAGCGGGGGCAAGGCAGCGGTACGGGGATCTGCCCCCGGCGGTGCGGGAACGGCTCGACTACGAGCTCTCGGTCATCGAGCGGATGGGGTTTGCCGACTACTTCCTCGTCGTGGCCGACTTCATCCGCTACGCCCACAAGCAGGGCATCGCCACAGGGCCGGGCCGGGGATCGGCGGCGGGGAGCTTGGTCGCGTACGCCTTGCGCATCACCGACGTGGATCCCATCCGCCACCACCTGTTGTTCGAGCGGTTTCTCAACCCGGAGCGGGTGAGCTGGCCGGACATCGACACCGACTTCGAGTATGAGCGGCGCATGGAGGTCATCCAGTACGTCGTGGCTCGGTACGGAGCCGATAAGGTCGCGCAGATTGGCACGTTCGGGACCCTGGCCGCCCGCGCCGCGGTGCGTGATGCCGGACGGGTGCTCGGCGCGGACAAGGGGCTGGTGGACCAGTTGGCCAAGCTCATCCCGGGTCAGCCGGGCATGACGCTGGCAAAGGCGATGGCGGAGGTGCCGGCCGTCTCCCAGTTTCTCGACCGGCACCCGCCGTTGCGGGCATTGTGGGACACGGCGGTTCGCCTGGAGGGCTTCCCGCGCCACACCTCCGTGCACGCGGCCGGTGTGGTCATCTCTCCTGTCCCGCTCACGGACCTCGTCCCGGTGGAACCGGGTGCCGACGGCATCCCGGTCACCCAGTACGCGATGGAGGACATCGAGCGGCTGGGCCTCGTCAAGATGGACTTCCTCGGCCTGAGGACGCTCACCCTCATCGACCACTGTGCGGCGAGCGTCGCGCGGCGCACCGGGCGGGCCATCGACTGGCGCAAGGTGCCGGAGGACGATCCGAAGACGTACGCGATGCTGGCGCGCGGCGAGGCGGACGGCTGCTTCCAGCTCGAATCGCCGGGGATGCGGCGCGTCCTGCGCGAGGTGCAGCCGGCGAATCTGGAGGACATCGCCGCGGTCATCTCCCTGTACCGGCCGGGGCCGATGGAACACATCCCGGAGTTTGTGGCCGCCAAGCACGGGCGCGCCCCCATCCGCTATCCGCACCCGGACCTGGAGCCGATTCTGCGCGACACGTACGGCGTGATCGTCTACCAGGAGCAGATCATGCAGATTGCCGCCCGGATGGCCGGGTTCAGCCTCGGCGAGGCGGATCTGCTCCGCCGCGCGGTCAGCAAGAAGAAGCGGGAGGTGCTCGACCAAGAGCGATCCCGCTTTGTCGCCGGCTGTCTGGCGCGCGGGTACGACGAGGCGGTGGCGAATGAGGTGTACGACCTCATCGTCCGTTTCGCCGACTACGGGTTCAACCGCTCGCACGCGGCGGCCTATGCGGTTCTGGCGTACCGGACGGCGTACCTGCGCGCCAACCACCTGCCGGATTTCTTGGCCGGGTTGTTGTCCATGTCCATCGCGTCGCCGGACAAGTTGCGCGCCTACGAGCGGGACGCCCGCCAGCACGGCATCCGCATCCTGCCGCCCGACGTGCAGCACAGCGAGGCGCTCTACGTGGTTGAGGCGGACGACGCCATCCGCACCGGGCTGTTGGCGGTGCGCAACGTCGGCCGCGCGGCGGTGGACGCCATCCTCGCCGCCCGCCGGGAGGCCCCGTTCCGCTCGCTCGTCGATTTTGTGGAGCGGGTCAACCCGCGCATGTGCAACCGCAAGGCGGTCGAGAGCCTGCTTGCCGCGGGCGCGCTCGCGGGCCTGTTGCCGGGCGGCATGTCGCGGCAGGCCGCCCTGCATGCGCTCGATGAAGCGTACGCCGCGGCGGAAGGGGCGCGCCTCGCCGCGGGGCTCTTGCTCGACGACGCAGCGCCTGCACCCGCGCCCGCGCCATCCCCGCCGCAGGTCCTCTATATCCGCTATGCGGCGGGAGAAGGCGCGCGGCAAGCCCTGTGGCGCGTCCGCCAGGTGTTGGGCATGTATCCAGGCGAAACCCGCGTCGCGCTCTACGATGGAAGCAAGCGCCGCCTGCGCGTGCTCGAGCCCCGCTGGTCGGTCTCGCCGCAACCGGAACTGATCAGCGCGCTGGAGGAGATTGTCGGCTTGGGGAACGCGCGCCTGGGGCCGTGGCCGCGCAGTCCGCGCGGCGTCTGAGCGCGGGCCGGCACATGGGCGGGGACAGCCATCCATGCAACGAGGGAGAGGAGGATGCCGGCGTGCATCATCAGGTCATCGAACAGTTGCGCGCGCGCGGGGTCGAGATCGACGACATCGCGGCCATCGTCTACGAACTGCAGCGTCCGTACCATCCGGACATCACCATGGACCAGTGCCGGGACAACGTGCGCCACGTGCTGGCGAAGCGCGAGGTGCAGCACGCCATCTTTACGGGCATCGCGCTCGATGCGCTGGCGGAGCAAGGGCTTTTGCCGCAACCGCTGCAGGCCATCATGGAGAGCGACGAGCCGCTGTACGGCTGCGACGAAGTGCTGGCGCTCTCCATCACGAATGTCTACGGCTCCATCGGGCTGACCAACTTCGGCTACCTGGATAAAATCAAGCTCGGTGTGGTGGGCAAGCTCAACCATGCCCCGGACCGCATCCACGTGTTCTTGGACGATCTCGTCGCCGGCGTGGCGGCTGCGGCGGCGGCCCGGTTGGCGCACCAGCACCGCACCCAGTCGTACGACGACGAACTGCCGCCGTTTTGACCCTGTTTTCATCAACCTCTATAATTCTGTAGGAGGACAGAGGAGAGAGCGCCGTGTGGACCGTCATCTACATCGCACCATCCGCCAAAGTGGCTGAACACGTGCGGGATCGCCTCTTGGCTGAAGGCTTTTTTCCGAAAGTACGCCAGACGCACGTGGCCAAGGACCAATACGAGATCCTCGTGCCGGAGAGCGAACTGGACGAGGTGCAGGAAGTGTTGAAAGACATCCTCCGTTCATCTCCGGAATGAGCGCTTCGCGCGAGGTGAGGAAGTGCTAAAGGACTTGTTTTCGAAAAAACGCCACTACGCGACGTTGACGGTGCCAGGCACCGCGCAGGCTCCTCCCCGTGCGAAGGAACCAGTCGTCAAGGACAACATCCCGGAGGGTCTCATGAGCAAGTGCGGGTCGTGCAACGAGATCCTCATCGCGCGGGAGTTGCAGAAGAACCTGAACACCTGCCCTCATTGCGGACATCACTTTCCTGTGGACGCGCGGACGCGCATCGAGTGGACGCTCGACGACGGCCGCTTTTTTGAATACGACGCGGGGCTCTCGTCGGCGGACCCGCTCCAATTCCCCGATTACCCGGAGAAACTGCGCAAGGCGCAGGAGCAAACCGGGCTCGCCGAAGCGGTCGTCACCGGCGAAGGCACGCTCGCCGGACACCCCGTGGTCCTCGGCGTGATGGACGCGCGGTTCATCGCGGCGAGCATGGGTTCCGCCGTCGGGGAGAAGATCGCGCGGGCCATCGAGCGGGCCACGGAGAAGCGCTACCCCATGATCCTGTTCACCGCCTCCGGCGGTGCCCGCATGCAAGAAGGCATTTTGTCGTTGATGCAGATGGCGAAGACCAGCCTCGCCCTGCGCCGGATGCACGAGGCGGGGGTGCTGTTCGTCACGGTCATCACCCACCCCACCACCGGCGGGGTGAGCGCCAGCTTTGCGAGCCTGGGCGACATCATCCTGGCCGAGCCGGGGGCGATGTTCGGCTTCGCCGGGCGGCGGGTGATTGAGCAGACCATCCGGCAGAAGCTGCCCGACGACTTCCAGACCGCGGAGTTCATGCTCAAGCACGGGATGATTGACCGGGTGGTGCACCGCAAGGAGTTGCGGGACGTGCTCGCCGCCATCCTCCGCATCCACGCCGGGGGGTGGACGCATGCCCGGTGAGCTCGAGTTCGAACGCCCCCTGGCGGACCTGCGGCGCAAGATCGACGAACTGCGCCAGTTCATGCAGGAGAGCGGGATCGACCTGTCGGACGAGGTCGCGAAGCTCGAGCGGCGGCTGGAGGAGCTGTCCGACGAGATCTACGGCAACCTCACCGCATGGCAGCGGGTGCAGATGGCGCGCCAACCCGGCCGGCCGACGACGCTCGATTACATTCAGGGGATGTGCAGCGAGTTCCTGGAGCTGCACGGCGACCGCAGCTTCCGGGACGATCCAGCGGTGGTCGGCGGCATCGGCCTCCTCGACGGCCGCCCGGTCACCATCATCGGCACGCAGAAGGGGCGCGACACGAAGGAGAACATCCAGCGCAACTTCGGCATGGCGCACCCGGAAGGATACCGCAAGGCGCTGCGCCTGATGCGGCAAGCCGAAAAGTTCGGCCGCCCGGTCATCTTCTTCATCGACACGGCGGGGGCGTACCCGGGCAGTTCGGCGGAGGAGCGCGGGCAGAGCGTGGCCATCGCGGAGAACCTGCGCGAGATGGCCGGCCTGCGCGTGCCGACGGTCTGCGTCGTCACCGGCGAGGGCGGCAGCGGCGGCGCCTTGGCGCTCGGCATCACCGACCGCATCTACGTGCTCGAGTACGCGTGGTATTCCGTGATCTCGCCTGAATCGGCGGCCGCCATCCTTTGGCGGGACAGCAGCCTGGCGCCGCAGGCGGCGGAGCGGATGCGGGTGACCGCGCAGGACCTGCTGGACCTCGGCGTCGCGGACGAGGTGCTGCCGGAACCGAAGGGCGGGGCACAAAAGGACCCCGCCCGGATGATCGCCGTCGTCAAGGAGAAGGTGGTGACGGCGCTCGCCGAACTCACCCGGATGGATGTTGCCGATCTCTTGCGGGCGCGGTACGATAAGTACCGGCGAATCGGCGTGTTTTTGGAAACCTAGGCCAGAGGCGATGGCAGCGGGCTGTGTCCCCGCCGGCCGCCGGGTCCCGGGACGGGCCCGGCGCAGGCCGGGCCGTGCGCCGGGCTCTGCGCATCGGGGCGGGCGCTGCCTTTCTTCATGCCACCGGACGACTTGTGCGGGTTGACCACGAGGATGGAGGGACGTTGTGTGCGGAAGATCGCCGTTTTGACCAGTGGCGGGGACGCCCCGGGCATGAATGCGGCCATCCGGGCGGTGGTGCGCACGGCCATTTACCACGGGATGGAGGTCGTGGGCATCCTGCGCGGGTACAGCGGATTGATGCAGGAAGAGATGATGCCGATGACGCTGGGTTCGGTCGCCGACATCATCCAGCGCGGCGGCACCATCCTCTACACGGCGCGCTGCGAAGCGTTCAAGCAGCCGGAAGGGCAGGCGCGCGGGCTGGAGGTGCTGCGCAAGCACGGGATTGAGGGCCTGGTGGTCATCGGCGGCGACGGATCGTTCCGGGGGGCGCAGGCGCTGCACAAGCTGGGCATGCCCACCATCGGCATTCCGGGGACCATCGACAACGACATCCCGTGCTGCGACGTGACCATCGGCTTTGACACGGCGGTGAACACCGCCATCGAGGCCATCGACAAAATCCGGGATACGGCCACGTCGCACGACCGGACGTACGTCGTCGAGGTGATGGGCCGGCACGCGGGCGACATCGCGATGTACGTCGGCCTGGCGGGCGGTGCAGAATCGGTCCTCATCCCGGAGGCGCCGTACGATCTGGATGAAGTCATCCGCAAGCTGGAACGGGGTGTCGCGCGCGGGAAGAAGCACTCCATCATCATCGTGGCGGAGGGCGCGGCGAGCGGCATCGAGATCGGCAAGTACCTGGCGGAGCACACGGGATTCGAGGTGCGCGTGACGGTGCTCGGCCACATTCAGCGCGGGGGTGCGCCGACGGCGCGCGACCGGGTGCTCGCGAGCCAGCTTGGCGCGGCGGCGGTGGAGCTGTTGCGCGACAACGTGAGCGGCAAGATGGTCGGTACCCGCAACGGGGTGGTGCAGGCGGTCGACTTCGACACGGTGTTCACCACGCCGCGGCAGCCGGACATGCGCTTGTACGACTTGGCCAACATCCTGTCGATTTGAGGTGCAGCATGAGACGGACCAAAATTGTTTGTACCATCGGGCCGGCCAGCGAGTCCCCGGACATGTTGCTGAAACTGATTGAGGCGGGCATGGACGTGGCCCGGTTGAACTTTTCCCACGGGACGTACGAAGAGCACGCCACGCGCATCCGGCGCATCCGCGAGGCGGCGGCGAAGGCGGGCAAGCACGTCGGCATCATGCTCGACATCGCGGGTCCCAAGATCCGCACCGGCAAGATCCAGGGCGGTCAAGTGGAGCTGGCGGCGGGCGACCGGATCGTCCTGACGAGCGAGCCGTTGGAGTACGGGACCCGGGAGCGGATCTCGGTGTCCTACGCAGGGTTGGTCGAGGACGTGTACCCTGGCGCGCCCATCCTCATCGACGACGGGCTCATCGGTCTGCGCGTCGAGCGGGTCGAGGGACGCGACATCCACTGCGTGGTCACCAACGGCGGGGTGCTCAAGGACCGCAAGGGCATCAACGCGCCGGGTGTCACGCTGCGGATTCCGGGCGTGACGGAGAAAGACGTGGCGGACATCCGCTTCGGCATTGAGCAGGGGGTGGATATGTTCGCCGCGTCGTTCGTGCGCAAGGCGGCGGACGTGCTCGAAGTCCGCAAGATCCTGGAGGAGCAGGACTACCAGGCGCCCATCATCGCCAAGATTGAAACGCAGGAAGGCCTGCAGCGGCTCGAAGAGATCATCGAGGTGGCCGACGGGTTGATGGTCGCGCGCGGCGATCTCGGCGTCGAGATCCCGACGGAAGAGGTGCCGTTGGCGCAGAAGCGGATGATCGCCCTCTGCAACCGCGCGGGCAAGCCGGTCATCACGGCGACCCAGATGCTCGATTCGATGCAGCGCAACCCGCGGCCGACGCGCGCGGAGGCGAGCGATGTCGCCAACGCCATCTTCGACGGGACGGACGCCATCATGCTCAGCGGCGAGACGGCGGCGGGCAAGTACCCGCTCGAAGCGGTGCAGACGATGGCGACCATTGCCGAGCGGGCGGAGACAGCGCTGTTCGCGCGCGAGGTGATGGACCGGCGGGTGCGCCCGGTCGACCGCACGGTCACGGACGTCATTGGCCATGCCGCCCAGACGATGGCGGAGGAACTGGGCGTGGAGGCCATCATCTCCGCGACCGCGTCCGGGCATACGGCGCGGATGATCGCGAAACACCGGCCGAACACCGTGATCGTCGCGACGACGCCGAGAGAAGAGGTGGCCCGGCGGCTGTCGGTGGTGTGGGGCGTCTATCCGGTGGTGGTGGCGGACGTGCGCACCACCGACGAGGTGCTGGAGACGGCGGTCGGCGGGGCGCTTGACGCCGGGTTGGTGAAGCCGGGGGACATGGTCATCGTGATCGCGGGGGTGCCAGTGGGCCAGCACGGGACGACGAACCTCATCAAGGTGCACACCATCGGCGATGTGCTCGTGAAAGGCACCGGGATTGGCCAAGGGAGCGCGACCGGCCGCGCCGTCGTCGGCAAGCGGGCGAGCGAGATTGCGCCGCGCGTGGAGCCGGGCGACATCCTGGTCACGGTCGCGACCGACGAGGAGACCGTGCCGGCCATGCAGCGCGCGGCGGCGGTGATTGTCGAAGAGGGCGGTCTCACGTCGCACGCGGCGGTGGTCGGGTTGTCGCTCGGCAAGCCGGTCATCGTCGGCGCCGAGCGGGCGACCGACCGGATAGAGGACGGCATGGAGATCACGGTCGATCCGCAGCACGGGTTGGTGTACCGCGGCCGGGCGCAGGTGCTGTGATTTGCCATATGCGGCGGCCGCTTCGGTGCGCTGCGGCCGCCTTGGCGCGCGCCGGGCGGCTGTGGTGTGCCGTCGGGTGATGGATGCCCGTGTCAACTCACGAAAAAATCTAACCCAAGGGGAAGTGGATCACTCATATGAAAATCAAACTATTT
>NZ_BMOY01000039.1 GCF_014647315.1 Paenalicyclobacillus cellulosilyticus
CGCCGCGGCACCGCCGGATACGCCTGCGCGGGCGCAGCCAGCGCGGGCGTATCCGGCGGTGCCGCGGCGCGCTGCCCCCGCGCCAGGCGGGCGATGCCGAACAATGCCGTCTCCAGCACCAACCGGGGCTGATCCACAAACCGCAGGTGGGTGTAGACGTCGCCCAGCTTGTCGATGGCGGCCAGGAGCCACTCGAGCGGACAGGCGGCCGCCACCTCCGCGTACGCCTGCCAGCGCGGTTCCTGCGCCGCCTCCGGCAGGCGCAGGCGGACCACGGCGAGATCGCGCAGGACGGCGAGCATCTCCTGCACAATCCGCCCTGCGTCCCGCCCGGCCATGTACCACTCGGTCAAGCGGACCAGCGCGCCGGGGAGATCGCCGCGGTACAGAGCTGCCACGAGCGCCACCACGTCGGACGCCTGCAGCCCGCCCACCACGTGCGCCGCTTCCTGTGCCCCGATGCGTCCCTGGCTGTACGCAGCCGTCTGTTCCAAGAGGCCCAGCGCGTCCCGCAACCCGCCGTCGGCCGCTTCCGCCAGTTTGAACAGCGCTTCGTCTTCGTACGCCCAACCGTTGTCCGCACAGACCGCGCGCAGCCGTTCGACGATGAGCGCTTCCGGAATGCGCCGGAAGTCGAAGCGCTGGCAGCGGGAGACAATGGTCGCCGGGATGCGGTGCGGCTCGGTGGTGGCCAGCACAAACAAGGTGTGGTGCGGCGGCTCCTCCAGCGTCTTGAGGAGGGCATTGAACGCCTCCGGCGTCAGCATGTGGACCTCGTCCACGATGTACACCTTGCGCTTGAGGGACGCCGGCGCGTACTGCACCTTCTCCCGCAGCTGCCGGATCTCGTCCACCCCGCGGTTGGACGCGGCGTCAATCTCCTCGACGTCGACGTTGGTGCCGGCGGTGATGCTCTCGCATGCGCGGCAGGCGTTGCACGGCTCCACACCCTGCGGCTGCAGGCAGTTGACCGCCTTGGCGAGGATCTTGGCCGTGCTGGTCTTGCCGGTCCCGCGCGGGCCGCAAAACAGGTACGCGTGCGCCACCCGGCCGTGGGCGAGGGCGTTGGTCAGGGTCTGTTTGACGTGCGGCTGGCCGACCAAATCGGCAAACGTCTGCGGCCGCCACGCTCGGTATAGCGCCTGATAGGACACCGCACACCCACCCTCCTCGTAACACAGTACCACACCGCCCATCCGCCGGACAAACGCCATGGTGGCACCACCTGCCGGACAACGCATCCGCCGGACAACGTACCCGCCGGTGTCCGCGCCTGCGCCGGCGCGTTACACCTCCGCCGGCGCCTGCACCGGCAACCAGACGGAGACCGTGGTGCCGAACCCCTTGGAGGAGACCCGCACCTCCCCGCCGTGATCGCCGGCTATCCGCTGGCACACCGGCAGACCGAGGCCGGTACCTTTCTCCTTGGTCGTGAAAAAGGCGTCGAAAATTCTGTCCATTTGGTAGAACGGGATGCCCGGTCCGGTGTCGGAGACGTCCATCACGACCCACGCACCTTCGTTACGCACGTGGATGCGGAGTTCACCGCCGTGTTCCATCGCCTCGACGGCGTTTTTGACCAGGTTCATCACCATGTGTTTGATGAGGGCAGGATCGAGCGGGAGTTCCGGCACATCGTCGCAGGCAAAGGAGTACGTCACACCGTGCTCGGCCGCCAGCTCGGCGATGGCCGGCCCGAGTTCCGCGACAAGCTGCGGCAGGGCACACGGCACGCGCCGGACAGGGTGCGGTTTGGCCAGCAGGAGCAACTCCGACACCATGTCTTCCACACGGCCAATCTCGTTGAGCATCATGCGCACGTATTCGATCTCGGCGGCCATCCGGGCGTCCGTCAGGCGTTGGGCGAGAATCTGCAAGAATCCCTTGAGGGTGGTGAGCGGATTGCGGATCTCGTGGGCGACGCCGGCTGCCACCTTGCTGAGGGTGGCGAGCTTATGGCTTCGCGACACCTGTTGCTCGAGCGCGGAGAAGTGACTCAGGTCTTTCGTCATCAGCCAGACACCCGGGACGGTGTGGCGATCCCCAGCCTCGGCAAACGCGTCGAGCAGGACGTGGCGGATCTCGCCCTCGTTTTCCCAGAGCACCAGCAGGTCGCGTACATCGCGCGGCCGGGCGGCGAGCCGCGCCAAGACGCGGTAACCTTCGCTGTCGGGGGACAGAAGTTGCTGCAACGGCACCGGCTGCCACAGCGGGACGCGAGGGACGAACAACTGTTGGGCCAGGCGATTGTGGACGGTGACGTTCAGGTTGCAGTCCAGATACAGGACGCCCGCGTTGATCCGTTCCACCCACGCGGAGGGCAACAACATCCCATGTCCGACGGAATAAGGCATCTCATGCAGCGACACACGCGCCACGCTCCTTGGCGGTCCCATCGTCCGCATCGGAAGTGTCATTCACCCGATTCGCCCTGCCGGAACGCGGTTCCTGCCTGGCGACAAAACATCCCTGGGTTCGACACCTATCGCGGGACCCACACGCCCTTCCGCCGGCCCAACCCGCAAAAAGACGCGCCTTGCGACCAAGAACCAATCAGGCGCGCCCACGTCGCCCGGGAGGTCTTCCTTAGTGCTGCTTCCGTCAGGACCTGACACGGTTCGGAAGTTCCCGCCGCATGGGACCCAATTGGTTCCTGGGCGCAAGGCGCGCCCGCGCGCTTCGCTTTGGCGGAGAGAGTGGGATTCGAACCCACGAGCCCCTTGCAGGGCTACTCGCTTTCGAGGCGAGCTCGTTCGACCACTCCGACATCTCTCCGTACATGAAGACCCTTCCGCACCCGGCGGAAGAAGTCCTTGAGTATCATACCACATTCATCAGCCAAAACGCCAGTGGTAATCTCGGGATGGTGGTTCCACAGCCCGGGCACCAGGACCTGCGCCCGCGACGAGACGGCACCGCCTTTCGGGTCCGGCGCCCCGTAGACCAAGCGGCGGATGCGGGCGAGCACAATGGCCCCCGCACACATCAAGCACGGTTCGAGCGTCACGTACAAATCCACGTCCGCCAGCCGCCACCCGTACAGACGGCGGCTCGCCTCCTGCAGGCAGAGCACCTCCGCGTGCGCGGTCGGATCGCGCCAGGTCTCGCGCAGGTTGTGGGCGCGGGCGATGACCTCGCCGCGGTGGACCGCCACCGCGCCGATGGGCACCTCGCCAAGCGCCGCCGCTTTGCGGGCCTCGGCCAGCGCCAAGGCCATGTACGCCGCGTCGTCCAGGCCGTGACCCTCCTCTTCGTGGACACCTCTTCCGTGGACACCTCTTCGTGGATACCCTTCGTCCAACCCAACGCGCGCATCCCATCCGGGCCTGCCCCCGTCACGGGGATCCGTCCGGAGACTGCGCAGCGTCACCGGCAGCCTGGCCATCCGGGGTTCCGGCGCCCGCTTCGGGCCCGTGATGAGGATGCGCGGCCACCACCTCGGCCGCCCGGAGCAACTCCTGGTAGACGTCGAGCTGAAGCTGCGGATGCATATAAGCCGCCTTGACATACAGTGTGCCCGCATCGGTCGCGACATAGCGCGGCGGCAGCCGGCTGAGCGCGAGCGCCATGATGTCGTCCAGGCAGCGCGGGCACGCGCAAGGCAAACGGGACGGTTTCACAAACGCCTCGTCGAGAACCGTCCGGACCAACGTTTCCAACACATTGTGCACCGGCACCCGGCGTCATCCCCTTCAGGATTCCATCATACGCCAGCGGCCGGAAAATTCCTGCCGCACCCCGCGGTCTTGCACCTGGGCGCATGCGGACGCATAGGCTGTCAGGTATCTGAACGAAGCATCTGTACGTGCGCTGCTGCGCATCGGGCGCTGTGACGAACACCGAGGAGGCGAGACAACATGTGTGGCATCGCAGGTTGGGTGGATTTCAGCCGCGACATGGCCCAGGAACAGGCGGTCGTGGCGGCCATGGGAGAGACGCTCGCCTGCCGCGGGCCGGATGCCTCGGGCTGTTGGTGCCGCGGACCCGTCGCGTTCGCCCACCGGCGCTTGGTGGTGGTCGATCCCGCAGGCGGCGCGCAGCCGATGATCCGCCGCTTCGGCGGCCGGACCTACGTCATCGTGTACAACGGAGAACTGTACAACACGGAGGAGATCCGGCGCGATCTCATCGCGCGCGGCCACACCTTCCAGTCCTACTCCGACACCGAGGTTCTGCTGCACAGCTACGTCGAATGGGGCCCGGCGTGCGTGGACCGCTGCAACGGCATCTTCGCGTTTGCCGTCTGGGACGAGGCGGCCCAGACCCTGTTTTTGGCCCGTGACCGCTTGGGCGTCAAACCCCTGTTTTACAGCCGCCAGGCGAGCGGCATCATCTTCGGCTCCGAGCCAAAGGCCCTCCTCGCCCACCCCGGCGTCAGCCGCCGTGTCGATCTCGCCGGGTTGGCGGAGGTGTTCGCCATTGGACCGGCGCGCACGCCCGGCCACGGCGTGTTCAAGGACATCTCGGAACTGCGCGCCGGTCACTGCCTGCTCGCCACCCCGGCGGGCGTCCGCATCTACCCGTACTGGCAGCTGGCCAGCCGCCCGCACGAGGACAGTCTCGATACCACCGTCGAGACGGTGCGCGCCCTGCTGGTGGATGCCGTGGAGCGCCAGCTGGTCTCCGACGTCCCGGTGTGCACGTTTCTCTCCGGCGGTCTCGATTCGAGCGCAGTCTCCGCCATCGCGGCGCGGGCGTTTGCGCGCGACGGCAAGCCGCCGCTCCACACCTTTTCGATTGAGTTCGCCGACATGGAGCGCTACTTCCAGGCCAACAACTTCCAGACCAGCCTGGATGCGCCGTGGGCGCGGCGGGTCGCCGCGTTTCTCGGCACCGAGCACCACGCCGTGGTGTTCGACACGCCGGACCTCACCGAGCACCTGCTCACCCCCCTGGCGGCGCGCGACGTGCCCGGGATGGCCGACATCGACGTGTCGCTGTACCTGTTCTGCCGCGAGGTCAAGCGTCACGCCACGGTGGCGCTTTCCGGCGAGTCGGCCGACGAGGTGTTCGGCGGCTACCCGTGGTTCCACCGGGAAGAGGCGCTGCGGGCCGACACCTTCCCGTGGTCGCTGCGCCTCTCCGATCGCGTCCGCATCCTCGCGCCCTGGCTGCGCGAGCGGATGCAGCCGGAGGCGTACGTGCGGGATCGCTACCAGGAGGCGCTGCGCGAAGTGCCGCGCCTGCCCGGCGAGGACCCCCGCGAGGCCAGGGTGCGCGAGATTGCCTATTTGAGCCTCACCCGGTTTCTGCCCACCCTGCTCGACCGCAAAGACCGGATGAGCATGGCCAGCGGCCTCGAGGTGCGGGTGCCGTTCTGCGATCACCGCTTGGTGGAGTACGTGTTCAACATCCCGTGGGCGATGAAGGCGTGCGACGGCCAGGCCAAGGGCATCCTGCGCCGCGCGCTGCGCGGCTGGCTGCCGGACGACGCCCTGGCGCGCAAAAAGAGCCCGTATCCGTCCACGCCGCACCCTGGGTATCTGGCGGCCGTGCGCGACGGCGCCTTGGCCGTGCTGGCCGATCCCGCGTCGCCGTTGCGCGAATTGGTCGATGTGGAAGCGGTGCAGGAGCTGGCGGCGATGAGCCGCCAACCGATGGAACACCGGCCGTGGTTCGGCCAAATCATGGGTACGGCGCAGTTGTTCCACTACCTCATGGAAGTGGACGCCTGGCTGCGGACATACCGGGTGGAGCTGGACGTGTAACGCGACCCCTTGCGGTCACGGTTACACCCGCGCAGGCTTGTGGGCGCGCGGGGCGTGGCCGTGGCCTTCCTGCGGCGCGTTTTCCGCCAACCCTTGTTCGAGCACCGGTCCAAACCAGACAAGACCCAAAAGGCCGAGCGCCAACAGAGCGGCCGCCACCCAGAACGGCACTTGCGCGCCATAAGTGTCGCCCAGCCATCCGGCCAGGATGGGCGCCACCGCGGCGCCGGTCCAGCGCACGAAATTGTAGGCGCCGGACGAGATGGAACGGGAGAAAGGGGACACCTCCATGGCGAGCGTGGTGAACATGGCGTTGGCGATGCCGCAGAAGAAGCCGGAGACAATGATGACCCACAACAGCCCGCGGCCATGGACCCATGCGGCCGCCACAAACACCGCCACGAGACACAGGAGGTTCGCCTGCAACAAGCGCACCGGCCCCAAGAGCGGCCGCAGCCAGTTGACCACAAAGACGGAAGAGATGCCGACCAGCACGCCCCAGGCGAAGTACGTGTAGCCGAGCCGGATGCTGTCAAGCCCCCGCAGTGTCAGCGGCGAGTAAGCCAGGATGGTGAAGAAACAGAAGCTGTAGACCAGCCCGATGAGCGAGTTGGTGAGCACGGCCGGGTGGCGCATGGCGCGGAACAAATCGCGCGTGCCGCGCGGCGGCTCCTTCTGCTTCGGTTCCTGGACGAGCAGGAACGTGAAGACGAGGGCAATGAACATCAACAGACCCGTGCCGAAAAAGGGATACCGCCACTTAATGCTGCCGAGAAATCCGCCGAGCAACGGGCCGGACGCGATGCCGAGCCCCAGCGCGGCCTCGTAGAGGGTGATGGCGGCACTCATCCCCGCCAAGGACGAGCCGACGATGATGGACAAGGCGGTCGAGGTGAAAAACGCGTTGCCAAGCCCCCATCCGGCGCGCACCGCCGCCAGGAACGGGATGTTGGGCGCGAAGCCGGAGAGCGTGGCAAACACCACCACCAGGCACAGGCCCAGCAACATCACCCGCCGGCTGCCAAACCGCACCGACAGCACGCCGGAGAGCAGCATGGCGAGCGCCATGACCGCGATGTAGCTGGTGAACAGCCACTCCACTTCAAACTTGTTGGCGCCCATCTCCCTGGCAATCAAGGGCAACAGCGGATCGACCAAGCCGATGCCCATGAAGGCGATGAGCGCAGCAAACGCAGTCGCCCAAACGGCCGGAGGAAACATCTCGCGCAGACGCATCCTTCCCCACTCCTCCGCATCCAGAATGATTCGCAACGCGAAATACCCCCTATATGTTATCACGATTTTTCATATCGGACCAGGGTGCCGTTGCACCATTCGGGCTGCGCCGGCGGGGAGCACAAAGGGTGGGCGGCGCGCTGGCTTACGCCAGCACGCGCGCCAGTTGTTGATCGATCAAGTGCATGGCGTCGTTCCATGCCTGGTTGGGGTCCTTGCCGTTGAGCGCCACCTGGGAGAGTTGCTGGTTGATGATGCTGTCCACCGTGCTGTCGTACGGGCTCTGGAAGCCAATGTCAATCCCCTCCGCCGATTTCGACAGGTACTCGTTGATGTTCTCCCCGCCGAAGTACGGCATCGGCTTGTTCATGATCGGCCAGGTGTAGACGCCCGGCGTCGATGGGTACAACCCCAAGGTCGGATACATCTGCGCCTGGTGCTGTGGATTGAGGATCCAAAGCACCACCTTCACCGCCAGTTCCGGGTTTTTACACGCTTTCGTGATGCCGAGGAACGATCCGCCCTCATCCGACGGCCCGCCCGGCGCGGCGGCCACGCGCCACACGCCCTGCCGGGGGTCCGACTGTTCGAGCTGCGGCACCATCCAGCTGGCCCCGATGAACGAGGCGAACCCGTCGTGCGCCGCGCCCGCACTCCACGCCGTCGTCCACTGCGCGATGTTGGCGGCCAGCCCGAGCTTGTGCACCTCGACCGCCAAGTCCCACGCATGCTTGACGACCGGATTGGTCTTGTAGATCGGTGTCATGTCCGGCTTGAAGTAGTATTCCTTGCCTTGGTTCAGCGCCGCTTCATACACCGTATTCACGTTGTCGAACATCGGCACGCCGATGCGCGCCTTCATCTGTTCGGCCGCCTTGATGTACGCCGGCCAGGAGTTGATGATCCGCGAGACGTCCTTCGGATCGGACGGGAGGCCCGCCTTCTTGAACAACGCGGCGTTGTAATAGAGCACCGTCGGACCGGTGTCGATGGGGATGCCCACCTGGTACTTGTGGTCCGGGGTGGCCGCCAGGTTCCACTTCCAGGGCAGGTACAGCTTTTGGGCCGCCCGCACCTCCGGGTAGTCGAGCAGGTTGACGAACTGGTTGTGGTCCTTGACCATGGTGGCCACGAAGTTCGCCGCGTTGATGCCCGTGATGTCGGGCGGATCGTCCGCGTACATGGCCGAGAGGAGCTTGGCTTCAAAGTCGCCGCCAATCTTTTCCGCCTTCAGGTTGACGTTCGGAAACACCTTGTTGACCTGGGCGAGGATGTCGTCGCTCAGGGAATCGTTCCAATACCACAGGGTGAGGGTGACGCGCTCGTGTTGGTTCGCTGGCTGACCGCAGCCTGCCACCGCGGCGCACAGCGCGATGGCGCCGGCCCAAGCCGCGCCCTTCCGCCAACGCCGGCGGCGTGCCTGTGCTTGTTGCACCGTGAACACCCCCCCTCAGTTCTTGTCAGCTCTTGATGGCGCCCACCGTGACGGCGCCCATCAGTTTGCGGCTGAAGATGAAAAACAGGATGAGGAGCGGAATGGTGGCAAACAAGGTTCCGGCCATCACCATGCCGTAGTCCTTGAAGTAGATGCCGTTGAGCGAGTTGAGCATGACTTGCAGGGTGTATTTCTTGGGGTCGTTGAGGATGACGAGCGGCCACATAAAGTCGTTCCATGACCCCATGAAGGTGAAGATGCCCAGTGCGGCCAGGGTCGGCCGCAGGATGGGCAGGGCGACATGGGCGTACAGCCGGAAGTTGCCGCAGCCGTCAATCCGGCCCGCATGGAGCAGGTCGTCCGGAATGGCGGTTTCCGCGTACTGGCGAATCCAAAAGATGCCAAACGCGTTCGCCGCGCCCGGGACGATGAGCGCCCAAAAGGTGTTCACCCAGTGCAGCGTTTTCATGATGACGAAAGACGGGACCATGCCAAGCTGCCCGGGAACCATCATGGTGGCCAGCATGATGAGAAACAGTGGCTTCTTGCCGGGAAACTCGAATTTGGCGAACGCGAATCCGGCCAGAGAACAGAAGAACAAGACCGCGGCAGTCGAGATGACGGATACATACAGACTGTTCCACATGGAATGGAAAAACGGAATGGCGGCCAACAGGTGCCGGGTATTGACAAGAAACTGATTGCCAAACGTAACCTTGGGCGGGTAGGAGAAGATGCTGGTGGTGTCCCGGGTTGACATCACCACCAGCCAGTAGAACGGAAAAATGGAAAAGACGAGCCAGATGACCAGACAGAGGTACAGGAGCGCCTTGCCGACGGAAAACCCTTTCACGTCGATGCCTTGGCTCATGTCCGTCCCTCCCTGTGCGTCCGTTTTACGCCGTGCCCAAACGGCGCACCAAGATGGAGTTGAACAAGGAGAACACCAGAATGATGAGGAACAAGACCCAACCAATGGCGGAGCTGTACCCAAACAGATGGCTGCCAAACGCTTGGTTGTAAAGGTAGAGGACCATGGTCATGCCGCCCTGTCCCGGCCCGCCGCTGCCCCCGGTGAGAACAAACGGCTCGGTGAAAATCTGCATGCCGCCGATGGTGGACATGATGACCGTGAACAAGATGATGGGACGCATGAGCGGGATGGTGATGCGGAAGAACGATTGCGTCAGTGAAGCGCCGTCGATGCGCGCGGCTTCGTATAACTCCTCCGGGATGGCCTGCAACCCGGCCAAGTAGATGATGGCGTTGTATCCTGTCCAGCGCCAGATGATCATGATGGCGATGGCCACCTGCAACCAGAAGTTGTTGTCGAGCCAGTCGACGGGAGGGCTGCCGAAGCGTTCTATCACCCAGTTGAGCAGGCCGAACTTGGGCGCAAACACGGCACCAAACAGCACCGCCTCCGCAACCACCGACGTGATGTTCGGCAGAAAGAAGGTGAAACGCCAGAACTCCCGCAGCTTTACAAAGGCACTGTTGAGCAAAAACGCGATGATGAGCGCCAGGAACAACATCGGAATGGTCGATTCCACCCAGATGATGAAGGTGTTGCCCACCGACTGCCAGAACTGGCTGTCCGTCATCAGCAGGGCGAAGTTCTTGAGGCCGATGAACCTTGGCGTGTCCAGCCCGTCCCACGACTCGAACGAAAGCACCAGCGAAAAGATGATGGGAAAGAGACCAAAGACGAAGAAGAGGATGTAAAACGGAGAAATGAAGAGGTAGAGGCTCCAGTTGCGGCGAATGTTGCGCCAGGTGCCGGATGTTTTGGGACGCTGCGTGGACTGTGTCCCTGCCATGGCTACCGACATCCCAACCGCCTCCTTACCCGTTTTGGCCAGCGGCCGTGTCCCATGACGGCATATTGATGTGTACGCGCGGGGATGCCGGATGATGCCGTGGCGAAAAAAGGCCCTGGATGCGCCGGGCTTCCACCCGGCACACCCAGGGCTGCCTCTCCCCAGAAATGGATGATTAGGATGGCAAACGCACCGGTTTCCCGGTGGCCGCTGATTCGTTGGCTGCCAAGGTGACGCGGAACGTCCGGAACGCATCCTCATACGACGAACGAATCAGCGATGGATTGTTCGTCTGGATGGCTGCGAGGAACGCTTTATCCTCTTCGTAATACGGATTGGTCTGGTTGCGCCGCACCACCGTCTCGTGCCGGCGCCGCTCGGTGAGCGAATCGCCGCGGACCTCGTAGATGGCCTCCCGCGTCAGGATGTCGAGCCCTACCGTGTAGTACTGGTTGAGCAGGCAGGTGTTCGAGATGGTGGCGACCGCCCCGCTCGCGAACTTGAGCGTCACGGTGCCCACGTCGGGCACGGTGACCCCTTCGACCTCCTGCTTCATCCCGCGCTCCGCGTACGCGGCGTACACCTCGACCACCTCGCCCAACAGGTAGCGGGCGAGATCGACGATATGGGTCGTCTGCTCCACCAGCTGCCCGCCCGAACCGTCCATCCGCCGCCACCAGGGGACCATCGGCATGTCGCCGAGCCAGTAGCCGAGCGCCATGCCGATGGTCTTCCCGGCCAGGCGCGCCTTCGCCTCGTTCGCCGCCTCTGAATACCGCCAGTGGTAGCCTACGGACGTCAAGACGCCCTTCTCGCGCACCGCCGCCAGGATGGACTGCGCCGGTTCGATCTCGACGCCGAGCGGCTTCTCCACCAGCATCGGCAGCCCCCGCGCGATGACCGCCCGCTCCGCCTCGCCGTGCGCGAACGGCGGTACGCAGATGTACACCCCGTCCAGCCGCTCGCCGTCGAGCATCTCGTCGAGGCTGGCATACGCCTGGGTCTCATATTTCTGGGCGATGAACTGCGCCCGCTCGGCGTTCACGTCGTACACCGCCGCGACGCGCGCACCTTCCATTTGGCTGATGTTGCGCAGGTGAACCTCCGCAATGCCTCCGACGCCGATGAACCCGATGTTCAGCGTCATGCCGCTCTTCGCTCCTCTCTTCGTTCTCTGCCATGGCACCGTCCTCATCCGTCTCGTCGCCGCACCGCTCGGCAGGCGCTACGCGGCCTCGCCGCCGCGGTCTGGCAGGCAGCCCCCGCCCGCGCAAACAGGCAGGTGCCGGCCCGCTCAGGCGGACAGCTGTTCCTTCATGAACGCAAGCGATCTCGCCAGGGTCGCGAGCGGATCGCCCGGGACGCCGCACTCGAGCGACATCCAACCGGCGTAACCGATGTCCCGCAGCGCCGCAAAGCCGGATTTGAAGTCGGTGTGCCCCAGGCCCGGCACGACGCGGTTCGAGTCGGCCAGGTGGACGTAGCCGAGCCACCGCCCCGCCGCGCGCAGGCTCGCCGCGATGTCCGCCTCTTCGATGTTCATGTGAAAGAAATCGGCCAGCACCGTCATGTGCGGCGAACCGACGCGATCGCAGATCTCCGCCGCCTGCTCCAGCCGGTTGAGCAGGTGCGTCTCGTACCGGTTGAGCGGTTCGAGGATGACTTTGGTGCCTTGCGTGCCGGCGTACGCGGCGAGCTCCGCCAACTGCTCCACCAACAGCTCGCGCTCCAGTTCCACCGCCGTCTTCCACGGCGAAAGATCCGGGATCTGCGGCCCGCCGAAGATGGGCACCACGATGACGCCCTCCGCCCCGACGTCCGCCGCGATGGCCAACAGCTGCTTGATCTGCGCCTTCGACTCCTCCCTGTCGGCCTTATTTGGGAACAAGAGGCCGAACTTGAACCCGCCGCAGATGCAGGTGGCCGCGATCCCGCTCTCGCGCAGCGCCGCCTTCACCTCCTGCACCCGCTCGGCCAGGTGATCGCCGCGAAGCTCCACGCCCTCGTATCCCAGGCGCTTGAGATGCTGCACCTTCTCCCGAAACGTCGCGCCGGGGACCAGGTTTTCTTGCGCCGCGAATTTCATGCCATTCACCATCTCCCAAAGGTTCGTGAGATGCAACCGCTTACCACTCTAGCACAGGCGCAACGAGGCACCAAAGCGGTTCTCGGCCGCCTCGGCGCCCAGAGCTCAGGTTTACTCGCCCACGGTGGCGCTTCGGTTCCGTTCAGCATGTTTTGGGCCGGAACGAAGCGTTGCGCCATGAACGTCGACTCACTCGTTTACAATGAAAGATGAGGAGTTGGGGAGATGCGGCTTTCCGGGACATCAGCATGTACCTGAAAGGGAAAACGTGTGAAGCGTTTATCGCGCCATACGACGTCTACTTGGAGGGCGACGAAGGCGGCAACTACGTGCGGCCGGACATCACCGTGATCTGCGATCCATCGAAACTGCGGCCGTACGGATGTGTCGGCGCGCCCGACATGGTGATGGAGGTGTTGTCCCCCGCGACGGCGTACAAGGATAAGACGGTGAAGCTGCGCGCGTACATGGCCGCCGGGGTGCGGGAGTATGGGCTGGTCGACCCGTATAACCAGATTGTAGAAGTCTATCGGTTGGCGGACCAGCAACTGTTCCCAACCGTCTTCAGCGAAGACGACACGGTCCCGGTCGGGGTGCTGCCAGAGCTGGAGATTCGTCTGGACGAAATATTCGCGTGAATGATCACTCAGTGCAAAACGTGTTGCACGAAGGTTGCACCTGCCCGGTCGTACCCAGGGTCGACGGGGATCCGCGAACCCCGAGTGATGACGAAAACCCCGGGGTTTCGCGGATCCGCGGAACCCCGCGACATCTCTGGATTTTTTGCCACACCCGGAGTACAATGAAGGCGTCCATCCGAGGCGGCGCCAACCCCGTTCCGGGGGGTTCGCGGAAAACGGTCGAAATCCCGCGTCACGACTGAGCCAGATGTGGCGGAGTTGATCCGCGGACGCGATCCGCGGCCCCATTGAAGCTTCACGTCGCCGGACGTGTCGCGCGCAGGCGATGAAGTTGATCCGCGGACGCGATCCGCGGCCCCATTGAAGCCTTGATGAGTGAGCTTGCCATCTTGTGTTCCCTCCGTTGATCCGCGGACGCGATCCGCGGCCCCATTGAAGCTTTTATGGGCTTCGTTAGAGTACTCCTGTACTTGCTCAGTTGATCCGCGGACGCGATCCGCGGCCCCATTGAAGCTTGATGACTGGCAAGACCAAAGACACGCTGTACAGTTGATCCGCGGACGCGATCCGCGGCCCCATTGAAGCTTTTATGGGCTTCGTTAGAGTACTCCTGTACTTGCTCAGTTGATCCGCGGACGCGATCCGCGGCCCCATTGAAGCACGGCAGCGACAGTGGCGGGCCCGTACTTACCGTCCTCGTTGATCCGCGGATGCGATCCGCGGCCCCATTGAAGCGTCTCCGATCTTAATGAGCAACGCGCTCCACCTCCAGGTTGATCCGCGGATGCGATCCGCGGCCCCATTGAAGCGCCTGCTGGTACAGCTCGAGGCTCCAGGTAAGCCCGAAGTTGATCCGCGGATGCGATCCGCGGCCCCATTGAAGCTGCTGCCTCGGCGTCCTGTTTCTTGATTCCCCACCGTTGATCCGCGGATGCGATCCGCGGCCCCATTGAAGCGCCTGCTGGTACAGCTCGAGGCTCCAGGTAAGCCCGAAGTTGATCCGCGGATGCGATCCGCGGCCCCATTGAAGCTGCTGCCTCGGCGTCCTGTTTCTTGATTCCCCACCGTTGATCCGCGGATGCGATCCGCGGCCCCATTGAAGCAAAATGGTGTTGATTGCCTTTCTCTGCGCATCGTGTTGATCCGCGGATGCGATCCGCGGCCCCATTGAAGCCGATCTATATAGGATCGGATCACCTGCCAGCTGTCTCGTTGATCCGCGGATGCGATCCGCGGCCCCATTGAAGCTGGAGTTGGACGCTCCGAAATCGAACCGGAAGCCATGTTGATCCGCGGATGCGATCCGCGGCCCCATTGAAGCTTTCTATCTCTGCTACAGCAGTAGTCCTATAGTAGTTGATCCGCGGACGCGATCCGCGGCCCCATTGAAGCTTCACGGAACGGACTGTCGCATATCTTACACGACCCGTTGATCCGCGGACGCGATCCGCGGCCCCATTGAAGCTTTCTATCTCTGCTACAGCAGTAGTCCTATAGTAGTTGATCCGCGGACGCGATCCGCGGCCCCATTGAAGCTTCACGGAACGGACTGTCGCATATCTTACACGACCCGTTGATCCGCGGACGCGATCCGCGGCCCCATTGAAGCTTTCTATCTCTGCTACAGCAGTAGTCCTATAGTAGTTGATCCGCGGACGCGATCCGCGGCCCCATTGAAGCTTCACGGAACGGACTGTCGCATATCTTACACGACCCGTTGATCCGCGGACGCGATCCGCGGCCCCATTGAAGCTTTCTATCTCTGCTACAGCAGTAGTCCTATAGTAGTTGATCCGCGGACGCGATCCGCGGCCCCATTGAAGCTTCACGGAACGGACTGTCGCATATCTTACACGACCCGTTGATCCGCGGACGCGATCCGCGGCCCCATTGAAGCACCTTGGCCGTCCATGACGAAGCCGTTAGGTGTTGAAGTTGATCCGCGGACGCGATCCGCGGCCCCATTGAAGCATGAGGCTCAATGTACGGCCTACCATCAGAACCACGGTTGATCCGCGGACGCGATCCGCGGCCCCATTGAAGCGCCTGAAAAGTGGATATATATCCCAGACAAAGAATTGCGTTGATACGCGGACGCGATCCGCGGCCCCATTGAAGCGTTCCCGATACACCGACTGTGAAGGTTGTGCGGGAGTTGATCCGCGGACGCGATCCGCGGCCCCATTGAAGCATCGCCACTGTCTGCACTGTGCCCGGATATCTTTTTCGTTGATCCGCGGATGCGATCCGCGGCCCCATTGAAGCCGGATACTCCCTCTGTATCGTCTTGACGCGATTGCGTTGATCCGCGGATGCGATCCGCGGCCCCATTGAAGTACCAGATCCCGGTGCGCCCGCGCGGGGATGTGCGGTTGTTGATCCGCGGATGTGATCCGCGGCCCCATTGAAGCCTTGAAGGCGCCGGCGTACCAGGACGGCCACGCCGAGATGATCCGCGGACGCGATCCGCGGCCCCATTGAAGCGTCGTCTACGCGGTCCTGGCATTTCCACATCCAAGACCGTCTCAGCGACACAACATGAACAGGGCCGCATGTGTGACACTCGAGTTGGCACGCGTCCACCAGCCGAAGCCGGTCACCGCCGCGGCGCCAGCCACCACGGTGCCGGTGAGGACGGCCAGGGGTTTCTGGAAAGCTCGCTTCACCGGAATCCCTCCCTGCGTTTCGCGTCAGGATATGCTTGGCAACGTCGAGTATAGGGACGTAACGTGGAAGGACCGTGAAGCGTCTGTGAAGACGGGTAGAATGTTTACCAAAAACTCGTGCGTTCCGCCATCCATCACGACGCCGCCCGCGACGACGATGCCTGTTTCACGTGAACACGGCCGCGACATCCATCACCAACTCCGGAAACAGCGACGGACTCAGCTTGTCGCCCGGCTTGTACTCCGCCGTCCAGCGCAGCGTTTCCCCGTCATGCAGATAGACGTTGATGATTCGCTCATCCGGTTCGACAATCCAGTACTCCTTGACGCGCACACGCTGGTAGAGGTTCAGCTTGCGGATGGCGTCATGGGCGGCCGTCGAAGGGGACAACACCTCGATGACCCACACCGGCACTCCGACCACACGTTGATCGCGCAAATAATCCTCGCACATCACGAACAAATCCGGTTGCACCACATGCCGCGTGTCCATGCTGGCTTCAAAACAGAGGTCAAGCGGCGCCAAGAACGCCTCACACGGCTTGCCGCGCAGAAACCCGCCGATATCGAGAAACAACCGGCCCAACACGCGCTGGTGCTCCGGCGTCGGGCTCGCCAACATATAGGGCACGCCGTCAATCAGCTCCCAGCGCTCCGGCCCGTCCCATGTAAGATAATCCGCGTAAGTGTACGTCTCCGTCCGATCCCGCTTGGGTCGCATCGACCTCACCTTTCGACAACGCCTTCTGCTGCCACCAGTATACCGCGGCCGGCCATGGGATGCCTGCAGAGAAGCGGTCAGCAGGCGAGGCGGGATCTGCGCTCACGGCCATGGCATCCATTCTCCGTCTTATCGGCGGCCCATCGTCAGGCATTCAAAATGTCCTGGCGGCCAAACCGGATGAACGAGACCGCCAACAGCACCACCGCCCATATCACGAGCACCAGCACACCCAAACCGAGCGTCACGGGGTGTTGGAGCGCCAAGGCGGCCTCGCCGCTCCAATCGGACATCAGGTTCAGGTGTGTGGGGAACAACCAGCGCACCCAGCCCTGATGGCGGGCCATGTCGGTGACCACCAAGCCGATGACCACCGCCCCCATGGATACAGCCGTGCTCACCATCGCCGATTTGAAAATGGTCGAGCAGAAGAAGGCGATGCTCGCCACCACCACCATGGCCGCCGCAATCCACAAGCTGTCATACAGCAGGTACTGCCACACCGGCAGCAAGGCGGCATGCGTGTAATCGGGGACCGGCGTGACAGCGAGCGGCTGATCCGGTGAGGTGACAAACTGGTACGTCACCCCCACCCAGTGCGGACTCATGGCCCCCTTGGTCCCGAGCACCAAGATGCCCGCCAGCCACACCAAACCGCACAGGACGAGGCTGCACAGCGCCGACGCCGCCGTGACGACGAGCCACTTGCCCAACAACAGGGTGCGCCGCCGCACCGGGCGCACCACGAGCAGCTTGATGGTGCCGTCCGTCATCTCCCCGGCCACGATGTCCGCCACCAACACCACCACCAGCAGCGGAATGAACGTCTTCGCTGCCACGCCCAGGAACGACACTGTCTCTTCCCAACTGTTCATCTGCGGCCAAACCACCGGCGGTGCATGATGCTGAAGCCGGAATTGGTTTTCCATGATCTCGGCCTGCAGGCTGGCCCGCTGCGCCTGCTGCGACGGCAAAAGCGCGGGGCCGCTCGGCATCTGCGAAAGCTGCTGCTTTGCGTTCTCAATGGCCGCCTGCGCCTGTTGGCGCCAGGTCTCGGGCGATGCCGTCCGCGCCTTGGTCTGCGCCAGGTCCGCCTTCGCCTTAGCGATGGCTTGGTCAAGGTCCCGCAGCTGCGCGTCGCGCTGAGCTGTCGGCGGCGACTGCGCCAACTGCGTGCGTTCGCTTTCCATCTGTGCGATGGCTGTCTGCTGGATCTGCACCGGGTTGAAGTTTTGGGCCTCGCGCAACCTGTGGTATTCCCCGAAGGCAAACAACGCCACCACGCATAAGCCAAGGATGGCGACCACCGTCAGGCGCCGGCGCCGCACCAACTTCATCCACTCGTTGCGCACCACGTTCCACAATGTACCCATCCGGTTTCCCTCCTGTGCCATTCGCCCTGCACACCGTACGAGGCGCTTACGCCATGCCGGCGGCGTGCGCCGGGCTTTCCCCCGTCAATGCCAGGAACGATTGCTCGAGCCCGCCGCCGGGCGCCACCTCGTACACGTCGATGCCCTGTTCGACCAAGGCGCGGACCACCGCCGCAATGGCCGCCTCGTCTTTGGCCGCCACCCGCAGGCGCCCGCCGTCGCGCGCCACCTCCCAGCCACTGTTCCTCAGCACGGCTTGCGCCATATCCGGACGGCTGACGCGCAGCCAGACATGCCCGACGCTTGCCGTCAGGTCTGCGATGCGCGCCTCGGCAATGACGCGGCCCCCGCGCAGGACCGCCACCTTGTCGCACATCTGCTCCACCTCGGCGAGCAGGTGGCTGGAGACAAACACCGCCATGCCTTCGCGCGCCAGTGCGCGGATGAGCTCCCGGAACTCGCGCATGCCGGCGGGATCGAGCCCGTTGGTCGGCTCGTCCAGCACCAAGAGCTTCGGGTCCGCTATCAGGGCCTGGGCCACGCCGAGGCGCTGCCGCATGCCGAGCGAATAGCGCTTGACCTTCTCGTCCAGCCGGTCGGCCAAGCCAACCCGTTCGGCCACGCGTTCCACGCGCCGCGCAATGTCGTTCACGCCTGCGAGGCGCGCGTAGTGGATGAGGTTTTGGCGTCCGGTCAGATACGAATACAGTTCCGGATTTTCGACGATGGCGCCCACGTGCGCGAGGGCACGCACCGGATCGCGCTGGACGTCGTGGCCCAAGATGCGGATCTCCCCCGCTGTCGGCCGAATCAGGCCGACAATCATCCGGATGGTCGTGGTCTTGCCAGCCCCGTTCGGCCCGAGAAATCCGTAGACTTCCCCCGCCTCCACCGTCATATTGAGGTCTTCCACCACCATGCGGCGGCCCAGCCGTTTGCTGACGCCGCGCAGCTCCAACACATGCATACCGTCACCCTCCTTTTCATACCGTCACCTTGCTTGTGCACGTCCGCACCTTGCGGTCACCGGCTGCGGCGACAGACCATCGCGGCCACGGTGTCTCCGTTATTCCTGGCGGCGCGCCACGGCGATGCGGCGCGCGAGCGCCAACAAGAGCCAGATGGCGCCCGATGCCACCGACCACAACAGGAACGCCTGCCAAACCGGCGGTTGTGCGCCGCGCCAGGACATGACCGTCACCATGAACCCGGCCATCAGGCCGATGGCGGCAAACAGCAGGTGCCAGCAGACCGGATAGGAAAACACGTTGCCTTCGCGTTCCAGCGGCAGCCGCTCGAACAGCCACAGGCCCAGCGCATACCAACCCGCCGACCAGAGCACGAACCACAGGACCAATCCGGTCCACAGCGGCCCGTGGACGCCGTCCGCTGGGACCAGTGGCGAGAGGCGCAGAATGGCCTCCGTCTTCGCAGCCAGCGCCTGGACGTCGGGCCCCGTCGCTGCATGCGGGTGCGCTTGGAGTTCATGCTGGATCCGCAAGTTGACCATAAACGACCACACCAACGAAGCGTATATCGGCACACCAGCCACGCCGATGCCGCAAAACACCGCCATCCCGTAGTTGCCGATGATGGTCCCCGCCGCCAACCCGACCATCAGGGCGGCGGTGTGCGACAACAACTGCCGCCCCAACCAGCCGAGGATGTGGGCGATGGTGAGCGGGCCGCCCAAACTCGCGTTGAGCCAGGCGATGTACCCCGCAAGGAGCGCAAGCCCAAGCCAGACGATAGCCAGGCAGCATGCGCACTGGAGGTTGTACAGGTCTCGCCGGCGCACCGGGCCGGCCAACGTGGTCAACAGCGCGCCGCGGCTGCGCTCCAGCGCCATCGGCAGCGCACCGAGCGCCACCATCCACAGCAGGGTCCAGTCGATCTGATATCCCTGTGCCCCGCCGGCTGCCAACTGGTCCAGACGGCCGCGCAAAAAGATGGTCGGATTGTCCATCGTCAGCCACGGCGACAACCAGCCCATCCACAGGAAAAGCAGCGTCAAGAGCAACCACCAGCGCAGGTTGAGCCAGGTCTTATACGTCACCGCGCGACGCGAGTGCGACCGTGTCACGCCGGTATCCCTCCCTTTCCATCCAGAGGCGGAACAACTCGTCGAGCGGGATGTCCTGCTCTTCGACAATCTGCTCCGCGCCCGCGGTCCGCAGCGCCGCCGTCACGTCACCTGCCGCCTGTGCGCGCACCATCACGGTCAGCCCGACGCGCGCCGGCGACCACGTCCACACGCCGGGATGACCCGCGAGCGCATCCGGCAGCGCCCGCAGTCCGCGTACCGTCAACCGGACGAGCGACTGCTTGAGTTCATCGAGCGATCCCGTCACCACCACGCGCCCGCGGTAGAGCACCGTCAGGTGATCCGCCATGCGTTCGAGCTCATCCAACTGGTGGCTCGCCACGACGATGGTCACGCCGGACGCGGCCGCCTCCTCCAGCAGCAGTTGCAGGAACTGGCGGCGCACCACCGGATCGAGCCCCACCGTCGGCTCGTCGAGCAGGAGCACCTCCGGCCGGGCGGACAAGGCCAGCGCCAACCGCAACTGCATCTGCATGCCGTAGGACAGGTGCCGGAGCGGCCGCCGCAGCGGCAGCTCCAAAGCCTCCCGCAGCCGCCGCCAGCGCTCGGGGTCCCAGCGTTCATAGAGCAGCGAGGCGTAACGCGCGTACTCCGCTACCGTCATGCCGCGCGGCAGGGTCAGGTCCGCCGCCACCAGGTGCACCCGCTGCCGCAGCGCCGTGGCGCCCGTGTGCATGCGCTCCGCGAGCACCCGGCACTCGCCCGCGCTGGCGTCGTACAAGCCGGCGAAGATGCGCAAAAGCGTCGTCTTGCCGGCCCCGTTGGCCCCCGCCACGGCGTGGATGGTGCCAGGCGGAACGGTTATCGTGACGTTCTCCAGCACCATCCGTCCGTCAAGCGTCTTCGTCAGCGATCTCGCCTCGACGACCCACTGCATCCCCCGTTCCCTCCTTGGCATCCTTTGCACCGGGTGCGGCCGCCCGGAACATCTCCTGCACGGTGTCCGCATCGAGCCCGAGGTGGTAAGCCTCAATCCAGATGCGCCGCATCTCGTCCTGAAGCGTCTTCACCCGCTCCTCATAGTCCGGTGGCCGCCCTGACGGCCGCGCTGCGACAAACGTACCGCGGCCGCGGATGACCTCAATCACCCGCTCGCGCTCCAGCTCCTGGTACGCCTTGGCAACCGTGTTGTGGTTGATGGTCAACTCGAGCGCCAGCTCCCGCACCGGCGGCAACCGATCGCCCGGCCGCAGCAGACCACTCGCGATCGCCGCCTTGATGCCGTCCACCACCTGCTGGTAGACCGGCACACTCAGCCGAGGGTCCACACGCAGCCACATCGGGGGCCACCTCCTCTCCGCCCGCAGACGTACCGTTTGTACTATGCGTAGTGGTACACATAGACACTAAAACATGCCGGGACGGATGTCAAGACCAAGATGGCCAAGACCGCGGGGACAGGACCTTCGTGAGGACATCCGATATGTCCATGGTGGGTAGGCCCATGTGATATGGCACGAATCGGCCCAACCTTCGGTGGGGCATCGTGTGGGGTCTCATGGAGGGAGTTCTACGTCAGCTGGACGCGTGGTGCGAGGGCTTACGCCGTCGGTCCCCTGCCACCGCGATGGACATCGGGTTGAATAACATAGGGTAGATAGTGTCGGTATGATGCCGGGAGTGGCGTGCTCGTACCATCCAGTGGGTGCAGGCCGCCCGGGAGCAGGGCGCTGCGGATCATGTCCTTGCTGAGGGGAAAGACCAGCGGATCGGTCAACGCTTCGTGAATGTCCCGGAACTCCGCGCGCCGGACTTCCCTGCCGTCCGGCACCGGTTCACCGCCGAGGGATGCCATCGCGAACGCGACGTACACGTTGGTCTGCGCCGCGGATGGCGGCGCCTCTTCGCCCTCGGTCGCAGACGTGACGCCCGAGCGCACGCCCACGATGCGCAGAGGCCGGACGCAGATCCGCGTCTCCTCATACACCTCGCGCACAGCGCACGCTTCCAGCGATTCCCCCGGCTCCAATTGCCCGCCCGGGATCATCCAATGCCCCGCATACCGGCCATATGCGACTTGCACCAACAACACCTTGCCGCCATCGATCACGACGCCGCCCGCGGCGACGACAATCCCTCCGAAGTCTTCAGGCATGCTGCGACCTCCCCCAGTGCGTGACATCGTCGCCATCCTGTCCGTCCCTCACGCTTCGCCGTCCGCCTGCCGAAAACACATGAGCAGCCGTCGCACCAGCTCCTGATAGGGCGCCCCCGTGAGCACCGCCACCAGGTTGCGGATGCGCGCCGTGTCGTCCGCCGCATCTCCCCACAGCCTGACCTCGCCGCGCAGCGCCTCATGCCACGGCAACGCCACCGTGGCAAAAGGTGCAGCCGAAACTGGGACAGCCGATGCATCCTTGCCAGACGCCGCATCTGCCCCGTCCGCACCGGACACACGCAGATACGCGCCCTCCGCCATCGCGCGAAACCGCGCCATGTCCGCATCCGCCCCCGCATGGCGCACATTCGGCGCCCCGGCGTACACCAGGACGACCGGCACCGCCTGCGCCTGGGAACCGGCCAGGCGCTGCAGCACCACCGGCAACCCGGCCCATGTCGGGCGCGATAAATTGGCCAGCAACACGACCGCATGCGCCAAGCGCGTCAGCGCCAGACCACCGAGATCGTGAAACCCGGCGCGCGCATCGAGCAAAATGAAGTCAAGCGGTGCATACGCATCCGCCAGTTCCGTGAAAAACTGTTTCATCAGCCGCGGCAAGCGGTCCGAAACCTGGTGTTGGAAATCAATCCGCGCCAGTTTCTCGAGGTAGTGTTCGTTCACACGGCCGGCGGGGACCAGCCACAGCGGGGCATCGCCAAGCGCGAGCCGGGGGTCGGCGATGGTCACGACGCCGGACCCTGCCTGCCAGTCGGGGCGCAGCGGCTTCTCCATCAGATAATCGATCACGCCGCTCGCCACAGCATCATCCGGGACGAACAGACTGCTTAAACCGGGGGCTTCCAAATCGAGGTCCACCATCGCCACGCGGCAACCGCGTTGTGCCAGGACGAGGGCCGCCGCGGCCAAGGTCGCCGTGCGCCCCATCCCACCTTTGTACGAATAAAACGTCACGATGGCCGGCCGCCGGCCGGCCCGCACCTCGGCGCTGGACCAGGGCCATGCCTCAGCCGCGCCCGGTCCGTGCCAGTATTCCTTCGCGATCCGCCGTTCCAGCACATACCAAGCCATTCCGCCGTCTGCGCGGCCGTCCCAAGGTGCCGGCACGCGCTCCGCGCGGATGATGGCTTCCATCGACGCAAGGGCCGCATCGGCCGGATTGGCAATCCAGACATCCCCGGAAAAGTACGGACCGAGGTCGGCTGCCAGGCGTCTCTGCAGCCCTTCGAGAAACGGTTCGTCTTCCGCCACCGCCCTGCGCGGCTCGAGGAACACCGTGATACGGCCCTGCACATCGCGAATCAACGTCACCGCCGCCGTCCACGCCGCCAACCCGTCCCACGCCGCGAGCGCCGCCCGCGCCCGGTCCAATGCGGTGTCGAAGCGGAGATCACCCAGCGCCATCGAGGTCCTCCTTCCGCAGCAACCCGTGCAGCACCAACCGGGCGACCGTCTGTTGGTGAATCCGATCCGCCAAGCCGACGATGTCCGCCGCCTCGGCCGCCGACCAGGCACCGCTTGGCCAGTAACGGCGGTGCGGGTGTCCGCGCACCAGAGCGGTGCGTTCGATGACCTCCGCCGGGATGTACGCCTCGGCCCGCGGATACAGCACCAGCGCCCGCCGCAGACTGCGCAGGTCATGCCCGTACCGGCGGGCGGCCACCGTGGTGGCGAACTGTTCGATGACCGCTTTCAAGCAACACTCGGCGACATAGCCGGAGAGGTACACGGCGTTGTCGTAACGGCCGTGGGCGAGCAGCAACTTGGCGTCTTGCAAATGCCGGCTGGCCGCTTGCGCATACCGTTCCTGCCCGGGTGGCTGCATGAACGCTCGCTCCTGCCTACCGCGCCGTGCCGGTACCTGCACCGCGGGGCGCCGCGCCCCTGCTGCCCGCAACCGACTGCAGCGCCTGCAGCACTTGGCCGAGCTGCTTCAGGTCCTGGCCCGCCTGCACGAAGTCGCCGTGCGCGGTGTCGGCCTGATACTTCTGGAACAGGCGGTTCGCCTCCGCCGCCAGGCTCGCCGCGCTGCCGGGCGCACCACCCGCCGCACCGCCCGCGCCGGTGCCACCCGCAGGGCCGCCGGC
>NZ_BMOY01000040.1 GCF_014647315.1 Paenalicyclobacillus cellulosilyticus
GCACAGCCCACGCAGGAGGCTGCCAGAGCACAGTTGCGTAGCGTAGTCAAACAGCTCCAGGACAAGTTCCCAAAGGCCATGGAGATCCTGCAGGCGGCCGAGGACGACGTGTTGGCGTTCATGGCACTGCCAGGCGAGCATTGGCGGCAGATCTGCTCCACGAATCCACTGGAGCGCCTGAACCGGGAGATGAGGCGGCGAATGGATGTCGTCGGAATCTTCCCAAACCGGGACGCCGTACTGCGTCTCATGGGAGCCATACTGCAAGAGCAGCACGAGGAGTGGGTGGTATCCCGGCGCTACTTCAGCCTGGAGTCCATGGCGAGATTAAAGCCAGACCAAACACTGCTGACAGCAGAGGCGGTGCTGCAGAAATAGCGATGAGGAGGTGGCGTGGTATGCGGCACGCAAACCCTGGCTTTGCCCCCTAGATGCCCAAATTCGACCGGAAGGAGCGACGTCAAGGGCGTCCACAAGGACGAGCGCAGCGCCCCTTGACGGAGCGACGACGGTCGACAAACTCCCCTGGCGGGGCAAAGTCAACGACGTCACAAACTAGACACAAACGGTGAAATTACACCACTTGACGGGACACTACCATCCGCGATGTACGCCAGCAAGACCTTTGTCCGCGTCCGGTCGCCGATAATGAACGTTTCCAAGACCAGTTGGCGATCGCGCAGTCTGGTACGGATAAGCGACGCATTGGTCTCAATCGATTCGGTAAAACCGTCGCGCGGGCCGCGAATGGCAATCTCAGCCGCCGGTTCTTCGGGCGTGCGGCGGCGGGGGCCCTGCACGTTCACGACAAAGTAATGCCGTGGTGTGCATATGACCGCGTGGCTTTCCAGCAATGCACACGCGGCGTCATCCACTGACTGGGCGCGCGTGAGCTCCCCCAGTTGCAAGGTGTTTTGCAGCCAAGTCTCCAGGTCGCGCCCTGGCCGCGTGTGCGCTCGGAGGATAGGACCGAGCAGGCGTTCCTCAACACGTGTCAGATCCGCAATGGTAGACACGTACACCACGTCCACGCCCACCTCAGGTACCGGGCGTACAATGACGTCGAAGCCATGTTGCAGGGCCTGCACCAGCTTCTGAGTCGTCTTTTGGGTGGACCGCATGTATTCACCTCACCGTACAGGCCGTTCAGATAGGGTGTTCCACCTGTGAGTCCGTCTTCCATTGTTTCCTCGTATTGCGACACCCAAACGGACGCTTGGGGTCCATTTGCACTAGTTCACTTCGCAAGAAAAGAATGACTCACTCTGACCATGCTAAGCATCGCCGATGAGTTAAAATAAAAAACAATTATAGAAAATACGGCAATCATGATCGACGAACCTTCGCATCAGACATCAGGAGAAGGAAACACTTATCCATGAAGGCAAAAGGGGGGCGGGATGCGTGGATAACCTCATCTTGGCGCGCTGGCAGTTCGGCATCACCACCGTGTACCACTTCTTTTTCGTGCCGCTCACGATTGGACTGGCGTTCCTCATCGCGTTCATGGAGACGCTCTACGTGGTGAAAAAAGACGAAACCTACAAGCGCATGGCCAAATTTTGGGGCAAGCTCTTCCTCATCAACTTTGCCGTCGGCGTCGTCACCGGCATCATGCAAGAGTTCCAATTCGGCATGAACTGGTCGAACTACTCGCGGTTTGTGGGCGATGTGTTCGGCGCGCCGCTCGCGATTGAGGCGTTGCTCGCGTTCTTCTTGGAGTCCACCTTCCTCGGCGTGTGGTTGTTTGGATGGGACAAGCTCTCCAAAGGCGTGCATCTGGCATCCATCTGGTTGGTGGCCATCGGCACGACCATCTCCGCGTTTTGGATCTTGACGGCCAACGCGTTCATGCAACACCCGGTCGGATACGTCCTGCGCAACGGCCATGCGGAGATGGCGAGCTTCGGTCAGCTCATCGGCAACGAGCAGTTGTGGTGGGAGTTTCCGCACGTGTGGTTGGGTGCCATCGCGACCGGCGCGTTTTTCGTCGCCGGGATCAGCGCGTACTATCTGCTCCGCCGCCGGGCGCTCGACGTCTTTCGGCGGTCGTTCGCCATCAGCATCGTCGCGGCGGTTGTCAGCAGCATTCTGGTGGCGGTGGTCGGCCACGACCAGGCGCAGTACCTCATGGTGGCGCAGCCGATGAAAATGGCAGCGTCGGAAGCCTTGTGGAACACCAGCCCCGATGAGGCTCCGTGGACGGTCGTCGCCGGGATTGACACGGCCAGGCACCGGAATACGTGGGAGATTGAGATTCCGGATGCCTTGAGCATCTTGGCGTACAACCGCATCCACGGCCGCGTGCCGGGGATCAACCAGCTCCAGGCGCAATTGGAGCAGAAGTACGGGCCGGGCAATTACATTCCGCCTGTGCGAACCACGTTCTGGAGTTTTCGCATCATGGTGTTTGCCGGATTTGCAATGATTGGCCTCGCACTGTACGGGGTGTTCGCGCTCATCCGGGATAAGTTGGAGCAAAGCCGGCGTTATCTGCGTTGGATGATACCGGCCATCGCCCTGCCGTACATCGCCAACACGGCCGGTTGGATCATGACGGAAATCGGCCGCCAACCCTGGGTGGTCTACGGCCTGCAATTGACCAAAGACGGGGTTTCGCCCACCGTTCCGGCAGGACAGGTGTTGTTGACGCTGTTGGGGTTCACCGTCGTGTACGGCGTGCTGGCGGCGGCGGACGTGTATCTGTTCGTCCACTTTGTCCGCCGTGGACCGGAACCGGAGGATGAGGCCAGCGATGCTGTGCAGTTGAACGTGGCGCCGCTGTGACCCGCGGCGCGGGGAATGTTGTGAACGCCAAGGAGGTGCGGGCGGATGTCGTTGAACACCCTGTGGTTTATGATCATCGCGGTGTTGTTCATCGGGTTTTTCTTCCTCGAGGGGTTCGACTTCGGCGTGGGCATGTTGGTGCCGTGGCTCGGGAAGACGGACGACGAACGGCGTGTCCTCATCAACACCATCGGCCCGTTTTGGGACGGCAACGAAGTCTGGTTCATCACGGCGGGGGGCGCCATGTTCGCCGCGTTTCCCAACTGGTATGCCACGTTGTTCAGCGGTTTTTACATCGCGTTGTTCCTGTTGCTGTTGGCGCTCATCGGGCGCGGCGTGGCGTTCGAGTTCCGCAGCAAACTGTCAAGCCCCGCCTGGCGCCGGACGTGGGATTGGGTGATTTTC
Organism: Paenalicyclobacillus cellulosilyticus; assembly: GCF_014647315.1. Lineage (GTDB taxonomy): Bacteria > Bacillota > Bacilli > Alicyclobacillales > Alicyclobacillaceae > Alicyclobacillus_J > Alicyclobacillus_J cellulosilyticus. The sequence goes on from NZ_BMOY01000040.1 coordinate 3,193, forward strand.
TTCGGCAGCCTTGTGCCGCCGCTCCTCTGGGGGATTGCGCTCGCCAACCTCATGCGCGGCGTGCCCATCGACGCGCACATGAACTATGTCGGCACGTTCTGGGACCTCATCAGTTTGTACGCCTTGGTGGGCGGTGTGAGCGTGGTGCTGTTGTTCCTGCTCCACGGCGCCTTGTTCATCGCACTGCGCACCGACGGCGTGCTCCGGGAACGGGCGCGCGCTGTCGCCATGGGGGTCGGCGCCTGGGCGACGGTACTCACCTTCCTGTTCGTGGTGCTCAGCTACTTCGAGACCGACATGTTCACCCGCCACGGGATCGATCCCGGTGCTGTGCCCATCCTCGCCGGACTGTCCCTGTTTTCGGTGCAATTCTTCATCCGCGCCAAACGGGACGGGTGGGCGTTTTTCATGACCGGTCTCACCATCGTCCTCTCCACCATCACGGTGTTCATGGACCTGTACCCGCGCGTGATGGTCAGCTCGCTCAATCCGGCCTGGAGCCTGACCATCTACAACGCGGCTTCCAACCCGTACTCGCTCAAGGTGATGACCATCATCGCGCTCACCATCGTCCCGTTCGTGCTCGCGTACCAAGCGTGGAGCTACTGGGTGTTCCGCCAACGGATCCGGGCAGTGGAACGGTTGGAATACTGATGGCGGGTCCGTGTCCATCCGGCACGTGGATGGGAAGGTGTGCGAGCGGATGAACCGGGTGTGGTTTCGCTACGCGCGCAATGCCCAAAGATGGCTGTGGTTGGCGGTGGGTCTCGGGTGGCTGGCGGGCGGCTTGGTCATCGCCCAAGCGGCGCTGCTCGCCCGCCTCGTCCAGGAGGTGTTTCTCGCCGGGACGCCGCCGTCCCGTTTGTTGCCGTGGTGGATGGCGCTGATCGGATTGTTCGCGCTGCGCGGGCTGCTCGCGGCGGGCAGCCAAGGGGCGGCCATCCGGATGGCCGCAGAGGTCAAGGCCGGCTTGCGCGGCATGGTGCTGCGCAAGCTCGTTGAACTCGGCCCCGTGTATCTGCGCGGGCAGCGGGCCGGGGAATGGTTGCATCTGGTCACGGACGGGATGGAGCACCTGGACACGTATTTCGCGCGCTACCTGCCGCAGGTGGCGCTCTCTGCGCTCATCCCGGCCTCCGTCTTTGCGTACGCGGCCGCAGCGGACCGGATCACCGCCCTCGTCCTCGCCCTGACCGCGCCGCTGCTTGTGTTGCTCATGATCCTCATCGGCAAATCGGCGCAAAAGGCGACGGATCGCCAATGGCGGACCTTGGCGTGGTTGAGCGGCCACTTCCTCGACGTGGTGCGCGGCTTGTGGACACTGAAGGTGTTTCGCCGCAGCCGTGCGCAAATCGGCATCATCCGGCAGATCACCGACGAGTACCGCAAAACGACGATGGGGACGCTCCGGATTGCGTTTTTGTCGGCGCTGGTCATGGAACTGTTCACGATGATCAGCACGGCGCTGGTCGCGGTGTCACTCGGTTTGCGGCTCGTCTCCGGCAAGATGGATTTTGCGCGCGCCTTCGCGCTCTTGCTCTTGACACCTGAGTTTTATCTCCCCATCCGCACGGTCGGTGCCCAATTCCATGCCGGCCGTGACGGGGTGAGCGTCTTGGAGCGCATTCTGGCCGTGCTGGAAGCAAAACCCCCGGGTTTGGCGGCCGCTGGCCAGGGCCGCCGGCTCCCTCTGTCCCATCGCGGCTACCGGATTGAGTTTGATCACGTCACCGCCCGCTACCCTGGGGCCAACCGGGATGCGCTGACCGACGTCTGCCTGACCGTGGAGCCCGGCGAGACGGTGGCCATCGTCGGCCCGAGCGGTGCCGGCAAGAGCACCCTGCTCGACGTTCTGCTCGGATACCTGCGCGTGCGGCAGGGCGAGGTGCGGATAAACGGCGTCCCGCTGCAGGAACTCGATCTCTCCTGGTGGCGGGAGCAGGTGAGCTACCTGCCCCAGCACCCCCAATTTTTTCACGGCACGGTCGCGGACAACGTCCGCCTGGCAGGCGGCGGTGAGTCCCAGGCGGAGTCTGAAGCGGCGGAGTCTGAACCGGCGGACGAGCGGGTGCGCCGGGCGTGTGCCGTCGCGCTGGCCGATCGTTTCATCCAGGACTTGCCCCGCGGCTACGACACATACCTGGCCGGCGAGGAGGTCCGCTTGAGCGGCGGGCAGCGGCAACGGCTGGCGCTCGCGCGGGCGGTGTTCAAGGATGGCCCGGTCGTCCTCTTTGACGAACCGGTCGCGGATGTGGACATCGAGACGGAACGCGCTTTGGAGCAGGTGTTGCAAGGATGGCTGCGGGGGCGCACGGCCTTGGTGGTCGCTCACCGCCTCGGCCTCGCCATGCAGGCAGACCGCATCGTCGTCATGGACGGCGGGCGCGTCGCCGAGACCGGGACGCACGCTGAGCTCATGGCGCGCCACGGCGTCTACCACCGCCTGTTCACAACCTACCTCGGAGAGGAGATGGCGGCACCGTGAATGACCGGAGGGAGCGCAGGTTGCGGGCGCACGCATGGTCCACGGTGGCCATCCTGGTCAGGTTCCTGCGCCCGGTGGCCGGGCGGGCCGCGATCGCGGTGGGTTTAGGGTTTCTCACCGTGGCCGCGAGCGTGGCCATGATGGCCACCTCCGGCTACCTCATCGCCGCCGCGGCGTTGCGGCCACCCACCATTTTGCTCTTATGGGTGCCGATTGTCGGGGTGCGGTTTTTCGGGCTCGCGCGCGCCGCATTCCGCTATCTGGAGCGGCTCGTCTCCCATGACGTGACGTTTCACATCCTCGCGGGCTTGCGGGTGTGGCTGTACGAACGGATTGAGCCGAATCATCGCCTGCTTGCCGACCGCCGCAGCGCGGAGGTGCTGGATGCGGCCGTGGCGGACGTGGACAGGCTCCAGCACCTGTACCTGCGGGCGTTCTTCCCGCCGCTGGTCGGCGTGCTGGTGGGTCTCGGGATGCTGGCGTGGCTCGGGCGTTACGGACCGTGGCTCGCTGTGGCGTGGGGGTTCGGCGCGTTGACCGCCGCCGTGGCGGTGCCGTGGTGGACGCACCGTTGGACGCGGCGGGGGCAGTTGCGGTTGGACGCCGTGCGGTCGGCACGCATGTCGGCTGCGGACGAACTGTTGCGCGGGTTGCTCGACGGGGCGTTGCCGGCGCGCACCGCCGCGGTGCTCGCCGAGCTCGAGCGCTTGGAGCGGAAGGAACAGCGGGAGCAGGCGCGGCAGGGATGGCTGCAGGGCGCGTCGGACGGCCTGTTTGTGTTCGTCACCCAGGCGACCATGGCCGCCGTGCTCTGGGTGGGGATGCAGATGTTCAGCCATGGCCGCCTCGCCGGCGTGCTGTTGCCGGCCATCGCGCTCGGTGCGCTGGCCAGCTTCGAGGCGGTGGCGGCTTTGCCTGCTGCGTTTCAACAGTTTGCCCAGGTGGTGGCGGCCGGGGAGCGGTTGCTGCGGTTGGCGCAGTGGGATGCGCCCGCGGAGGCGCCTGGGGCGTCCCTTGCTGCGGCGCGCGCGGTGGCACTGGCAGCGGAGCCTGCAGATAAAACTGCGGTTGCAGCGAGCAAGACGGCGCCTGTGGCGACGCCGGCGGCCGTTGCCGCTGCAGCCGCGCAGGTGCATGCGGCGAACCGGCGGGGCGGGGCAGGCGTGCCGGCGCTGCGCGTGCGGGGGCTGTGCGTCCGTTATGGGCCCGGGGAACCGTATGTGCTGAAGGATGTGGATGTGGACCTTGACCCTGGCAAGCGCTTGGCCATCGTCGGCGAAAGCGGGGCAGGCAAGACGACGTTTCTCCATGTGTTGCTCGGTTTTCTGCCGTACGAGGCGGGATCGATCACGCTCGCCGGCCGCGAGTTGCGGGCGTGGCCGGCGGAGGATGTGCGCGCCATGATGGCGGTGGTCCCTCAGCGGGGGTACCTGTTTCACACCACGGTGGAGCACAACCTGCGCCTGGCCAAACCGGATGCGAGCCGGGAGGAGTTGGAGCAGGCGCTGCGCATTGCACAGGTGTACGACGTTATCGCCCGGTTGCCGGACGGCTATGCCACCGTCATCGGTGAGACGGGGGCGTTGCTCTCCGGCGGGGAGCGGCAGCGGCTGGCCTTGGCGCGCGCCCTGTTGGCCGGCGCGCCCATCCTGTTGTGCGACGAGCCGACGTCCGCGCTCGACAGCGTGACCGAGCAGGCGTTCATCGAGGCGTTTTTCACGGCCGCGGCAGGAAAATCGGTGGTGTGGGTCACGCACCGCCTCGCGGGGATGGAGCGGATGGACGAGATTGTCGTGCTTCGTGGCGGAAGGATCATCGAGCGCGGCACGCACCGCGAGCTCATCGCCCGCGGTGGCTGGTATGCGCAGATGTGGCGGCTGGAGCGGGAGATGGCGGCGGACATGGCCGCCAAGGGGTAACGGCCGCACGTTACGCCCGCCCGGCCCGCTGTTGCCGCTCGGCCGCGTCGTCGTACGGGTAGCTGACCGGCAGCCGGCTGGCTTCGTCGAGCTTCCGGACGGCCTCCGGCGGCAAGGCCCAACCGCTGGCACCCAGGTTATCCTCCAACTGCTCTAGGTTGCGGGCGCCGATGATGGGGGCGGTGACCGCCGGGCGCTGCAGGAGCCAGTTGATGGCCACCTGCGCCGGCGTCTTTTCGACTTCGCGGGCCACCTCGTGCAAGGCGTCCAACACGTTCCATGTGAACTCGTTGTTGTACCGAGTCCACGCCTCGCTCCAGCCTTGGCGCTCCGCCTGGGCAATCCGGCTGTCTTCCGGCGGGGCGGTCATGCCGCGGCGGAACTTGCCGCTCAGCCAGCCGCCGCGCAGCGGGCTCCACGGAATGACACCGAGACCTTCCGCCTCGCACAAGGGCAAAAGCTCGTACTCCGTGGCGCGGCAGAGCAGGTTGTATTGCGGTTGCAGGCTGACGAACGCTTCCCACCCGTGTTGGCGGGACAGGTCGATGGCCTTCTGCAGCTGCCAGGCGCGGAAGTTGCTCGCGCCGATGTAGCGGACCCAGCCGCGGCGGACGAGATCGTTCAGGGTGCTGAGCGTCTCCTCGAGCGGCGTCTTCGGGTCCCAGGCATGAACCTGATAGAGATCGATGTAATCGGTGCCGAGCCGGCGCAGGCTGGCCTCGACGGCCGCCATGATGTGCTTGCGGGAGAGGCCGACGTCGTTGGGCTTTTCCCCCATCGCGAACCGCACCTTCGTCGCGATCACGAAATCTTCCCGGTTTTTTCCTTTCAACCAGCGGCCCACGATTTCCTCGGACACCCCGCGCGAATACACGTTGGCGGTGTCGATGAAGTTGCCGCCGGCATCCGCGAACCGGTCGAGGATTTGCAAGCTGGTGGCCTCGTCCGCCTCGCGGCCGAACGTCATGGCGCCGAGGCACAACTCGCTGACCAACAAGCCCGTCTTGCCGAGAAAGCGGTATTGCATGCGCATTCACTCCTTTGTGCGCGGCGCGGCTGCCTGCGCCGGGGAGACAGCTGATGCCGCAAGCCCAAGGTCATCCATGTACCATTCTAGCATGTTGGGTGACGTACTTGTATCATTCGCGTGACGATTTTCTATTCGTGTGACTATTCGTTTTTTTGGATACCGGCGGTCCGTGGGTCTCAGCGTGCGGTCCGCATTCGGATGAGCCATACGATGCACAGCGCCGCCGCCAAGTCGCACGCTGCCACCGTCCAGCCCATCGCAGGACCTGCATCCGCGCCGCCGAGGCCCGGCAACGGCGCCACCAGGGCCCCCATGGTCATCTGGCAGACGCCGAGGAGCGCCGACGCGCTGCCCGCAGCGTGTCCGTACCGCTGCATCGCCAGCGACATGCTCGATGTGCTGACCATGCCGACGCTGGCGATGGCCACAAACAACGGCGGCACGACGGCGAAGACGGGAAGGTGCAGTGTGAGCGTGAGTGCCAGCGTAAGCCCGCCGCCCGCGGCCGTCATCACGCCGGCTGTCAGCAGTTTCCGCTCCCCGAACCGGGGTGCGAGGCGGGCGGTCACCTGCCCCGCGAGGACGATGCCCATGCCGTTGGCCGCGAAGATGAGGCTGTACGCTTGCGGCGTCACGTCGTACGCCTCCTGAAAGACGAACGACGACCCCGAGATGTACGCGAACATGGCGGCGAACACCAGGCTCTGTGTGACCACGTAGCCGAGAAACACCCCATCCCGCAACAGCCCGCCGAACGTGGACAGAATCGGACGGATCCCGCTTGCCGAACGCCGCTCCCGCGGCAGGGTTTCCGGCAACCCGGCCGCCACGCCGAGCCACATCGCGGCGCCGAGTGCGGCCAGCACCACGAAGACACCGTGCCAACGGGTGAAGCGGAGCACCTGGCCGCCGATGACAGGCGCCAGGACGGGCGCGGCACCGTTGACGAGCATCAGCAAGGCATAAAACCGCGTCAGTTCGAGGCCCGCATAGCGGTCGCGCGCCACCGCCCGCGCAATCACGATGCCGGCCGCCCCGGCCAACCCTTGCAGGAAGCGCAGCCCGATGAGCAGCCAGACGGACGCGGTGAAGGCGCACAGCACAGAGGCGAGGGCGTATACAGCCAGGCCCACGAGCAGCGGGCCGCGCCGGCCGCGGGCGTCGCTCACCGGACCGGCGATGAGTTGTCCGAACGCAAGCCCGAGCAGGCAAAACGTCAGGCTCAGCTGCACCGTCGCCGGGCTGGCATGCAGGTCGCGCGTCAACAGCGGCAGGGCGGGCAGGTACATGTCGATGGACAAGGGTGCCAGCGCGGTGAGCGAGCCAAGAATGACCGCCATCACGCCGCGCTGGCCACGCCTGACCTCGGTTCCAGCCTGTGTTTCTGTCGCCAACGCCGTGTCTCTCCCTTGCATGGCTTGTTGGTTCGCCAAGAGGGATTTCACCTTGCTTTGCGAACCGGATCCAGGGTTGGATACCTTCCCATTGTACCTGTCCGGAAACACAGGTGCGAGCAGATACAATGGGAAGGAGCGCCACGGAGCGGGACGCGGGGGAACCCATGCGAGGAACGCCTGGAGGGCACGATGAGAACCTCATACAGGGAAAGGCGCGGAGGGAGCTGACGAGGTCATGACGAGGATGGAGGATCTCCGGGGTCATTCCCGGAAAGGAACAGGAACGCTGCGGGAAGAACAATGCGCGCACGGCCATGGCATGCGGCGCGGCCTGTGGTCCGCGCGCACTCGGCGGCGCCTGTGTACGGGCGTGGTGGCCGGTGCCACGTGGCTCACCGGCGCGTCCGCCGCGCAGCCGCTGGCGTGGTTCGCCAGCGCCGACGCCGTCCCGGCGCAGGCGGTGGCGCTCTATCAAAAGGGGTTGGCGGAAAAAAGGACTCACCCCGACGCAGCGCTGCAGGACTTTGCCGCGGCGGCGCGCCTCGCACCCCGGTGGGAGGCGCCGGTGTACGAAGAGGGCGCCCTGCTCGCGGTGCGCGACTTTGTCAAAGCCGTCCCGGTACTCCTGCGGGCGGCGCGCCTCAATCCCAAAGATGAAGCCGTCTGGAACGTGCTCGGATGGGGGTATTACCAGCAGGGCCGGTTCCAGGCGGCGGAGTCGGCGTTTCGCCGCCAGCTTCAGGTTGACCCGGCGAGCCCGTACGCCATCTGGGGGCTTGCCAACTGCGAGGCGAATGCCAAGGTACGGGCGTTCGCCAAGGCGCGGGTGCACCTGACCGCGCTGCTGAAGGTGCCGGCGCTGCGGCCGCGCGCGGCGCAGATGCTCGCGAAGCTGCCGCCGGACGCCGTCGACGCGCATGTCGCACCAAACGATCCGGTCCGCGTCGAGGACGCCATCGCCATGCTGTTGTCCTACCGCTCCGACATCCTGCCGGCCGGGGGAAGGACGGCAGGGGCGGACGCGCAGGCAGGTGCGGGCACGGCGGCAGGGGCTCAGGCGTCCGTTGTGCCGCGGGCGGCCGACGGCCGGCCGGCAAGCACGCCGGTGGTGCCGTACATCGCCTGGGCGGTGCGGCACCATCTGATCGATCCCGCCGCCATCCCGTCGTTTCACCAGTCCGCGTCCCGCCTCTTCCTCGCGTTGCTCCTGGCGAAGTACTACGGCCTCAACGCCTTCTCGTACGTCCGGCCGTTCCCGTTGACCGACATGCAGGGCGTGCCCGTGGACCAGCAGATGGTGGTGAACAGCGTGATCGCCAACCGCCTCATGGCGCCCGTCACCGCGCATGCGTTCCAACCGCAGGGGACCATGACGCGCGCCGCATTTGCCGCCGCGGTGGCGCACGCCAACCAGGTGATGGCGCATCCGCCACAGCGGCAACAGTGGCTGACACCCCCGCCGCCGGTGCGGACGGCACCGCCGTGGCTCTTGTTCTTCAACACTTCGGACCCGCCGTACACCGTGCAGCAGGACGATCTGCTCCAGCACAAGGCATGGCTCGACGCGGTGGGATTTACGGCGTTTCCGTTTTACCGCGACCTGCCTGCCGGGGTGGCCGCGGTGCGCAGGCAAGCGGACGGGACGTCGTGGCTCGCCACCATCCAGTCCGCCGCCCCGGCGGAAGCGGCGGCATGGGACGCCGCCTTGCGCGCCGGGGTGGCGCCGTACTTGGTGCTTGGCAACTACAGCCAGGCGGCGGGCCAGCCCGATCCAGCTCTCGTCGAGCAACTGCTGGCCACCGCGGCGCAACAACAGGCGGTGGTGGCCGAGGTGGTGCAGGTCGCCAAGCGTTGCCACGCCGCCGGCGTGGTGGTCGATTTCGAAAACCTGCCCGGCCGTGACCGCACGATGCTGACCGCGTTCGTCCGCCGCCTGCACGCGGCGGCGCAGCAGGCCGGGCTGTCCGTGCTGGTGTGCTTGCCGGAGCGGGATACCCCGGATGTGGGCAGCGCGTACGACTACGCCGCGCTCGGGGCAGCCGCGGACCGCGTGATGCTCATCACGTACGATGAGCACACCCCAGGCAGCCGGCCCGGGCCGGTGAGCGACTGGACGAACACGGACAGGGTGATCAAGTATGCGTTGCAAGAGATTCCGGCTGGCAAACTCCTCGTCGGCGCCGCGGCGTACGGATACGATTGGCGCGGGTCTTCGGCCGCGGAGGTTTCGATGGCACAGGCGCAACAACTCGCCCGTGCGCACGGGGCGCAGGTCCGTTGGGAGGCGCGATCGCAGACGCCGTGGTTCACCTACACGGATGCAAAGGGGCAACGGCACACGGTGTGGTTTGAGGACGCGCGAAGCATCGCCGCCGTGGCCCGCCTGGTGCAGACGTACGGACTGGCCGGGATGGCGGTGTGGCACTTGGGCGCCGAGGACGCGTCGTTTTGGCAAGCGGTTCAGGCCGCGTGGGCGGGAAACGGGCAGACCGGCCGCGCCCCCGGGGCCGGTTGACCTCATGTTGGCCTGCGTCCACTTGGTCGCCGCGGGACGGCCGTGATAGGATGCCTGTGTGAGGAGGCGTGTCCATCGTGAAGTGGCGCAGGACAAAAAGCAAACAAGCCAAAAAACGGCGCAACACCCAGGCGCTGCAGCCCGACATGCCGGTGGCCGAAGCGCACCGGCGGCAGGTGGTGGCGCGGACAGGCGTCCTCTACGGGATGGTGTTCTGCGCCATGTCGGCGCTCATCGCCCGGCTCGGGTATTTGCAAATTGCCAAAGGCAGCGAGTTCCGCACCATCGCCAGCACCACGATGCTCAGCCGGATGGCGGTGCTTCCGGCACGGGGCTGGATCTACGATGCAGGCGGGAACATCCTGGCGTACGACAAGCCGTCGTTCAGCATTTACCTGACGAAACTGCCGCCCGGCAGCGGACAGGACATCGCGGCCATCGCCCGCCGCTTGGCGCCGGCGTTTCATACGACGGCAGCCAAAATCCTGGAGGCGATCCAACAGAACCAAGACCAGGCGCAAGTGCCGCTGTTCCGGGGCGTGACGAATGCACAGCTGGCGTTCATCGAAGAGCACAAGTCGGAGCTGCCTGGCGTCAACATTGTTCCGGAAGGGCAACGGGTCTACCCGTTTGGCGATCTCGCCGGACAGGTGCTGGGCTATGTGGGAAGCATCGGTCCGCAGGAATTGTCGCAATACAAAAAGTGGCATTATCTGCAGAACCAAATTGTCGGCAAGACGGGCATCGAGCAGGAGTACGAGCGCCTGCTGCAGGGTCAGGTCGGTTACGAGGTGGTGCAAACCAACAACCAGTTCGTGCCGCTCAAGGTCCTCGGGTACGACCCGGCACCTGTCCCGGGGAAAGTCTTGCAATTGACGCTCGACGGCCACCTGCAGGCGGTGGCGCAGCAGGTGGTGATGGACGCGGTGCAGAAGGTCAATGCCGGCACCAACAACGTGTACAACGCGGCCGCGGTCATGCTCGACGTCCGCACCGGCGGCGTGTTGGCGATGGTCAGCTATCCCTACTTCGACCCCAATTGGATGCTTTCCGGCGAAGCATATACGAAGCACTTACCGTATCTCTCCCAATCGAGCGCGGAGATGAACCACGCCATCCAGAGTCCGCTTTACCCGGGCTCCACCGTCAAGCCGGCCAACCTGCTCACGGCCCTGAAGGAAGGTGTCATCACGCCGAAAACAGGCTTTTACGACCATTACATCACCCGGATTGGCTTGTCCACCGTGCATGACGACGACGGCCACGGCTGGGTGGATCCGGTGAAGGCCATCACGGTGTCGTGCGACACGTTTTTCTACGAAGTGGGGCTGTGGTTCGGCAAGTGGTTCGGCAGCACGGACGCATCGGGTGGCGGGCCGGATCACGGAAAGGACTACCAGACGTGGTTGGAGACGGATTTTGCCCGGGGCATCAATGCGCTGTTCGGCGGCGAGGCAGCGTTCGGCCTCGGCCAGTTGACCGGAATCGATTTGCCGAACGAGCAACCGGGCCGGTTCTACATCGAGGACGCGCGTCAAGGATACATTCGCGTGCCGTATGACCTGCAGGCAGCGCAAGATGCCATCCGGAAACAGGGCTACTACGTCAACTACGGTTCCCCGGCCGATCTCGCCTACGCCGGCATCGGCCAGTCGCAGGAATTCACCCCCATTGAGCTGGCGCAGTACGTGGCGACCATCGCCAACAACGGGGTCCGCCTGCAGCCGCACCTGCTCGACAAGGTGTACCCGCCGAACACCCGGCTGCCGGGCAAGGCGAAACCCTTGTTCGTGTTTCACCCGCAGGTGCTCGGGCGCATCCAGGCCAAGCCCGAGTATTGGGACATTGTCCACCGCGGCATGTACGGCGCCGTGAACGACCCGAGCGGCACGGCGTACGGAGCCTTCATCGGGACGCCCTACAAAGCGGCCGGGAAGACGGGGACGGCGCAAATCACCATCGGCGGCCGGCAGGTGGACAACTCGGTGTTCATCGGCTATGCACCCTACGACCATCCGCAGGTGGCGGTCGCCGTCATGGTGCCCGGCGCGGGCTATGGCGCGACGACGGCGGCGCCCATCGCCCGCCAGCTGTTCGATACGTATTTCAAAGAGCATCACGAATATTTTCCGAAAGACCAGTGGGAAGACATGAAGGTCCCGGCCGATTGGAGCCAGTCGCCCGCGTACACGGTGCCAGAGAACGCCCGTTGACGCGAAGCGCGAAACGCGAAGCGCGAAGCGCGCCTCCCCATCCGCCTCCCCTCCTTTGCAGCAAACAAAGGATGGGCGAGAGGAGGATTTTCAGAATCTATGACGAAGTGAAACCTGTTTGAAACGAGTTCAAAGAGGGATACCCAGGTGAGACACCACGCGTGCACGCTTCCGCGGTACGAAGAGCGGTCCGTGCGGGAGCAACTCGCGACCCTGACGTTGTTGTTCAACAGTATTCACGACGGCTGTTATGAAGTCGATTGGACAGGCCGGTTCCGTTACTTCAATCCTTCGTTGTGCGACATCCTGGGTTACTCGCCGGAGGAGCTGCAGCAGTCCACCATCCGGCAGGTGTTGGGGCGCAGGGCGTATGTCGCGGCGATGCGTGACCTGGAGCGCCAGTACCGATGGGACGACCCCATCAAGGCGTACGGGTTGACGTTTCAACGCCGGGACGGCAAGGTGTTGGACCTGGAAATCTCCCGGACCGTGGTCCGCGGCGAGGGCGGGGTTCCCGTCGGTTTTTGCGGGATCGTCCGCAACATCACCTACCGGAAGCGCGCAGAAGCGTTCATGCAACAGGCGGAGAAGCTGGCGGTGGTGGGCCAGTTGGCGGCGGGTATCGCCCATGAAATCCGCAACCCCTTGACCACGCTGAAAGGGTTTGTCCAGTTGCTGCGGGTCGCTCGTCCTGTCAAGCCGGAACACTTGGAGATCATGGATGCGGAGTTGCGGCGCATTGAGCGGATCGTCCAAGAGTTCCTGCTGCTCGCCCGTCCGCAGCCCGCCGTATGGCAAACCCACGATCTGGCGCAGGTGCTCGACGACGTCATCGCCCTTCTCGACACGCAGGCGCTGATGAGAAATGTCCGCATCTGTCGCGACTACAGCCCGGTCCCGCAGGTCGTCTGCGACGTCCATCGCCTCAAGCAGGTGTTCATCCACATCCTCCAGAACGCCTTGGAAGCGTCGGCGGCAGGAGGGATGGTGCATGTGGTGTTGCAACCGCGCCATGAGGGCGTGGTGGTGCGCATCGTAGACCAGGGGGCGGGCATGTCGCCCGAACGGTTGGCGCGGCTCGGGGAACCGTTTTATACCACAAAAGAGAAGGGCACCGGGTTGGGACTGATGGTGAGCCGGCGCATTGTCGAGGCCCACCGTGGACACCTGTGCATTGCGAGTGAGGAAGGGCGAGGGACGACGGTGGAGGTCATCCTGCCGGCGACCGGACCGTGGACAGCACGCTGGACGGAACGTACGCGGAACGAAGGGGAGACGCAGACGGAACTCACCCGTACTCGGTGATGGGAGCGGGCAGGCGGATGGAAGACATACCCTATGCGGACGGATGCAACAAGCAGGTTGCATACGGGAGCATCTATCGCTATAATACCTCCCATAGTTTTATCGTTGCCAGCGTAGCGAGGTAAGAGGATCAAGCTGAATCTTCGGCGGTCGCCGAAGTACGGGGGATGTGGCTGCCGTTCCGGCGGCTTTTGGTCGTGCTGCGGCTTTCTTGAGCCCGCGCGGCCTTGGGGTTAAGTTGCGCAGCAATGCTGCGCACCGGGTTGTCTCCGCAATCCGCACCCGACAACTAACCTCGGAAGCAAACAAAGGGAGGATTCCTTGTTGCCATCGCGAATGCGTCATTCTGCGGTCGGTTTGTCGTTTGCCGTGACGTGTCTGGCCGGTGTGACACCGTCGTTTGCCATGACGTACACGGCTCAGGAACATGATACGTTTTGGTCTCTGGCACGGCGGTTTCACACCACGGTTTCGGCGTTGGAGAAAGCCAATCCCAAGGTGGACCCGCTGAACATCTACCCGGGCCTGAAGCTGAACATCCCTGGCAGCGCACCGCGCAAGACATCCACGAAGGCGAAATCCGCCAAGGCTTCCCCCGTGCAGAAGGTCCTCTATACGGTGCAGCCGCGTGACACGCTGTGGTCCATCGCGGTGCGGCACCACGTGACGGTCGCCGCCATCGTGAAATGCAATCCGGGTGTGGACGCGATGCACCTGCGGCCTGGCCAACGGCTGGTTTTGCCTGGCGGTGCGGCGGGATCGCAACAGTCGGCGGGAACGCAGAAGGTCAAGGCGCTGGCGGCACAATTGGTGAAAACGCACGTCAGCTTGTCCGGGCGCTCCGGGAGCCAAGCTGTGGTCAGCGACGGACCCGTGGTGCCGGGCCCCAACGGGCAGCCCTTGCCGTATGCGAAGGCCATCGACGCCGTCGCGACAGCGTACACCGCGCACGACAACGGCGTGTACGGCGCGCGTGACTACTTCGGCCACCCGTTGCAGTTCGGCACCATCTCGGTGGACCCGCATGTGATTCCCCTTGGGTCCACGCTGTACATCACCGGGTATCACTTTCCGGGGCTGCCTGCGGACGGTTTCATCGGCCATGCCACTGATGAGGGCGGAGCCATCATTGGCAACCGGATTGACATTTACCTGCCCGTGTCGACGCAGGAAGCCCTGCAGTTTGGCGTCCAGCACGTCAAGGTGTACGTCCTCAAATGAACGGCGGAGGGTTTCCGCACCCTCCGCCGCGCACGTACCTCTCTCGTTGCGCATGCCTCAAACGCGCTCATGGTGCTCTTTGGTGTCCGCCGGGCTGCCGCGTGCCGGATAACCTTAACGAGCGCCGAGTGGTGCATCCCTTCGTTTCGTCTTGCTCCCATGCTGAAACGTGTCGACAAACGGAGAGGATTTCTATCCCGTTTGTCGAAATGGAATCACGGTCTTCCCACACGGCAGCGCCGTGCGGCCGGCCGCCTGCCGGCGAGCGGCAATCGCTGTGCCGGGCGGGGGCGTCACAACATGATACTGAAGGGCAAACCAGTGGAAACGCTGGGACGCAAAGCCACGGGTCTACAGACGAACACCGGCTGGTTCGCCGCGTTCGTCCATGATCGCCGGGTTGCCGCCGCGGTTTGCGGCGTTCCTGAAGGACGAAATCGGGATGGCGCAACTCGGGCAGCATGGGTTGCGCATTTTTTGCGTCCACGCACCCCTCCGGGCGGTGCGGGGTCCTGTGCGGACCGCTGGTTGCCGCAAACTGTCGGGAGAAGGCGAGGGGTTGGGCATGTGTCGCCGGGATGACAACCTAGACACGCAACACGCCGGTGACCGGGCGGTGGGCGCGGATGACCAGATGCAGGCCATCTTGGAAGAGAAATCGCTTTACGTGGTATACCAACCCATCGTGTGTCACCAAACACGGCGGGTGTTCGCCTGTGAGGCACTGAGCCGGCCGCACTGGCGCGGGGAGTCGGTTCCGCCGCAGGTGTGGTTTCAATGGGCTGCAACGAGCGGCCACATGGTGGAAGCCGACCTCTTGGCCTTCGGGTTGGCGGTGCAAGGTGTGGCCGGATTGCCGGAAGCACAGCGTCGTTTGCCGCTGTTCGTCAACGTGTTGCCGAGCACCCTCACCCAAAGCGCGTTTTTTCATCACATTGAACGTGTGCTCGCCGAGGCCGCGCTGTCTCCGCAACAAGTGGTCATCGAGATTGTGGAGTGGTTGGCGTACGATCCGCCGGTGCTGCGCCAGGTGATCCGTCGTCTGCACGAATACGGAATCCGCGTCGCCCTCGACGACGTGGGCATCGGCGGGGCAGGATTGCGCGCGCTCGTGGATTTGGAGCCCCATTTTATCAAGGTCGACCGTTCGCTCATCCAGGGCATCGCGCAATCGGATGCGCGGCGCAAGCTGCTGCACCTGTTGGTCGAGTATGCGGGCGGAGGCGAGGCGGTGGTCGCCGAGGGCGTGGAATCTTGGCCCGACTTCGAGGCCGTGGCCGAGGCGGGAGTGAAACTCAGCCAAGGGTTTTTGTGGAGTCGCCCCAAACCCATGAAAGATATCTTGACATTCGTCGAACGGTTTGAGTCGGATTCCCGCAACCTGATCCAGAATCCCGCGGATCATTGAGGAAAGATGGATGCCATGCATTTCGGTGCGAACGGGACGGTGTGCCGGATGGCATGGTGTTTGTCCTGGCACGGATACGCGGATGAGTTGCGCCAAAAAGAGGCAATTGAAGAAAGAAGTAAACAGGAGTAGAATCGGGATATGCGGCGCGGTCACCGATGGCCGGATTTTTGACGCCGCGGCATACCGCTTGTGCATCATTTTCTCCATCAGACAGGGGGCGATGTGTCCGGCGGCCCAACGGGTGCGGGCGATGGCAGAAGCCCACGCCGGATCTTCAGCGTGCTGGGTCTGTGTCTTGCACGCCTCTGCGGAGATGAGCCACACAGCATGAGAAATGGAGCTGAGCTGAGGTCACCGCACAGGAGAATTCATAGACGGAGACAGGTGAGGCCGTGGCAGAACCACGAGGCGAGGATCAGACGGGCCGAACACACATTGCGCGGCGCCGCCGGAAGACGGTGTGAGGCAGACAGACGCCTGGGATCCATCCTTTACAGGGCAGGCATGGTCACCAGTCCCTGTCCGCACGCGCGGCAGGGAAGGAACAAGCAGGACGAAAAGGGGGAACGACAATGGCACGTGGCTGGACCAAAGGAGCGGGCATCTTGGCATCCGCGGGGCTCCTCTGCTCGCTCATCGGCAGCGCGGGCACCAGTGCCTTGGCCAAGGCGAACGACAGCGGCAAACCGGTTCTCGGCGGCAGCATCCAGCTGGACATGACAGCGGTCGTCAAAGACATCGATCCCGCGCGCGTACGACACGGCCTCGACCGAACTGACCGACGAGATGTACGAGTCGCTGGTGCAGGTGGCGTACAAGTCGGTGCAGTTCAAGGTGGCACCGGCGCTGGCCACGGACTGGAACGAGTCGAAGGACGGGAAGACGTGGACGTTCCACATCCGCAAGGGGGTCACGTTCTGGAACGGGGATCCGGTGACCGCCCAGAGCTTCGTCGACGAGATGCAACGGATCTTGACGCCGAAGACCAAGTCGCCGTTTGAAACCTATTTCGATCCACTCATCGTGGGGTCCACCGCGTATCACAACGGCAAGGCGAACAAGATCTCCGGCTTGACCACGCCGGACAAGTACACGCTGGTCGTGCATCTGACCCAGCCGGAGCCGTTCTTCCTGCAGGTGGTCAGCCAGTTCTGGCACGCGGTCGACATGAAGTTCATCCAGAAGGTCGGGGACACGGCGTTTGATTCGACGCAGGCCATGGGCACCGGCCCGTTCATGCTCAAGAGCAAGACGCCGAACCAGTACGTGCTCGTGCGCAACCCGCACTACTGGCAGAAGGACCGGTACGGCAACCGGCTGCCGTATCTCAATCAGGTGACCATCACCGAGACCAAAAACCCGCAGCTCATCGGGATGCACTTCCAAGAGGGGCAAACCGCGCTGTTGGGGAACAGCACGGTGGGTATCCCGCCGGCCGTGTACCCGCAGTTCATCAGCGACCCGAACCTGAAGAAAGACTTGGTAACCCGGGCTCTCAACGCGGTACGCTACCTGGGCATGAACGTCAAGACGAAGCCGTTTGACAACGTCTTGGTCCGGCGGGCGCTCGAGTACGCCATCAACAAGCAAAAGGTCTTGCAGTTGGTGAACGGCCGCGGCACCATCGCGGATCAGCCGTTGCCGCCAAGCATCGACGGGCGCGTACCGAACCTCTCGCAGTATGTCGACTACAAGTACGACCCGGCGAAGGCGAAGCAGTTGCTCAAGCAGGCGGGGTTCGCCAAGGGCTTCACGACGACCTTGTGGTATGAGAACACCCCGACGCAGCAGAAGATCGCGGAATCCATCCAGAACGACCTCAAGCAAATCGGCGTCACCGTGAACCTGCGGCCGGTCGAGTGGGATACACTCCTGAATTTGAATGCGAGCGGCAAGACGCCGCTGTTCCTGCTTGGTTGGATCCAAGATTTCCCGGATCCGTCCGACTTCTTGAACACCTTGTTCAACACCAACGAACAGCCGCAGAACAACTCGACGCTTTACAGCAACAAGCAGGTCGACGCCTGGCTGAACAAGGCGCAGTTCGACACCAATCAAGTGGAGCGGATGAAGCTGTATCGACAGGTGACCATCCAGGTCATGAAGGATGCGCCGTGGGTGCCGCTCTTCTATGATACGGCGGTGTACGCGGTGCAGCCGTGGGTGAAGAACTACTTCCTCAACCCGAACTACCCGTTCGATCCGCTGCAGTACATTTGGGTGGCGCCGCACTGAACGGCGGCTGCACGTGCAGATACGAAGGGCAGGCTAGTGCGCCTGCCCTTTTCATATCCTCCCGCTCGGTCCGTGGCCGCCAGGAGGGAGGGGAAGGGACCGCGGCCGGCAATCCGCAGCCCTCGCCCACCAGTTTATGGTCACCCTTTCCTCGATATGACCCGGTACGTCCGGATTGCCTGGATTTCACATCCCCCGTCCGGTTGATGTACAATATACGCGAGCTTGGCGATGAATAGAAGCCATGGGTGCGATAAAGGGTATTGAGCATGGCGGGTCCCTGCCATGCTCTGCCCTTTCGTGCACGGTGCGGGTCAGGTTGTGCCGGACGAGGACTGAACGAGCGAGGAGGATGTCGTGGTGTCGCAAACCAACACACCTGTCCGCGATGCGCTGTTCCACTACTTCCACGGTCCCAATTTGGGTTACGCGCTGGAGTTGTACAGCCAGTACCAGGCGGATCCGGAGTCCGTGGATCCCGCGCTGCGTGCGGCGTTGCGCCAAGACCCGGACGTGATTTTAGTGGGTGAGATGCGCGACCTGGAGACGAT
>NZ_BMOY01000041.1 GCF_014647315.1 Paenalicyclobacillus cellulosilyticus
ATTTTTGGCCGTTGACTGCAAAATCCTTGCACATGCATTCGCGTTCAGAGACCAGAATTCCTTGTCGGAAGTGAGATGTTCGCTCGTTCAGCAGACCCTAAATACCACGTACACCGCTTGGTCTTCATGCAACGTCAAGGCCAGGCGAGTTTTCTTAGCCTCTGGCCATCGCGCCAACACCGGGAGAAGCAGCTGCGACCCGGTCTCCGGGTCCCACAGTTGCGGCGCGCCCAGTGCGTGAAAGTCGATGACCAACGATTTGGCGCGATCCATCGCGTTGACCAAGAAGTAATACCGACATCCCTCGTATTCGCGACAGTAGGCGTAGAAGCCTTCCGCCTCACCGGCGACGACTTCGAGCGTGTGACCCTCATACTGCCGGGCAATCGACAGCCAGACCTTTGGGTCCTCGCCAGCGTCCACACAAGGCGCGAGATCGGCTAAAAGCGCCGCCTCAGGCTCTGGCGGGCCAGCGCCGTACAGAACCACCGTTCCTCCGGCGGCCGCAAATGTTCGCAATTTGTCGCACGTCCGACTGTCAAGCGGTTGACACTTGTGCACGAACAGGACAGCAAAACTCGCATCGCCTCGGCGCAACCGCCCTCCATCCACCTCCGCCGCCTGAATCGATGCTTCGTCGACCAGATCCGCATCCACTTGATTTGACAACAGATGGTTCAATAATGCATGGTACTGTTGGTCAATACGCAGCCCCGTGTCGTCCACGCGACCGCCTGCCGTGTGCTCCCACATCGCGCGAATGGGATATACAATCCCCACCGGGCAAACGGGCTTGCCGATCGTACCCATGTAACTGATGCGTCGAACGTGATCGGCGAAGATTTTGAAGTACTTCCAATGCGGATTCTGGAAAAAGAAACTGGCCGGCCAGTCCGCTTGCGATCCCTGATGATCGATCTCGCTGTAAAACCCATGCAAGGCGAAGAAGTTGATGCCCATCGCGGCCAGCACGTGAATGCCACGCTTGAACTCCTGCAGTGTGGTCGCCCAGCCGCCCCCACCGAGCGCCTCCGACAATACGCGCGGCTTGCCATACAAGCGTGCGACACTGACCGCGCCCTTCGGCTCGACGAACGTGATCGTGCGAGGATAGCGGTAGCGGTAATCGTGGCAGTCCGCACCCGGAATGTGGAGATGGCGCTGCGTCGCGAAGTAGTCCCCTTGGCGCAGAGGATGCGCGTGCAACGCCTCCTCTGTGTGGCCGGTCAACCACAAACCATGTCGCGTACACCACGCCGATATCTGCCGAAAGAACGCTTCTTCGTACAACTGCGCGAGGACGGCGAAATAGTCCCGGCGTACTGCATAGGTCAACACCTTATCGTCTCCGTCGTAAATCAGAAGCGGCAACTTGGGCCGGATTTCGTAACCTACGCGCAGAGCAAATTCTTCCGCAAATCCGTCCGTCCATACGAGCGGATGCCCCGCATTGAAGATCTCGTCGAAGAAGATTCCAGGAATGGTCGTGCCGAAGTGACGACCCACGCGTTGGCGATACGCCTCGTGTGTCACCTGAATAAACCGCTGGACGGTCTCCGGGTTCAAGTAGTTGATCATATTGGAGACCTCGTAGGTGAAGAAGACCATCAATCGCCAGCGTCCGGGTGGGAGTTCGACCGTGTCGCCCCACTGACCGCTCACGTCCCAAACATCCGCTGCAGCCACTAAGGTGCGCGCCGCCGATCCTCCGCCCGTTTGGCACGGGTCGGAGGGTTGCCCGTCGCGCGCTTCGCGGCAGGCCGCGTCGTCCAGGTGATCACGCTCCACAACCCGCACGAGCAAGGCCGCCTGGCGCGTGTCCGGAATGCCCGGCAGGAACACCCGTACCCGCGCAGGCCCAGTCCACTCGGCCTCCCTCATCGCCAATCCCTGTGCCATGTGCTGCCTGCCTAACGCGAGGATTCGCGACGGAGCCTGATGCCCGTGCTTGAACACGCTCCCAGCGGTTCCACTCGGCCAAGCGTATTCATCGTACAACCACGCCTGGAACCCGACGCGCGCTGCGTGATCGACCACCCCGCCGACCACGTCCCACCACTCTTCTTCGAGGTAAGGCGTAAGCAGATAGGGACGCGCGTGCATGAAGGCGCCGTAGACCCCTTTATCCACCATCTCATCGACTTGGCGGATAAGTTCTTCCTTGCGCAGCCGGCCAAACCAGAACCAGAGCGGGACGATGGAGAAGGACCGGTCGGGGTCCAAAAATTGGCGGGCTAAATCACGCATTCTCTTGACCTCCGTGGCCTGTGCGTTCGGCGGCGCCTCCCTCCCACCGGATCACGATCCGGTCGTCCGCGAGAAAGTGGATAGGAAGCCAGATGTAGCGAGAATTCCAGAGCTGTTTCGGCTTCCACCGATCGGCCATAAAGATCCAGGTGTTGCGATCTTGCACAGGCAGGACAAATGTCCCCTGTGCGCCAAACGTCTTGTCCGCACCGGGACCGCGACAAGGATTGCCGACGACTTCCCAGGGGCCAAGGATGGAGTCGGCGACCGCGTATTGCGCCGCGTTGGGCTCCCACCCGCTGCACCCCGACGTGATCAGAAAATACTTGCCTCGGCGCTTGAAGACCGCGGGCGCCTCCCGGTACTCGTTTTCAAAGATGCGGATGTAGTCTGGTTCCACATGCAGGTAATCGTCTGACAACTTCGCGATGTGCATGGTTGCGTTGCCTTCCGAAGCGTAGAACAAGTACGCTTGGCCGTCGTCATCTTGGAAGACCGTCATATCGCGGCTTTCCGAGTTATTGGGCCGCACGCTGCCAAGGTAGACAAATGGACCAGTGGGCGCCTCGCTGACCGCAAAACCGACACGGGCGTACTTGTAGTCCGGCGAGTCAATGTGCAGCACCATCACGAACTGGCGTGTCCGTGCATTGTAAATCACCTTCGGACGTTCGATCACCTTACGGAAATAGAGATCGTGATCCGGCGCATCGTGAACGACCGGGAGTACGACCCCGTGATGGGTCCAATGCACCAAATCTGTGGAAGAATAACAGGAGACGCCCTTGACGTTGCCCTGGCCGGGAGGCACGTCGCGATTCTCTCCGTACCAATAGTACCTGCCTTCGAAGATCAACATGCCTCCGCCGTGCGCTTGAATTATCTGGCCCTCGTCGTCCAGCCACACGTCACCCGGAGGCAACCATGCGAGTTGTTCATGGGATTGCAAGATCGGCATCCTCCTGTTCGCTCTGCGCCTTAGACTGCAAGACCGAGCACGTTCACTCACTGAGGTGGTTTATTCTTTGACCGAGCCAATCAGGACACCTTTGATAAAGTAACGCTGTGCGAACGGGTACATGACAATCACTGGGATCGCGGCTAGCACCATGGCGGCCAATTCGACCGTTTGCGAGGAAATCAACCCCTGACCCTGCACTTTCGCAAGAATTTCTGCCACGGCTGGATTCAGATTGCTGTTAAGTTCCTCCGATGCCGCCGTGGTCTGAATGAGTTTGAGCACCAGGTACTGCAGGGTTTGCAAACTGGACGATTGGGTGAAGAATAACGTGGTTCCGTAGTCGTTCCACACGCCAACCGCGGTGAAGACCGACAAGGCGGCCAGGACGGGTTTCGACAAGGGCATTACAATCTGAAAAAAGATCCTCAACTCACTGGCGCCATCCATCTTCGCCGCTTCAAACAGCGAGTCGGGAATCGACTTGTAGTTGGCGTTCAGTATGATTACGTTCCAGAAACCACCAAACAATGAGGGGATGATGTAGACCAGGTAGTTATCGTATAAACCCAGCCAGTTGTACAGCATGAACGTGGGGATTAGCCCGCCACCGAAATACATACTAATAAACCCGATAGCGGTATACCATTTCTTTCCTTTCAGGTATCTGCGTGAGTATGCGTACGCAAACAAGGCGGTGTAGGTGATGGAGACCACGGTCACGATCACGGTTCGCGACGCCGTCACCCAGACGGCTTGCAAGAGACCGGGATCATTAAGGACTTCCCGATAGCTTGCCCAGGTGAAGACTCGCGGCCATAAGAACACCGGTCCCGTCTGCAGGTCCTGCGCACTATCCAGAGAACCGATGACTGCGTACCAGAAAGGATACAAGGTAAGGAACATCAAGATGCACATGATCATAACATTGGTCACGTTGAATGCGCGTTCCCCGAAGGACTTCCCAGCGACCATGATGGAACCCCCGTTCAAGGAGCTAGAATAGACCAGATTCAGTCAACTTTTTTGAGGCGAAGTTGGCGCCGATGAGCAAGATGAGGGCGAGGACGGACTTCATCAACCCGATGGCCGTGGCCTGTGCGAACTGGAATTGCTGTAAGCCTACCTGATAGACGTAGGTGTCGATCACCTGGCTGGTCGACAAGTTCAATGAGTTCTGCAAGACGTAAATCTGCGAGAAGTTGTTGTTCAACATCCCGCTGATGGCGAAGATGATCATGATCATGACCGTAGGCAGTATGCTGGGAAGAGTGACGTACCACATACGCCGAAACCGGCCCGCTCCGTCAATTGCGGCTGCCTCGTATAGGGTTTGATCCACTCCGGCGATGGCAGCAAGGTACAGAATGGCGCCCCAACCGATATCCTTGAGCAAACCTGTGATGACCGCTAAGGGCCAAAAATATTGCGGATCTGCCAAGAATTCCACCGGTTTTCGGACAATGTGCATGTGAAGAAGCAGGTAATTGACCACACCGGACTGTGGATCCAGTAGGTTGATCACGAGACCCCCATAAATCACCCAAGATAGAAAGTGAGGCATGTAAGTCACGGTCTGAATGACCGATCTAAACTTCATGCTGACAATTTCGTTGAGCAGCAGTGCAAAACCGATGGTGACTGGAAACCCAACGAGCATTCCGAGAAAGTTGATTCCAAGTGTGTTGCGGATCATGGGCCAGAACTGATAGCTATGGAAAATCCACGTGAAATTTTGAAAGTTGTTCCACGCGCTTGTGAAGATGCCCTGAATGCCTGTGGTCGGATCGTAGTTCTTGAAAGCCATCAAGAGTCCGAACAGCGGAATGAAATGAAACACAATGATGAAGAACACGCCGGGTAAGAGCATACTGTGCAGTTCCGTCTGCGTGCGCCAATCATGGCCAAAGGTATAGGGCTTGTTTCGCATGGCCACGCGCACCACAGAAGGGGTTATTGAAGATGTCCTTGTCACACACTTACCTCCCTTACGCGAGAACAGCGCCAAAGTGAATCGAATCCACTTTGGCGCCGGTTCCCTTCCCCTCGTGATTACGGGTTGATTCCCTTCAGGTGCTCCCCGAACGCCTGTTCCTGCTTGTGGAACTGTTGGTTGTATACCGCCTGTAGTTGATCGAGCCCCATCTTGTGGAGCTGTGCGATCGTCTGTTGGTAAATCTGGTTCTCCGTCTTCGCGTCGGGGGCAAAGATCATTTTCGCCACCTGGGTTTCTTCATACTGCCGAATCTGCTGCTGGATTTGGAAAAGTTGACTGCCTGGCGGGATTAGGGTCGCTGGCATCTGTAGCGGTGTGCTGTCGTAGACGTACGTAAGAGGCGACGACGGCCAAGCAGACTTAAATTGCTGAACCATCTTACCCGACTCGTCGCTAGGCGGAGGACTGACATGGGAGAAAAATGGCCCATTGTTGAAAAACCAGAACGCACCAAGGCCAGTCGTTTCCCAATAATTCGACGGATACTTCTTGGCTTGTGCTGTCGGGTAGATGAGTCCGTTTTTCACGGTATAGTCTTTGCCGGCGAAACCATAGTTCGTTAATACTTCACCATCATAGCTATACATCCAATGCATCCACTTGGCGACTATCTGGGGGTTCTGAACAGACTTCGATACGTACGTCTGTGTCCACCCAAGGCCATACTGCGCATGACCGAACGTCGGTCGACGATATGGGTTCGACAGCAACGGGCCAGGGGACACCCACGTTTCTGTGGGATCGGTCTGCCACATCGTCTCTGGATGCGGGTTTGCTGTGTTGCCGATAAAGCAAAACACGCGTCCTGACCTGACCACGTTGTTTGTCCCGTTCGTATCAAGCGTGATCTGACTGCGGTCCAATGCCCCCATTTGTGCTGCCTTGAAGAGGAAATCGATGGCGTGCTTCATCTCTGGAGAAAGGATTAGGTCGCGATAGTTCCCCTTCTGATCGACCGGCATCGCACCGAACATTTGGGCCAGAGCCTGCACAGTCGAACCATACCATTGGTTACTATTGTCGATCTGGAGCGGGATTACCGGTGCACCTTTATAGGTAAGATGCATGCTCTTGACCTTTTGCAATGCTTTAAGAAGCCCGTCTTCAGTCTTTAAATCGGCGAGTTTGAGCCCCGCCTGTTTCATGATGTGTTCGTTGTAGATGACGGCCTGGTTCGCAGAATAAAGGTGATCCTTTTGTGCAGGTGGATACTTCTTCACCATATCCGGTGTCGATGCCCAACTCGGAACAGAATAGAAGCCACCAAATGTCTGCTTCTCAAGTTTAACAAGATCCGGAGGGAAGGTGCCGTCCGTCAAAGCAGTTGGGTCGTACTTCTTAAAGAATTCCTCGAGGTTCCACACCTTGCCCGACTTAATTAGCTCTTGTTCCGTGGTGCCGTCTTGCAGGGAGATAATATCGGGAAGCTTACCGCTTACCAACATAAGGTGAAGTTTGGTATCGGCATCTTGAGCCGGAACGTTAAATTCGAAGCTAATTCCAAACTTCTTTGTGATATAGCCTTCAACGGTGTTCGGATCCGTGTTCCACTTGCCCATGGTCCACCAGTTTACATCAGTGAACCAGGTCAATGTTTGCGTGGAATCATTGCGCATATGTGCAAATGATGTAAATGGTTGGAACGAAGCCCCTGAGCCTGCACTTACACTCGCAAACGAGGTAAACGCTACGACGCTGAGCACTGTGGCAGTTTTCCATTGAGAATTCCTGAATCCCATTCTTAGCGCCCCCTAAATGTTCATCACCGCAAATTTCTAGACGAACCCATGACCATGTTTACACTCATTTTGCAGAGATCATTAACAAGACAGCATCAGCCTATTTCCGAAATGTAAGCCCTTACTCCGCAAACCATCCTCCCCTTGTATCGCATATATATCGAATTACTTCTGATGAAATTATCTATGCATATTATCATATTTGTTTCAGAAATAGTCAACGCTTTTATGTGCATAATATCTTCTAGAGAAATACGTTATACGGGCAATTTCTCATTCAAAAATTGTTTTTTAATATCAATCCATCTATTTGCAGCAAATATCATTTGTTTTATCTGAAACTTAGTGTATAATTAACGATAGCAATTGGCTAGGGTAATTCAATACTTGGAGGGCGGAACGAGAATGGCCACTCTGCAGGACATTGCACGTCTCACAGGTGTCTCTGTTTCTACTGTGTCGCGAGTACTTAATGGACAAACAGGTCTGTCTATCTCGGATGACATCAAGGAGCGGATTTTCGAAGCAGCGGAACAATTGAATTACCGGGTGAAAACTAGACGACGGTCTATCGGCAGACAAAAAATACGCCAAGTGGCGGTTATCGGCTGGTTCAACGAAGAACGCGATTTGCGTATCCCCTATTATTCGCTCATTCGACACGGCATCGAATTGGAATGTCGGAACCTCGGCATGGATGGATCGTCCTTGCACTTCGAATGGTCAGATTCGATCCGAACGTACTCTTACTTCATGGATTACGACGGGATCATCGTCATCGGACCAAACCAGGATGCTATTGAGTATTTCTTGGACAAGGACAAGCGCGTTGTATTCATTGATTGCTCTCCGAATCCACACCGTTATTATGCCGTATTGCCCGATCTCGCTCATGGCACAAGGCAAGCGGTCGAACATCTCATCCGTCTCGGATATACCTCAATCGGATACCTGGGCGGCGCGAATGAGGCAGAGTTTGCCTTACCTAGATACAGGACCTTTAGACAATGTCTCGAAGAGCGAGGCTTGTATCGTTCTGAGTTTGTTATTTTGGAAGGCGATTGGACTGTCAGTACTGGATACGCGATGGCGCAACGATGCCTCAAGGAAGGTCGGGTCGCCCAAGCATATTTGATTGGAAACGATCCGATGGCGATTGGAGCGTTTAATGCATTTCTTGATGCAGGATTACGAATCCCAGAGGATGTCGCCATTGTTGGATTTGATGATATACTGGAAATGGTTGCGTATGTTCGTCCGCCACTCACCACCGTCCGTACGCCCGCCATGATGGTTGGTCGTTTGGCAGCAAACCTGCTTTTGAACGGATTGTGTGATGACAGTCCGCCTTTTACTATCACTGTGCCTACACAATTGGTCATTCGGGAAAGTTGTGGTTATACACTCAAGAACGGACATAACATACAACGCGAATAAAAAATCTATTCGTCAGACCACGTTCACAAGCAGAGCCAATGTGCCTCATCTACCGAAATCAATGTCTTCATGAACGGACACCCCCCCGTTCCCGCGCGAACGCCAGCACTTCGTCGCGGGTCGGCAACGCTGGAATGGCCCCTTTGCGCAATGTCACCAAGGCGCTCGCGGCCACCGCAAACGCAGCCCACTGCGGCAACCGTTGAGCGATGATACGATGCAAATGGTCATCCGGGCATACACGGTGCGGCAGTGGCCCGTCCGTACCATCCTCCTCTGCCTCTGCCTCTGCCTCCGGCGCCGTGCTCGGGCTCTGCGCGCCTGTACCTGCCTCAGCCAACGCCTGCGCGATGTGAAACAGGAGGGCACCGACGAACGCGTCCCCTGCGCCTGTCGTATCGACACAAGAAACGGGAATGCCAGGCACATAGCCGGCGCACGCAGCCGCAGCTGCCGCGGCAGCATCCGAGCCGCCAGGCCGCCAAGCGTAATAGCACCCGTCTTTGTCCAGCGTGATAACCACCAGGCGTGGTCCTTGTGCATGAAGGAAGCGGGCGCCTGCTTCCACGTCTTCCGTGCCGGCCAAGAAGAGGAGTTCCTCGCGGTTCACCTTCACCATGTCGCACAGCGGCAGCACCGACAGGATGACGGCGCGCCCCTCCTCCGGATTCGGCCACAGCGGCGGGCGCCAGTTGGGATCGAAGGACACCCAAACCCCGCGCGCCCGGGCTGCTTGGGCGGCAAAGATGGTGGCCGCACGGGCCGGTTCCTGGGCCATGGACACGCTGCCGATGTGCAGAACGCCGCTCTGCGCAATGAAATCCACCGGAACATCCGCCGGTTCCAGCAGCATGTCGGCGGACGGATCGCGGTAGAAGAGAAACGACCGCTCGCCGTCCGGGCGCAGGGACACAAACGCGAGGCCCGTCTTGGCGTCGTTCGTCGGCAGGAAGTACCGCGTATCGACCCCTGCCGCGCGGAGCGTCTGTTCGATGCAGTCACCGAACGGATCTGCCCCGCGCTTGCCGACGAACGCCGCCCGCCCGCCGAGGCGTGCCACGGCTGCTGCGACATTGGCCGGCGCGCCGCCCGGGGCGCGTTCAAACACATCCGTTTCGGAGAGATGGCCCGGCGTGGCGGCAACCAAATCGATCAACGATTCGCCAAGGGATACGACAGTTTTCATGCAACCCATCCTTTTCCAGAATTGACTGTGTTGTCAATATCTCCGCTAGGCCCAAGACGGTGTACATGCAAGCACGTGCAGACCGAAAATCCCCAGCCGCAAACGAGATGTTCGCTCGTTCAGCAAACGGCCGCACAGTTTGGCGTAGAGTCAGTAACTTCGTAAACGGTTCTCACAGTCCTCATAAAAATGTATGTATCAAATCCAGGCAATCCATAATCACATCATCGGGGGCTCGGCCTTCAATTTGAAACCGCCGAGCCCGCCAATCCAAGCTCTTCACTTGGTCAGCCAGGATAACGCCTGCAAAGACAAGCCCTTCCGGCAATGGCACTTCGAATGGATACCCCTTTTTCTGGCGCGTGATGGGACAGACCACGGCAAATCCAGTGGCACGATTGAAGGCTATCGGCGATAGCACAATCCCCGGTCGTCTGCCTGCTTGCTCATGTCCCGCTTGAGGGTTGAAATGAACATAGACTAAATCGCCACGGTCTGGCACGCGCATTTATACGAATTCATCTCCCTCAACACCAAAATCGATTTCCGCATGGCGATTTTCTGGCGTGATTTTCGCCAAAAGTTCTTCCAGAGTCGGCTTCTTCTTTTTTGGCTTCAAAATGATGGCGTTGTCTTCGATGATGAATTCGATTTCAGACCCTTGCCGAATGGCTAGTTTTTCGGCGACAGCACTAGGAATTCGGACGGCAAGGCTGTTGCCCCATTTTTGCACGGTCGTGACCATGCAAATCTCCTCCTCATCCGAGCCCTCATCAGCCTTCATGATATCACCTTCCATCCTGTTTGTATATACACAGTATATACGTCAAGGTTGAACACCATACTCTCCCTCCGTTCGTGTCAGGCTTCAGTAGGAGAGAACGATGCCGGGGGTCTGGCGCATTCACTCGGCAAGGTGTAAACTCAGGTGTATATACAGCATGCCAGCGACACGACATGCCACACAGCAAGGCGCCGTTCGTTGGCACGCGCCACATACCGCCGGTGTGTGGCGGTCCGTACGACAACGGCGCACCGGACAGAACAGGAGGTGCTGGACATGCTGCCGCAGAGTGTGCAGGCGCTGATCCAGCTCGCCCTTGCCGAAGACATCGGCCGCGGCGACGCGACGTCCGCCGCTGTCCTGCCGCCGGGGACCGCGGCGCGGGCGGTGGTGCTCGTCAAAGAAGACGCGCGCGTGGCCGGACTGCCGGTCGTCGCCGCGGTGTTCCACGCGGTGGACCCAGGCGTCGTGGTGACGCCGCTGGTGGCGGAAGGTGCCGACGTGGCCGCCGGAACCGCCGTCTGCCGCGTGGAAGGCGACGCGATCGCGATCCTCGGCGCAGAGCGCACGGCGCTCAACTTTCTCGCGCGCCTCACCGGAATCGCCACCTTGACGCGATCCGCCGTCGCGCAGCTGGCCGGCACGAAGGCGAAGCTGCTCGACACGCGCAAGACGACGCCCGGCTGGCGCTACCTGGAGAAGTACGCGGTGCGCGTCGGCGGCGGCATGAACCACCGCTTCGGCCTGGACGACATGATCCTCATCAAAGACAACCACATCGCGCTGGCGGGCGGCGTGCGCGCGGCCGTGGCCCGTGCCCGCGCCCACGCCGGGCTGGCACAGAAGATAGAGGTCGAGGTCGAGACCATCGACCAACTGCGCGAGGCGTTGGCGAGCGGCGCCGACCTCATCCTGCTCGACAACATGGACCTTGCGACGATGCGCCAGGCGGTCGCGGAGGCCGCGGGCCGCGTGCCGCTGGAAGCGAGCGGCAACATGACGCTGGACCGCCTGGCTGCGGTCGCCGCCACCGGCGTCGACTACATCTCAATGGGCGCGCTCACCCACTCGGCGACGAGCATCGACGTCAGCCTCGATGTGGAACTCGCCGCCCCGGGGGCGGGGGGATGACCATGCGGCGGATGGATGCGGACTTCGTCATCCTCGGCGGCGGGCTGGCCGGGCACGCGGCTGCCTACTGGCTGAGCGAGATCGGCGACGTGGCGTTGGTTCAGAAGACGCCCCCCGCGGGCAGCAACTCGGCGCATGCGCAGGGCGGGATCGCGGCCGCGGTCGGGGACGGCGATTCGCCCGCGCTGCACGCGGCGGACACCATCGCCGCCGGCGACGGCCTCTGCCGTGCGGAGGCTGTGGAGCGCCTCACCGCGCGGGCGCCGGAGGTGGTGCGTTGGCTGATGGAACTCGGCGTCCCGTTCGATCGCGATGCCGCCGGCCGCCTGCGGCTCGGCTTGGAGGGGGCGCACAGCCGCCCGCGCATCCTGCACGCCGGCGGCGACGCCACCGGCCGGCATGTCATGGCGGTGCTCGCGCCCATCGTCGCGGCGCGCGCGAACGTGGTTTGCGTCAAGGGCACGGCCACCCGGCTGTGGCTGGCGGCAGGCCGCGTCCAAGGCGCGATGGTGCGGACGGAGGACGGTTTGTCTGCGGCGGGCAACTCCGCCGGGATGGCGGACGCCGCCCGGGACGGGGCCGGCGCGGCGGCGGTGAGTGAGACCATGCTCGTCACGGCGCGGCGGGCGGTGGTCATCGCCACCGGCGGCGCCGGGCAACTGTTCGCCTGCACCACCAATCCGCAAGGCGCGCTCGGCGAAGGGTTGGCGCTCGCCTTCGCGGCCGGCGCGACCCTGCGCAACATGGAGTTCGTCCAGTTTCACCCCACCGCGCTCGATGCGGGCGACAACCCGCGCTTTTTGCTGACGGAAGCCTTGCGCGGCGCCGGGGCACGCCTCATCGACAGCGAGGAGCGCCCCATCCTCGCCCGTCACCCGCTTGGCGATCTTGCGCCGCGCGACGTGGTGGCGCGGGCGGTGTTTGCGTGCAAGCTGGAGGGCCGGCCCGTGTACCTCGACTGCCGGCACATCCCGGACTTGGCGGAGCGCTTTCCCACCGTGTACGCCGGCTGCCTGGCACACGGGCTCGACCCCGCGCGCCATCCGCTCCCGGTCACGCCGGCCGCCCACTTCCTGATGGGCGGCATCACCGCCGCGATGGACGGGCGCACGGACGTGCCAGGGCTGTTCGCCATTGGCGAAGCGGCCAACACCGGCTGCCACGGCGCCAACCGTTTGGCGAGCAACTCGTTGCTTGAGTGTTTGGTGATGGCCTATGAACTGTACCAATCCCTGCGCGGCGACGCGATAGAAGCCGCCGGCACAGCGTCCGCGACGCGCGCGGGCAGTGTGGACGCCGAATTGGACGCCGAATTGGACACCGGCTTTACGACCGATCCGCCCGCATTTCTGGCCGAGCTCCAGCAGTGGATGTGGCGGTACGCGGGCGTCATCCGCGACGAAGCGGGCCTGCGGATGCTGCTGCGCCAGCTTGCGGCATGGGCAGAGGAGCGTCCGCACTCAGCCGCCGTGTGCGTCGCACAGCGGATCGCCGAAGCGGCGCTGGCCCGGCGTGAGAGCCGCGGGGCGCATTACCGGCGCGATTACCCGGAGGCCGACCCGCGGCTCGCCGGCGTGGATACGGTGCTGGCCGGGAGGCGTACGGAGGACTGCCGTGCCGCAGCCTCTGTGCCGGCGGGTGTGCGCAAACGATAGATCACACGAGATCACACGCTTTTCACACGAAAGTTCACACGTAAGCCGGACGATCCATCACAACACGAAAGGTGGATGGAAGATGAACGCCACCCTGGATATCACCGCACTGCAGGAGGAGATCCTGCGGCTGAAGGCGGAGCGCAACGCCCTCATCCTCGCGCACAACTACCAACTGCCCGAGGTGCAGGACATCGCGGACGTACTCGGCGACTCGCTCGCCCTCGCCCGCGCCGCCGCGCGCACGGATGCGGACGTGATTGTCTTCTGCGGCGTGCATTTCATGGCCGAGACGGCGGCCATCCTCAACCCGGACAAGGTGGTGCTCCTGCCCGATCTCGAAGCCGGCTGTTCCTTGGCCGACTCCATTACGGCAGACGAGCTGCGGGCATGGAAAGCCGAACACCCGGGCGCCGTGGTCGTCGCCTACGTGAACACCTCGGCCGAGGTGAAGGCGGAGAGCGACTATTGCTGCACTTCGTCCAACGCCGTGCAGGTGGTGCAGGCCATCCCGGAGGACAAGGAGATCTTGTTTCTGCCCGACATGTTTCTGGGTTCCTACGTGCAGCGGGTGACCGGACGCAAGAACATGCACATCTGGATGGGCGAGTGCCACGTGCACGCAGGCATTCAGCCGCTGCAGGTGCAGACGGTGGTCAAGGAGCATCCCCGCGCGGAGCTGTTGGTCCATCCGGAGTGCGGTTGCTCGACCTCGAACATGATGCTCGTGGCGGAAGGCGTGCTGCCGGCCGAGCGCACGAAAATTCTCTCCACCGGCGGCATGCTGCAGCACGCCCGCCAATCGCAAGCGGAGGAGTTCGTGGTGGCCACGGAGGTAGGCATTCTGCACCAGATGGAGAAGCAGAACCCGGGCAAGCGGTTCATCCCCGCCAATCCGGACGCTGTCTGCCCGTTCATGAAGAAGATCACCTTGGCCAAGGTGCGCGACGCGCTGCGGGAAAACAAGCACGTCATCACCGTGCCGGCGGACATCGCCGCCCGGGCGCGCACCGCCATTGAGCGGATGATTGCGATTGGCTGATCTTGCGAAGCCGAACGTCCTTGTGTTACGGCATCGCAGACATCATCCGGGCCGTGAAAGGCAAATCCCGCCCTGCCGGCAAGCTGAAGGCGGGATTCCGACAATCCAGCAGGAGGGGTTACCCTCCTGCCATGTACAGTGTTATTCTAGCACACACAAAGGTATTCCGTCCCCCTCACGCATCTCGAACCATTTGAGCCCCTCCGCCCGTTCACACCGCTATCCTTCACCCCGCTTTGGCGCTACACTATACCCAACTGGATTTCCATCCCATGTTGAGGAGGCGCATGCCAAGTGAGCGGCGTCATTGTGGAGACAACCTACGGACCGGTGCGTGGCTTTACCGCGCACGGGGTGCGGCAGTGGCGTGGCATCCCGTACGCCAAGCCTCCGGTGGGATCACGCCGGTTTCAGCCCCCGGAGCCTCCGGACCCGTGGGGTGAAGTGAAAAGCGCCTTCTCGTTCGGACCCGCATCCCTGCAGGCGGAAGACCAGACCCTGGCCAACCTCGTCGGCGCGTCCAAGCTCCCGGAGAGCGAAGACTGCCTGTACCTCAACATCTGGGCACCGGCTGACGGCGGCCAGCACCCGGTGATGGTCTGGATCCACGGCGGGGCGTACACCGGCGGATCGGGATCCATCAACTGGTACGACGGGACGGCCTTCGCGCATCACGGTGTGGTGCTCGTCACCATCAACTACCGCCTGGGCGCGCTGGGCTTTCTCTATCTGGGGGAACTGTTCGGTCCGGCATTTGCCCGTTCCGCGAACCTGGGGCTGCAGGACCAGGTCGCCGCATTGCGCTGGGTGAAGGAGAACATCGCGGCGTTCGGCGGCGACCCGAACCGGATCACCATTTTCGGCGAATCCGCCGGGGCGGGCAGCGTCGCCACCCTGCTCACCGTGCCGAGCGCGCGCGGGCTGTTCCACCAAGCGGTGATGCAAAGCGGCAGCGGCGCGCTCGGCGTGCGTACGCCGGACGAAGCCCTGGCGTTCACGCACCGCTTTCTGTCCGCCCTCGGCGTCGCACCCGGCGACGCCGGCACCTTGTTGTCGCTGCCCGGCGAGCGGTTCGTGGCGGCCGCCGCAGCCCTGGCGGAGCCCGGGCTGCCGTTCGGACCGGTGGTGGACGGCCAGTTCCTCCCGCAGCACCCCATCGCCGCCCTGGCGGACGGCGCCGCCCCGGGCATCCCGGTTATCCTCGGCGTCACACGGGATGAATTCAATCTGTTCCTCGCGGGTGATCCCGCCTGGTGGCAGGCGGACGAGCCGGTGTTGCGGCAGAGGCTGCGCGCGTTCGATCCAGCGTTGCCGGAGCGCGTGCTGGACCACTACCTCGCGCGGCGCCAGCCGCGCGAGCCTGCGGCCAAATTGTCCGCCCTGCTCACTTATCGGGTGTTTGTCGATCCGATGCTCACCACGGCAGACATCCTGGCCAGCCGAGGCAACCGGGTATGGATGTACCGGTTCGACTGGGCCTCGCCGGTCCTCGAGGGACGCCTCGGCGCCTGCCACGCGATGGAGATCCCGTTTGTGTTCCACAACCTGCAGCAGGCCGGGGTGGAACGGTTCACCGGCGACTCGCCGGCGCGGCAACCGATTGCGGATCAGATGCACCAGGCGTGGGTCGCGTTTGCCAAGACGGGAGACCCAAATCACCCCGGGGGTCCGGCCTGGCCGGCCTACGACCTCTCCCGGCGGGCACTGCTGGCATTCGGCCCGGAAACCCACGTCGAGGAGGACCCGTACGGGCCGGAGCGGGTGGTCTGGCGCCCCGCGGCCCCGGCGTCAGGCGGCCCCCAGGTCAACGCGTGAGCGACACCGCCAAAACGACCACCACACCAGGCAGCGCGGCCAATGCCAAAAGCGCCAGCATCCCCCACCAGGCAGCGCGATGGCCGAAGTTGAACGTCCAGCCGACGCCAAACCGCTTGGGCACGAGGAAGGCCGGATCGTCCGGGTTGACGTAAAAGACGCCGGCCTTCCAGAACCGGTCATCGTCCCGGTGCACCACGTGCGGTGGCTGTCCCGGCGCGGTTGCGCCCGGCGCGGGCGTGTCCGCGGTTGTGCGCGGCGCGGGCCCAGGCAGGATGAGTGCGACGACCCACGGGAGGATGGCGCCCAACACGATGACCAGCGGCATTCCCCATATCGCCCACGCGCTTGCCGGACTGAGCATGCCCCATAGCACGAGGCTCGCCATACCCAGCCCCACCTCGGCAAACGTGCACGACACCCAGAAAGCCGCAATCCAGCGCCGGTTGCGCGCGGCCTGGCGCTGGACGGAGTCCGCGGGGGCCTCCGGATCGACGTCGATCCGGCTGCGCCGGCCGAATGTGTGCACCAGCAGATTGATCAGCAGTAAGAGAAGCCCCGGCACGCAGGTCCCGAAGACAGAGCCCACGCTTTTCGTGGCCCACTGCGTCGGCGTGCCCTCTGCCGTGAAGTGGATTGGAAAACGCTCCGGGATCTGCGGGTAGCGCCAGATGCCGATCGCGATGACGCTCAGGAACACGCCCCACGCTGGCGCGCTCCACCACCACGACGGTGACCGGCGCTCTTGCCCCCGCGTTTCGGCAGCGATGACCTGCGTTCGGCCCGCGAACCAACCTTCCGCTTCCTTCACTCGCTGCAACGCGCGATGCGCAGCGTAATAATTGGCATAGCAAGCGGCTCCGGTGGCAAGCACGAGCGCAATTCCTGCGGCCAGCGCCGGACCGGGAGACAGGAACCAGGTGGCGATGTCCAACGCCAGGGCCGCCAACCCAATCCCCGCAAGCCGCCGGCGATAGGCGCGTGCAGCATGCCGCACCGCGGCGTGGTCCGCATACTCGAGGGGAACGCGCACGCCGAACGGGAGGGTGGGCGGCACGACGAGTGGCAGCACCCATTCGGCAGCAATCAAGCAGAGGATACACGCCAGCGTGACGGCGAGAACAGAGACAGGCATCACGATTCGCCTCCTTCGTCGTCCAGGCGTACCCGCCCAGGTGGCCGCGAGCCACCGCGCCCGCCGTGCGCCGCGTTCCCGGCTGCTTGTTTGCTGCCGGCTTCAGCCCCCGAGCGTAACCCGCCAACCGGTTGAAACGACCTAACAATGTCCGCACATGTCGCCAAAATGTCATCCGGCGACATGCCTTTGACCCAAGCCTCCGCCAACAGCACGCGGACCTGTTCCCGCCACTGCGCGGCGAAGCCGGGCGGAGGCGGATCGCACCAGATGACCGCGCCCGTGCGCCGGTTGAGACGAATCAAACCCTCCTGGCGGAGCTGGTCATACGCCTTGTGGACGGTATGGTAATGGATGCCGAAGTCGACAGCCAGCTGGCGAATGGGCGGCAACGACTCGCCAACAAACAGCTGGCCGGTGGCCAGTCCGGTCACGATTTGATCGCGAATCTGCTGGTACAACGGCTTGTCGCTGTCCGGTTGCAGATAGAGCAGCATGCGTGCCGTCCCCTTGATTGTTATATATGTTATGTATCAATTCTAACTGCATCGGATGATCATGACAAGAGGGATGAACATGAGCGAAGCGCAGGGGGTTTACGCAGGAGAAGGTATGTGCAGGAGCAGGCATGCCCTGCAGGATGCGCGTGCCGTATCATCCACCTCCCAGACAGCGCGCAAAGCCAGCCCCGAGGGGTCGAGGCTGGCTCCTTCGCGTGCGGCCTGTGCGTTCGGCTCCGTTACGCGCCCATCGCGGCCGTCCGCGGTTGGTCAGTGGTGCGTGTCGTCGGCGTCCACCTTGTGGCCGTAATGCTTCTTCACGTTTTCCACCGCATCGCCGTCAATCAGGTACTCCGCATCCGGCGTGCTGAGCTTGATGACCCGCTTGGCCACGTCGAACGTGGTGTCGCCGAGGTGGATCTCGTACGACTCCCCGGCCGCCGTGGTGATGATGAGCTCTCCCCATTGCTGCAACTGTTCCTGCACAGCTTCCATACGCACGCGCCATCACCTCCAGGCAGATTCTTTCCTGCCGGATGAGGCGGTATGCGCGAGCGACTTGCCTTCCGGGGCGCCCGGCGGTTCCATGACGAGCAGCCCTTGCGCCACCATGTACCGCTCATCGCGCCGCCGAATCTGGCCGGTGAGCGCGTCCAGCTGCGGGACGAGCGCGTTCAACTGCCGGACGGACGTGACCTGTTTGGGCAAACGAGAGAGGATGAGATCGAGGTCACTCGCCAGGAAGTCTCGTTCGGACCGCAGCTGCGCCTCCGTCGGTCTGGCGCCGCCGCGCGGAACGGGCTGGTACATGTACGCCATATCGTCGGCAATGGCCCCGGACAGTCCGCTCAGGCGTTGTAACACCGCGCTGTCCGGCACCGCGAAATACCAGGCGGGAGATGCGGCCATGACGGTGGCGCGGCGCAACCAATCCGCCATCTCGTTGACCGCCGCCCCCGGCGAAGATACATACGTCGCACTTTTGCGCGGTGGTTCGTCCTCGCCAATGGAATGGGCCGTGTCGCGCGCGATGGCCATGTACTGGTACCATTGATCGTACAGCGCGATCTCACCGCGGCGGTTGACCTGCCATCGGTGGATGTCCATCGCCAGCGTCACCGCGCAGCCCGCCGCCAGCACCGCCGCCGTACACGCAAGCCAACCAACCGCCTTCATCCGCATCCCTCCGCATGCAGCGCGCTGTTTTATTGCGGACGCTTGATCCCATCGCCTGACCTTTCGCGATCCCGCCGCATCTCCGCCCTCTTCGGCGCTCGCCGCGCATCGCCCCGCGTTGCGCCGCCGCGCGCCGCGCTCTCGCCAAAGCGTGTGGAAAGCGCCTGATACAAACGCTCGGCGGCCGCCGCGTCCCCTGGCCGCTCGCCGTAGCGGACCTCGTTGTACCAATGGGCCAACTCCGGAATCTCGGGACACGAGGGGGCCATCGCCGCTTCAATCCGCGCCGCGGCTTCCCGCGGCGTGTCGTGCGGCGGTACAGGAAGACCTTTCCGGGCGGCCTGCGCCGTCAGCCACCGGTACAAATAGCGGATACGCGCCGCGGGCGTGGGCAGCTCCTCCCAGCGCGGCCACACGGCGCGGCCGTCCCGGCGCAGGACGCGGGCCTTCCGCCAGGCGTCCGCCCACGCCCGCCACACCGGCAGCGATTCAACCTCCTCCACGTACGCCGGTTCGGCCTCGCGGCCAAGCCGACGCCACAGCCAAGCCACGGCTTGCCGCAGCCAACGGACCACCCGCGGGGCGCCGCGCCACAAGAGATAAACCGCACAGGCACACAGGGCGGCCACCACCACCCACGGCAGCACCCGGTCCAGCCAAGCTGCCCACGGCGAGGCGTGGGCTGGCGGAAGCTCGGGCCTGGCAGCTTGCGGCGGGACACGGTGCGGTGCCGCCGGCGGCGTCAACCACCGGAACACGGCCGCTACCATCTGCCACACCCACACGAGTGCCGCGTGCCACGCCGCGCGCACCGCCGCCGCCAACTGCCGCCAGGGTGCCACGCAGCGCGCACCGCCGCCGCCAACTGCCGCCAGGCGCTGATGAGCAGCGCCAACGCCCACAGCACGGCGATATGCCTGCGGTTGGCGCGCACCACCGATGCATCGGGAGCTCCTGCGCCCAGGTGGGACGACACGGACGCCCGCAGGTGGTCCGCGTTGGCCGCGAGCCACACCACCGCCACCGCCAGCCAGCCCGCCACCGTCACAAGACCCTGCAAGTCGCGCCAGCCTGCGATGTGGCCATACACGATACCGGCGGCAAAGTACACGAGAAAGCCCGTCAAGAGCCATCCCCCGCCGGGCAGGCGCCCGGTGTCGGCGGCGCGGGCCCCGCGCAGCAAAGCGGTTCCGGCACCTGCCGCGAGCACGGCCCGCAGCCACGCGCCCGGGGCCGCGCCCC
>NZ_BMOY01000042.1 GCF_014647315.1 Paenalicyclobacillus cellulosilyticus
AGCGTTCGCGCATGCTGGTCAGATACTCACGGCGGCTCTTCAATGACATTCGCACAACGATCCCTTCGGTTAGATTTCGATTTGAGTGATCTGGACCCCTTTCAGTTAGATTTTAAGTGAGTGATCGCGCGCGATTGACACGGATGCACCAGGTCCTCTAGAATGAAAAAGACGCAGTTTTTGCACGGTGCGCGGCGGGCGGGCGGCCTGCACGCGCTTTGCGCATGGGATGCTCCTCTCGTCCCTCGCCGGGATGGGAGGATTCTTTATTCGGGCGTCGTGAGCCACGCCCTCTGCGCGTGAGGAGGATGCAGGTGAAACGTCTCAGCGGTCAAGAAATTCGCAGGGCTTTCAAGCAGTTTTTCGCCGATCGCGGCCATCTCGTGTTTCCGAGCGCAAGCCTCGTGCCGGTGAACGACCCCACGCTCCTGTGGATCAACGCCGGCATGGCGCCGCTCAAGCCGTACTTCGACGGGCGCGAGGTGCCGGAGAAGCCGCGCATCGTCAGCGCGCAAAAGTGCATTCGCACGAATGACATCGAGCACGTCGGATACACGGCGCGCCACCAGACGTTCTTCGAGATGCTCGGCAACTTTTCCTTCGGCGACTACTTCAAGCGCGAGGCCATCCATTGGGCGTACGAGTTCCTGACGACGGTCCTCGAACTGGATCCGGACCGGATCTCGGTCACGGTCCACGTGCACGACGACGAGGCGTATCAGATCTGGCACCAAGAGGTCGGCATTCCCGCGGCACGCATCCACCGCGGCGAGGAGGACAACTTCTGGGAGATTGGCGAAGGACCGTGCGGCCCGTGTTCCGAGATCTACTACGATCGCGGCCCGCAATACGGTTGCGGGCGGCCGACATGCGGCCCGGGGTGCGACTGCGACCGGTTCCTCGAGATCTGGAACCTGGTGTTCACCCAGTACAACAAGGAGCCGGACGGGTCCTACACGCCGCTGCCGAAGAAGAACATCGACACCGGGTCGGGGCTGGAACGCCTGGCGTCGATTCTGCAGGACGTGCCGAACAACTTCGAGACCGACCTGTTCCGGCCCATCATCGACGCGACGAGCCGCTTGGCGCAAACCGCGTACGGGGTGGATGCGGCCAGGGACGTGTATTTCAAGATCATCGCGGACCATGTGCGCACGGTCGTCTTCGCCATCGGCGACGGCGTGTTGCCCGGGAACGAGGGGCGCAGTTACATCATCCGCCGCCTCCTGCGGCGCGCGGTGCGCAGCGGCCGGCGCCTCGGCATGGAACGGCCGTTCCTGTACGAGCTGGCACCGGTGGTCGCCGACATCATGGGGGATGACTACCCCGAGGTGCGCGAGAAGCTGGCGTTCATCCAGCGTGTGGTGCGGACGGAGGAGGAGCGGTTCCTCGAAACCCTCAGCGAAGGGGAAGCGCTCTTGCTCCAGCTCATCACCGATTTGCGTCGCTCCGGGCGTGACGTATTGGCGGGGACGGACGCGTTTCGCCTCTACGACACGTTCGGGTTCCCCATCGACCTGACGGAGGAGATTGCGCGGGAGCACGGGGTGAACGTGGACCGGGCCGGTTTCGAGGCGGAGCTGGCGGCGCAACGGGAGCGGGCACGGCAAGCCCGGCAGGTGGCGGAAGGGATGAGCAGCGAGCGCGGTGTGCTCGAGACCATCACCACCCCGAGCCGGTTTGTCGGTTATGACACGTTGACCGCCGCGGCGGAGGTGACCGCCATCCTCGTCGACGGCGAGTTGGTCGACGTGCTCGACGCCGGACAGGAGGGGCAGGTTCTGCTCGACCAAACCCCGTTTTACGCCGAGAGCGGCGGCCAGATTGCCGACAGAGGCAGGTTGGCGAGCGCCGCCGCGGATGCGGAAGTGCTCGACGTGCGCAAGGCTCCGCACGGCCAGCACCTGCACACCATCCGGGTGGTGCGCGGACGGATTGCCACAGGGGACAAGCTGCAGGCTCAGGTCGACGAGGCGTTCCGGCGGGATATCGTCAAGAACCACACCGCGACCCACCTGTTGCACAAAGCGCTGCGCGACGTCCTCGGGACGCACGTGGCCCAGGCGGGATCGCTCGTGGAACCGGAGCGGCTGCGCTTCGACTTCTCCCACTTCGGCGCCTTGACGCCGGAGGAGTTGCGGCAGGTGGAGGACCGGGTGAACGAAGCTGTCTGGCGCGACCACCCGGTCATCATCCGGGAGATGGACCTGGACGAAGCGAAAGCCATGGGCGCCATGGCGTTGTTCGGGGAGAAGTACGGACGCCGCGTGCGCGTGGTGCAAGCGGGCGAGAGCATCGAGCTGTGCGGCGGCTGTCACGTGGAGCGCACCGGCATCATCGGGCTGTTCCGCATCGTGGCGGAGACGGGCATCGGGTCGGGCGTGCGGCGGATCGAAGCGGTCACCGGGCGCCACGCCTATCGCTACGTGCAGGCGCAGGAAGGGCTGCTCCGCCAAGCGGCCGACCTGCTCAAGGCCGCGCCGGCGGACGTCCCGGCGCGGGTGGAGCGCCTGCTGCAGGAGGTGCGCGGCCTCGAGCGCGAGCTCGAGTCGGCACGGGCACGCCTTAGCCACAGCCGGGCCGCCGAGCTGCGGGATCAGGCGGTGACGGTGGAAGGCATTCCGGTGGTGGCGGCCGTCGTGCCGGACGCGGACATCGAGGCGATGCGCCAGATGGTCGATGTGTTGCGCGGTTTGCTGCCAAGCCACGTGGTGGTGTTGGGAAGCGCCGCGGGCGGGCGTCCGCAGTTCGTCGCGGCGGTTTCGAAAGACCTGCAGGCGCGCGGTTTTCACGCCGGCCAGATTGTGAAGCAAGTGGCGGCCGTGACGGGCGGCAGCGGCGGCGGGCGCCCGGACATGGCGCAGGCGGGCGGCAAGGATGCGGCCAAGCTCGCGCAGGCCGTCGCATCGGTCCCGGGATTGGTGCGCGCGTTGGCAGGAAACGCCGTGCGGTAAGGAGAATGGATGGAGGGAACGCCGGGCTTGGCGGACGTCGACGCACGATTGGGGTGTCGCCTATGGTGGCAGAGTTTGACCAGACGATGAGGTTCCAGCCGAAGCCGGAAAACGTCGAGGCGCGCAAGGCGTTTGAGCTGGCGTACCGGGCGCTCGCGGAAAAGGGATACAATCCCATCTATCAAATCGCCGGTTATCTAATCTCCGGGGACCCGGCGTACATCACCAGTCACCTGGACGCACGCAACACCATCCGCCGGATTGAACGGGATGACCTCATCGAGGAGCTGGTCCGGGCGTACGCGGAGTACGTGCAACATGAGAATCCTCGCCGTTGATTACGGACAGGCGCGCATCGGGCTCGCGCTGAGCGACCCGACCGGGATGGTGGCGCAGGCGCTGGCGGTGCTGCCTCGCCGCTCGGATGCGGAAGCGGCGGCCGAGGTGGCGCGCTTGGCGCAAGACCACGGGGTGGAGCGGATTGTCGTCGGGCTGCCCCGCAACATGGACGGGTCGGAAGGGGAGACGGCGGCGCGCTGCCGCCGTTTTGCGCGCCAGCTGACCGCGGCATCCGGTTTGCCGGTGGAGATGTACGACGAGCGGCTCACGACGGCGGCGGCGGAACGGATGCTGGTGGCGGCCGATGTCGGGCGGCGCAAACGGCGGCAGGTGTTGGACGCGGTGGCCGCGACGTTGCTGTTGCAAGGGTATCTCGACGCACGCCGCGCGAAGGGCGAGGCGGACGGCCGTGCGTAATCCGTGGCGTCGACCGCTGCGGGTTGTGCGGGCGGCCGGGCGGCGCGCTCGGCGGGGCGTCCGGCGCGTCGGACAACGCCTCGGACCGTTCTTTGGGCCGGCGGGATGGCACCGCTTGCGGACGGGCCGCCGCGTGGGTTGGATCGCCGGCGGCGCGGCGGCAGGGTGCATCGGCCTGGCAGGGGTTGCGGGGTGGCTGTTGCAGCCACCCGCGCCCCCGGGGGAGCGGGTTGTGTTGGTGGTGGCGCCGGGGGAGACGCCGGACGCCGTCGCGGCCGATCTCGCCCGCCACCATCTCATCCGCAGCCCGTGGTTGTTCCGCGGCTACGCGGCGTGGACAGGCCTCGCGCGCCGGTTCCAAGCCGGGCGGTACGTGTTCGTCACCGGCGAAGGGATGCGGGACATCGCCCGCCAGCTGGCGGAAGGACGGGTGGCGCGGGACGAGGTGACGGTGACCATCCCGGAAGGGTTCACCGTGCGCCAGATTGCCGCCCGTTTGGCGGCAAGCGGCGTCTGCCCGGAACAGGCGTTTTTGCACGAGGTGGAGCACGGCCGCTTCGACGAGCCGTTCTTGCGCCAGAT
The DNA here is from genome assembly GCF_014647315.1 of Paenalicyclobacillus cellulosilyticus. Lineage (GTDB taxonomy): Bacteria > Bacillota > Bacilli > Alicyclobacillales > Alicyclobacillaceae > Alicyclobacillus_J > Alicyclobacillus_J cellulosilyticus. The sequence goes on from NZ_BMOY01000042.1 coordinate 4,293, forward strand.
TCCGGATCGTCCGCAGGTCAAATACCGGTTGGAGGGGTATCTGTTCCCGGATACGTACCGCTTTGAACGGAACGAGCCGGCGCACGAAGTGGTGGACGCGATGCTCCGCGATTTTCAGGACCGCGTCTGGCGGCCCGCCATCCGTACGGCGCTGCGCCGCCGGCATCTGTCGCTGGCTGCGGCCATCACCGAGGCGTCCATCGTCGAGCGGGAGGCGAAGGTGGCGGCGGAGCGGCCGCTCATCGCAAGCGTGATCGAAAACCGGCTGCACCATCGCCCGCCGATGAAGCTGCAGATGGACGCGACCATCGAATACATCCTCGGGCACCGCGATGTGTTGACCGCAAAAGACCTTACGGTCGACGACCCGTACAACACGTACCTCTATCCCGGATTGCCGCCCGGGCCCATCGCGAATCCCGGTATGGCGTCCATTCAGGCGGTACTGCACCCTGCCCGCACCGATTACCTCTACTACGTGGTGCGCAACGACGGCACTGGCCGCGACTACTTCGCGCGCACCTACGAGGAGCAACTGCAAAACGAAGCGCGCAGTCAGGCGAACCTGCGCCGGGAAGAGGCAGCCCGCCGCCCGTGAGGGGTGACGCGGCGCGGCAGGCGTCTGATCCATGCGGCATCGCGCACCGAGCCGCGCATAATCCGCTTGGCAAGCGGGAACCATCTTCGGCAGCAACCTCCTGCGGCCAACACGTCACAAAGCTGATTTGGCTGGGACGGTGGAGCGTTGGCATACCGCGTGCGTCGCGACAAGGAGAAGAGACATCGGCGGGTCAGCCGGCTCGCTTGGGCCATGCTTGCCGCTTGGGCTTGCCTTCTGTTGCGGCTCGCCTTGGTGATGCTTGTGCCCGATTGGGTGGCGGGGGTTCGGGCCACGGCGCGTTGGCAGGACCACATCCGGGCGCGGGCGGAGTTGGAACACCTGCGCGTGGTGAGAACGGATGACGGCCGCGGGCGGATTTTGTTCCGCAACCTGGAGCCGTGGTCGGGACGGCGATGGGAAGGGCGTCTGGCGCTGGGCCGCCACCTCCTTTTCGTGGCGTGGCACGACGAACGGCGCCGCGGCCCGCTGTGGGACCCGCTCGTCGGCACGGTCGGCGCACCCGATGTCTGGCCCGCGCGCGACCGCGCGGTACCGGAGCAGGGGCAATCCGGGCTGGTCTACGCGTGGGACGACTGGCTGCATACCGGCCGGCCGGCGTATGTGGCGGCGTGGCGGCCGGATGAAGTCCGCCGCGGCGCCCCGGCGGGTGAGGTGTGGCAGATGCCGGCCCGCCCAGGTTGGGATGTGGTGACGACCATCGATCCCGCCTGGCAAGAGGTGGCAAGCCGCGCACTGCGCCAGGCGGGTGTGCCCCGCGGGGCTGTCGTCGTGATCGACGTGGCGACGCGGGATGTGTTGGCGGCCGCAAGTTGGGATGCGAACCGGCCGCAGCGCGTGGTCGCGTTGGAGCCGGCCGTCCCTGGGTCGGTGTTTAAGCTGGTGACCATGGCGGCGGCACTCGAATCGCTGCGGTTGCGGCCGCAGAGTTGGTTCTACTGTCCGGGTCAATTCCGCGCGCCGGGGGTTCGCCTGCGCTGTTGGCGCGCCCACGGGGGCTTGACCCTGCGCGAGGCGCTCGCCGCGTCGTGCGACGTCGCGTTTGCGGCGGCCGGCCTCGCCGTGGGTGCAGGGGGAATCGCGTATCTGAGCCATCGCCTGCACCTGGACACGGACGGGTTGGCGCGGGCGGGCGGCCGCCCCGCGCTGGCCGGTCTGTTGCCGGGGCGCGTGTTCTTGGGCACGGCTGCGGATGACGGGCGGATCGCCAACACGGCCATCGGCCAGCAGGACGTGCGCATCTCGCCGTTGGCCGCCGCCAACCTGGCGGCATGCATCGCCAGCGGCGGCTGGGTCGCGGATGCGCGCTTGGTGCGGGGGTTGGCGCACGGCGGCCGGGTGCGTATCGCGTTTCCGCCTGCAGCGCGGTTGCAAGCGCTTTCAGCATGGACCGCGGCGCAGGTCGGCCGCGCGATGCGGGACGCGGTGATCTCCCCGCGCGGCACCGCCCGCGCGTTGGCGGACGCGCCTTTGGCGGTGGCGGCAAAGACCGGAACGGCCGAACTTGGCACCAGCCCATGGGTCAACGGCTGGCTGGTCGGCTTCATGCCGTACGGCCAGCCGCGCATCGCATTCTGCGCCTTCGCCGAACGGCTGCCGTCGGCCGCGGCGCACCGGGCGGTGGTGCGGATGGCGGCCGAGATTGCGGCAGCCGCCGCTCGGTTCGAAGGCGGGTCTTTGCACACCGCATTGCGTCAACCGCCGGCGGTGGGGCCATGAGCCGTCTCGTCGCGAATCTGGGTTTGCACGCGGTTGTGCTCGTCCACCAAGAGGACGATGGGCCGGTGCGACCGCACTTCCTCCGGCGTGTAGATCCCGTAGGAGATGATGATGACCAGGTCCCCGGGCTGGGCCAACCTGGCGGCGGCACCGTTCAGTTCAATCGCGCCGGAGCCGGCTTCACCCAGGATGACGTATGTCTCAAAGCGCGCCCCGTTGTGGATGTTGACCACCTGCACCATCTCGTTCTCCAACAAGTCGGCCGCGGCCGCCAGGTCGCGGTCGATGGTGATGCTGCCCGCGTAGTGGAGGTGCGTGGCCGTCACGGTGGCGCGGTGGATCTTCGACTTCATCAACGTTCGGAACATCGCCACGTTCCCCTTTCTCCGCGGGCGGACGCGCCCGCGTTGTCGCTTCTATGATACAAAGGCGTGTCGCGCGCCGCTACATCCGTGTGCCGCCGCATCCGCGCCGCCCGCCTCCGTGTCAAGCCCGGTCCCGGCCCGCGCCACCGGTCACGGTTTCACCGCGCGCACCGCCGGAACCGAGAGGCGGCTTTGCGCGATCCGCTGTTTGGACGGCAGCCACAGGGTGCACAGCGCGGCCAAGAGGGTGAACCAGGTCATGCCTGCGAGGGTGTGCGCGAGACCGATGTGGTCGGCGACGTGTCCCATGACCATCGTCCCGATCCCGCCGATGCCCCCGGCAAACCCGATGAGCAGGCCTGAGACCATGGCGATGTGGCGCGGTGCCAGTTCTTGGCCGTAGACGACGGTGACCGCGAACGTCGAGAGCAGAAAGAATCCGAGCGCAGCCAGGTCGGCGATCAGCCATCCGTGCGCGAGGAACGGCACCAGAGCCGCCAGCGGCGTCGAGACCCACATCGACAAGCGCACCACGGCGCGCTGCCCCCACCGGTCGGCCATGGGTCCGCCCGCCATCGTCCCCAACGCGCCGAACAGGAGGAAGGTGAAGGTGTACACCCACACGTCCTGCGGCAGGATCCCGTCCCGTCTCTCCACCAGGAGCGGGACGTACGTGGTGACGCCGGAGATGAGGAACGCCCGCACCGTCACCACGAACACCAAAAGTGCGAGCCCTCCCACCAGCGTGGCCGGTTCGCCGCCTCCTGCGCGCACCCGCTGCCGGTGTTGCCGCAGCCGGTCGGCGAACCAACGCACGATGGCGGCGAGGGCCAAGCTCGAAGCCAAAGCCGGCAGCGCGAACCACCATATGCCGCCGAGCCCGGTGTGGCCGAGGAACCACAAGGCAAGGGCGGAGAGCGCCATACCCGAGTTGCCGCCAATTTGGAAGATCGACTGGGCGAGTCCCCGCTTGCCTCCGGAGGCGAAAAACACCGCCCGGCTCGCGTCAGGATGGAACACGGCCGATCCGATGCCGCTGACGACCACCGCCGGCAGCAGCCACACGAACGAATGGGCGTACGACAACCCAATCAAACCGGCCACCAGCAGGATCGCGCTGGCCGGCAGGAGCCAAGGGGTGCCGCGGCGGTCGGAGACGTAGCCGAACACGGGCTGAACGAGGGAAGAAGATGCGTTCGACGCCATGGTCAAGGTCCCCACCTGGCCGTACGTCAAGTGAAACTGCATCGCCAACAGGGGCAGGATGGCGCCGAGGACGCCGTTGAGAAAGTCGTTGACCAAGTGACTGAAGGCGAGAAAGCCCACCGCCTTGGTGTGCAGCCGTTCTTCCTGCACTTGCTTCGCCCCCTTCCGCAATCGTATGGGGCCGGCCACCCCTTGTGCGTCCGCATCACGGGGATCCGCCCGGCGCACTGCCGCCGAGGCGGTGTTCCACCACCGCCACCGCCTCCGCCCGCAGCTTGGCGATCTCGCCGCGCAGCGCCTGGTGGCGGCGCCACAGCAGAGCTTTTTCCGCATCATCCCGCACCGCGGGCAGGTTGATGGCCGCCGTCAACAGAGCGCCCTGGGCGGCGGCCTCGAGGAGCCAGGCCGCGGCGCCGAGGTCCGATACGACGCTCGTGTTCACGGCGGGTGCCGCGGCGACCGCCTCCGCGAGCGCATCCCGGCACAGTTCGGCGAGGGTAAGCGGTACGCGAGCCGCGCAGAGCGCCGCCTCGCTCATCGCTTGGCGCCGGGCCTCCCGTTCCGCCGGTGTCGTCTTCGGCATGCGCAGCGCATCCATGTAGCGGCAAAACGCCGTTGCGTCGGCCTCCGCGAGTTCCTGGAAGGAAGCGAACCGCGCCCGCATGCGGTCTGCCAGCTGCCGCATCCTGGGCGCAAGGTCAGGATACCGTTCCCCGGTGGTCAACTCCGCCGCCATGGCGAGCAGCGCACAGCCGAGGGCCGCCGCGAGACTGGCGACGCTGCCGCCGCCGGGCGTGGGGGCCGCCGAGGCCGCGGCGTCCAGGAAAGAAAGGATGGACTGGGCAAACGAGACCGGTCGGGGCTGCATGTCGGACGCCATGGGAACCTCCTCTGCGAACGATGACAACCCGGTTATACACGGTTTGCGGCCAAGGGTCAAACGGCGGGCATGGCATGCCCGGTTGCGCAGGCTGGTAGAATGGAGTTGCTTGGTACCGGCTTGGCTTGGTTGCCCGCAAGACATGTTGGGGGCATCGCGTATCGGGTGCGCGAGGGAGGAAACCGGATATGACACAGAACGGCCAGCATCATCTTTCCCCGTACATCACGTTCACTCGCGCGGAGTGGGCGCGCCTGCGCGACGCCACGCCGCTGCCGCTCACCGAGGAAGAGCTGGAGACGCTCCACGGCCTCAACGAGCGCGTATCGCTGGAAGAGGTGTCCGACATCTATTTGCCCCTCTCGCGGTTGTTGAACCTCTATGTGGCGGCGACGCAAAACCTGCACCGGGCCACGCATACGTTCCTCGGCAGCCGGGTGGAGAAGGTGCCTTACATCATCGGCATTGCCGGCAGCGTCGCGGTCGGCAAAAGCACCACGGCCCGCATCATCCAGGCGTTGCTCGCGCGTTGGCCGAACCATCCGCAGGTGGCGTTGGTCACCACCGACGGGTTTTTGTACCCGAACCGCGTGCTCGAGGCCCGCGGCATCATGCACCGCAAAGGCTTTCCCGAGAGCTACGACGTGCGCGCGCTGCTTCGGTTCCTCGCCGATATCAAGTCGGGTGCGCCCGAGGTGCGCGCGCCGGTGTATTCCCATCTGCGGTACGACATCGTCCCGGACGAATACGTGGTCATCCGGCAACCCGACATCGTGATTGTGGAAGGATTGAACGTGCTGCAGACCCACCCGGCGCCGGGGGACCGGCCAAGGCTGTTCGTCTCCGACTTCTTCGACTTTTCCATTTACGTGGACGCGGACGAGCGCGACATCCGCCGCTGGTACATCGAACGCTTCCAGACCCTGCGCTATACCGCGTTCAGCCACCCCGAGTCGTACTTCCGGCGCTACGCCACGCTCTCCGACGCGCAGGCGCGGGAGGTGGCCGCGTCCATCTGGGAGCAGATCAACGCCGTCAACCTGCGCGAGAACATCGCGCCCACCCGTTACCGCGCCCGCCTCATCCTGGAGAAAGGGCCCGATCACGCCGTGGTTCGCGTCCATCTGCGCAAGTGACGGCGCGGATAGAGCGGCCGGGACAAGGCGGGGTCACACCGCGGCCGCGAGCTTCTCTATCCCGAGATCGATCCGGCGCAGGCTCTCTTCCCGGCCGAGCAGATCCGCCAATTCCACCGCGCCGCCCGGTGTGAACTCCTTCCCGGAGAGGGCGACGCGCACCGGATACATCACCTGGCCGTTCTTGCGGCCCAGGCGGGCGGCGAGATCGACCATCGCTTGCTGGATGGACGCCAAATTCCAGTCCGCCAGTTCGGCGAGCACGGCGCGGGCGTGCTGGAGCGAATCCAAGGCCAGCGCCAGGTCGGTCTTCATCTTCTTGTTCACGTACAAGGACACGTCGTAGTCGGGCAGTTGCGCCACGAAGTCGATTTGCCCGGGGATGTCGGCGAGCCGCTCTACCCTCGGCTGCAACAGCGCGCTCAGCTTCCGCCGCGTGTCCGGTTGGCTGGCGGCGGCGCCGTAGTACGGCGCCGCCAACGCCTCGAAGTCTTCGAGCGGCATGCGCCGGATGTACTCGCCGTTCATCCAGCGGAGCTTCTTTTCGTCGAAGATGGCGGGCGATTTCGACAATCCTTCGATGCTGAACCGTTCGACCATCTCCTCGAGGCTGAAAAATTCCTCGTCCGTCCCGGGTCCCCAGCCAAGCAACGCGATGTAGTTGAGGATGGCCTGCGGCAGGTAACCCTGCGCCAGCAGGTCCTGGAACGACGCATCGCCGTGGCGCTTGCTCAGCTTCTCGGTCGCCGACTTCATGATGGGCGGCAGGTGGATGTGCACCGGCACCGGCCAGCCGAACGCTTGGTACAGCAGGATGAACCGCGGCGTCGAGGAGAGAAACTCGCTGCCGCGCATCACGTGCGTGACCTGCATCAGGTGGTCGTCGATCACGTTGGCAAAGTTGTACGTCGGAAAGCCGTCCGCCTTGATGAGGATGCCGTCGCCGAGGGTGGCGTTGTCCACCGTCACGTCGCCGTACACCTCGTCGTGAAACGAGGTCTTGCCTGCTTCCGGGATGGCCTGGCGGATGACGTACGGCTCCCCGGCCGCAAGCCGTGCCCGCACCTCGTCCCGCGGCATGTGCCGGCAGTGTCCGTCGTATTTGAACGGGACCTTGCGCGCCTCCGCTTCCTTGCGCAACGCTTCCAAGCGCTCCTTGCTGCAGAAGCAGCGGTACGCTCCGCCCCGTTCGATGAGCTCCTCGGCGTACTGTTGATAGATGCCCGCGGCTTTGCGTTCGCTTTGCACGTACGGACCGTACGGGCCGCCGATGTCCGGACCTTCATCCCATTGGATGCCCACCGTGCGCAAGGTGTCGTAGATGACCTCCACCGCGCCCTCGACGTACCGTTCCTGGTCGGTGTCCTCGATGCGCAGGAGGAACTTGCCGCCGTGCTTGCGGGCGAACAGGTACGCGTACAGCGCGGTGCGCAAATTGCCGATATGCATGTATCCCGTCGGCGACGGGGCATAACGCGTCCGTACCTCCGTCATCTTGTCCCTTCCCTTCATCCGGATGTCCGCTCCCCCATCTTACGCGGTCCAAGCGGCGTTGTCCAAGCCCGGGACAGGCAAAACCGGGCTTTTGCACCCATACGTTGTATCACAGCAAGCGGGAACACGGCCGGCGCTTGCGACGGATGGACAGACCGAGGAGGGGATGAACCTGACCGGCATCCTTGCGCTGTTGACGCTGGTGCTGAAGGACCTGTCGGTGTTCGTGTCGTACGTCAAAAACAACGCCTTTCCGCAGCCGTTGTCGGCCGAGGAGGAAGCGGCGTGCCTCGAGCGGATGCGGCAAGGGGACATCGACGCCCGCAACCGCTTGATTGAACACAACCTGCGCCTGGTCGCCCACTTGGCGAAAAAGTTCGAGACGAACGCCAGCGACGCCGACGACCTCATCTCCGTCGGGACCATCGGGCTCATCAAGGCGATTGAAAACTACCACCCTGACCGCGGGACGAAACTGGCCACGTTCGCCGCGCGCTGCGTCGAGAACGAGATCCTGATGTACCTGCGCGCCAACAAAAAGCACCGGCGGGACGCATCGCTGTACGACATCATCGGGGTGGACAAGGAGGGCAACGAGATGACGCTCGCCGACCTGCTCGGTTCAGACCCGGACGAGATCGTGGATCAGGTGGACCTCACCTGGGAGCGGCAGAAGATCTACGCCTGTCTGCCGGCGCTGCCGGAGCGGGAGCGGGAAGTCATCTGCAAGCGGTTCGGCATCCTCGACGGTGAAGAGCGCACCCAGCGGGAGATTGCCCAGGAACTCGGCATCTCGCGCTCGTACGTGTCGCGGATTGAGCGGCGGGCGTTGAATAAACTGTATGAACAGATGCGCGGCGGCCCGCGCCCCAAGCCCCCGTGACCCGGGACGCGGCCCCCTTGTCCGCGGGCTTCGCGACGGTTTTTGCATCCGCGGCGCGTCATGTGTTACGCTTTGGTCGCACAGAGAGGACGTAGGAGGCGGCGCACATTCGCTTTTGGCATGAGCTGACGCCAGACGAGGTTCTGCCGTCCGTGTACGATATTCATCTGGACAAGCTGTGGCGCCAAGGGAAGCGGGTGATTTTGACGGATCTCGACAACACCCTGGTGCCTTGGAACGACCGGGCGGTGCCGCAAAAGCTGCAAGCTTGGCTGCAAGCCGTCCAGGCGCGGGGGTTCCGCGTCCTCATTCTGTCGAACAACCACGATGAGCGCGTGCAGGCGTTTTCCCTGGATTGCGGCATCCCGGCCATCGCCAAGGCGCGCAAGCCGAGACCTTGGGCATTCCGGCAAGCGCTGGCGATGCTCGGGGCCACGCCGGAGGAGTCGGTGATGGTGGGGGACCAGTTGTTCACCGACGTGCGCGGGGCGAAACGCGCCGGGATCTACGCCATCCTCGTCCAGCCCGTCGACCCGCGCGAGTGGTGGGGAACGCGCTTGCTCCGCCTCGCGGAGCGGTGGGCGATGCGTCGCCTGGCGCGCCGCGGGGTGCGCTTTCCCGCCGCTGCGGCGGCCCGTCCGCAACCGCACCAAGCGCAAGCGCGCACAGATCCGAAGAGGCGGTGAGCAGCGTGAACGCCAGCGACCTGTTGGTGTGCACCGGATGCGGGGCGCGCCTGCAGCACGAAGACGAAGACGCGCCAGGGTATGTGCCGGTCTCGGCGTTGCAGCGGATCGATCCGCTGTGCAGGCGGTGCTTTCGCATGCGCCACTACGGGGAGTTCACCCGTGTCGTCGTGCCTCCGGACGAGTACGAACGCCTGGTGGGCCGCGTGCTCACCCAGCCGGCGCTCATTCTCTACGTTCTGGACGTCTTCGATCTCGACGGTTCGCTCATCCCCGGTTTCGCGCGCTTGGCCAAACGCCATCCGGTGGTCCTGGTGGTGAACAAGGCGGACCTGATGCCGCTGTCGGTCAAGCTCGCGGCCACAGAGGACTGGATTCTGTACCGGGTGGCGCGCACCGGCGTTCACCCCGAGCGGGTGCTGTTCGTGAGCGCCCGCACCGGGCAAGGTTTCGCGGAGCTGACGGAGGAGATGGAACGCCACGGCCTGGGCCGCGTCTGTGTGGTCGGCATGGCCAATGTGGGCAAGTCGTCGCTCCTCAACCGGCTGACGCGGCGCCTCGCGGGTGACGAACCGTTCACCGCGTCGCGGGTGCCCGGCACCACCTTGGGCACGGTGGCGGTGGAGGTCACGTTGCCGTCGGGGCGGGAAGTGCACCTCATCGACACGCCGGGGCTCATCCACGGCAAGCGGATCATCGACATCTTGTGCCCGGCGTGCCTGCGCCGCGCCGTCCCGGCGAGCCGCCTGCGCCCGCGGGTGTACCAGCTCAACCCTGGGCAGAGCCTGTGGCTGGGCGGGTTTGCCCGCTTTGATTTCGAGGAAGGGACGTTCCAGCCGGTCACGTGTTACGTCAGCAACGATCTGGTGGTGCACCGGACCAAGTTGGAACGGGCCGAAGCGTTTGGGAAGGCGCACGCGGACGACATCCTGCAGGCGCCTTGCCCGGCCTGCCGCAGCGCCTTGGGTGAGCACAGACCGGTACCCGTCGTGGCGGGGCGTTTTCTGCGTGCGGGCCATGCGGAGGAAAAGGCGCTCGCGGTCGGGCGGCGCGGAAACGACCTGGTCCTGCCCGGCTTGGGGTGGCTGGCCCTGTTTGGCAAGGACCTGCGCGGCAAGCTGTGGGTGCCTGCGGATTGGGACGTGATCATCCGCCGGCGTTTTGTCGGCGACGTGAGCCGCCCCCGCTCGTAGCGGCGGCATCCTGAAGCAGGACGGAGGCGGATATGGGACAGACGCTGTTCGGTTTGCTGGGTTGGCCGGTCGGGCACAGCGTGTCGCCCGCCATGATGAACGCGGCGTTTGCCGCACTGGACATCGATGCGGTGTATGTCGCGTTCGGCGTGCGTCCGGAGCGGATTGCGGCCGCGGTGGCCGGCTTGGCTGCACTCGGCGCGCGCGGGTGCAACGTGACCATTCCGCACAAGCGCGCCGTCTTTGAACTGGTGCACGAGCGCACGCCGGAGGCTGTCTTGGCGCAGGCGGTCAACACGGTCCGTTTCGACGAGGCGGGGGAACGGTGGATAGGCCACAATACGGACGTCTCCGGGTGGTGGCGGAGCATTGCCGATCTCGCCGCGGGCGCCGCGGGCCCGTTTGCCGTCCTCGGGGCTGGCGGCGCGGCGCGGGCGGTGTTGGCGGCGCTTGCCCTCGAGCGGCCGGGGACGAAGGTGGCGCTCATCGCCCGCGACCTGGGCAAGGCGTCCCAGCTGCAGCGTGCGGTGACCGGGGTGGACGTCGAGCTGGTGGCGTGGGACGACCGGCACGCGGCCATCGCCGCTGCCCAGGTCGTCGTCAACACCACGCCCATCGGCATGTGGCCGCACGCCGACGCGAGTCCCGTCGCCGATCCGGCGTGTTTCCGTCCGGGCCAAATCGTGCAGGACATCGTCTACCGTCCGTTGACGACGCGGTTTATGGCGCAGGCGTCCGCACGCGGGGCGGTGGTCCGCGACGGGCTCGGCATGTTGATCCACCAAGGGGCGGCCGCGTTTTCGTTCTGGTTGGGCCGCGAGGCGCCGGTGGCGGTGATGGCGGAGGCGGCCCGCGCGGCGCTCGGGGAAGGGGCGGAACCATCACGCTGACCGGAAAGACGAGGCGGTGCATGTGAACCCACGCGTGGTGTTGTTCGGCGGCACGTTCGATCCGCCCCACATCGGCCACCTGTTGATGGCCCAGCTGGCGCACGAAGAGACGCAGGCCGAAGTGTGGTGGTTGCCGGCGCCGGTCCCGCCGCACAAATTGGATGCGCCGCCGGCGACGCCGTATGACGTGCGCGTGGAGATGGTGCGCGCGTTGGTGGCCGGGCACAGCGGGATGCAGGTGTCGACCATCGAGGCGGAGTTGCCGAAGCCGTCGTACACGGTGGATACGGTCGCGGCGCTGCGCCAGCGCCATCCTGGCACGTCGTTTCTGTTCCTCATCGGGTCGGACAGCCTGGCCGCGCTCGACACGTGGCACGAGGCGGCGCGGTTGACCGAGGCGGTTTCGTTTTTGGTCGCCGTGCGCAGCGGCTACCCGTTTGCGGCGACGTATGAGCGGATGCGGTCCAAGTTACCGCGGCTGGTGGCGCAGCCCCTGGAGATGCCGCTCATCGATGTCTCTTCCAGCTGGATCCGGGAGCGCGCCGCGCGCGGGCTGCCGCTGTGCGGGGTGGTGCCGGAGGCGGTGGTCCGCATCTGGCGGCGCGCCTGCGGCGCTTCCAACTCCTTTGCGCGCGCTTGCTCCGGGTGCGGGAGCGGCGGCGATGCGGTGAAAGGAGAGGGTTCGGTTGCACGAGGTACCGAAGCTGGATGAAGCGGCGATTGCGGCGCGTGTCCGGCAGGAGTTGAGTGCGCAGAGGTTCCAGCATGTCGAAGGCGTGGTGAAAACCGCGGCCGAGCTGGCGGCGCGCCACGGCGCCGACGTGGCCAAGGCGCGGTTGGCCGCGTGGCTCCACGACATCGCGCGGGAATGGCCCGCCGAACGCCTGGCAGAATACGCCCGGCGGATGAGCGTGCCGGACGAATTCGGAGACGACCCGCTCTTGTGGCACGGCCCGGTCGCGGCCGCGTTGGCGAGCGCATGGTTCGGGGTGGAGGATGCGGACGTGGCCAACGCCATCCGCTACCACACCACCGGTCGGGCAGGGATGTCCACCCTGGAGATGGTGGTGTTTCTCGCCGACGCCATCGAACCGGGTCGGGAGTACCCTGGGGTCGATCACCTCAGGGCCTTGGCGGAGACGGACCTGTTGCGCGCGGTGGCGGAAGCCATCGATGCCACCATCTCGTATCTGATCGCGACCCACCGCAACATCGTCCCGCTGACCGTGGTGGCCCGCAACGACTTGTGGCAAAAGGTGCAGCAAAGGCCGCGGCGAACGTAGGACGGGCGGCCGCCGGGCAGTGTGGTCTTCCCGCGGGCCATCCATTGCGGGCGGGAAGACGGTTCGGCCGGCCCCGGGGCGGATGCCCCGCCAAATCCCTTGTGTAGGAGGAACGCCCATGACGTTGCCCATCGCCCAGTTGGCCCTGCAGGCTGCCCAGGCGGCAGCCGGGAAGAAGGCAGAGGACATCCTCGTGCTTGACATCCGCGATCTGACGCCCATTGCGGACTACTTCGTCATCTGTTCGGCCAACTCCGGGCCGCAGATTGAGGCGGTCGCCCATGCGGTCAAAGACCGCATGGAGGAACTCGGCGTCCCGTGCCGCGGCACGGAAGGCCTGGATGAGGCGCGCTGGGTGCTGCTCGACTTCGGCGATCTCGTCGTCCACGTTTTCCGCCCGGAGGAGCGGGAGTTTTACCATTTGGAGCGGTTGTGGGGCGACGGGCGGGCCGTCCCGTTCGAGGCCAACGCATGACGCGTCCGTACAGCGCGTTCGCGCAGGTGTATGACCGGTTCGTCGCCGACGGGCCGCAGGCGGCGTGGCTGGATTGGCTGACGCGCCATCTGCCGTTGTCAAGCATGGACGCGGCCGACGTGGGTTGCGGCACAGGCCGGGTGACCGTCGCGCTGGCGCAATCCTGCCGGCGTGTGGTCGGCGTGGACCGGTCGGAGGAGATGTTGGCGGAAGCGATGGCGCGGGCGCAGCGGGCGCGGGTGCGGGTCGACTGGTTGTGCCAGGACATGCGGCGGCTGCGTTTGCCGTATCCTGTCGATCTGGTCGTGGCGACGTGCGACAGTGTGAACTACCTGCTTGGCGCGCGTGACGTGGCGCACATGCTGGCGCGGGTGCACGCGGCGCTCAGGCCGGGCGGATGGCTGTGCTTCGATGTGTTGGGGCCGAAGCGGCTTCAGCGCTTGACGGACGGGGTATGGCACGACATCCGGGACGATGCGGCGGCTGTCTTCACCTCCCGCGTCGACGCGCACGGCCGCATCACGTACGACCTGACGCTGTTCCTCGCCGAACCGGACGGGCGCTATCGGCGGGTGGATGAGGTGCACTGCCAGCAGTACCATGAACCGCGTGACTTGGCGGCGTGGTTACGGTCGTGCGGGTTCACCGAGGTGCAGATGGCGGGAGACTTTGGACGCGCGCCCTGGACGGAGGCCGACCGGGTCGTGATCACGGCGCGCAAGCCCGTTGCGTCCGAATGAACGGCGCCGCGCCATACGAACTTTGCCGCTCCGAATGAGCTTTGCCACTCCGAACGAACGTTGCCACGCGGATCAATCCTCATCTTCCCGGGATTCCTGTTGCCGCTTGGCGCGGAACGCCTGAAATTCCGCCATGTACTGCGGGTGCTCGCCGAAAAACAAGACGAGCGCCTGCAGGGAGTCGAGCGTCTTTTTGCTGACGTGGTGTTCGATGCCTTCCACGTCCTTCTGGATGGTCTCCTCGGCCACCCCGAGCATCCGCAAAAATTCAGCGAGCATGCGGTGGCGTTCCTTCATCAGCCGTCCCAACCGTTGGCCGCGCGTCGTGAGCACAATCCCCCGGTACTTCTCGTACGTGACGTAGTTGTTTTCATCCAGTTTTTGGATCATCTTGGTCACGGAGGAAGGCTGAACAGCCAGCGAGTTGGCGATGTCCGAGACGCGGGCGTACCCTTTCTCGTTCATCAGTTCGTAGATCTTCTCCAAATAGTCCTCCATGCTCGGGGTCAACATGGCCATACCTCCGCACGTCACTCCGTTTCCACGATGAGACCGGCCGCTACGCCCATCGTATGCGGCACGGCGCTGTCCTTTCAAAGATACATGAGAAACGGCGTTCTGAAAACAGGGGTCCCGGTTGCAAAACGCGAAATGTCCGGCCATCCTGGGACGGAGGTGGCGTCGTGTGCAGGAACTGGAAAACAAAGCTGGCGGCGCGGCATGGGTGGTGACCGGTGTCGCGGACGAGCCGCTGCCGGCCGCGGCATGGGATGAGGCCACGCAGGATGCGGCGTGGCCGGCGCCACGGCAGCCGGATCGACAAGGGCACCGGCGCGGGCGGCGGTGGCGCGGGGGGCTGTTCGCCGGCTTGCTGGTGCTTGCGTCCGCCGTCGGCGGCGGCGCGAGCTTCCTCGCGATGGGACTGCGCGGAGGAATGGGCAGCCCGGCCGCCGGACCGGCCAGCACCGGGCAGAGGAGCACGTCCATGGAAGCGCGCGCGGCGGACGGCGGTTGGCCGAGCGTGGACGCGGGCGGAAACGGAGGGATGGTTGCGGCGGCGACGGGATCCGGTTCGACAGGAACCGGTTCATCCTACGAGATGGCGCCGGACAGAGCGGCCGGGGCGGTGCCGAGCGTGGTGGTGGATGTCCACGGCGATGTTCGGCATCCTGGTGTCTACCGGCTTCCGGAAGGTGCGCGGGTGGAAGACGCCGTGCGCGCTGCCGGCGGCTACCTGCACGCGGCGGACAGGGAGTTGGTGAACGCCGCCGCGCCGCTCGACGACGGGGAAGAGGTGGTCATCCCGGCGCCGGCCGCGCGCCCGCCGGCGCTGCCGGTCCAGGCAGGGTCCGCCCCGTTGCACGCGGATGCGGACACAAACTCCGCCGCGGCTGCGGGGCGGATCGACCTGAACACGGCGGATGCGGCGACGCTGGAGACGCTTCCCGGCGTCGGCCCCGCGCGTGCGGGAGCCATCCTGGCGTACCGGACAAGCCACGGCGGCTTTCGTGCGGTCACGGAGTTGTTGCAAGTCGAGGGGATTGGGCCCGTGCTGTACAGCCGGATCGCACCGCACGTGTTCGTCGCCGCACCGCCGGCGGCCGCGCAGGCGGGCCTTGTGCCGGGGGACTCGGCGCGGGCGCCGGGAACGGAGGCAGCGGGACCAGGTGCCCGAGCGGGGCGATGAGGCATGCTGGGCCGCACGGTGCGCTTCTTAGGTTGGCTGGCCGTCTTGGCTGCTGCGGGGTCCGCCTGGGCGCGGGCGGTGTCGCCTGCCGGGTGGCCGGACACCTGTTTGGCGGCCGCCTGTGCGTCGGCCGCGCTCGGGGCGCTGGGAAGCATGGCCTGGTGGTGGGGCACCGCGGCTTGGGGCGAGCCGCGTGCCGGGAAGCGAATCCGCACCGGGCGGCGCGTCCCCTGGGCTGCGCGGGGCCCGCGGCGCCGACGGCA
>NZ_BMOY01000043.1 GCF_014647315.1 Paenalicyclobacillus cellulosilyticus
CGGACGGCGGTGCCCCAGGGCATGGCGCGGCAGCCGCCGCGGCTGCCGTGACCGCCGTGCTCACCGCCCTGTGGACCGCCGGCGCGCGCATCGTCGTCCCGGCACACCTCGCCGCGGCGCTCAGCCGCTTCACGCCGGACGTGGCCCACCTTGCGTACGGCGAGCTGGCCGTGGCGCGGGCGTGCGCAATGGAAGGCGGATCGACACCGCTCGAGACGGCCACCGGACTGCTCGCCAGCGGAGCCCACCTCTTGATCCACCTCACCCATGTGCCGCACGCGTTCTCCACACCGCTCGCACCCATCGTCCGCTGGGCGCTCGACGAAGCGGCGTACCGCATGGTGCCGGACGTGTTTGACGGGGTGTGGCAAACGTCGTCCGACGCCGCGCGGCTTTTGGAACAGGTGGCCCGCGTCGCGAGCGGCGAGCTGACAGCGGCGGAAGCACTCGGCATGGACGACTTCGCACTCTACCGGATTGGCCCGACGATATGAGACCACGTACCGACGAGGAGGGACGTGTGGATGGAGAGCCGCAACTGGATTGGCGGCGAATGGTATACCCCAACGGGCGGCACCATGGCCGTGCATAACCCGTCCCGCACCGCGGAACAGCTGGGCACGCTGTACCTTTCCCGGCCGGAGGACGCCGTGGCGGCCGGCCACGCCGCCCGCCAGGCCCTGCCGAAGTGGGCGGGGATGACCGGCGCCGCCCGGGCGGAGGTGCTCTACAAGGCGGCGGAGCTGTTCCACCAACACCTGGATTCCCTCGCCCGCCTCGCCAGCGCGGAGATGGGCAAGCCCATCACCGAGATGCGCGGCGAGGTGATGCGCGCGGTGCACATCCTCCGCTACTACGCGGCGGAAGGGGTGCGCGCCATCGGGTCCGTCATCCCCGCCAACGGCAAGGACGTGCTGCAGTTCACGAAGCGGGTGCCGCTCGGCGTGGTGGGGGTCATTACGCCGTGGAACTTTCCGGTGGCCATCCCGATTTGGAAGATTGCCCCTGCGCTCATCTGCGGCAACACCGTGGTCTGGAAACCGGCGGAGATGGCCTCGCTCACGGCCACCCGGGTGACCGAGCTTTTGGCGGAAGCGGGCGTGCCCGCCGGAGTGCTCAACCTGGTGATCGGCGAAGGCGCCACCGTCGGCCAGGCACTGCTCGACGCGGTCGATCTCGACGGCGTCAGCTTCACCGGATCGACCACGACCGGGCGCAAGGTGGCCGCGGCCTGTGCCAGCCGCAACATCAAATACCAGACGGAAATGGGGGGCAAGAACGCGGCGGTGGTGTGGCGGGACGCCGACCTGGCCAAGACCATCCCCGCCCTCATCAGCGGCGCGTTCAGCTCCGCCGGCCAGAAGTGCACCGCCACCAGCCGGATCATCGTCGATCGCGCCTGTTTCGACGAAGTGGTCGCGCGCCTTGCGGACGCCATCGCAAGCATCCGGGTGGGACCGGCACTGGAACCGGAAACGTACATGGGACCGGTCGCCTCGCAGGCGCAGTACGACAAGGTGACCAGCTATGTCCGCCTGGCGGAACAAGACGGGCAGGTGCTGGCGCGCGGCCGGACGGACGTGGATACGACCTTGGGGTATTACGTGCTGCCCATGCTGGCCACCGGCGTCGCGGTCGACCACCCGCTGGTGCAGGAGGAGATCTTCGGCCCGGTCGCGACCATCCTCGCCGCCGACAGCTTTGAAGAGGCCATGGCGCTCTGCAACCAAACCGTCTACGGCCTGAGCGCATCCATCTTCACCCAGGACCTGCAGAAGGCCCTGCGCTTCCTTGAGGAGGCGGAGGCAGGCTTGGTGCGAGTCAACCTGGAGACGGCGGGCGTCGAGTACCAGTCGCCGTTTGGCGGGATGAAAGCGTCGAGTTCGCACACGCGGGAACAAGGCCAAGCGGCGCTCGAGTTTTACACACAGGTGAAAACCTGCGCCGTGTATTACGGTTGACACCCTTTCGGGTGTCACCTGCCGATGGGAGCCGCCCGGAGCGGACGGGCGGCCGCCCGGGCCGCCCAGACCGGCACCAGAAGATGTTCCGAGAAACGGAGGATGACCATGATCCGCACCATCCGCTTTCTTCACCCGGTGACACGCACCCCGCACCTCGGCTGGCTGCGCGGGGACGAGGTGGTCTCGCTGACGAGCGCTGTGCCGGAGTGGACCGATCCGCTGGCGCCCTGGCGCGCGCTGCGCGCGCTCGGCATCGCTGCGGAGGCGGGGCTGGCGAAGGTGGCGGAGCGAGCGCTGCGCGTGCGATGGCAGGACCTGGTGGATGGCCGACTCCTTCTGCCGCCGGTGGCGGCGGAGGAGGTGTGGGCGGCCGGCGTGACCTACGAGCGCAGCCGCGTGGCCCGCAACGCGGAGACGAAGCTGCAGGAGAGTGTGTACGACCGCGTGTATGAGGCAGAACGGCCCGAGTTGTTCTTCAAGGCGACCGGCCGGCGCGTCGTCCCGCCCTTGGCGCCGCTCGGCCTGCGCCAAGACTCCCGCTGGATGGTGCCTGAACCCGAGCTGGCCGTCGCCATCACGGCAAGCGGCGAGATCGTCGGCTGGACGCTGGGCAACGACCTGAGTTCCCGCGACATCGAGGGTGAGAACCCCCTTTACCTGCCGCAGGCGAAGGTGTTCGCCCGCAGCTGTTCGTACGGGCCGGCGCTGCTTTGGAACACGGGCGCACAAGACCCGCGCAGCTGGCAGATGGAGATGGTCATTTGGCGTCAAGGCCAAGCGGTGTACCGGGGTGCGGTGCCCATCCGGCAGATGCGGCGCAGCGCGGAGGAACTCATCGCCTACCTGCTCCGCGACAACCCCATCCTCGATGGCACCGTGCTGTTCACCGGCACCGGCA
This sequence comes from Paenalicyclobacillus cellulosilyticus, assembly GCF_014647315.1. Taxonomy (GTDB): domain Bacteria; phylum Bacillota; class Bacilli; order Alicyclobacillales; family Alicyclobacillaceae; genus Alicyclobacillus_J; species Alicyclobacillus_J cellulosilyticus. The sequence goes on from NZ_BMOY01000043.1 coordinate 2,863, forward strand.
TCGTGCCGCCGGACGATTTCACGCTGCAACCGGGAGACGTGGTGGACATCACCGTGGACGAGATAGGGACGCTGCGCAACCCCATCGTGGCGGGAGGGGTTAAGAACTGCTCGTTACATGATGGACAATGATGCCGCGCGTGTCAGTCGAGGCGGCCTTGACGGCTCAAGGCCGACGAATTCTCGTCGTGGAGCCAGGCGAGGTCAAGGACGACTTGGTGCAAGACATGATCGAAGTCCTCACGTCGTTTTGCGCGCGGTTGTACAGGCGGCGTTCCGCTCGTCACCGCGCCAAGCGCGCTTTGGAGGTTCTCGAGCGTGAAGCGAGAAGTGGACATTTGTCCATAAATCGCAGAACGGCGTTGGGGGTGTCCGCTTGGTAACCATGTTCCTTTTTATGGTCAGGCCAGATTCCGCGCAACGTGCAAAGCGAAAGGCCATGCCGTCGCCTTTCGCGCCAGGCGACGGCATCATCTCACAACTCCGCCCCCACCGCCAACAGCCAGGCGCGCGCGATAAGGGCGTGGCCGGCGAGCGACGGATGCACACCGTCCGGCGCCCACAAGGCAGGGTCCGTACCTGCGCTCGCCTGGGCGAACAGCCCGTCGAGCGGCACGTACAGGGCGCCGAACTCCCGCGCCAGCTCGCGCACGGCGTGGATCTTCGGATCCAGGTCCTCCCGCCACTGCTTCCTGTCCTCCGGGACCGGCAGGACAAACGGTTCGAGGAGGATGAGGTTGGCGCCGAGCTCTTCGCGCGTGCGGCGCAGGATGTCGCGATAACCCGCCGCGAACGCCTCCACAGACGTCGGATCGCTGCGGTCGTACCGGCGCCAGGTGTCGTTGATGCCAATCAGAATGGATACCCAATCCGGGCGCAGGTCGATACAGTCCTCCCGCCAACGCGCTTGCAAATCGCGCACCCGGTTCCCGCTGATGCCGCGGTTGAGGAACCGCACCCGCTTCTCCGGATACCTCGCCGTGAACCAAGCCGCGACCAACGCGGCATAGCCAAAGCCCAGGTCGTCCGGTTGATCGCGGCGGCGGCCGCAATCGGTGATGCTGTCGCCCTGGAACAGGACGAGGGATTCGTTTTCAATGCGCAGCGTCATGCCGTTGTTCTCCCTTCCCCACGATTTCAAGATACGTGCCTTCACGAATAGGATAACGTATGTCCGGCGCCTGTGCTTCGTAAACTGTTATAATAAGAGTGCGAACGAGCGCCCTTCATGGGCTTGCCGGTTGCGATCCGCCCGCCGGCGGCGAACCGGATGACGGTTCGCGCGAGTCTGCGCTTCGACGGGGTGTACGATGGCAAGTCGTGGCAGATCCCAACGTTATTCGGCGAAGATCCTGCTCGCAGCCTTGGCCACGCTGGGGTTGACGGGCATGGGTATGACCATTTTCGCCAATGCGGATTTGGTGACACCGCTCGTGCCGGGTGCGCCTTCCGATATCCGCCGTCTGGCCGAGCCTGTGCAGGACGGCTTCGCAGGCGCGCATACGACGGTCACCGACCTGCTCTTTCTCAGCAACTTCGCCTACGCAGACTGGGACCACTGGCTGGGCCGAACCATCGCGCAGCTGGACGCCCTGCCGTCGCAAGACAACCCGTTTGTCAGCGATCCGTCGATGTTGACCATCGAGGCCAACATGCCTTTGTCGTACGCCCTCTCGGCCATGGGCGATTGGAAAGCCATCGACTGCGAGAATCACGTCGCCACATCCGGCTTTTACGGGGTGGCGTTTGAGAACGAAGCGACGCACGAGATCGTGATCGCGTTCCGGGGATCGAGCAACGCGGGGGATTATGTCTACGACCTCAACACCATCGCCCTGCACATTCCGATGGACGGCGGCAATCAGCTGGCCGAGGCGCGCGCGTTTGTGCGCCGGGTCATTCGCAGCCATCCGAACGCGAAGGTGCTTTTGACCGGCCATTCCCTCGGCGGTTGGCTCGCCGAGCGGATCTCGCTCGACCTGTATGAGCACCGGTTCCCTGAACTGCCCAGATACCGGTTCCTCGGCACCGCGACCTTCAATGCGCCCGGATTTCAGGAAGGGACGTACGTCTCCAAACAAGAGTGGCAGAACAACGAGCGCGGACGATATGACAAGCTCATCTTGAACTACGTGATTGTCGGCGACCTCATCGGCCAGTTCGAGACGCCCATCGGGGCGCCGCGCGTCTACCTGCGCTGCGATATCCTGCGCGGTACCGATACCGTCAATCCGTTCATGACCCATCCTCTGTACAACTTCTTCTTCACCGATTACTTCGAAGCGCGCGAGGGGACAGACCATCTGCCCCCCGTCCAGCGTGCCGCCGTCTCCCGTCTGCGCCGCAACACCACCTGAGGCCGCGCGGGCGGCCGCACACCTCGCGGCCGTCACACGTAGTTGAGGTCGTCGGTATGCGGCAAGGTCAGGCACAGCCCTTGCGAACCGAACAACCATTCCGACAACGCCGCCCACCCTGCGATCAAGGGGGCCTTTCGTTCCTCCGGCAGGCGCAGCGCGGGCGGTGCTTCCCAGACCACCTGCCACGCCTCCTCGCCGCGCGGCTCGAAGGAAAAGCCCGCCCCGAACACCGACGCTGCGTAAGGGCGCAACTCCATGGCGCAGCGGCTTGGGTTGAGCACCCGGATGGTCCCTTGATTGGGCACACGCCGCAAAATGGCCTCCGCCTGCGTCAACGCGTCGAGGAACGCCTCATCGTGCACATAGCCGCGCACCCGCAACACCTCGACACCGTAGTACGAGAGCACATAGCGCCAGATGGCCGGACACGCGGCGCGCCGGCCCGCCCACTCCAAGATTTCCACGCCTGCGCGCCCTTCGTGCAGGACAAAGCTCGCGACGGCGTACGCGGCAATCCCCCCGTCCCCGGTGCGTGACCACGCGGCAAACACCTGCGGCGGCACGGGGCGCATGCGGAACAAGGGGGTCCGCAGGGAACGAAGGAGCATGCGGAATTCCGCTTCCGAACGCTCGTAGCGGTAGGGCTCGGCAGCGTATAACCGAGAAAGTGCGGCGACCTCCGCTTCCGGTTCCGGGACAGGATTCACCACCCACTCGGTGTCGCCCGCCGGAAGCCCGGCCAAGGCCACGTCCGCCTCCACCCGCTCGCCGAAATCCACGCACCCCAACCGCCGGTACAGCCCGCGTCCGCCGGAGACCAGCAACAGGCTCGTATGCGGAGAGAAATCGGTCAGGATTTGGTGAATCAGTTGCGACGCCAGGTGTTGTTCCCGAAACTCCGGCAAGGTGCAGACCGAGCCCATCGAAACCGCCGAGACATGGCCGCCCGGCACGACCAACCGCGACGGATACAACGCCACCAAGCTCACCGGGCGTCCGTCGACCGCCGCAAAATACAGGTTGTGGGCGTTTTCCGCCGAGAACGCGAGCGGAAACTCCTTCGGCATCCCTGTGCCCGGGATGAGTTGCGGACGGAACACGGAGTCCGACAACTCCCCCAACCGCGCCACGTCTTGCGCGCGCGCCCGCGCAAATTCGATCTTTTCCGCCGCCATCTTTTCTCCCTCCGCATCACCCGTTGGATTCCTTGTGGCCTGGTCAGCGACCTTTGCCAGCTGCGGCGCGGGTTGACCTTGACCCATGCCCCGTCCGCGCCGCATGCCTTCCATCATCCGTCAAGCGCCTTTTGCCCCGCCTGGATGACCGCCAAAATCCGCTCCACGTCGTACACCGCCCCCCGCCAGGTACCGCCGCTCACAGCCTGCAGCGCCGCCCACAGGCGCGTGTCGTCCGGCAGCTCCGGATCCGGTGCCAGACCAGGATGCGGAGGACGCGCGGCCAACACCGCCGCGCCTTCCTCCGGTGTATAGCGGCGGTCTCCCTCGCCGACGAAGTCAATCCGCCCTTCCAAGCGCACCCGGTCGATACGTACCTCTATCCAGTCCCCATCCCTGAGCTTCCCGATGGGCCCGCCGCACAGCGCCTCCGGTCCGACGTGTCCGATGCACGCCCCGGTCGAGACGCCGGAGAAGCGGGCATCCGTGATGAGCGTGACGTGCTTGCCGAACGGCAGGTGGCGCAACGCGGAAGTGAGTTGGTACGTCTCCTCCATCCCCGTGCCGGACGGGCCGCGCCCGATGAGGACGAGGATGTCCCCCGCCTGGATGTCGCCGTTCTTGATGGCGGCGATGGCGTCCCGCTCCGACGTGAATACCTTCGCCCGGCCCAGGTGGTGATACACCCCGTGTTCATCCACCACCGAATCGTCGATCGCGGCCGACTTGATGACCGCCCCTTCCGGCGCAATGTTGCCGACGGGGAAGGTGACGGTCGAGGTGAGGCCGCGGGCACGGGCTTTTTCCGGCGGGAGGATGACGTCGTCCGGGTCCACGCCGTCGGCCGCAAGCCGCTGGCGGACGCGCGCCCGCCGCTCGGACGCCTCCCACCAGTCGAGCACCTCGTCCCACGTGCATCCCGCCACCGTCCGCGCCGAGGTGTCGACGAGGCCGAGCCGGCGCAGGTGGAGCATCACCTCCGGCACGCCGCCCGCCAAAAACACCCGCACCGTCGGGTGGTGCACCGGCCCGTTGGGCAGCACGCTCACCAGGCGCGGCACCGCGCGGTTGACCTCCGTCCAGTCGGCGACGGTGGGGACCCGGCAACCGGCCGCGTGGGCGATGGCCGGGATGTGCAACAGCAGGTTGGTCGATCCGCCGAACGCCGCGTGCACCGCCATCGCGTTGCGCACCGCGGCGTCGGTCACAATGTCGCGCGTCGACCACCCTTGTTCGATGAGCCGGAGCACCGCCCGCGCCGACTGGCGGCCGATGGCCTCCCAAATCGGCTGGCCGGAGGGCGCGAGCGCCGAGTGCGGCAGGGCCAAGCCGAGCGCCTCGGCCACCACCTGCGACGTGGCCGCGGTGCCGAGAAACTGGCATCCCCCGCCCGGCGTCGCACACGCGCGGCAACCCACCTCCGCCGCTTCCTCCAGGGTGATCTCGCCGTGCGCGAACCGCGCCCCGATGGTCTGCACCTTGCCGGCGTCTTCCCCCCGCGTCGGGGGCAGCGTCACGCCGCCCGGCACGACCACGCACGGCAGGCCGTGCATCGCCGCAAGCGCCATCATCATCGCCGGCAGCCCCTTGTCGCACGTTGCCACGCCGATGACCGCCTGCCGCGTCGGCAACGAGCGGATGAGGCGCCGCAATACCATCGCCGCGTCGTTGCGGTACGGCAGGGAATCGAACATCGCCGGGGTGCCCTGGGAGCGCCCGTCACAGGGATCGGAAACGGCCGCCGCAAACGGGATGGCGCCAAGGCTCCGCAACTCGTCCGCCGCCGCACGCACCAGCAGCCCCACCTCCCAGTGCCCCGTGTGGTATCCCAAGGCCAGGGGCGTGCCGTCCTCCGCCCGCAGTCCGCCCTGGGTGCTGAGGATGAGCACCTCCGGCCCGAGCAGCCGATCCGGCCGCCAACCCATCCCCACGTTTTGCGTCCAACCGAAGAGGTGTCCGCTCGGCGCCTCGCGCAGAAGCTTTGCCGTCAGCGGCAGGCGCCCTGCCGGGCCAGGCGCGTGCGTCGCGATGTCGTACATGTCTTCGGACACCGGGGCGTATATCCTCGCTAAGTGTTCCCTCATTCCACCGCTTCCTCTCCGAGGGCCGGCGGTATGATCCGCTGGCCCCTTCCCTGAAATGAATGCATGGCCCATCCCGTTCATCACCCGTCCCACCCGCCGTCCTCGCCCCACCCACCTTTCATGTCCGTGTGATCTTTTCCACAACACGCGGCATTTCCTTCTCGTTAGAATTGTACTCGGGAAGCACAAACGGCTTCCTCTCCTCGTGTCTTATCCTGCAGGAAGAAGGGACGATGCGCCATGGCGTTCGTGATCACCTCACCATGCATTGGCGAAAAGGCTGCGGAGTGCGTCGAGGCTTGCCCGGTCGATGCCATCCACGACGCGGGCGAGACGTATCTCATCAACCCGGATGTGTGCATCGACTGCGGTGCCTGCGAGCCAGTCTGTCCCGTGGCCGCCATTTACCACGAGGACGACGTGCCGGAAGAAGAGCAGGAGTGGATAGAGATCAACCGCCGGTTCTTCCAATCGGCATGACGACACCACCTGTTTGCGCGCCCTTCGTCGTGCATGCCGGCGGTCGCTTGCATGATGCCACGGCAGGGACGCAAGGGAGAGCCTTTCCAGCAAGAGGGGACACCTCGTCCCCGTTCTCGTTGGCAAGGCTTACTCCGAAAGCGCATGGTCCAAACGGACCATGCGCTTTCGTTGCTTTCGGTCTTCTCAAACGGAGCGCACAGGGGTAGGATGGAAAGCGGATCACACCGTCTGCCCGGAACGGAGATGTCGGACATGGAGATTCGGCGCTTGGCCGGACGGGTCCGCACCGCAATCGCGCGCGCGGATCAAAAGCTCGTCACGTTCGTGCAGTCACACGCCAACTTGACGACGGCGCTCGTCACCGCTGGCCTGGCGCTCTGGGCGTTATCCACCCACCAAAGCGCCATTGTGCTGCGCATGGCCGCCGCGGGAGCCGTCGGTTACTTTTTGGGGCTCACCCCGGCCGTTTGCGTGGGCGCGCTCAGCGTGGGGTTCAGCGTGGCCATCTCGTTGGAGCACGGTTTTTCCATCAGCAATCTCATCATCGAGGTCATCGGAGCCGGTTGCAGCGCTTGGCTTGGGTATCAGCACAAAATGCAGAAAGTGCGCCAAGAACAAGCCGCCGATCCGCATGCCCCGCAGGTCCTGCCGTGGGCGGTGGTGAACGAGATCCGCACGTCGCTCGCGGCCATCCGCTTTTTGCTCTTTCCGCTGCACGACGAAGAAGGCAGCCGGGAGAACCAAGCGCTGCAGCAGGCCACCCAGGAACTCTCCCGCCTGGAGGCGCTGTTCCGTGAGATGGAGCAACGCGACCGCGCGGGCGAAGGACGTTGAGCGAAGGGGGAGCTGCCGGTGCGCACGATGACCAGGTTCTACGTGGACGCGTTTCTGCAGAACGTCAAAAACGTGGCGTTTTTCATGTACCTGCCGGTGCTCATCGCCAAGTTGGGCGCGACGCCGTTCGAGATCTCGCTGTCCAACTCGCTGCCTGCCCTGTGTTGCGCGTTCTCCCTCGCGTTCATCACCCGCCAGCTGCCGCTGACGCGCCGCGTGTATTACACCTCGGGCGTCCTGCGGCAGCTCGCGTTTTTGGGCATGGCGTTCTCACCGCTTTTGCCCCACCCGGTCGTCTGGCTGCTCGGGTTCTGGGTGTTCAATGCCATGTTCGTCATGATCACGTCGGTTCAGCAGCCGGCCTTGGTGAAGAACGTGATCGACGAGGAGGCGGTGCCAAAGCTGTTCAGCCGCACGAAGGTCATCGCCATCGTGGTGACCGTCGTCGGATCGTACGTCATCGGACGGTTTCTCGACGTCCACCAGGCCATCTTTCCTTACAACTACGTGATCTGCATGGTGACGGGAGCCATCGCGACCTTCACGGGCATGAACATCATCGCCGGCCTCGCACCGCGTGAGCGCCGGCCTGTCCGTTTCCGATGGGTTCTGCCGTTGCGCCGGCCGAGCCGCCTTTTGTTCGCCATGTGGCTGGCAAGCGGCAGCATCGCCGTATTCGGGCCCCTGTGGACCATCTACCACGTCAACGTGTTGCACCTGAGCAACCTGCAGATAGGATGGTTCGGCGTGATGAGCGGTCTCATCTCCACCCTGGCGATGCCCTGGATGCAAAAGGGGCTGCAACGGGTGGGCCCGCGGACGGTGATTGTCGCCGCGTGCGCCGTCATGGCGGTCGTCCCGCTCTTTTACACACTCCGGCGTGAATACGCATACATCCTCGCCCTGCAGATCCTGCTCGGTGTGGCGTTCTCCTTCTACGATGTGGCCCAGCAGACGCTCGCGGTCACCGAAGCGAAACACCAGCCGGACGACCTGGCATTCTTATCAGATTACCAGCTTGTGCAGAACCTGGGCAACGGTTTGGCGCCCCTCCTGACGGCGGTCGTCCTCGCGCACACCGATGCCAGGCATGCGTTCATCTGGCTGTCGTGTGTTCGGCTCGCCACCGCCCTGCTCGTCGGCTCCCTGTTGTTCACACGGGCGCCGCGTTGGCTGTGGCGGCTGTGGCCGCGTCATTCGTCTTCGGCTTCGGTTTCCGGCAAGGTGTAGCCCTCCCGCAACGCGTATGCGGCCGCCTGCACCCGGTTGCTCAGATGCAGTTTCTCGAGGATGTTGCGCACGTGGTTGCGCACGGTGTTTTCGCTGATGTACAGGCGCGCGGCGATATCCTTGTTGGTCGCGCCGGTGGAAAGCAGGCGCAACACCTCCAGCTCGCGCTCCGTCAGCTGATCCACAGGGTGTTTCTGCTGGGACACCGGGCGGGCAGGGCGTGAAAACTCGGTGATGATCTGCATCGCGAGGTTGCCGGGGATCACCGGCTCGCCGGCGCTGACGCGGCGCACCCCGTCCACCACGTCCGTCGGGCTGGCGTTTTTCAGAACGTAACCGGACGCACCCGATTTGACTGCCTCAAACAGCATTTCTTCCGTATCCGACACGGTGAGGATGAGGATCTTCGTCCCCGGGTACTTCTGCACAATCTGTCGCGTCGCGGTGAGACCGTCGCACACCGGCATGTTGATGTCCATCAACACCACGTCCGGCCGCAGTTCGCCGCACAGCGCCACCGCCACCTGGCCATTGGGCGCTTCGCCGACGACCTGAATGTCGGGTGTGCGGCTGAGAATGGCACATACGCCCTGACGGAACAGTTCATGGTCGTCGACCACCAACACGCGAATGGCCGGCGCCTGTGAGTCGGACATGCGTCCATCGCCCCCCTGCCAACAGACATGCGTTCCGTCCACATGCGGATACAATCATCATACGACATCTCGGCCCGCACCGCACCATCCAATCGGATCCCCGAAGCCGTCAAGCTTCGTTCAAGAATATCGTCCAATCTGCCTATCCCGGATAGTCCAGACAGACTATGATAGGGAAAGGGAACGTTGGGAATGGGAACGTCGCAGACGCATGCGTGCGAAGATGAGGGGATGCGGATGAACGAGCGTGCGTTGCGAAATGGACATCATGCCATCCGGCACGAGGAGCTCACCAGCAGACAAGAAGCGTTGCGATATATCCTGGAAGAACGCCGCCGCTTGGCACGCGATCTGCACGATGGCGTCGTTCAAGACCTTGCCTACGCCAACATGCAGTTGAAGGCCCTGTGTTCCGACACCACATTGGACGAGCGCGCGCTGCGCAAGGAAGTGGCGCGCATCACTGAGGTGCTCGACCAGTGTTACGACGCCTTGCGCCATGCGATGTACGATCTGACCTTCCATGCGGACGCCGACTTGGTGGCATTCGTGGCACGGTACCTCAAGGAGTTTCAAGCGCGTACCGGGATTGCGGTGGCGTTCCATCATGAGGGGGTACCGGCACAAACGGACCCGTATGTGAACAATCAACTGGCCAAGGTGCTGCAGGAAGCGCTGGCGAACGTCCGCAAACACGCAGATGCCCGCAACGTGCGCGTGGCGTTGACCTACCAGGGCACGACGCGCCAACTGCGTTTGGTGGTGGCCGATGACGGCAAGGGGTTTGTCCCGCCGGAAGCCACCGCGGACAACGCCGTGGAAAATCACCCCGACCGCAGGGAGAACGCCCGCTGTACTGCACCCTTTGGCGAGGAACCGCACCGGCATTTCGGCATGCGGACGATGCGCGAACGCTGCCAACTCCTCGGCGGGACGTTGCAAGTGACCTCAGCCCCGGGCGCCGGGACCGAGGTCACCGTCGACATCCCGCTATGACATCATGGGATGACGCGGCGGGCGCCCCAGTAGTGGCTCATGTAATAAGAGGATTGGAAGATGTTGCGGACCAGCACGACACCGCGGTTGGCCACGGATGTCGATTCAATCATGCTGCCGTTGCCGGCGTAGATGCCCACGTGGGTGACATGGTTCGGCCAAGCATTCGGGTACGTGTCTGCAAGAAAGATGAGATCTCCGGGCGCCAAGTCGCGGATGGCCACCGGGGTGCCCACCGTCGCTTGGTCATGGCTGGTGCGCGGCAGGATGATCCCGTTCTGCGCATACACGTATGCCACGAAGCCCGAGCAATCGAACCCGGTCTGCGGTTGATCGCCCCCCCATTGATACGGCGTGCCGATGAGCGAAACCGCGGTCGCGAGGATGGCGTTCACCTTTTGCTGATGGGCTGTCAAGGGCAGCCGGATGGTCATCCCCGGCCAAATCACGTTGAAATTCTTGATCTGCGGGTTCGCCGCTTCCAGCGCTGCGAGCGAGACACCTACCTGCTGGGCAATTTTGAACATCGTATCGCCCGGTTGCACCACGTATTGCGTTGGATACGGCAGGGGCACCTCAGAAGAGGTGCTCTGGGCGTTCACCGTGGCACCGGACGCCGACGGTGCGGCGGGCGCCGCAGAAGGTGCGGCGAAAGCGGTTACACACGACATGCTCAGGGTGAGCGCGGACGCGATCGCGATGTACCGTCTCTTCATAAGCTCCCTCCCAGATGCGCTGCCTGTACAGGTGTACATCGCAAGGATGTGATAGGAAAAGTATAATATGGTGAAACTGGTTCGGAAACGCACACTTTTTGGCAGCTGACGCGTCAGCGCTCGCCCTGTGTTTCCTGCGCCACGTTGGATGCCGGCGCGCGCGGCGGATCGACCACCTGCCAACGCACCCACAGCATGTTGAGCAGGTAAAGGGCGCAGACAAAGCCCAGCATCCAGCGGATGCCAAACACCGCACTGCCCAAGCCGCCCAGGAGCGGTCCGGCGAAACTGCCGAGGAACGTGGCGCTGCTCGTGAACCCATACACTTGCCCGCGCTGGGCGCTGGGCACCGAACGGCCCACCAAGGCGTTGGCGGTAGGGATAATGCCGCCGACAAACAAACCCAGGCCAAAGCGTGCGGCAATGAACATCCAGATGCTCGTCGCCCATGCCTGCGGCAGATAGCACAGCGCGGCGCCTGTCATGCAGATGGTGAGGACCCGCCGGTAACCCAGCGTGTCGCTCCGTTTCCCCAAAAACGGGGAGGCGATGAGATCCGCCAGCCCAGTGATGGCGAACGCCGAACCGGCCAGCGTGCCCAGGTGTCCGGTATGGCTCGTCAACGCTTTGACAAATACCGGCAGCACAGGCTGCACGCTCATGACCGAGAACTGGGCGACGAAGAGGACGAGGAACATCGCGCGCACGGATCGCAGCGCGCGGACAGCGCGGAATTGTTCGATGAGGGAGGGTTTGCGCCGGATTGGCTCACGCGGCGGGGCAAACGCCTCGCGAATGCACAGCCACGTGATGAAAAACGCGGCGCAAGCGAAGCCGGAGGTCAAGAAGAACACCACCCGGTAGCTGTGCACCCAGTCCGAGACCAAGCCACCCACGAGCGGCCCGGTCAAGGAACCGATCATGGCGGCCGACTGCAGCCACCCGAGCGCAAAACCAAGCTTCTCTTCGGGGACCAGCGTCGCCACCAACGCCACGGCCGCCGCCGAGTAACCGCTGAACGCACCTTGCAGCATCCGGGTGGCCAGCAGTTCCCACACGTTGCGGCAAAGTCCCATCCCACATGTGAACAGCGCGATCGCGATGGTGGCCCGCATGACCATCAGCTTGCGCCCGCGGCGGTCCGCCACGGCGCCCCAAACGGGTGACATGACGGCCGACATCAGGAAGTTGGCACTGGCGATGAGGCCGGTCCACATGTCCACCGCCTGCGGGGACTTCACACCAAGCTGCTCCACGTACAGCGCCAGAAACGGCCCGCTGCTTGAAAACGCCATCATCATGATGCATTGGACCACCGCCATCACCCACAAGGTGCGCTGCCATGCGTTCGCCTCTGCCATGGACCTGCCTCCTCAAATGAAACGCCAAACGAAATGTACTGTATACGAAATATATCACCCCACGATATAGAATGGGAAGCGCACGCGTCCAAAAGCATGGTGTGGGTTGTCAGGTATGCTTCGCATGCGCAAAACGATTCACATATCACAATAAACGTCTTGAATACTACTTTATGTTGAATATATATTCCAATACGATCCTACACGAGTTCGACAGTTAGTTACACCCTATAGTTAAATGGTTTAATCTGTGGTGCAGATGTAAGGTGATATTGTGTAGCCATGTATATCCGAACCATCCACCGCAAAAACAAAGACGGTTCTGTCACCAGTTACGTCCAGCTGGCTCATAATTACCATGATCCCAAGACCGGCCAGCCGCGAGCCAAGGTCCTCTACACCTTCGGCCGGGAGGACCAATTGGACCTCGACGCCGTCCGCCGCCTCGCCGACACGACAGCATACGCCGCTTTGTCGGCGATGAGTTCGCAGCCATCAAGAAGAGTGGTGTCAAACTTAAGGTTAAGAACAGCGATGATATATAGTGCCATAAGTTTTTACACGGTTGAATACTCGGACACGATCCTAAGTTATTGTGAGTTATTGTGAGTACCTTAGATTAGATTCCACTACCTGTGCGCTTTTGTCGGGACGCATTCAAATCATACACATCATGCCGTCCTAAAATGAGGCTAATTCGCTCTTGAATCTTTTCCAGTTCCTTCTGTTTTGCTTTCCACCAGTTTCTACTCCATACCCGATGAACCTTCCACCCACGCTGTTCTAAGAACTTCTGACGATAAAAATCACGTTCTCGCGCGATCTTTGAAGAGTGATACGTTGCTCCGTCACACTCAATTGCTAAGATGTATCGCTCCGGATCCTTCGGATGGACGACTGCAAGGTCGATCCGATATCCAGAGAATCCGACTTGAGTATGTACCGTGTAACCAAGGCTCCGTAAGGCACGGGCGACCTCTTCTTCAAATGGACTATCGTAAATCGTTTGATCACCAATGTCCTGAACAGAAGTCGCATCCAAGATGCTGTCGAGCACTTGGCGAATCCGTTCTTCGTCGCCGTCCGACACCGCCTTGGCATACTCCAGGTACTTCTTAAGGAGCTTTGGTCCCCGGCTGGTGTAGGTGTCTACCCGCGTCCACTCAGTCGGCTCAAAAGAGCACACAATGTACACCTTTTTCCTTGCCCGCGTGATGGCAACGTTGAGACGGTTCTCGCCTCCTTCTTGCGACAGCGAGCCAAACTGACTAACCATCTTCTTGTGTTCATCGGGGGCATACGCGACAGAGAAGAGGATAATGTCGCGTTCGTCACCCTGTACGTTTTCAATGTTCTTTACAAAAAGCCCGACAAACTGGTCGCCATCTTTGCGCTGCTTGGCATTGTCAATGAGCTTTTGAACCTCTGGGTCTTTCTGCGCCCGTTCGTCCAACACATCATTGATGAGGTCTGCCTGTGCAGCGTTGAACGTAATGATCCCGAGTGTTGGAACCTCTTCGTTTTGAGACAGGAGTTCAATGACCTTATCGACGATTTGTTCGGCTTCCACTCTGTTTTGGTTGTTAATCCATTTCCCGTTGACCCGAATAAACTCGATCGGTTTGCCTGTCGATGCATGTGCCACAGGGGCTGTTTGCATCCGTTGACCGTAGAAAGCGTAGTTCGAGAATGTAATGAGGGCGTCATGTTCCGAGCGATAATGCCAGGTTAGCCATACATCCGCCATGCGCGGCTTAGCCCATTCTAACAAGTGGGCAGCCTGTCGATCCGTTCGGTCGACGTAATCGAGGGTTTCACCTTCCTCCTCATCGTCTTCTTCCCCGACACGAAAGAGGTTCGTTGGCGGCAATTGCTTCTCATCACCCGCTATTACAACTTGCTTGCCCCGGTAAATGGCGGGAATGGCATTCTCGACCGGACACTGTGATGCTTCGTCGAAGATGACCAAGTCAAACAGTCCGTTCACTGGCGGAAAGATAGCACTGACCGCGTCCGGTGTACACAGCCAACAAGGAAGTAAAGTGAGAATATCCTCGTGAAATGCACTAATTACCTGGCGGAGCGGTTTGAGTTTACGTCGTTTGCTTGCCTCACTCTTCAGCTTCGTGCGCACCGAACGTTGAATCGTCATTGATTGCTGTGCCAAACGTGCGTCAATAAATGCTGGAACTCTTTTTCGTTTCTCCAGCAGCATCTTTGCGTACTGTCTGCGATTGTTTAAGTACATCTCGGTTGAAACCTCGGTTACGTGCGGTTCCTCAGCTTCTATCGCATCAATCCACGCGTGGTAAAAACTGTTCTCAATGATTTTGGTCCATTGCTCCATAGCGTTCGGTGTCTGGTCCATCGGAGCCTTGGCTTGACACCGTGCAATCAACGTCTGATTAACTCCATCCAACTGCTCTTTCAGTTGATCCAAGCGAACCAAATTATCAAAGTCACTAACCGTATTCGCGAGTGTTACATATCTCGCAACATCATAGATACCACTATCAGTTTCACGAATAAGACCTTCCACCACTTCTGGTTTCAAGTAAACTTTCAGTTTCTCGAAATCAGAATGTAGACGCTCTGTTAGCTCCGCAAGTTCAATCGCATATTGCACTTTTTGTATGAAATCGTTTTGTAGCAGCTTATCGAGGTCCTCTTTAGTAACAATGTCCGATAACCACTCACCAAAACACGACTGCGCCTCAACATATAGCTCGAGAAACTCTATTGCATGTTGTTTACGACGCAACCAAAGCTCCCAATCCTCGACGTCGTTCGAGGCAGGCACATCGACAAAGAATGCAAACTTTGCGGCATCAGCTCTCATGTCTTCAAATTGCAGGAGCGCCTCGATTGATGAACGATACTTGCGAACGGCATTTCCATCAAATAGCACTTGGTGGGCAGTACAGTGGTCCCGAATTTCCTTTTTGAGCCCATACCACGATGCAGACAGAAAACGGGTGACTTTTTGTTGCATCGCCAGAAATTGGTCAATCTTTTCCGCCCAGATCTTTGCCTCTAAATGTGACAGATGATCGATGGGCGCCGCCAATTGTTTTACCTTACTCAATCGCTCCGAAAGGTCTGCATGGAGTTTTTTAACGCGACGCACCTGGTCTTCATGTTCAAATTCCCGATCTTCATCCGTGTAAAACATGTGAACGTGCTTGAAAAGGTTCGTCCCACTGAGAATCTGCACGCACTTTTGAAGTGCTTCAAGTCCGTCTCGGTTACGCAAATAGTGTAGTGGATGATATTCAAAATTCGTCGAACTAACAATTTCTTTTCCACGTTCTGAATACTTAACTATGCGATACGTCAATTCTTGTAGTTCCATATGATGGCGGTTGGTAAACTTTGCGAAGCTGTTACGCTCACTCCACGGATAGTTCGATGCATCGAACTTTTCCATGAGCTCAATGATGTTTCGAAGGTCCACCAATCGCTCCTGCAAACGCTCATAGGTCATGTCTCCGAGAAGATCACTTACATCGATAATTAGGGTCTGCTGAACAAGTCTTTCATCTGACCCCTACAGCACATGCTCGTGCTCTGTTGTCCCGGAAGCCTTTCCAGAAACGTTCAAGCCAGCATCAGTGATCCGCTACCAGCCCCACCATACCCCAGAAACCTGGCCCAAATGACGTAAAAAAGAAGGCGGAGCCGCTGTTCCAGGT
>NZ_BMOY01000044.1 GCF_014647315.1 Paenalicyclobacillus cellulosilyticus
GACTGGATTCTGGAGGGGATCATCTCGCAGAAGACGGACTGACGCCAGGTGTGCGCTATTTGACGCTCACGTATTGATCAGCCCCACGCTTTTGACTACGAAGTACGTGGGAATCATACCGCCGCTGAAGAGCATGGTGAACAGGACCATCAGCAACAGGAAGCGCCGGCCAGGGAGCGGTTTGTGCGCAAGTGCGTACGCACTGAGCGCCGTCGCCACCAGGCTCATGGCCGTACCCACGACGGTGATGTACACAGAAACGCCGATGCTGCGTACGAAGGTATCCGTGGAGAAGATGTACCGGTATGCGTCCACGGTAAATTTGTGCCATGTCAAGCCCTGCAAATCTGTGAACGAACCGAATACCACGTAGAGGAACGGCGCCAATGTCAATAACCCCACCAAAGCGAGGAACACATGATTCGCGACATCGAACACCCGTTCACCCAAACTCTTGTTGACCACCATCATCGCGCAAACCCCTGCCTTTTGCGTGTGCATCCAACATGGCCAAACCGGTACTTCGCTTTAATAGACGCCTTCTTCGCCAAAGCGTTTCGCCAACCAGTTCGCACCAAGAACCAGCACCAACCCCACCACAGATTTAAACAAACCCACAGCGGTAGCATAGCTGAACTGTCCCTGTTGCAAGCCAACCAACCATGTGTATGTATCGAACACATCCCCCACGTCGCGATTCAGCGGATTCAGCATCAACCAGATTTGTTCAAATCCCACATTCAAGAAATTACCCAGACGGAGAATCAACAAAATGATGATGACACTGCGAATGGACGGTAAGGTGATGTGCCACAACTGACGCCACCTGCCGGCTCCGTCAATGGTGGCCGCCTCATACAGTTCCGGATTCACCCCGGCGAGCGCAGCAAGAAAGATGATCGTCCCCCATCCGGTTTCCTTCCAAAGCATCTGCAGCACAATCAACGGCCTGAACCATGCCGAGCTCTCCAAAAAATCGATTTTCGCGTGCCCCATCCGCATCAAGAGGTCATTGATGAGACCATCCTGGGGGTTCAACAGCATGTAGCAAATGCCGACGACAACCACCCACGACAAAAAGTGCGGGATATAGACCAGCGTTTGCACGGTGCGTTTGAAGATGGCGTTGCGCACCTCGTTGAGCAAGAGCGCCATGATGATGGTCGCCGGAAAGAAGAAGATGATGTTGTAAATGGCCAGGATGAACGTATTGCGAAACAACTGCCAAAAGCTCGGGTCCGAAAAGAACGTGATGAAGTTTTGCAACCCGACCCATTGACTGTGCCAGAATCCCAAATAGGGTTGAAAGTTTTGGAACGCCATCAAGACGCCCCACATCGGCAGATAGCAGAAAATGATAAAATAAAGAAAACCAGGCAAAAAAAGCGCATAAATCCAACGTTCTTTCCATATCCGCTTCCACAGCGGCTGTCGCATGCGTAACGGCGGCACGGTTGCCATGTTTGCTGACTGCGCTTTCACTTGGGCCTCCATCATCATCCCTCGACTTGCCTGCGCCACCCTGCGTGGAGGCGGCTGCCGACGCTGTAATCTTTCTGTACACTATCATACTAGGATACTAGTATGATAGTCAACGCCCGGGGATGTGCAGCCGCGGGACAAAAGATGGAACGGAGGATGGATCAATACACGTCCGGCCGCGCCGGATCGATCACCTTGCTGGCGTCGAACAGGTCCGCCAGGTCCTTTGGCTCTTCGTGCAGGGCGACGCCGTCGATGTGGCGGCGGTCCATCAGCAGCGCCTGCGGCGTCCACTGCACGTACGTGGTGGGCCCGACGCTGCAAATGACGTGGAACCCCGCATGGACAAGGAACTGAAACTTGTCGCTGCCGACGGGCAGGTGGCCGCCGAACGGATAGACGTAGACGTCGGTCGGGCCGGTGAGCGGTTCCACTTCGCGCAGCCAGCGCTCGGTGTCGTTCACAAATTTGGCATAGGAGATGGCTTCCTCGTTGAGATGGCCGTAGCTGTGCGAGGCAAACGTCCAGCCGTCGCGCTTTAAGGCCTGAATCAACCGCGTGGCCTGCGCGCGCACCTGGGGATAGTTTTTAGCTGTGATCTCATCCGTGCGGTACCCGAGCACGCCCTCGTACCCGGTGAGGTCAATCATGCCTTTGGCGCCGTGGAACGAGAAATCGGGGTGTTTCGCCACAAAGCCATCGAGGATGGGGACAATCTCGTCGTCGTACCGGACGACCGGTTTGCCACCGGGCCCGATGGACAGTGCGCCGATGCGGCCCTGCTTATCCACCACCAAACGGCTCACGCAGCCGTACTGGACCATGTACTCGTAGTAGTTCATGTCGTCGATGCTGAGAATGAGCGGCTTCTTGCCTTTTGGCAGCATGAGCTGCCTCGGCACGACGACCGTTCGCCCTCCTTGTTGTTTGACTTGATACAATAGATGAATGTCGATGAGGATGAAGTGATCTTGATACAGCGCTTGCAGGATCTTGTCAAACTCGGAGACCGTGATCATCCAGTCGTTCATCCCTATCATCTGCTTGTCGGTCGCTGGATGATCGAACGCCCGTGCCGGATAGGCGATCAGCGGATGGAAAAAGATGTGTTGCACAGGGCCGTTGTACGGGACCAGGTGTTCCGCCGGCGCAGGCGGCTTCGGCACGACAGCGCCCGTTCCGCGCTCCATCCCCGATCCGCCCGCGGCGCCCGCTCCGCTCCCCGGGCCGAAAACCGTCCCTCCCGCCGTCTGCCGGCCAGCGCCACCCCCGCTCGTGCCGTGGCCCGCGGCCGCGTGCCCTGGCTTTTGCCCGGCCTGCCGGCCGGCTGACACCTTGGGCGGTGTCCCTGCCGGCCCGGACGGCCCGGATGAACCGTTCTCTCCCGGGAGCAGACTGCATCCCGCCGTCCACACCGCCGCAGCCAACGCCGCCAGCCACGCCTTCCCCCGCTGCACCATGCCCCACCGCCTCGCATCCAGCCGATTCTATCTGAAACGATGCTTCATTCTGCATCTGTCGTCCATCCTGCCTCCCCTGCCGTGTGTCGCAGACGCCGGCAGGGGAAGAAGGAACTCTGGAGGACCATTCCATCTTCTATGGACGCAAGGCGGTCGATCGTGTTACGCGTGCTCCGGCAAGCGCGCCACGGCTGCTTGCAACGCCGCGGCCGACGCGGCGAAGAGCCGCGCTTCGGTTTCATCCAGGTGCAGCGGCAACACCTCGCGCACCCCGGTGCGGTCGACAATGCACGGCACGCCCATGTAGATGCCGCGCACGCCCAGGTAGTCGTCCAAGTAGGTCGACACCGTCAGCACGGCGCCCTCATCGCGGAGAATCGCGGTGACAATCCGGTCGAGCGCCAGCGCGATGGCGTAATTGGTGGCACCCTTCGCCCGGATGATCTCGTATGCCGCGTCCCGCGTCTCGCGGAAGATCTCGTCCTTCTCCTCGGGCGGAAGCGACACCGGTGCCCCGGCCACGTGGGCACTGCTCCACACCGGCAGCTCGGTGTCGCCGTGCTCGCCCACGATGTAGGCATGCACGTTGCGCGGGTCCATACCGAGCCGCCGTCCGATGGCAAATCGGAACCGGGCGCTGTCGAGCACCGTTCCCGACCCAATGACCCGGTGCGCCGGCCACTGCGACGTCTTCCATGCCGCGTACGCCATCACGTCGACCGGGTTGGTGGCGATGAGCAGGATGCCGTCCTGGTTATGTTCCACCACCTGCGCCACCACCTGCTGCACCACCGCCGCGTTGCGCGGCAACAGGTCCTGGCGCGTCTCGCCCGGCCGCTGGGCGGCGCCTGCCGCGACAATGACGATGTCCGCCCCGGCACAGTCGGCGTAATCCCCGGCCCACACCTTGGTCTTGCCGGTGAACGGCAGGCCGTGCCGGAAATCGAGCGCCTCGCCGTGCGCGACGTCCCGCCGCACGTCAATCAAGACCAACTCCTCGCAGCGCTCGCGCAGCAACAGGGTGTAGGCCGTGGTGGCGCCGACGGCGCCGCAGCCGACGACCACGATCCGCGTCGGTCGATGAATGGACATGTGCGCTCCCCCTCTTTCCGAACCGCAACGGCGGTCATGTGCTTCGGGATGTGCATTGGTCATCTTCAGCGTACCGCGACCGTGGCGGAGCGCACATCGGCCATGCGGGGTATCCGGAGGAGAAAAAAGGGACTAGTCTGTCCGGACGGCCGGCGCGGCGGGCAAGCGGACCTCCGCCACCGTCCCCTCGCCGAGCCGGCTGGTCAAATGGAGGGTGCCGCCGTGATCGTGGATGATCTTGTGGGAGATGGACAAACCGAGACCCGTCCCGTGCGGTTTGGTGGTGTGAAACGGCTCGCCGAGGCGCGGCAGCTCGTCCTCCGGGATGCCGATGCCGTGATCGATCACGCGCAACACCACCCGGCCGGATTCTTCCAAAAGCTCCACCTCGACATCCCCGCCGTCCGGCATCGCCTCGATGGCGTTCTTCAACAAGTTGATGAGCACCTGCTGCAACTGGGCGACGTCGCAACGGACGGGCGGGATGTCCCCGCGCACCGACAGCGAGACGCGCACCCCGCTCTTGCGTGCCGTGATGGACATCAGGCGCACCGTCAACTCGCACATCGGCCGGATGTCCGCCACCTGAAACTGGGACTCCCGCCGCTTCGCCAGGTGCATGAACTGTTCCGCGATGTTGTCGATCCGGTCGAGCTCGGAGAGGATCATCGCCAGGACATCCTGATGGCGGCGCTCCGGCAGGTCCATCTGCAACCCCTGCACGGCCATCTTGATGGCCGCGAGCGGATTGCGGATCTCGTGCGCGATGCTGGAGGCGAGCTGCGCCACCGCCTCCACCTTGTCGAGCCGGCGCAGCTGTTCTTCCGCCCGCTTGCGCTCCGTGATGTCGATGCGGAACGACACGTACTGATACGGCTTGCCCCGCTTGTCGAGGCAAGGCACGATGGTCGTGTCCACCCAGTAGTACGTCCCGTCCTTGGCCCGGTTGCGGATTTCGCCGCGCCAGATCTTCCCGCTCGCGATGGTGCGCCACATCTCGCGGAAGAATTCCTTGGGATGGTAGCCGGAGTTGATGATCCGGTGCGTCTGCCCGAGCAACTCTTCCTTGGAGTACTTGGACAGCTCGCAAAATTTCTGGTTGGCAAACGTGATCCGCCCGCGGCGATCGGTGATGGCGACGATGAGCGACTCGTCCAACGCACGGTTGATGGTCACCAAGGCGTCGAGCGCCGTTTGCAGGTTGTTGAGCGCTTCATTGAGCATCGCATCGGTCTCCTTTGCACCGCGGCCGGCTGAACGGTCCGTCCTGCATTTCACCTCCATAAATTATACCCGAAACGCAAAACCAACCCGGCCGTGGCCAGGTTACCCGTCACAGGCACCCTGGCACGGCCGGCTTTTTCTTCCCGCCGCCAGGCGGACAGCCTGCCCGTCACCTGCGGCCGGACACCATACCCGCCCGGGCCGCCGCAGCCCGGCGCGCGGCGTCCGCCGCGGCCGGCCGCGGGCTGTCATCCGGCAACATGCTGCCGGTGTCGCGCGCCCGCACGTGCCACGACAGGGCCTTGGCCAAATCATGCGGCGTCTGGCCGCCGAAGCGCTGCGCGTCCCGCCAGTACTCCCGCAGCAACTCCCGGTACGCCGGGTGGGCGCAGCGTTCGATGATGAGCGGCGCCCGTTCCCGCGGCGCGAGACCGCGCAAGTCCGCCAATCCCTGCTCCGTGACCACCACCTGCACGTCGTGCTCCGTATGGTCGACGTGGGCGACCATCGGGACGATGCACGAGATGCGCCCGTCTTTCGCCGTCGACTTGGTGACAAACACAGAGAGATACGCATTGCGGGCGAAATCGCCCGAACCGCCGATGCCGTTCATCATGTGCGTCCCCAGCACGTGGGTCGAGTTCACGTTGCCGTAGATGTCCACCTCGATGGCCGTGTTGATGGCGATGACCCCGAAACGGCGGATGATGCCTGGGTGGTTCGAGATCTCCTGCGGCCGCAGGATGATGCGATCCCGGTAGGCGACAAGCCGCGACATGATCTCCTGCGCGCGCGCAGGCGAAACCGTGATGGCGCACCCGGACGCAAAGCGCATCTTCCCGGCGTCGAGGAGATCGAACACCGCGTCCTGCAAGACTTCGGAGTACATCTCCAGGTTGTGGAACCGGCCGTCGAGCATGCCGTGCAGCACCGCATTGGCCACCGATCCGACCCCCGACTGCAGCGGCCGCAGCGATTCCGGCAGCCGGCCGCGGCGGACTTCGTGATCGAAGAACTCGAGCAGGTGGCCCGCCATCTGCTCGGTCTCCGCATCCGGCGCCGCGAGCGGAGCGAAGTGGTCGGCGCGGTGGGTGACGACGATGGCCGCGATTTTGCCGGGTGGCACCGCGATGGCAGGCTGGCCAATCCGTCCGTCCACCCGCGTCAACGGGATGGGGTCCCGGTGCGGGCGCGGACCCGGCTCGTAGATGTCGTGCATACCTTCCAGCAGGAGCGGCTGGCGGGTGTTGAGCTCGACGATGATCCGCTTCGCCATGTGCGCGAAGGTGGGCGAGTTGCCGACCGAGGTGGACGGGACAATGCCTCCGTCTTCGGTGATGGCCACCGCCTCGAGGATGGCGACGTCGAGCGGTCCGAGCTGGCCCTCGCGCACCATCTCCACCGTCTGGCTGAGGTGTTGATCGACGTACATCACCTCACCCCGGTTGATGGCCGCGCGCAACACCGGATCGGACTGAAAGGGCAGGCGGCGCACCACCACGCCGGCCTCGCAGAGCGTCCGGTCCACCTCTTCCGCCACCGAAGCGCCGGTCCACAGCTGGATGCGCAGACGCTCCCCTGTTCGCCGCACCCGCTCCGCCAGCGCCTGGGGCACCACCTTGGCGTCGCCGGCGCGGGTGAACCCGCTGATCCCGAGCGTCATCCCGTCTTGGATGAGCGCCGCCGCCTCTTCCGCCGACACCACGCGCTGGCGCAAGGCGGGCATGCGAATGCGTTCCTCGAGCATCGGACACTCCCCCTCCGCCGCGGCCGCATGCAGCGCGCCGGGCTGCGCAGATGATGTCACCTGCATCTCACTTTCAGCATAGCGGCACCTCATCCAGGCCACATCCCCCGCACGGCCCAGTCCATCCGGAGCATGCGGCCCGCACGCCCGGCGCAGCGGCCCGCACACCCGGGGCAGGATCCCACATACACTGCAACAACCCGTGCGTTGACACCGGGCCGGAGGTGGCATGTTTGTGATATCGCTTGCCGCGTTGGTCGGTTATGTACTGAACGACATCACGCTGGCCACGGGATTTGTCAACCAGTCCTTCCCGCAACCGCTATCCCGCGAAGAAGAGCAACGTTATTTTGAACGCTGGCGACAGGGCGACCGCGAGGCGTACCAGAAGCTGATTGAGCACAACCTCAGGCTGGTGGCGCACGTCGCCAAGAAGTTCGACCAGAGCGGAATCGACCACGACGACCTCATCTCGATTGGCACAGTCGGTCTCATCAAGGCGGTGGAAACCTACCAGCCGGCCAAAGGCACCAAGTTCGCCACGTACGCTGCGCGCTGCATCCAAAATGAAATCTTGATGCAGTTGCGCTCCCTCAAGAAGACACGCCGGGATGTCTCCCTCTACAGCCCCATCGGCATGGACAAGGACGGGAACGAAGTGACCATCGCGGATGTGCTCGGGTCGGAGAGCGACGAGACGGAGGAGGCGGTGAGCCGCCGGATGGAGATAGGCCACATGCGGCGGTTGATGGAGATTCTGGATGAGCGGGAGCGGCGGGTCATCGACCTGCGTTTCGGCCTCGCGGACGGCCGGGAATGGACACAAAACGAGGTGGCCGATGCCCTCGGCATCTCCCGCTCCTACGTCTCACGCCTCGAGAAGCGCGCCCTGCTGAAGATGTTTCATCAGGCGTACGCAGGCCAACGCCGCAAGCGGCCGTTTGTCTACCGGCCGCCGGACGACGAGGGATGAGGGACGGTTGCCTCTCCCTCAGCGCGCGCGTTCCGCCCAGCGCACGAACGCGGCCACGTCGCCCGCCGCCGGTCCGGTGGCGACGGTCGTGGGGATGTCGGCGTGGTTCCGCTCATGCAGCTGCCGCCAGGCGATGGACTCAAGCCGCACCGCGACCTTGGTACCCCGCGTCACCGGACGGTACAGGTCCATCCAGCCTGCATACCCCTGCTTGAACACCACCAGCGAGACCGTCCGCGGACCCGCGCCCGGCCACGCCGGTCCCGCAAGCCGTGGGTCGAGGATGCTCGCAGCGATCCGGATCGCCGCCAGGCCGCGCGTGTCGCTCGCGGCCCGCGCCACCATCCGCCCGCCTGCGAACGCCGCCACGCTCGCATGCGCCACCGGCCGGCCGGACTCATCGACGACGCGGACGGAGAGCGTCGTCCCTGCGGCGTCCGCCAGGGCTGCATCCGCACGCATACCGGATCCGGCCGTCTCCCGCGACCCGGTCCCGGCCGCCGCACGCCAGCCGCTGCCGGATGCCGCCCGGGCGACCGCCCAGTCGAAGTAGTTCTTCGCGTACAGCACGTGCAGTCCGTCATCGACGAACCGGACGCCGCCCGCGCGCGGCAACACGAGCGACGCCGTGAGCGCCGCCGTTTGCCCCAAGGCGGTGTGCAGCCAGCGGACCGCCGCACCGTCACCGCGCTTCCAGGCCACGACCGCGATGAGCGACAGCGGCGGATACTGGGCGTTGAAGCTTTGCGCCAGCACCGGATCGGCCGGCAGCGCAGGGACGGTGAGCACCTGTGTCCTCCCTGCCGCGTCGGTCACCCCTCGCGCGACGACAGTGCCCCCTGCGACGATGGCGACGTGGGCCGCGGCGAGCGGACGCGCGTTTTGGTCCTCAATCACGGCGCGCACCTGCAGACGGCCCGCCTGCACGGCCGCTCCCGGACGGGACACGTCCGCCGCAGCCTTCGCCGCGCCCGCCGCCACGACGCCGTCCGCTTCCGGCACGTTCATCACGCCGTAGCTGCGCGCCGACAATTCCGAGGGCACGGCGGACGGGGCTGCGCCCGGTGACGCCGCCGCACCCGCCGCAGCAGCCGCGCCCGCCGCAACAGCTCCGTGCGTGCGCACACCCTGTCGTGCGGATGGCGGGGCCGGCGAAATCGCGGACATCATCGTCGCGGCGCGACCCGGCGCGAATGCCGACATCGACTCATACATCGGCGCATCGTTCCGCACCGGACGCAGCCCGCTCTGTGCCGCCCAGATGAACGCCGCAGCCGCCGCGGACGCCGCCGCCCCGGCGGGCAAGACGCGCCATGCCCGCCACACCCGGACGCGATCCCGCCCGTGCTGCCGTCCCTCTTCGCTTCCGTGTTGCCACCCCGCGGCCGCGTCTTTGCGTCCGGATACGTCCCGGGGGCTCGGCACGTCCACATCCCCGGCGAGGCGCGGCGTCAGGGCGCAGACCAACCACGCCTGGGCCTGTTGCAAGCGCTGCCACCGCACCTGGCACTCCGGGCACGCCGCAAGGTGCGCCTCCCACGCCAACCGGTCAGAAGCTGCCTCCCCCTCCAGCAGGTCCCACAATTCATCCCAAGTGAGGTGTCGCAAGGCACTCTCTCCTCTCCAGTTCTGCCAGGACGCGCTGGCGCGCCCGGGAGATGCGGGTGCGCACCGCGCCCGGACGCAGGCCCACCACGGCCGCAATCTCCTCGTACGAAAACTGGTGCACGTGGCGCAACAACAGGATCTCGCGGTCCAACTGGTTGAGCTCGTCGAGAATGGCGGCGACGAGCAATGCCGTCTCGCGGCCGATGATCAGGTCCTCCGGCCCGTCGGAGGCGTCCGGCAGTTCGTCCGGAATGGGTGCCACCTGGCCGAGCCCGGTACGCGCCGACCTGCGGCGGCGCAGCACGTCGTAGCACAGGTTGCGTGCGATCCGCCCGAGGTACGCGCGCAGGCTGCCGCCGCGGAACGCATCCATCGCTTGGTACGCCTTGATGAACACCTCCTGCACGAGGTCGTCGACCTCACCCGGGTCGCGCAGGATGTGGTAGACGAGGTTGCGCACCATCGTCCGGTGCTCCCGGATGCACCCGAGGCGCAGGCAAAACTCGTGCTGGCAGTCGCACACAGGCTCGCCGCTCATCCCGTTTCTCCCTTCCCAGCGGCAACCCCCGGGCTCGTTGTACCCAGGGACTCCCGTCATTCCAGACGCAACACACCGTCCGCCTGTTACATCACTTGCCCGCTGCGCTCGCCTTCGCGGCGTCGTTCCGGTGGAGCCAGCTGCCGAGCGTGACCGGAATGTGCAAGGTCTTGCCGCCGCGCAACACGGTCAGGTCGACCTGGTCTCCCACCGCGTGTTCGGAGATGATGGCGGTCACGTCGCCGACGGACGCCACCGGCACACCGTCGACGGCGACGATGATGTCCCCGTCGCCCTTCGGATGTTTCTCCGTCCCGCTGTCGCCGTGAACCCCCGCCTTGGCCGCCGGACTGCCGGGCGGGAGCTGGATGACGAGCACCCCTTGCGCCACCGTCAGGTGGTACTGCTGCTGCAGGGCGGGATCGATGTCGATGGCGACGATCCCAAGCCACGGCTGGTCCACCGCCTCGCCGCGCAACAGCGTCGGCAACAGCCGCTTCAGGCGGTCGATGGGGATGGCGAAGCCGATGCCGACCGATCCCTCCACCGGGCTCTCGATGGCGGTGTTGATGCCGACCACCTCGCCGCGGGCGTCGAGCAAAGGTCCGCCCGAGTTGCCGGGGTTGAGCGCCGCATCGGTCTGGATGAGACCGCTCATCACCCGCCCGCTCTGGGACGGCATGGACCGGTTGAGGCCGCTGACGATGCCGGCCGTGACGCTGTTGGTCAATTGAAACGGGTTGCCGATGGCGATGACGAGCTCCCCCGGTACCAGGTGGCGCGACGTCCCGAGCGGGAGCGGCCGGATGCCGGGCGGCGGCGTGATGTGGACGACGGCGAGATCGTCGATGGGGTCTTTGCCGACGACGACGCCACGGTAGGTCTGGTGTCCCACCGTAACCGTCACGGTCTTCTGCCCGTTGACGACGTGGTTGTTGGTGGCGATGTTGCCGCGCTCGTCGATGAGAAAGCCGGTCCCGATGTCCTCCTCCGGGGAAGACGACTTGTTCCCGGCGTGCGCCACGGCCGTGATGGTGAAGACGCTGTCTTTCGCCTGCTGATACACCCGGGTGATGATGGAGCTGTCGAGCCCCGGCGGCAGGACGCCTGCGCTCCCTCCGTTTGCCACCCCGCCGCCGGCCTGGCCGGTGGCAGGCTGGCCGCGCTGCGGGGTCCCCGACGCACCCGTCCCTGGGCCGGGTTTGTGCTCTGCATTCCCCTGTCCGGCGGGCGCCGGTCCCGAGGCTGCCGCGCCGCGATGGGCAAGTCCTGTGCCCGTCCACACGCCGAGCGCGTACACGGCGAGCAGTGCCAACCCCCACCGCGTCCAGCGCCGCCCGCGCCGGGCGTGATCCCAATCACCCTCGTACCACCGCTGTCTCACCACGACCATTCCCCCTCTGCGCGCAGTCTGCCGCCTCATGCCATCCATACGTTAGCACAGCGCGCCCCCGCCCGCCACGGGCTCGCACGTTCCGGTTGGGACAATCGCGGCCGCGCCGGACGGCGCGCGTGCATACGATGAGGCACAGTGTGCGACACCCCGCAGGTGGGTATGTCCTTGGGCCAAAGCGAGGGAAGACCATGAAGGCAGATACCCTGTTGAAATTCGGCCAATTGGCCATCGGCGTCGCGCAAGACGAGAAGGTGCGCACCCTCATGGCGATGATGCGCCAAGGCGCGCGCCGGCGAGGACTATGGCCGCCGGGAGGATTCCCCGTGGCACCGCCGGGCAGCACCCATCCGCCCGGGCGCGCGGGTGGCGGTGCGAACATCCCGTTCGGTCCGGACATGCATGCCGCCGGATGGGCCGCGGCGGGGAAGCGGGCAACGTCCGGGGCGGGGACAGGGACTAAGGAAAAGGCGGGGACGGGAGCAGGGACAGGAACCGGAGCGGGGGCGGGTACCGGTGCAGGGGCTGGGGCAGGATCCGGGTCCGGCGCAGGCGCGGGAACAACCTGGTTGTCGGACGACACGCTGCGCAAAGCGGCTCAGATCATGCAGGCAGCCGTGCAAGCCCTCCTGCGCTGAGCGCGGTGGCAGCAAGCCGGCATCTCGCCGTATATCGGTGTGCGATGGAGCCATAATGAAGGACTACGCCTGCCGCAGGAGGTGAGGCGTCTGTCCGACGTCCGGTGCCCCGCGCTGCCGACAGGGTTCATCGCCAGTCTGTACCGCCACGTCCTGCCGCTTGCCCGGGCGGAGCTCGCGCAATGGCGCCGCAGGGCGGAGACCATCCCGCATCCCGGGCTGCGGCGGCACGCCCTCGCCAGCCTGGCCGACAAACGTTTCCACGCCGACGGCGGGTGCGTCTTCGCCGCGGCGCATCCGCGCGCCCCCGCCCTTGTCCGGCTCATCGTCGCCCTCCAGACCATCAGCGACTACCTGGACAATTTGTGCGATCGCGACGGCTCCACCGACCTGGACCACTTCCGCGCGCTGCATGCCGCCATGCAGGACGCCGTCCGGCCCGGGGTCCGTCCGCGGCCGTACTACCGCCTGCGCGGCGGCCTGGAGGACGGAGGTTACCTGGCCGACCTGGTGCGAACCTGCCAGGAGACGGTTGCCGCCCTGCCGGGCTACCGGGATGTGTTTCCGTACCTCAGCTGGTTCATCGACCGTTACTGCGAACTGCAGGTTTACAAGCACGGTCCGGCCGCGGAACGGGCGGAACGGCTCGCGCGTTGGGCTTCCGCCTATCGGGCCGCCTTCCCGGACGTGTCGTGGTGGGAGTTCGCGGCAGCCACCGGATCGACACTCGGCATGTTCGCGCTCTTCCGCAGCGCGGCCGGCGGGGGACGCGTGCCGCCGGAAACCCTCTGCCGTGCGTATTTTCCCTCAATCTGCGGTCTGCACATCCTGCTTGATTATTGGATCGACCTTGAGGAGGACCTGCGCGAAGGGGACTTCAACTTCGTGCGCGCCTACCCGTCGCCCGAGGAAGCGCACGCGCGTCTGTGCTGGTTCGCCCGCCAAAGCCGTCGCCAGGCGCGCGGGCTGTCGGCCGACGGCCGCATCCACGAGTACGTGGTGCAAGGGTTGCTCTGCATGTACTTGTCGGACGCCAAGGCCCGGCAGCAAGGTGCGGTGCGGCCCGCGCGCCGGCTGGTCTGGGCGGGCGGGCCCACCGCCTGGCTGTTTTACGCGGCCTGCAAACTCTACCGGGCGGTGCGCTGACGAACCAGGCGCACCCCCACCTCGGCGAACGGCACCGGAATCGGGGCACCGGGCTTCACCACTTCCACCTCAATCTGTTCCAGCTTCGGAAATTGGGTGAACAGGGTTTCGCACACCCGCTCGGCCACGCGCTCGATGAGTTGCTGCGGTTCTCCTTCCACCACCCGCTGCACCGTCTGGCACACCGCCCCGTAATCCACCGATTGTTCCAGATTGTCCGCGGCGGCCGCGCTCGCCAGGTTGAGCCCGAGGCGCAGATGGACGATGAAGCGTTGGCCGAGGCGCCGCTCTTCGGGGAACACGCCGTGGTACCCGTAGCAGACCAGGCCGCGGATGAAGATCTCGTCCACACTCTCCCTCCTCGTCGCGGCGCTGGCGGCGGCCTTTCCACACCCGTGGGCCGGTCGCTCCGCCCATGCACGCGCCGTGGCAAGCATGGATTACCAAATGTCCGGCGCGCCGTCCCACACCAGACGCGTCTGCGCACGGTGCGGAGCCAAAACGGGATCGTCCGCCATGCGCGCGAAGTTGCTGGACGGCAGGTTTCCCAGACCGTGCTTGGCAATGAGCCGCATGAGGTCCGGCCGCATCCGCTCCGGCACACTCGAGGCGCTCTCCCCCGCGATGTCGACGAGGTACAACGTGTAGCAGGCCGCCACCCGCCGCAAGGGCGCATGCCGGGCGGCCGACAGGACCAGATCCCAGTCCCAGTAATGCCCCACCGCCGGATCCAAGCCGCCCGTCCGTTCGTAGAGCGTCCGCGCGATGAGGAGGCTGCTCGGCACGACGGGGTTGTAAAAACGCAGGAGCCGGTCCGGGCAGCACCACGCGAACGGTACCCGGCGCACCACGTCCACCCGGTCGCCGGCCACCCGGGCGAACACCAGCTCGGCGTCGGTGAACGCCAGCCCCGCCGCACCGGGGCTGTTCACCGCCGCGAGCAGGGCGTGGACGTGGCCAGGCAGCCACCGGTCGTCGTCGTCGCAGAAGGCGAGGTAATCGCCGCGCGCCAGCGCGATGGCGGCCGCCCGCGCGCGCACCTGACCTTGGTGCGCCAGGTCCCGCCAGACGACCTCGAGATGCGGGTGCCGGGCGGCGAACGACTGCATCACCTCCGCGATGGGCGCGCCGCCGTCGTTGACGACGCACACCTGAAGCGGCACATCCGCGTCCTGGCGCGCGATGGCCTCGAGGCACTGCCGCAGGTGGCGGAGGCGATTGCGGGTGACGACGATGGCGCTCACGACGGCCACTGGTCACAGCCCCTCCTTCTCGTTACAATCATCTTAGGATTCATTCGATGGCGGAAGGGCCTTCCCTGCCTGTCCGCAAGAGGAGACCGGAATATGGCGAGCATCCACACGTACACCGTCCGCGGCGCCTGGACAGGCGACAAGTTCAGTGTCGGCCGGATCACCAGCGAAGGGCTGACAGCCCAGTTCAGCATTCCGAATGACCTGGGAGGTCCCGGCGTGGGCACCAACCCGGAGGAGTTGCTGCTCTCCGCCGCGGCAGGCTGCTACCTCATCACCCTCAGTGCCATCTTGAGCAACCGCCGGATCCCGTTCGCGCGGATTGACCTCGAATCGGTCGGCTACGTCGAAAACGACCGCGGTCTGCGCTTCGACCGGATTGAACACCGCCCCACCATCGTGCTGGATCGGCCATACGATGAAGAACAGCTCATCACCCTGGCAGAACACGCAGAGCACGCCTGCATGGTGTCGAGCGCGGTGCGCGGGAACGTGGCGGTCCACGTTTCGCCGCGCGTGATCGTCGAGGCGGCGCGGGTGTAGCCTCGGCCGGGTACAGCTTCAGTCGGGTGTCGCGTCGGCGCGGGTGCAGCCTTGCTCACCCCCCGGCCGCCCCTTGCTCCCACGCCCGCAACACCGCGGCGATCTCGGCTCCGAACAGCATCACCATGCTCGCGATGTAGATCCACAACACCACCAGCATCACGACCGCCAGGCTGCCATACACCATCTGATACGCCATCAGATGGCTCGCGTACCAAGCGAACAGCGCACGGCCGAGATCGACCGCGGCCGTCGCGACGCACGCGCCCGGCACGACGCACGTCCACGGCACAGGTGCCGACGGCAGGTAGCGGTAAAACACCACGAAGCTGAGAAACAGCGACAGCGGAAACAAGACCCGCGACAAGGCGTGCGCCAACAGGGCGAGGTGCGGCACCCTGGCGCGCGCAAACCACGTGTGCCCCACCACCGGATACAACTCCATGGCGACCGCCGAAGCGATGGTCAGGCAGAGGAAGACGGCGAGCATCGCGAACGCGATGAACCGGCGGGCCATGTACGAACGGGCCTGCGACGAAGCGAGGATGACGTCCATCGCCTGCTGCACCGCGAGAAAACCGCTCGTGGCCGACCAGGTGAGCGTCACGGCGCTGACCAGGCCGACGTTGGACCCGACCGCCGACAGGTGCGCGATGTTGCGGTCGATGAACTGCTTGGCCTCCGGCAGCGCGGGGAAATACGGCCGGATCAACGTGACGAGAAGCTGTTCCGCATCGGCGTGCGGCAGCAGGGCGGACGCCACATACAGCGTGAGCAGCAACAGCGGAAACAACGAAAAAAACGCATAGAACGCGATGACGGCGGCCAACGAGGCGATGTCGTGCTTCACCGCGCACGCGGTCAGGTCCCAGACGAACTTGGCGAGGGCGGCGGACCAGCGGCGGATCACGTCATCCCCTCCCACAGGGTGACTTGTGCACCGGGAAGCAAGCCGTGGTGCAAGCCGAAGCGCTGCAACACGTCCTGCCACACATCCGGCAGCGGCGACGTCACCGTGACGGAACCACCGGCGTACGGGTGGTCGAACGACAGCGTTGCGGCGTGCAGGGCATGGCCTGCCCCGGGCGGCCACAACCGGCGCGCGGCCGCGCAGCCGTACAGCGCATCGCCGAGCACGGGACAGCCGAGATGAGCGAGATGGACCCGGATCTGGTGCGTGCGGCCCGTTTCCAGGGTCAACGCGACCAGAGAGACCGGCGGGTTCCCGGGAGCGACCGCGACGGTGCGATAGTGCGTCACCGCCGGCCGTCCGCTTGCCGAGACGCGAAACCGCCCGGCTACATGGCGATCGCGCCCGATGGGCAAGTCGACGGTGCCGGCCGCGGGGGCAAGCCGTCCCGCCACCAGCGCCACATAGCTGCGTTTCACCCGCCGGGCGCGGAGCAGGGCGTCGAAGGTGCGCGCGCTGTATTCGTGCTTGGCGTACAGCACGGCGCCGGTCGTCTCCCGGTCAAGGCGATGAACGTGCCGGACCTGCCGGCGCAGACCGGAAAGGGCGAAGTGCTGCGCCACCCGGTGCGCCAGCGTGTCGCGGTCGGCCGGATGGAGCACCCCGTCCGCCGGGCCGCCCGGATGGACGATGATGCCGGCCGGCTTGTCCGCGACGAGGGCGTGATCGTCTTCAAAGAGGACGCGCGCCGGCGGCCACGGTCCGCCCGGATACCAACCGGGCACGCCCGCGTCCGCCTCCACCCCGCCGCAAAGCGACACCCGCCGGCCTGGGACGACCGGCGTGTCCAGATGTGCGTCCTTCATCCCCTGCACCCGCACACGGCCGCGCCGCACAAGTTCCGCCAGGAACACCTTGCCGAGCCAGAACCGTCCGCCCAGCCAATCCGCCAGCGCGGACGGCGGCCCATCTTCCGGAACATCCTCCGGGACGATGACGAGCGCATCGCCTGCAACGTACGTCCGCACGCCGTTCCCTCCCTCTGTACGCTGGGCCTCGTCTCCCGCCTTGCCGCTGCCCGCACAGGCCTGGCAACCGCGGCGGCGCCCGGAAGGTCACACCACCCAAGAGACGACAAACGCGGTGCTCGCGCACCGCGCCGGTGTCGGTTCCTGGCATCTGTCGCGACTTGGTCCAGCGGTCGGCCCTGCACGCCCAGCATCCCGCGCCGTCAGCACATCTCGACGCTCTCGACCTCCGGTACCTGGGCCTTGACCGCCCGCTCCACCCCCATCTTGAGCGTCATCACGCTGGCCGGGCAACCCACGCACGACCCGGTCAGCGACACGTAGACGGTGCGGCTGTCTTCGTCATAGGAGACGAACTCGACATCGCCGCCGTCCATCTGAATGGCCTCCCGGATCTCGTCCAGGGCCGCCTTGACCCGATCCGCTACGGACATCACCTGCATCCCTCCGGTTTATAGCATATCCAAACCGCTGACGCGCTGGCAAGCGGGATCAGCCAACGGTTTCCTTTCGCCTGTCGCCTCCTCCCGCCCCGCAGGTTCGTCGCCGTGCAGCCGGCCGCGGCGGCGCATGAAACGCCGGGGATGCGCGCATACTCACAGCGTATGCGCCCGCCTGCCGCCGGGCTGGCCTGTCCATCGCGGCCGTGCGGCGTTTGCCGGAAGGAGGCAGAGGATGAACAAAACTGCGCTGACGCTCGTGATCATCGGCGCCATCAATTGGCTGCTCGTCGGATTATTCCGCTTTGACCTCATCGCCGCGTTGTTTGGCGGCCAAGGCGCGCTGGTCAGCCGGATCGTCTATGTCATCGTCGGGCTGGCAGGGTTGTACTGCATCTCCCTGTTGTTCGAGTCGCGCGAGACCACGTAGCGCCGCCGCGGCCACGGCCCCGGCGGCGCGCGCGGCGCCCGTACCGCGCCATCGCCCGGCCCGCGC
>NZ_BMOY01000045.1 GCF_014647315.1 Paenalicyclobacillus cellulosilyticus
TGCAGGCGATGCAGACGTTGAGGCCGGCGCGGTCGCCGGAGAGTGCTTTCGCCGCAAACGCCGGGTCCGCCGATCACGGCCACGCGGCGCCGGCGCACGGCCGGGGCTTGCGGCCACAGCGCCTCCTGGCCCGCGCGCGGGTTGACCAGGCAGCTCGCCGGCTGGGGCGGCTGGGCAAAGACGTGATCGAGACACGACTGATTGCAGGCGATGCAGACGTTGAGGCCGGCGCGGTCGCCGGAGAGTGCTTTCGCCGCAAACGCCGGGTCCGCCAGCCACGGGCGCGCCGGCGCGACAAAGTCGGCCCAGCCCTGCGCCACCACCCATTCCGCGACCTCCGGTGTATTGATCCGGTTGGCGGCGATGACCGGCACCCGCACCGCGGCCCGCACCCCTGCCGCCACCGGCGCGAATGCCGCCCGCGGTACGACCGCGGACACCGTCGGCACGCGCGATTCGTGCCAGCCAATGCCCACGTTGAGGGCGTCGACGCCCGCCGCCTCGAGGCTGCGCGCAAACGCGATGGTCTCCTCCCACGCGGTGCTGCCCGGCATGCAGTCGTCGCCCGACATGCGGAAGATGAGCGGAAAGTCCGGCCCGACCGCCTCGCGGATGGCGGCGACCACCTCGAGGGAAAACCGCATCCGGCCCGCCAGGTCTCCGCCGTACGCATCGGTGCGCTGGTTCGTGACGGGGGAGAGGAACTGGTTGAGCAGGTAGCCTTCCGATCCCATCACCTCGACGGCGTCGAATCCGGCCGCGCGGGCGAAGCGGGCGCCCTCCGCGAAGCAGGCCACCGTCTCCGCAATCTCCGCCGCCGACATCTCCCGCGGCGTCTCCCGCGTCAGCCGGCACGGCACCGCACTCGGAGCCACCGGCGGCATTCCGGTCTCGCTCGAAAAGGCGTAACGCCCGGCGTGGAACAACTGCAGCGCAATCCGTCCGCCTTCGGCGTGGACCGCCTCGGCAATCGCCTGCAGTTGGCTGCGGTGGGCGGGATCTGTCAAGCAGAACGTACGATAACCCCCGCCCGCAGGATGGACCGCGGCGCAGCCGGTGATGATGAGCGCGGCTTGCCCGCGGGCGCGCTCAGCGTAAAACGCCTTGAGGCGCGGGAGAAACTCCGGTTCACCCTCCATCGCCAGGTGCATCGCGCCCATCAAGATCCGGTGCGGCAATGCCAGCGATCCAATGCGCCCCGGCCGCGCCAACGCCTTGTACGGAGACGCGCCGGGATGTGTCGTCGCGGTCAAGCGGATTCCTCCTTGTCCCGTGCCCGTATCCCGTAGTCCATATTGCCAGAAGGGCGGGCGGAAAGGAAGGGGCGGCGAAGGGCTAGATTTCGTTGTGTTTTCAGGAAGGCTTTAGTATGATAAGGACGCACATCGGACAAGGAGAGAATGCGCGTGTCGAACACGTTTCCCGTTCGCTGCGCCTGCGCATGCGGCGTGTCCGCGGAGAGGCGCGAGTCTGTCCGGGGAGGAGATGGCCGGTGAACTGGCACCACGTCCCCACCGTCCTCGACAAGCTGGACGAGGCGGCAACACGCTTTCCCGACCGCCTCGCCATCGTCGATCTCAGCGCCAACCCGGTCGTGAAACTCACCTACGGCGAGCTGGACATGTGGGCCAACCGCCTCGCGCAAGGTCTGCTGGACGCTGGTGTCGCACCGGGCGAACACGTCACCTACCAGCTCCCCAACGGATGGGAGTTCGTCGTCCTCACCGTGGCGCTCTGGCGCATCGGGGCCGTGCCCTGCCCGCTGTTGCCGCAACTGCGGGACCGCGAGGTCCGGTTCATCCTGCAATCCTCAGGGGCACGGCGGTTTTTCATCCCGGACGAGTTTCGCAACTTTCGCTACCTCGACATGGTGGAACGCATCCGCGGCGACCTGCCCAACCTCGCAGGCGTGTACGTGCTCGAACAAGCCATCCGCCAACCGGGCGACGTCACGTTCGGCGGCTTGTTGGCGCCCGTACCCGACCTGGCGGCCATCCGCGCCCGGCGGCCGGATCGCCACATGCCGGCGCAGCTGTTCTACACCTCCGGCACCACCGGCGAACCCAAAGGCGTCATCCACACCCATCACACCCTCGCCGTGGCGCTGGCGCTGCACTGCGACACCTTGGGCCTCGGCCCGGAGGACACCGTGTGGATTCCGACGCCGCTCGCGCACCAGACCGGGTTTCTCTACGGGATGATGCTGGCGTTCTTCCTCGGCGCGGCATCGGTGTACCAGGCGGTCTGGAACGTGGACGTCGCCCGCGTCGCCATCGAGGAGTACGGCGTCCGTTTCGTGCAGGCCGCGACCCCGTTCCTGGCGGACCTCACCCGGGCCACGCCGCCGCCGAAGGGTCTGAAGCTGTTTGTGGCCGCAGGGGCAGCCATCCCGCGCCAGTTGGCGTACGACGCCCGCCGCGCCTTGGCGTGCTCCGTCGTGGGCGGATGGGGATCGACCGAGTCGTGCCTGGTGACCGTCGGTTTCCCGGGCGACCCGGAGGAAAAGCTGTGGGGCACCGACGGCCGCGTCATCCCCGGCATGGAGATCAAAATCGTCGATGAACAGGGCAACCCGGTGCCCCCGGGTGTCGAGGGGCGGTTTTTCGTCCGCACGCCGGCGATGTTCGTCGGCTACCTGAACCACCCGGAATGGTACGCGAAGGCGGTCGGGCCGGACGGGTTTTACGACACGGGCGATCTCGCCGTGCAAGACGAGGACGGTTACATCCGCCTGACCGGCCGGCAGAAGGACATCGTCAACCGCGGCGGCGAAAAGGTGCCGGTGGTGGAGGTTGAAAACCTTTTGTACCAGCACCCGAAGGTCCTCGACGTGGCCATCGTCGCCATGCCGGACCCGCGGCTGGTGGAACGCGCTTGT
Organism: Paenalicyclobacillus cellulosilyticus; assembly: GCF_014647315.1. GTDB lineage: Bacteria > Bacillota > Bacilli > Alicyclobacillales > Alicyclobacillaceae > Alicyclobacillus_J > Alicyclobacillus_J cellulosilyticus. The sequence goes on from NZ_BMOY01000045.1 coordinate 2,879, forward strand.
GCGTACGTGGTGCCGAAAAACATGGCAGACCCGCCGACGCTCGCGGAATTGACCGCGTTTTTGCAGGAGAAAGGGACGGCCAAGATCTACTGGCCGGAACGGCTGGAGATCATTGACGCCTTGCCGCGTACCGCGAGCGGCAAGGTCCAGAAGTACAAGCTGCGGGAGATGATTGCCGCCAAGTTGGCGGCCGAGCAAGGCGCATCGCCCGCGAAAGGGGTTCACGCATGAACGAAGCGACGTTTGCGGCATTGAAGCAAGAGGTTTGGGAATACGTGCACGGGCCGCTCATGCAGTGGGGCGAACAGATTGAGGCCACGGGTGAGGTGCCTGCCGCCATCTGGCAGGACCTGCGCGCGCGCGGGTATCTGCGCCTGGCGGCTCCCGAGGCGTTCGGCGGGCGCGGCTTGCCCTTCCCGCAGTACCTCGAACTGCTGGAAATTTTCTCGCGCGCCCACGGATCCATCCGGATGATTGTCCACGTCATGAACGGGATCTGGCGGCCGCTCAACTACCTGGCGGATGACGACATCCGCGCGCGCTGGGTGAAGCCGTGCGTGCAGGGCGAGATCACGGTCGCCTTCACCCTGACCGAGCCCATCGCCGGAACGGGCGCCGACCTGCATACCGCAGCCCGCCGCGTGGGGGACGAATACGTGCTCAACGGCGAGAAATGGCTCATCACCTTCGCCGACGTGGCCGACTACTTCCTGCTCTTCGCCCGCCTGGAGGGCACCACGGGCAGCGAAGGCACGGTGGCGCTCATGGTGCCCCGCGACGCACCCGGCCTCGACATCCAGCTCATGCCGGAGAGCATGGGCCTCACCGGCACCGGGCACGGCCACCTGTATCTGCGCGACTGCCGGGTGCCGGTGGCCAACCGCATCGGCGCCGAGGGAGACGGCCTGGCGGTCGCGCTGCGCGGGTTCCTCGACCCGAGCCGCATCAGCATCGGCATGTCGTGCGTGGGGCTTGCGTCGCGGGCATTCGATCTCGCCGTCGCCCGCAGCAAGGAGCGCGTGACGTTCGGCAAGCCGCTTTGCCAGCGGCAGGTCATCCAGATGTACATCGCCGAGATGGCGACCGACATCGAGGCGGCGCGGCAGCTCGTGCTGCATGCGGCGCGGGTGTATGATTCCGGCCAGCCGGCGACGCACCTGTCGGCCATGGCGAAGCTGTACGGCCTCGAAATGCTGCAGCGGGTGACCGACCGGGCCATCCAGATCTTCGGCGGCATCGGTTACTTCAAGCCGATGGAAATCGAACGCATCTACCGCGACGCGCGGGCGCAGCGGTTTGAAGAAGGCACCGCCGAGATCCAGAAGGCGGTCATCGCCCGCCACGTGCTCGGCACGGCCAAGTAAGCGGTGAACACAATGCACAGGACGCGCGGTCAGATCCCCTGTCCCGGCGAGAAGTTGGGACAGGGGATCTTGCTGCTCATGTCAGCCTCGGCGAATCCCTTCCTCTTCCGCCGGCTCTCCCGCCTCCCGGCCTCCTGCTGACGCCGCTTGGACCGTGTCCTGGAGCGCCTGGAGGAGCCACGCGGAGATGTCGGGCACGTGCGGAAAGCGCGGATCGGTATGCACGGGGCCGAGCCGGTAAACATCCCCTTCCCGCACCAGGATGCCCCGGCGCACCATCCCGCGCAGGGTGCGCCGCACCGTCCGCTGCAACCCCCGGCGCAACTCCGGTACCACAGAGACCGTGGGCGGGAGTTGTGCGATGTACCGGGCCACCCCCGCCGCGATGTCGGAAGCCGTCATCCGGGCTGACGTCCCCCCGGGCCCGGATCCGTCCGGCCGGAGCAGCACGTGCAACACCACCTGGCTCGGGGTCACCGGCCGGCTGGCCCGCAGCATCCGCAACAGGTCCGCCCCACGCGGCACGGACAGAATCCGCACCCAGACGCCCAGCCTGCGGAAGGCGAACGGATCGTACGTGAGGGCGGCGATGAAATGGTGTTCCGCACGGGCGAACAGCGGGCCGAACGCCATGCGAAAGCGATGGACATAGCCGTCCGGGCTGTAGCGGCCTTCCGGCGTCAGGAACAAAGTGCCTCCCGCTTCGACGAGCCGGATGAGCTCCGCCAGCTGGGCCGAGATCTGCGATCGCGCCGCCCTGCGCACCGCGCTCCGGTACGGCTCGCGCAGGTCGACGAGCGACGCGGGCGCCTGGGCGCGCACAAAGGCGGGGTAGCGCCAGACCGCGGAGAGCGGAGCGTCTTCCGGCAACCCGAGCCGCGCCACCGCGTCCGGGGTGAACACCTTCCCCAGCGGCAGGTCGCCTGCCGTCCGCCGCACCTCGTCGGCGTAACTGGCGAGCGGCCGGGACAACGGCTGGTTCTCGATGGGGCGTACGCCCACCCGCCAGAACAAACCGCGCAGGTTGATCCCGCACAGCCATCGTGCGAGGCCGGGAAAGCGCACGGCGAGGAATCCCGGCTCAAACAGGCGCTGGGAAGCGGCGAAATACACAGGCTTACGCCATGGCCCGCCGAACGTCAGCCAGGCCGGCAAGATCATGCCGTCGAAGTCGTGGAGGTGGTTGGCGACGACCAGGGTCGAACCGCGCCTGCGCGGCAGCCTCCCTTCGACGCGAACACGGCAGAGTGCCGTCACCGCGGCACGGATGATGCTGGCGATGAGGAGGCGCAGCGCCACAAGCGACCAAGGGTGGCCGGCGGGCCGCCCCACCCGCAGCGCCGCGGCACCGCCCGCGGCCAGGCTCAGGCCGGCGAGCACGAACAATGCCTGGTATCCCGTGGCCGGGCGAGCGAACAGGCCGAGGAGCCACGATCCGACCATCGGCGCGATGACCGCGGGCAGCGTGGACGCCACGCCCCAGACACCGAGATCGCGGGCGGTGCGGCGGCGGTCAGGCAGCACATCGACCGTGAGCGCCCAGCCGGTCGACAAAAATGCGCCATAACCCAGGCCGAACGACACCGCAAACACGTACAGCCATGCGGGACGCTGCAAAAACGCAAACCCTGCCGCGGCGAAGGCCATCGGCAGACAGGAACCGGCCACCACCCACCGCCGCGGGACGCGGTCAGACAGACGCCCCATGCCGACGCTCGCGGCGACGGCGCCGGCGAGCGCCAGCGTGGCCACGCCGGACGTGCTCGCCACCGGATTGCGCACACGCAACACGTCGCTGAAGTAATACATCACGAACGTCATGAGCAAGGTCATGCCGAAGGTGACAAACGCCTGGGACAAAAAGACGCGGATGAAATCGCGGTCGCGGGGGCGGCGCGCCCGTTTGGCGGGAGGGTCCGCGGCGGTTGCACCGTGCGCTGCCCGGGGTTCCCGGACGTACAGCGTCACCGCCATCCCGCACAACATCGCGAGCGCCATCCACAGGATGACGGTACGGGGACCGAGGATGCCCGCCAAGACCAAGCCGCCGATGTTGCCGAGCAGGGTGGCCGCGCCTTGTCCGCCCGCCGCCACACCGCGCGCCTCAGCCGGCACCACGTCCGACCACAAAGCTTGGTACCCGGCGCTGGTGATGCCTTGACCGAGGAAGGAGACGAAAAACGCACCTATCCACAAAGCCAGTTGTGGAGAGGCATACATGGCGAACAAACCCAAGGCATTGAGCAGTCCGCCGGCCAGGATGAACGGCCGCCGGCTGCCGCCGCGCGCCTTGACGGCGTCGGAAGCGTAGCCGGTAACGACCGGTACGACCATGGACACGAACGAGCTGGCCGCAGCCAAGAGACCGAGAAGTTGCGTATGGCGTCCGCCAGCCAGACTGCGCAAGGCGGCGGGCACCACCACCGTCATCAGGGCGGACGTATGAAAACTGATAGAGAACGCATACACATTGACAGCCAACCACGCACGAGCGCGAAAGGCGTGCGCCATCCCACGCATCCCTCCGGAACGGTGTCTGCCCACGCCTGCCGGCGCCCATGTTCGTTCGCGGCTGCTATCTGCTTGGCTCGCACCGCCATCCCCGGTACGGGGGCGGTCGGATCGGCTGCGGTGCACGGCGGCGGTGCGAGCTGCTTCACGTCAGCGGATGCGCAGATAGATGCGCAGGTGTTCCCACGCGCGCCTCGCCGTATCGTCGTCGTCAAAGCGAATGTGGCAGTCGTCTCCGTCCACGCGCAGCGTGTACCCGGCGAAGCCGCGGCTCGCGAGGAACGCGTCGAGATCGCGCGCGATATCCGACAACGGCCCGAGCAACACCTTGCGCCCGGCGAACTCCCCGTTGACAAACACCTCATACTGGTCGTGGGCCAATTTGGTGGTGAAATCCTCCGCATCCTGGGTTACGAACGGCGGCACTGGCCCGGCCGCTTCTCCAACCGGACCGCCGTTCATCCATGGACCGTTTGGCATGGTTGCATGACTCCCTCCGCGCCCCGCGCACACGGCGCAGGGAATGGATGCTTCCTGTCAGGGACAGCATCCCCGCCTGGCGGCTGAAGCATGCACCGCTTCTTCCCGTGTTCAATGGGGTGTGGGTGCCGCTTCGGGCAACAGCCCCTCGCGCTTCAAGGCGGACCATAGCTCAACCGGGACGGGCGTGCGCAGCATCTCGATGTTCTCCGCCAGTTCCGCCTCGGAACGGGCGCCGGTGAGCACGGAGGCCACGGCCGGATGCGCGAGCGGAAACTGCAGCGCCGCCGCCTTGAGCGGTACACCGAAGCGCTTGCAGACGGTGTCGAGGCGGCGTGCCTTCTCCACCCACGCCGCGGGCGCCGGCGCATAGTTGAACATGGGCCGCTCTGCCCAGGGATCCGCGAGGATGCCGCTGTTGAGCGGCCCGCCGATGAAGATGGAGATGCCGCGCTCCGCCGCGAGCGGCATCAGGTCCGCCAAGGCTGACTGGTCGAGCAGGGTGTAACGTCCTGCGAGCAGAAAGCAGTCGAACTCACCCTCCTCTGCGAACCGGGTGAGCATCGCCGATTGATTCATCCCCGCGCCGATGGCGCGTACAAGCCCTTGGCGCTTCAACTCGCGCAGCGCCTTGTACGCCCCGGCCATCGCTTCGGCGTAGTGAAAATCCGGGTCGTGGATGTGCAGAATGTCCACGCGGTCGACCCGGAGCCGCCGCAGGCTCGCCTCGAACGACCGCATAACCCCGTCGTAAGAATAATCCCGTGCTTCGGCCGGCACGGTGATGTCACCCGGCTCATCCGGGATGGCGTAACCCACCTTCGTCGCGAGGACAAAAGCGTCCCGCGGCAATTGCGGGAGAATTTCTCCCAACCGCTGCTCCGCCAACCCTTTGCCGTACAGAGGCGCGGTATCGAAAAAGTTCACGCCAGCGGAAAACGCTGCGCGTACCGTCTGTACGGCCTGTTCGGTCGAGACCGGTTCGTACAAGTAACCGAGTGCCGCCGTGCCCAGTCCAAGGCGGCTGACATACAATCCGGTGCGGCCGATTGGCACCTTTTCGGCGTGATGGACCACGCACATTCCCCGCTTCCTGATTCAGATTGGCGCGTTCATCCCGGTCTGTTCCTGCCGCAGCGCGCATTTCCATCATACCACGGACCATCCCGCCGCGATGACGCGGGAGCGTGCCAGGGAGAGCTTCCGTGGCAGAGCCATTCCATAGGATGGCATGACGGGCATCCTCATTCATCCACGCGATAAATCCAATACCGCTCCACGCTGAGGTTGCGCTCGAACTCCTCTTTCACCTTCGGGTCTTTGGCCGCCTCTTCCTCCAGGCGCTTGAACATCCCTTCCGTCTGCGACCGGTGCGCGCGCATCGCCGCCAGCTTCACGTCGAGGACGCTGCGGACGTCGAGGACGATGTCCGGCGGGCCAAGTACGGCCTCGGCGTTGCGCGTCACCGGCGAGGCGTGGATCACCGGCCGCTCGTCGCGCGGCAGACGCCGCACCGCCCGCACCACCGCCGCGGCGAGGGCGTCGTGATCGGGATGCACGCCGTGGCCGGGGTAATACGTCATGATGACCGATGGCTGCACCTCGCGGATGACCGCTTCAATCCGGTCGGCCAACGCGTCTTCATCTTCAAACTCGAGGGTTTTGTCGCGCAGATGCAGGAGGCGCAGGTCGCCAATGCCCAAGATCCGGCACGCTTCGCGCAGTTCGCGCTCCCGGATTTGCGGCAGCGTCTCCCGGTTCGCGAAAAGCGGCCGACCCATGTTGCGTCCCATCTCGCCGAGCGTAGCACAGATGAGCGTGACCGGCACGCCTTGACGGGTGTACAGGGCCACCGCGCCCGCCTTGCCCAACGTCTCGTCGTCCGGATGCGGAAAGATCAACAGCACGTGCTTCGTGTTCACCGCCCCATCAGGCCTCCTCCCTGGCCATCGTGCCTCTTTTGCACCACCCGTCCGGTCGTGCTCCCAAAACCGGCGCGTTCCCCGTGCGTTCCCCGCACCTTCACCGTTTTGCTTCGCCCAAGCCGCCGACCGGAAACGGGTGACGGCTCAGTTGCAGCGCAACCGCCAAACGTCCTTCCCCATCGTGACCGGCCAAGAGCAGGCGGCCCTGTGCGTCGAGCTCCCAGTCGGTCAAGCCCTCCGCGTAGACCCAGCCGTCCGCAAGCTTCAGGCCCACCCGGTACGGGCCGCTTCCTGTGATGCGCCCGCGCTCGTAGCGGATCCTGCCGTTGCGGATATAGGCGCACACCGCCATCGGTGCCTCATTGCGCAATGCAGCGTACGCACCGTTGGTCGTTTCAAGGTGCAGGTAGACGTCTTGCTGCGCGAACTCGTCCAACGCGCGTTGGACCGCCGCGATCTCGATGGGCTGCATGACCCTCACTCCCTACCACATCGTCCGCACACGTGGAACATGATACCACGTTGCACATGTATAATCGAAGCGAGTGGAACGCCCATGCGGCGAAGTGACCTCACAGACGGGGAGTGTCGAGATGGACGAACGGCAGTTTGCTGCCCTCAGGCAGGAGGTGGCGGCCTACGTCGCCGGCCCGGCGCAAAGATGGGCCAAGGAGATTGAACAAAGCGGCTCTGTGCCGAGAGCGGTGTGGACAGACCTGGCGGAACGGGGTTTTCTGCGCCTCACCGCGCCGCGCGCGTACGGCGGCTTGGGTCTGCCGTTCGCGCAGTATTTGGAGCTGCTCGAACGGTTCTCCCAGATGCACGGGTCGCTGCGGGTCATCGTCCACGTGATGAACGGCATCTGGCGCAGCATCGACCACCTGGCCACGCCGGAACAGCGGGATCGCTTCGTCAAACCGCTCGTTGCGGGTCAACTCATCGCCACCTTCACGCTGACCGAACCGCATTCCGGCTCGGGCAGCGACATCAAGACGAGCGCGCGCCGCGAAGGCGATGCATACGTGATCGATGGCGAAAAGTGGATGATCATCTTCTCCGACGTGGCCGATTACTTCCTGTTGTTTTGCCGGCTCGCGGGGACAGAGGGCGGGGAAGGGACGCTCGCGCTGATGGTCCCGCGCGATGCGCCGGGGTTGGAAATCCGGCCGATGGCGCCGGCCATGGGCGTGCGCGGGACACAACACGCCCACCTGGTGTTGCGGGGTTGCCGCGTGCCGGTGGCCAACCGGCTCGGGGACGAAGGGGACGGCCTCACCGTCGCGTTCACCGGCTTTCTCGACCCGAGCCGCACCGCCGTCGGGATGACGTGCGTCGGCCTGGCACAGCGGGCGTTCGATCTCGCCGTCGCCCACGCCAAGCGCCGCGTCACGTTCGGCCAACCGTTGGCCAAGCGGCAGATCATCCAGGCGTACTTGGCGGAGATGGCGACCGACATCGAGGCGGCGCGCCAGCTCTGCCTGTACGCGGCGCGCGAGTTCGATGCCGGCAGGCCCATCACCCACCTGGCGGCGATGGCCAAACTTCAAGGGACCGAGATGCTCCAGCGCGTGACCGACAAGGCGCTGCAGATTCACGGCGGCAACGGGTATTTCAAATCGAGCGAGATCGAACGCATCTACCGCGACGCCCGCATGCAGCGGTTTGAAGAAGGGACGAGCGAGATCCAAAAGATGGTCATCGCCCGCCACGCCTTGCAGCGGCCACAGCGGCCTGTGCCTTGACCGTCACCGCCCGGACGGCCGCTGCCGGCCGTCGTACGGCGCCGGGATGTACTGCACGCTCGGACGGCGCTGCGGCGGCTGCGGGTACAACTCCATCAGTTCGTACACCTCGCGCGGCATGCCGACCCGCACCGGCAAACCAAACGCCCGCACCTCGTCGACCGGGATGGGGTAGTCGTGCGTCCAGCGGCCGCTCGAGAGCAGCCGTGCGAGTTGCTCCGCCTGTTCGGCCGGCATTTTGCCGCGCAGGCGCTCCGCGACAAACCGCTCCACCTGCGCCATGGCCTTGCGCGCCATGTCGGCGAGAATCAGCGTCTCGTCCCGCAACTCCGCCACCGGCTTGCGTTCCACCGCATCGAGAATGGAGGCTGCCGGATATTGGCCGAGTTGCGGATCGACCGGCCCGAGCACCGCGTTCTGGTCCATGACAATCTCGTCGGCCGCCAGGGCGATGAGCGTCCCGCCCGACATCGCGTAGTGGGGGACGAACACCGTCACCTTCGCCGGGTGCTGGTCGAGCGCCAGCGCGATTTGTTCGGAAGCGAGCACCAAACCGCCCGGCGTGTGCAGGATGAGGTCGATGGGCATCGTGTCGGGCGTCATCCGGATGGCACGCAGAACCTGTTCCGAGTCGTCGACCGAGATGTAGTTGTGCAACGGGATACCGAGAAAACTGATGGTCTCCTGGCGGTGGATGAGGGTGATGACGCGCGTCCCGCGCCGCCGCTCCAAGCGCCGGATGGCGTGCAGGCGTTGCATGTGCAGCCACTGTTGGCGCCAGACCGGCAACATGGTCCAAATAAAAAAGAGGATCCAAAACCACATCGCACGCACGCTCGCCTTCGTCGCTCGTCGGATGCGTGCAGTATGCGTTGTCCCCTTGGACAATATGCAGGCTGTGCCGAAGACAGCGATGCCGCCCAAGGTTTTGGGCGGCATGAGGCGTTTGGCCTGTGTCAACGCTGGGCCGGCGCTTGTTCGCTGCGCTCCGCGAGCACGGACAACAGCGCGTGCAAGAAGCGCAGGTTCTTCTGCACGGTGGGGTCCTTGAGCAGGCGCAGCAGGGTGAACAGGCCGACCTTGGTGTGGTCTTGGGCTGCACGCGCGCGGGCTTCCTGAATGACGGCCATGCCCTCCTTGACCTTGTCCTGGATGGGCTGGGTCTTTTCCTTCAGCAGGTCCGTGGCCGCCTGCAACATCTCGCCGTCGGTCAATGCGGCCTCGGCCACGTCGCACAGCTTGCCAAGAACCGTAAGCATCTTTGCCAGCTTCGGCAACTGTTCCAGCACCGTCGTCAACGCTTCCTGCGTCTCGGGCTGCAGCAAGAGGTCCTCCAGGTCAACCTGCGCGTTGCGCGCGGGTGTCGCGACGTTCGCCATGTCGATCATGCCTCCCAGGTGAGCGACTCGCAGAATGTAGGATGTGCGCAGGCGCCGCAAATACTCTGGTTGAGCAGCGCGCAGATGTTTCCGCGGACACACCGGAACCATCATAACGCAACCTGCCGGGAGCTTCCACAGCCCCGCGCAGGCACGGGACGCGCAGGATGGTTCCCCTTTGCGCGTGCCGGGCGGCGACAGGCCGCGGGAGCCGGCTACTCCGCGTCGCGGCCGATGGCGTCGAGGTCATACGGCGTGACTTGGTACACGTAGTAGTTCAGCCAGTTGGAAAACAGCAGATACGCGTGCGAGCGCCAGTTGTGCACCGGCCGGCGCGTCGGATCGTCGTTCGGGAAGTAGTTTTTCGGCAGCTGGATGGCGAGCCCCTTCGCCAGGTCGCGCTCATACTCTTCTTTCAGGGTCAGGCAGTCGTACTCCGAATGACCGGTCACGAAGATCTGGCGGCCGGTCTGGTCGGTGACGATGTAGACGCCCGCCTCGTCCGACTCGGAGACCAACACCAACTCCGGCACGCGCAGAATGTCCTCCCGCCGCACCTCCGAATGACGCGAGTGCGGCGCCAGGTACCCTTCGTCGAAGCCGCGCACCAGCGGAATGTCGACGAGGATGTTGTGGGAGAAGACACCGAACATCTTCTGCGGCAGCGGGTACTTCGGGATGCCGTAGTGGTAATAGAGCCCCGCCTGCGCCCCCCAGCAGATGTGCAAGGTGGAGGTCACGTGGCGCTTCGTCCACTCCATGATCTCCGTGAGCTCCTGCCAATAGTTCACCGCTTCGAACGGCAGGTGCTCGATGGGCGCCCCGGTGATGATCATCCCGTCGAAGTTCTGGTGCCGGATCTCCGGGAAGGTGGTATAAAACATCGCCAAATGGCGCTCGGACGTGTTCTTCGGTTCATGCGTCGCCATTCGGAGCAGCGTGATCTCCACCTGCAGCGGCGTATTGCCGAGCAGGCGCAACAGCTGCGTCTCCGTCGTCTCCTTGATGGGCATCAGGTTGAGAATGACGATTTTGAGCGGCCGGATGTCCTGATGGAACGCCCGGTCGTACCCCATCACGAAGACGCCTTCCTGCTCCAATATGGCGCGCGCCGGCAGTTCATCCGGAATCTTGATCGGCATGGTGGGTCGACTCCTTTGCTCGCCAACGCCGCGTCCGCCCTGCGCATCCGCGGCGGCGCTTCATACGAGGTGGTGCATATCGGCGGATGCCATCATCCATAAGATACATTGTAGCATTGGCGGCAAGGGGTACCGCTGACCATCACGGCCGGCTCTGGTAATAGGCGCGCACCGTCGCCTCCGCCGTCTTGCCGTAGATGCAGTACCCGTCGTCGCGCGGCGCCTGCTCGCGCGGATAGAGGCGCGCGGGCCAGTCCCAGAGCATGTAACCGTGGAACCAAGGCTTGCCGTCCAGTTTCGCGAACATCGCCCGGTAGAACCGGTCTTGCTCCTCCATGCTCGGCGGCCCTTGGTGCGTCCAGTCGTTTGGGTAGCGCAGGCTCCCCTTGCGGCTCGGGCATCCGGTCTCCATAAAGAAAAACGGCTTCTGTTCCCGCGCCACGACCTGCTCGATCGCCGCGATCCGCTCGTCCCACCGCTCCGGGGCGTAGTACCCGCTGGCGGAGATGACGTCCACCGCGTCCCACCAGCGGACGCGCTCCTCCTGGTACTTGTCGCAGTTGTACGTGACAAGGCCGGTATACACCGCACGCACCTTGGCGATGAGCGCCCGCCACTCCCGCTCCCGCTTGTCCGCCTGCACCATCTCGCAGCCGACGCAGAACATCTCGCATCCGGTCGCTTCGGCGATGCGCGCGTAATGAAGGATAAACCGCTCATAACTCGCGAACCACTGGCCCCATGTAGGCTCGCCCGGGACGTCGTGATCGAAAAAGCAGATGTGGGCGCGCCACGTCCCGTTTTTACAGTTGACCACTGGCTTGAGGCATACCTTGAGCCCGAGCGCGTGCGCCGTCTCCACCGCCCAGACGACCTCTTCGTCGGTGACGGTCGGCGGTTCTTCAAAACGGATCTCGGTCGCCTGCGGGTGGTCCTGCAGCGCGGAAAACGCGACGGCCGTCCAGTTCACGCCCAAGCGGTCCACCATCTCCCGCAGCGACGCTTCGGCCTCCGGCGTCTTCCAAGTGCCGCGGATCCCGGGCCAGCCCCACGTCATGCCCTTGATGAATTCGAGCGTAGCCGCCATGCTTCTTCCTCCTGTCGTGCAAGGTTTCACGGCCGCACGGCCGCGGAAAGCGCGTACGCCGCAGCGCTCGTACCGGCCGCATGCCCGGTCGAGAAGGCCACCGTGATGTTGTAGCCGCCCGTGTGGGCGTGCACGTCCATCACTTCGCCGGCGAAAAAAAGCCCCCGGCATTTCTTCGACATCATCGTCTTGGGATCGATCTCTTTCACCGAGACGCCGCCGCCCGTGACGGTCGCCTGCGTAAGCGGCAGCGTCCCTGTGACAGGCACGACAAACGCCTTGATCTGCCGCACGACGCAATGGGCGGCAGCATGGGACAGGTTCGCCACCTGCATCGTCCCATCCTCCCCGGCGCAGCGCAGCACCACCGCGGCGAGGCGATCCGGCAGCAGACGCGCCAGCACGGTGGCCAGCTGTTTGCGCGGAGCCGCCCGCCGCGCCTCCGCCAGCGTCTCAAGCCACGCCTCGTGATCCATCGCCGGAGTCAGGTCGATCTCGCCCCGCAGCACCTGCCCGGGTTCACGCCGCAGGGCGATGGAGACGTAGTGGCTGGCGCGCAGCGCGGCCGGGCCGCTTACGCCGAAGTGGGTGAACAGGAGGTCGCCGTGTTCCGTCGTCAGGCGCCGGCCGCGGGCGTCGTACACGGAAAGCGCGATGTCGCGCAGTGAAATGCCTTGCAAGGCGCGGTCGCGGATGAACCAGGCGTCGCTCGTGAGCGGCACCTCGACCGGGTACGGATCGACGATGGTGTGGCCGACCGCCCGCGCCCACGGGTACGCATCGCCGGTGCTCCCGGTCGCCGGCACGCTGCAGCCGCCGGTGGCGACGACGACCGCCCGCGCGGGGATGACCCCCGTATCGACACGGACGCCGCGGACCACGAAGCCGTCTCCCGCCGGCTCCGTCCACAACCCGCGCACCGGTGTGTTGAGCCGCACCTCGGCGCCGAGGTCGCGGACGTGATGAACCAACGCCCGCACGACCGTGACAGCCTTGTCTGACACTGGAAACACCCGGCCGTGATCCTCTTCTTTCAAGCGGATGCCGAGCCGCTCGAAGAACGCCATCACGTCCTGGTTGGAGAAGCGGGTGAGGGCCGAGTACAAGAACCGACCGTTCCCCGGGATGTTCTGCATCAATTCGGGCAGCGGCTTGGCGTTGGTCACGTTGCAGCGGCCGCCGCCGGAGATGGCGAGCTTGCGGCCGAGTTTGGCCCCTTTCTCCAGGAGCAGGACGCGCGCGCCGGCGGATCGCGCCGCGACGGACGCCATCAATCCGGCCGGGCCGCCCCCGACGACCAACACGTCCCACCCTCCGTGGCCGCCGTTCATCGCAACCCTCCGTCCGGATCCCGCCCGGCCGCGATGGCCGCCAGCACGGGCCGCAGGACCGTCTCCTTGCGGCGGATCACGTCGTCGATGGTCTCGACATACACCCTCGGTTCCCGCGGGTTGGCGAAACGGCCGCAGACTTTGCCGCCCGGCCCAATCAGCTTGGTCACCGCCCCACCTCCGATGCCGATGATGGTCTGCCGCTCCTCCATGATGGCGATGTTGTACACGCTCTCCTTGCCCGGCAAGGCGAGCCCGACGTTCTCCAGGTTGCCGAGGATGTCCTTTTGCCGGTAGAGGTAATACGGTCGATAGCCGTGCTCCCGGAGGAACGCCATCGCCTCGTCCATCATCCGGCGCACCGTCGCATCGTCCGGGACGGCGTCCCGCACACCCGCTTCGCGCACCGGTGCCGCGCGTTTGAACGACAAGGTGTGCACCGTGACGGCGTCCGGGCCAAGCGCCGCAATCCTGGCCAGGGTGTGCCGCACGTCCGCCACCGTCTCTCCCGGGAGGCCGAGGATGATGTCCATGTTGATGTTGGCAAAACCGGCCTTGCGCGCCGCCAGAAACCGGTGGTCCACCATCTCCGGGGTGTGCCCGCGCCCGATGGCCCGGAGCGTCTGTCGCCGGTAGGTCTGCGGATTGACGCTCACCCGGTCCACCCCGAAGCGCCGCATCACCTGCAGCCGGTCCGGGGAGATGGTGTCCGGCCGTCCGGCCTCCACGGTGAACTCCCGCCACCGTCCGAATCCGGGGATGTGCTCGCACAGCGCAGAAAGCAACATCTCCAGCTCATGCGCGCGCAGGCTGGTCGGCGTGCCGCCCCCGACGTAGACGCTCGTCACCGGAATGCCATACGCGCGCAGCATGCGGCCGGCGTGATCGATCTCTTTGCATAGGGCGGATAAGAACGCCTCCGCGTACGCCGCCTTCTCGGTCATCGCATACGCCGGAAACGTGCAGTACGCACAGTGGGTAGGGCAAAACGGGATGCCGACGTAGACGCTCACCTCGCGGTCGAGCTGGTCCAGGTCGGGCACCGCGGCCAGCTCCGCCGCCGCCGTCTCCACCATCAGGTCGATTCGCTCCGGCGCAATGAGGTAGTCGTCCGCCAGCGCGGTCCGGATGCGCGTCCAATCCCAGCCCTGCCGCCGCATCTGGTGCAAGACCTTCAACGGCCGGATGCCGGTGAGGATTCCCCACGGCTGGCCGCGGCCCAACCACGCCGCCAGCACCTGGTGCAACACGTGGAGCACCGCCTGTTTGCTGCGGCGACGCAGGGTGATGTCATCCGCGGTCTGCGGCATGGCACGATGGTGGCGCGCCTGATAGGTCACGCCCGCCACACGCAGGAAACCGGCCGCCACGACGCCGTCCGCGCTGACGCGCGCCTGCAGCGAGATGTCCACGTCCACGGTTTCCACGTCCACGGTTTCCACGTCCACGGTTTCCACGTCCACGGTGGCGCCCAACGCAGGTTCGTCCGCGCATACCACGCGAGCATGCGGCAAAAACAGGCGTACCATCCGTTCCGCTTCGCGTGCGCAGGAACAGCCGGCGATGGCGACGCGCACCACCTGCTTTGCGTCCGCCCGCGCGCGCAGGTTGCCTTCATCCACGCCTGCCTGCTGCGCGTACCCGGCGACATTCCGTTCGCCGCCGTCTCGTTGCGCCGGCCTGGGCGCTTCGCTCGTCATGTTACGCATCGTCTCCTTCATACGAGGCATCAATCACCCGAGAGGACGGCTGTGCCTGCTCGCGCCGTTTCGCGATTTGGATGGCCTGGATGAGGATGTCCATGTCGCGCTGCATTTCGGCACATTGCTGCTCCGCGTACGCACGCTGTTTCTCCACCCGCTCAATCTCGCGCTCCTTGCGCTCGACTTCCTGCAGCAGCGCCTCCCGTTCGCGCCGCAACTCCGCCACCTGGCGCGCCAACGCCCCGTCCTCGTCGATGATCTCCACTTGTTGCAAATAGCGGATGAGCTGCTGTTTGGTGATCCGCGCCGCTCCCGCCGCATCCGCGCGCCGCGGCGCGGTCGGCGCGCCGGCTTGCGCACCAGGGCCGGCCGGCACCTCATCGCCAGCCGCCGCTG
>NZ_BMOY01000046.1 GCF_014647315.1 Paenalicyclobacillus cellulosilyticus
GGACCGGATGGGTTATCCACAGCGACGCCGCCCCAACCGGCTCCTGAACTGCCCAAAGTGGAGGGTCAAATCGTTTGATTTTCATATGAGTGATCCACTTCCCCTTGGGTTAGATTTTTTCGTGAGTTGACACGCATACTAATTTGGCCAGTCCCTGTCAAGATTCAGTAGTAGAAACCTCAATCCAGGACTTTGTGGTTCTCCTCGTCCGCTTGGCCTTACTGGGCCGTTGGGGCCATGTTGTTGGCGGCCTACGCAACATGGGCGATCCGCTGTCAGGAACCGATTGTCGATATCGTCCTCGTACGCCGCCCGCAACAGGTACTGGTCCTGGCATTGACCGCACTTGTCTCTATCGTCACATTTGCGGTGATGGTGCTGGTACCGGAGTTCATGCAGGTGATTCAGGGCAGGTCCTCCGTGGTGGCGGGGTTGGCTCTGCTGCCCCAAGGACTCATCACCGGGATCGGTACGGTGTTGGGTAATCACGGGTTGGCCCGGTGGGGGGTACGCCGAACCGTCGTACTGGGTATGATCATCCTGACCGTCAGCACATTCGGGGTCCTGGCCGTGACGGAGACTTCTCCCGCTTGGCTCGTGGCGTTTGTACTGAGTGGTCGCGGATTCGCGATAGGACTGGTGATGCAACCACTCCTCAACGGATTCATCAAGCCGCTCCCTGCAGACAAAGTACCGGACGGCAATACCTTGTTCAACGTGGTCGAGCGTGTGAGCGGAACACTCGGGATTGCATTGATCGTGACCTTCTTTCAAGTCCGGGAACACGTACACATCCTACAGGCGGTCAGGCACCTCGGGCTGCCCGGCATCTTCCAAGGCCAGGGTGCAGGGCTAGCTCTGCCTACGTTGCCAGCACCCATGCACCATGAATTGGCGCATGCGATGGCTTCCGGGTTTCATGACGTGATTTGCCTGGTTGCGGGAATAAGCGCCCTGGGCGTCATCATGGCCCTGATGATCAAAGACCGTTCAACCTCAAACGGCAAGGCGCCTTGACATCGCCAGACCATGAAGGTAGAATCGCCGTTGTCAGGGTATACGAAGGTGCGTGACGAATTTGGCAACGCAAGCGTTACAGGTTCGACGCGGTATCGCGGTGGAGTGGTTGTCCGTTATATGGATGGTCATGGAGGCCGCAGTCGCCGTTGCGACCGGGTGGATGGCACACTCGCTGGCTCTCGTCGCATTCGGTGCGGACAGTGTGATTGAGCTGATTGCAGGTGTGGTGCTGTTGTGGCGTCTCTATGTTGAGGCAAGCGGAGCATCGGATGAGCGCGTCGAGCGTGCCGAAAGGGGCGCTTCATGGATTGTAGGCATTGCGCTGCTTCTACTCGTGATTTATATCGTGGTATCGGCTGTCTATAAACTATGGACGCACCAAGGCGCAGAGTCCAACATCATCGGTGTGATGGTCGCTCTGGTATCAGGAATCGTCATGCCCATCCTGTCACGGGCCAAAATTCGCATTGGGGAGCACATCGGCAGCAAGGCGCTGAAAGCGGACGGATTGTGTAGTATGGTCTGCGCGTACATGGCTTGGACAGTACTTGGGGGCGTGGCATGTACCGCACTCTTTGGCTGGTGGTGGGTAGACGCCGTCGCAGCTTTAGCCTTGGTGTACTTCGTTGTCAAAGAAGGTTGGGAGGCGGTGCAAGAAGCCCGCGGTGTCGAGGATGCTTGTCACTGCGGCTGCCACGACGAGCAACGAGCATGATGACACGGGATGATTGACCAACCGGAGTCGGGATACAGGAAACGAACCTGGCCCGCGGGGGTGACCGCGGGCCGGTGTTTCAGGGCTTTGTCCGAACGAGTCACGCCTTCCGCATGTACACCCGTACCGCGAGGGGCGCGAACACCAGGGCGATGACGGCCGCGGCGAGGAGCGAGATCGCAAATTCGTGGCCAATCTGGCCTGAGTTGGCGAGTTCGCGCACGGCGCTGATGAGATGGGACAAGGGGTTGCCGTTGGCAACCCACTGCAGCCACTTCGGCAGCGTATGGACCGGCACGAACGCATTCGACAGAAAGGTGAGCGGAGGAAGGGGGCTTGGCGCCCCCTTCGTACCGTCGGCAGTACCACATTCCATATTCACAGTGCGCCCACGACAGGATGCGGCACGTACGGTTCTTCCAGATAGGCCATCTCTTCGGGTGTCAGCTTGATGTCGAGGGCTGCGATGGCGTCGGTCAGGTGATGCTCCTTCGTCACACCGACAATCGGGGCCGTCACACCCGGTTTGTGCAGGAGCCATGCCAAGGCGATTTGCGCACGCGGTACACCGTGTTTGGCTGCCAATTCCCCGACGCGGTCGATGATGACCCGGTCATGCTCCAACATTCTGTCGTACTTCTGATGCAAGACCTGGTCGGTTTGCGAACGAAGGGTTTCCACCGTCACATCCCGCGCCAGCAGCCCCCCGGCCAAAGGACTGTACGGGATCACGGCGATGTTTTCCGACCGGCACAGCGGCATCATCTCGCGTTCTTCTTCGCGGTAAATGAGATTGTAATGGTTTTGCATGGAAACAAAGCGCGTCCAGCCGTGCTTGTCCGCTACGCCAAGCGCTTTCATGAACTGCCAAGCGTACATCGCGGACGCCCCGATGTAGCGGACCTTCCCCGCTTTGATGAGATCGTGGAGGGCCTCCATGGTCTCCTCAATGGGGGTATGATAATCCCAACGGTGGATTTGATAAAGATCGATATAGTCGGTTCCCAGCCGTCGTAAACTGTTGTCAATCTCGGTCATGATGGTCTTGCGGGACAAGCCACGGCTGTTGGGGCCGTCGTGCATTGGGAAAAACACCTTCGTGGCAATGACGACCTCGTCTCGGCGAGCAAAATCCTTGAGCGCTCGGCCCAGAATCTCCTCACTTGAACCTCGGGAGTAGACGTTGGCGGTATCGAAAAAGTTGATCCCTGCTGCCAACGCTTTTTGAATGAGGCTCCGCGCTTGTTCTTCAGAAATGTGCCACGTCTTTTCGCCGGGCGGATGCTCCCCGAATCCCATACACCCAAAGCAAATGCGCGATACATCCAACCCAGTATGCCCGAGTTTCACATATTCCACGCCCCGTCACCTCGCATGGAAGATATTGCATGACCGATGATAATCGTCTCTGTCCAACGAGGCAATGGCCAATTTTATTCGAAACGTCGATAAATGAACACGGAAACGTAAGGTGTTGACTTTGTTCTGTCCAGGTTGTGGCGGAACCAACTGCGCAGAGTTGACGTTTCGTATGCATTCGTATACATTATCACATATCAAATTCAAATGAATACAAAGGAGTGCGTTTTGATGCGTGACAAACACATGCACCATCACCCCAAACACGAATGGTGCGGCGAGCCGCACACCCCGCCGCGCCATGCCGGTCCGCAGACGTTCCGGCGGGGCCGCGCCATCGCGTTCCTTGAGATACTGAACGTGCGCCGCGCTACGCTGTTGCGGCAGTTGGAGCAGCCCGAATTTGCGTCCATCCGCCCGATGTTGACCGGCGAATTGAAAGCCATCGAAACGGTGCGCGACGAGTTTATCGCCATGTTCGATCTCGCCGCCGCAGCAGATGCATCTGCCAAGGGGGAAACAGGTGGTGCAAAGACCTCGCCGCCCGCCCCGCAAGGACTGGAACAGGATGCACCCGCCGCAGGCGAACACGGCGCCGCCAGCGGGGACGACGAGGACCTGGGCGAAAACGCGGAAACCAACGCCTGATGACGATACGGAAGCAGGAGGGTCGCCCAATGCGCAACCTGTTGCCGTTGTTCCGCCCCTACTGGCGGGTGGCCGTGTTGGCGCCGGTCTGCATGTTGCTGGAAGTGGCCATGGACCTCGCGCAGCCTGCGCTGATGGCCCGCCTGATTGACCAAGGTTTATTGCGCGGAGACCTGCATCGGATCATCGGCGTGGGCCTGTGGATGGTGGCCGCTGCCTTCTTTGGGCTCGCCGCCGGCGTCGGGTGCAACGTCTTGGCCAGTATCGTTTCGCAAAATTTCGGCGCCGACCTGCGCCAAGCCCTGTTCGAGCGGGTCCAGACGTTCTCGTTTCGGAACCTGGACACATTCTCTCTCGGGACGCTCGTCACGCGGATGACGAACGACGTCACGCAAGTGCAGAACCTCATGCAACAGCTGCAGCAAGGGCTGATCCGCGGGCCTGGTCTTGCCCTCGGCAGCATCGTGATGGCGCTGATTCTCGACCGCAAGCTCGGCATCATCTTGCTCATCGCGGCGCCGTTCGTCGGTGTTTTCCTGTACGTCTCGCTCAAGGTGGCATCCCCACGCTTTGCGAAAAGTCAACGCGCGCTCGATCACGTCAACAGTACGGTGCAAGAAAACCTGGCCGGTATCCGCGTCATCAAGGCGTTTGCGCGCTCCGCCTACGCCATCGCGCGCTTTGAAGAGGCCAACGAAGCGTACACGCGGGCGGCCATGCGCGCGGCGCGGATCATGGTCGTGAACACACCGTACATGAACCTGGTGCTCGACCTGAGCATCGTGAGCGTTATCTGGTTCGGCGGGCACCTCGTTTGGCGCGGGATGCTGCCGTTAGGCAACGTTGTGGCGGGAATCAATTACACGACGCAGGTCTTGACGTCGCTCATGATGGTGAGCGCAATGCTGGTTAACGCGTCCCAAGCCATGGCATCCGCCCATCGTATTGCAGACGTGCTCAGGGCGGAGCCGGACATTCACAATCTTCCCGACGCCGTCTTGCCGCGGCGGTGTCAGGGAAGAATTGCGTTTCGCCATGTCGGTTTTTCGTACGGCGACGGCCATGGCCGGCGGGTTCTGGATGACGTGTCATTCGAGGTGAAACCCGGTCAGAAGTTGGGCATCATCGGCGCCACGGGATCCGGGAAATCCACCATCGCCCACTTGCTGGCGCGCCTGTACGACCCGACCGAAGGCCAGGTGCTGCTCGACGGCGTGGACGTGCGTCAACTTCATCTCGGCTGGTTGCGCCAGCACATCGGCATGGTACCGCAACAAGCGCTGCTGTTTACGGGTTCCATCCGCGACAACATCGCCTTTGGACGGCCTGGGGCCAGCCAACGCGAGATTGTGGAAGCGGCTCGTGTGGCCCAGGCACACGAATTCATTACCAGTTTCCCGCACGGGTATGAAACGGTGGTTGGCCAGCGCGGCGTGACGCTTTCCGGCGGCCAGAAGCAGCGGATTGCCATCGCCCGCGCACTCTTAGTCAAGCCGCAGATTCTCATCCTGGACGACAGCACCAGCGCGCTCGATGTGGCGACGGAAGCGAGACTGCTGGCTGCCTTGCAGCAGCAGTTCGCGGGTGCGACCGTCATTCTGATTGCGCAACGGATCTCGTCCGTTGCCGATTGTGACGTCATCTTGGTGCTCGCAGACGGACGGGTCGCCGGGTTTGGCACGCATGCCGAACTCCTCGCCACGTGCCCCGTGTATCAGGACATCTATGCGTCGCAAACAGGGCAAAACCCCGTGGAATCAACCCTGACGGGACAAACCGCTTTACGGGAGGAGGCTGCGGACCTTGGCTGAGGCACGCAACGTGAATTCGCTACAACCGAATCCGTTTCAGATGGTGGGGCTGCAGCCCGGGCCCATGCGCGGCCCCGTGGTCAAGGCGCGCGCGAAAGACGGGCGCACGACTATCGTCCGCTTGTGGGCGTACTTACGCCAACGGCGCGCGCACCTGTGGCTTGTGGTGGTGAGCACCGCCGTGGCGACGTTTCTGACGCTGTACGTCCCTTACCTCCTCGGGCGCACGGTGGATACCGCCATCGCGTTCCGCAACCCGCAGCAGCTGACGGCGATGTGCCTGCTCCTGATGGCGGTCTATCTCATCAGCGTCGCGGCCACCTTTGTGCAACAGTACGTGGCGGTCAGCGTCTCGCAACAGACGGTCAAGGAAATGCGCCGCGACTTGTTTGCCAAGCTGCTGCGGTTGCCGCTCAGTGTCATCGACCAGCGGTCGCACGGCGACCTCATGAGCCGGGTGACCAACGACATCGCCAACGTCTCCAACACGCTCAACCAGACGGTCACACAGTTTCTTGCGAGCATCATGAGCCTCGCGGGTTGCCTGGCGATGATGATCTGGCAAAGCTTGTGGATGACATTGGTCACCATCACGGTCATCCCTGTCACGGCGTTCATCGCTCAACGCGTTGCCAAGTTCACCCGCCGCTGTTTCGCGGAGCAACAGCGGGAACTCGGCCAGGTGAACGGGTTTGTGGCGGAGATGGTCAGCGGCGAGAAAATCGTTCAATTGTTCCATCAAGAACAACGTGTGACGGAGCAATTTCGCGAGCGCAACGACCGTCTGCGCCGCGTCTGCGTACGCGCCCAATCCATCTCTGGCTCCATGGGACCGGTCATGAACATGATGCGAAACCTGTCGTTCGCCGTGATTGCCTTTGCCGGCGGAGTGTTCGCGTATCATCACGTGATCACGGTCGGGGTCATCGTAAGCTTTCTGAACTACGCGAGCCAGTTCAGCCAACCGGTCAATCAGCTCGCCAACCAGTACAACCTCGTCCAAGCGGCCATCGCGGGGGCCGAGCGCGTGTTTGAGATCATGGACCAGCCTTCGGAGTCGGACGGCCAGGAACATGACACCATCGTACCCGGCCATCTGCGCGGCGAGGTGGTGTTTGACCACGTGAGCTTTTCGTACGAACCCGATTGCCTTGTGCTCAAAGATGTTTCACTCCATGCGAAGCCGGGTGAAACGATCGCGCTTGTCGGACCGACGGGCGCCGGCAAGACGACGATGGTCAGTCTGTTGACGCGGTTTTACGATGCAGACCAGGGTGCCATTTATATCGACGGGATCGACATCCGCCGTTTCGATAAGGAGGCACTGCGGCGCCAACTCGGTATCGTGCTCCAGGAGGCATATCTGTTTTCGGGCACCATCCGCGAGAACATCCGTTTTGGGCGCCTGGACGCGACCGACGAAGAAGTGGAGGCGGCGGCGCGGCTGGCGAATGCCGATCACTTCATTCGCCGTTTACCGGACGGGTATGACACCTACATCCGGCCCGAAGGCACGAATTTGAGCCACGGTCAACGCCAATTGGTGACGATTGCCCGCGCGATTTTGGCCAATCCGTCTATTCTCATCTTGGACGAGGCAACCTCGAGCGTGGATACGCGCACGGAGCTGCAAATCCAAGAGGCGCTGTGGCGCTTGATGCGAGGCCGCACGAGCTTTGTGATTGCGCACAGGCTCGGCACAATCCGGCGCGCACATCAAATTCTTGTCATCGACGGTGGCCGTGTCGTGGAACGCGGCACCCATGAAGCGTTGCTCGCGCAACAAGGCGTGTACTATCGGCTGTATCAGGCGCAATGGGCGCGATTTGCCTAATCTGCGTACGCCCTGTCTTCACCATGGGTGCCGAAAGCGGGCCCCGGGATGTCACGATGCCCGCTGTCGCGGGAACCTGATGTGGACGCAACGCGTGGAACGTAGGCGCAGGCCGGATCGCTTTCCAGATAGTCTCCTGTCATCGCGAAGGCGCGGGCGCGCGAACCGCCGCATACCAACTTGAACTCGCAGACGCCGCACTTGCCTTTGAGCAGCGCGGGATTGCGCAGGGCTTGAAAGACTGGGCTGGTGCGGTAGATATCGGCCAACCGGACCTTGCGGATATTCCCGGCCGTCACCGGCAAAAACCCGCTTGGGTATACGTCTCCCGTGTGCGAGATGAATACGAACCCGTTCCCGTCGTTGACGGTCCGCGGCGTGCGTGGGGTATCGGGTCCAGCGGGGATGTTCGGTACGCGGATCGCTGGACCTGAAGCACGCTTGGGCTCAGGCGTCGCATCGCGCCCTCCTGTCCCGTGCTTCCCGGCCGATTCGCTTCCCCTCCCGTCCTCTGTCGCTTCTGCTGCCTGCTTCTGCAGGATGACCCGGCGGTAGTGCGGCGCCGCGGTCGTCTTGATGGCAAACGGCCGCGACTTCGACTGCTCCCACAGCCACGCCATGACTTCCTCCGCTTCAGCCGCCGACACCATGTCTTGAGCGCGGGCCCGCCCGGTCGGCACGAGAAAGAACACGCTCCAGAGGACCGGCCGGAATGACTCGATTTGGTCGGCAATCCGCGGCAGGTCATGCAGATTGTGGCGCGTGACGGTGGTATTTACCTGCGTTGGCATCTGAAGCTCCCGCAACCATCCGAGTGCTCGGATGGTCAGGTCGTACGAACCGCGGGTGCCGCGAAAACGGTCGTGGATCTCGGGTTCGGATCCATCGAGGCTGAACGCACACCGCGCAAGTCCTGCTTGCTGCGCCCGCTTGAGTGCATCACGGGTGACGCGTGGCGTGGCGCTCGGCGTCATGGCCACCTCAAGTCCCCGCTGAGTTCCATAGCGGATGAAGTCGAACAAGTCATCCCGTTCCAGCGGATCCCCGCCGGTCAATACAAACAGCGGCCGGTCCATCTCGGCGATCTCGTCTATCAACCGAAGCCCTTCTTCCTTCGTCAGTTCCAATGGGTGCCGGTGACGCTGGGCTTTTGCCCGGCAATGCAGACAATGGAGTTGGCAGGCCCGTGTCACCTCCCAGATGACGATGAGCGGATTCACATGGAAGTCTCGGCCCCATGGATGTGGCCGGCTTGGGGTTGCGCTGGCGGTAGGGTGCATGCCGGATTCTCCTCCCGGTGGTACAGTAACTTTTTTAGCTATTCTGACCCGGTGTGTCGGGCACCAGCACCAGCAGCACAACGCTTCGTTCCAGTGCTTCCACCGCGTGTTCGACATGGGCGTCCAGCACCAGCATGTCGGAATTGCGCAGGATCTCAGCCTGACCGTTCACGAGAAACCGGATTGTCCCGCTGAGCACAATCACCGCCAGTGCCATCGGCGCCCGGTGGTTTGTCAATCCTTGGCCAGGAGCGAGCGAAAGCAGGAGAAATTTGCTTTGTCCCTTCTGCAACAAGCCCTGTACGGGTCGATCCCGGAAGTGCAGTGAATATCGTTCCATATCTTGGCCTCCCGGCACGTTCATTCGTCATGCATTATCCCGCAACCATCGGTTTGTGGTTGTGCGCCACATCACGTGACCCATGAATACGTCATTTTACCGATACCTTGAGTGCCTTCTTTGACGTAAACTTTGCCCTAAGTCGTGCGATGCAGCCCATGAGGGGGTGGGTTTGCCATGATTGATCCAATTCGGCAGTCAATTTCAAGTCGTCCGTGTCGTTCGCGTCACCATACACACTGACCATCAATAATCCAAATACTAAGAATGCAATGGTATGATGGGTTCATGGAAATACGATGACCGAAGTCGCGACGGCAATCGTGAAACAAGGTCAAGTGAGGATTTCCGCCAAGCAAGGCGGCGACTTCTTGATTCTCTCTCTTCCATTTCCAGTATTTCGTTCGTGCAAATTCCGATTCCAGTATTTCGTTCGTGCAAATTCCGAATCAAAACCAGAACCCCCTGCATGATCATGAAGGAGGATGCTTGTGGACGAGCAGCAATTGGAAGAACAGATTCGTTCATGGATCGCGGCCATGACGCTGGAAGAGAAGGCGGGGTTGTGCAGCGGGCTCGACTTTTGGCGCACCAAACCGGTGGAGCGGCTGGGCATCCCGTCCATCCTGATGACGGACGGCCCGCACGGCCTGCGCAAGCAGCGGGAAGGCGGAGGGCTGATGGACAGCGTGCCGGCGACCTGCTTCCCGTCGGGCGCGGCGTTGGCGTGTTCGTGGGACCGGGAGCTGTTGCAGGAAGTGGGCAAAGCCATCGGCGAGGAGTGCCAGGCGGAAGGCGTGTCCATCCTGCTCGGGCCCGCGGTCAACATCAAGCGTTCGCCCTTGTGCGGCCGCAACTTCGAGTACTTTTCCGAGGACCCGCTGCTTGCGAGCGAGTTGGCGCTCAGCCACATCCGCGGGGTGCAGAGCCAGGGCGTCGGGACGTCCATCAAACACTTTGCCGCCAACAACCAGGAGCACCGCCGGCTGTCGGTGGACGCGGTGGTGGACGAGCGGACATTGCGGGAGATCTACCTGGCCAGCTTCGAGACGGCGGTGCGGCACGGGCAGCCGTGGACGGTCATGTGCGCTTACAACCGGGTCAACGGCACGTATTGTGCAGAGAATGTGTTTCTGCTCCGCCGCGTGTTACGGGAGGACTGGGGGTTCACCGGGTTCGTCGTCTCCGACTGGGGTGCGGTGGATGAGCGTGTGCCTGCGCTTGAAGCGGGGTTGGATCTGGAGATGCCGGGCAACGGCGGCGTGGGCGACCGCAAGATCGTCGCGGCGGTGCAGGCGGGGAAGCTCCCCGAATCGGTGTTGAACGAGGCGGTCGCGCGCATTCTGCGCGTGGTGCTGCGGGCGGTTGCCAACCGGAAGGAGGGCGCGACGTACGACGTGGCGGTGCACCACCAATTGGCGCGCCGGGCGGCCCGGGAGAGCATGGTGCTGCTCAAGAACGAAGGCGACATCCTGCCGCTGCGCCGAGGCGGGACCATCGCCGTGATTGGGGCGTTCGCCAGGTCGCCGCGCTACCAGGGCGGCGGGAGTTCCCACGTCCATCCGACGCGGCTCGACATCCCGTATGAGGAGATTGTGAAGGCGGCCGGCCCGGACGCGCGCGTGCTGTATGCGCCGGGATACAGCCTGGATGCCGACGACGTCGATCCGGCGCTCCTCGACGAGGCGCGGGCGGTGGCCGCAGCCGCGGACGTGGCGGTGGTGTTCGCCGGCCTCCCCGAGCGCTATGAATCGGAAGGGTACGACCGTCCGCACATGCGCATGCCGGAGAACCACGTGCGGCTGATCGAGGCGGTGGCCGAGGTGCAGCCGCGCACCGTCGTCGTGCTGGCCAACGGGGCACCGGTGGAGATGCCGTGGCTGGATCGCGTGCGGGGGCTCATCGAGTGCTACCTGGGCGGGCAGGCGATGGGCGGCGCGATCGCCGACATCCTGTTCGGCGTGGCCAACCCGTGCGGGAAGCTGGCGGAGACGTTCCCCGTGCGGCTCTCCCACAACCCGTCGTACCTCAATTTCCCGGGCGAGGGCGATCGCGTCGAGTACCGGGAAGGGTTGTTCGTGGGCTACCGGTATTACGATGCGAAAGGCATCGAGCCGCTCTTCCCGTTTGGGTACGGCTTGAGTTACACCACGTTCGCGTACGTGTCCATGACGGTGGATAAGACGTCGCTGCGCGACGACGACACCTTGCACGTGACGGTCACCGTGAAGAACACCGGATCGCGCACGGGCAAGGAGATCATCCAGCTGTACGTCCGGGACGTGGTGTCGAGCGTCATCCGCCCGGAGAAGGAGTTGAAGGGCTTCGCGAAGGTCGAACTGGCGCCGGGCGAGGAGAAGTCCGTCACGCTTGTGCTCGACAAGCGGGCGTTTGCGTACTGGGACGTGGCGCGCCAAGACTGGATGGTCGAGAGCGGGGAGTTCGACATCCTCGTCGGCCCGTCGTCGCGGGACATCGCTTTGGCGCAGCGGGTGTACGTCGAGTCCACCGCCCGCCGGCGCAAGAGTTACACCCGCAATTCGCTCGTCGGCGACGTGCTTGCCGATCCCGACGCCGCGCCCGTCTTCCGGGAGGTGTTCGAGGCGTTCACCACCCGCTCGGGGATGGCGGACATGCTGCGCGACGCGCCCGAGTTCGCGGAAGCGCTGTTCCGGTACACGCCGCTGCGCGGGCTGGTGGCCTTTAGCCAAGGCGCGTTCAGCGATGAGCAGCTGGAGGGACTGCTCGAACGGTTGAACGGTTCAGGAGCGGAATAACATCCACCGCACCAGCACCTTGATGTCGACGTACAGCAAGATGGCGCATCTGCACTTTCGCACGACAGGAGTGAACAGGTCAGTGAGCAAGGTGTGGACGTCGGCCATCCGCAAAGGTTTGCTGACGGCGGTCATCTTTGCCGGGGTTTGGTTACCTGCGGACGCCTTCGCATCGTCTGCCTCGGACGAACCATCCATCTTGTCGCACATGGAAGCCAGAGAACCGGTGTTCACCCTGCGCGTCGGCACATCCTCGGCGGCCGCGTTGCAGCAAGAAGTGAAGGATGCCTTGGCTCGCGATCCTTACCTCATGCTGGATGTGGCGTCGTATCGTTTCGTCTTGACGTCGAGTCCGCTGTGGGGCAATCGGGCGGTGTTTGCGGTCCGGTATCGGGAGACCAAGGCGCAGTATGCCGCTGTGCTGCAGGGGGTCCGGAAGATCCTGCAGGAGATCCTCAAACCGGGAATGGATGTGTACGCGAAGGAGAAGGGCATTCACGACTTCGTCGTCCTGCATACCTCTTATGACACGACCCTGCGCCGCGACAGTGCATACGACGCCCTGTACGCACGGTCTGCCACATGCGAAGGGTACACGATGCTGACTTACCAATTATTGAGAGGCGCAGGCATTCCCAACGTCA
Organism: Paenalicyclobacillus cellulosilyticus; assembly: GCF_014647315.1. Taxonomy (GTDB): domain Bacteria; phylum Bacillota; class Bacilli; order Alicyclobacillales; family Alicyclobacillaceae; genus Alicyclobacillus_J; species Alicyclobacillus_J cellulosilyticus. The sequence goes on from NZ_BMOY01000046.1 coordinate 12,429, forward strand.
TCGTCGTCGGGACCGCGACCAGTCCATCCGGCTCGGGCAGCCATGCATGGAATGAAGTGGAGTTGAATGGAACGTGGTACCATTTGGACACCACCTGGGACGATCCGGTGCCAGATGTCCCGGGACGCGTGACATACGGTTATTTCAATCTCACCTCGGCGCAGTTGGCGCGGACCCATACGTGGGACCGGTCGCAGGTCCCCCCTGCCGATACCGACATTGTCCAGGTGTTGGCGCGCTCGGCAAACCAAGAGGACCAGCGTATTTTGCAGGAAACAGGGTTATTCGTCGAGCAACCGGCATACACCTTTACGCGTCTTAACTCATTGACCGCGGCACTTTCGGGACTTCGCCCGGGACAAACCACCATGTTTCGCGTCCCGTATGTCGATGCCGCGTTGTGGTTGTCGGCGCTCCGGCTTCCGTACGCCGTGCGGTGCTCGTGCGTTCAGGATACGCGTGATCCCGGCTACGCGGTGGTGACGTTGACCGTCACCTGACAGCACGGCTTGCGCGCAGCCTTTCCTGTTGTGCGGCGGGATGTTACAGTGAAAGTATGCGCGACCTGTTCGAAGTGGTGCCCCACAACCTGTTCTCTTTGCTGGCATCTCGGCAGCGGGCGGTCTACTTCCGCGCCTTGATGGTGCTGTGGAACTGTTACCAACGCGAAATCCGGTTCCGGCGCGGGGATCTTGTGACCTATCTCATCAGCGAAATGGAACGGGACTTGGCCGGCTGGTCGGATGACAGCGAAGCGTTGGACGATCCGTTCGCGGACGGGGATGTTCGAGAAACGGAATCCGGGCGGGCGGATACCGTGCAGAGGGAAGCGTTCTCGCTTCCGCATGCGAACGCCCGTGTTCCGTGGGTGGATGGGGGCTCATCCAATGCTGGCCTGCCGGATGCAGGCGCCGCAGGGGAGGGGTTGACCGAAAGCGGAGGTCTGGATGCGGACATGCCGGACGCCGGAACGCTTTCGGGCAAGGCGCACGCCCTCATCCGGCGGCTCGTCGCCACCGGCTGGCTGCAGGCGATACCGGACGAGACCGGGTTCGACGAAACCCTCATCGTCCCCCGGTACGCGAGTGTCCTGCTCGACGCGCTTTACCGCATCGTCCACCCGGCCGAACAGCGGTACAACGCCATCGTCTACTCCGTGTATTCCAACCTGCGCACGGCGAACGAAGAGCGGGACGAGTTCATGCTGCAGGCGCTCCAGTCGGCGCACGATCACACCATCGCGCTGCGGGAAAGCCTGCGCGCGCTGTTGCACAACATTCACACCTATTACCAAAACCTGCACCTGCGCCAGGAGATCCGCGAGCTATTGGCAGAGCACTTCGACAGCTACCAAGTGGCGGTGGCCATCGCCATGTACCACCCGCTCAAGACGTTCGACAGCGTCTACCGCTTCCGGCCGCGGGTCTTGCAGATCTTGCGCGACTGGCTTGCGTCGCCGAGCCTCTTGCAGCAGATGGCCGCCTCGCTGTTGGGTCAGCGGCCGGACCTGACCCCGGAAGATGCCCGCGCCGAGGTGGTGCAGCGGATCCAGTTCATCGCCGACACGTTCGAGTCGCTCGACGACCTGCTGCAGGAGATTGACCGGCGCAACGCCCACTACAGCCGGGCGTCGGTGGACCGGCTGCAGTACCTGCTCAACACCGACCGGGATGTCAAGGGGAAGCTCGTGCAGCTGTTGCGCGCGCTGCCGCCCCTCACCGCAGATGTGCATCACCCGCTGTTGGAGGCGATGCGGGAATTGCCGTTGTTCCAGGTCCGCTATGCCGATCCCGATGCACTCTACCGGGAACCGCGCCGGCGGCAACGCGGCCGGCCGCAGCCGTTGCGGCGCCCGGCGGGCGCGGACGACGCGGCGTTCGCGGCGGAGGCGCGGGAACTCGTGGAGCGGGCCAACGCCATTTTCTCGCCGCAGCGGATCGCAGCGTTCATTCGCGAGCAAATGGGAGACCGTGCGCGGCTGCCGGCTTCTGCGTTGCGGTTGCGGGAGTTGGACGACTTTTTGCGCACCATGGTGGCGGTGGTGCGCTCGGATGAACCGGAGATGCCGTACGAGATCGACTGGACGGACGCAGACGGCGGGGAGGACAAGCCGGACCTGGTCCGCGTCGGTGACTACGGCGTGCCGCAGATCACCTTCGTCCGGAAGGAGGGATAGCGTGGACTGGCAGGGCGCGTACCACGCATTGTCCGATCACGACCGCGAGGAGTTCGCCCGCGTCATCAGCCGCTTGTTCGACGAGACGTTCCTGGTGCGCGACGAGTGGGACCCAAGGGAGCGCCGGTTGGCCGCCAACCGCGATTACCGGTTCGTGGAGCGCCACTTGGCGCTGTTCCAGGCGTACCTGCGGGCGGGCGGCTTCGAACTGCAGGCGGACGGACGGCGCGGCGTGATGGCGCTGTATAACCGCTACGGACGCAACCGGGCGAAGATGGACAAGTACACCACCTACCTGCTGTACGCCCTGCGCCTCGTATACGAGGAGGCGATGGAAACCGTGTCCATGCGCCGCGAGGTGGTGGTCTCGTTGCAGGACGTGCTCTCGCGGTTGTTTTCGCTCGGCCTTCTGGATCGCCGCGTCGCCGCGACAAACTTGGCGGCAGCGCTCAACCGGCTGCGGCGGCTGAACGTGATCGCCCGGGTGGACGGGTTTGCGCACGAGTTGGAGAGCCGGTGGTTGATCTACCCGAGCATCCTGCTCGCGGTGCCGGACGAGCGGATCCACCACCTGTACGAACGATGGTCCGCGGGCGCGTTCGCCGCCGGGGCGGCCGGGGAACGTGCGGACGGCGGCGAGTGGGCCGGCGAGGACAGCGGCGAGGACGGCATGGATGCGTGGGCCGAGGCGGATGCGGACGAAGCGGCGGACGATGATGAGGCGCCAATGCGCGCAGACGCCCGGGGAGACATGAACGCGGAGGGGGTGGGCCGGTGAAGCGGTTGCGGCGAATGCTGCTCGTCAATTGGCACTACATCGTGCACGAGGTCATCGAGTTCGCGCCCGTCACGTTCCTCACCGGGAAGAACGCGGCAGGCAAGTCGACCATCATCGACGCGCTGCAACTGGTGGTGCTCGGAGACACCACGGGCCACTACTTCAATAAGGCGGCGAACGAGCAGTCGCGGCGGACGTTGCGCGGCTATTTGCGCGGCGAGGTGGCCGAGGAGGACGACCGGGTGGTGTGCCTGCGGGAAGGAGAGTTCTCTTCCTACGTGGTCCTCGAGTTCGTGGAGGGGGAAGGGTCGAAGCAAAAGGCGTTTTGCTTCGGCGCCGTGTTCGACTGCCATCCGGACGCGACGTACGACGCCAGGTTTTTCTACCTGAACGAGCCGCTGCCCGACTTCCACTTCATCCGCGACGGGGTGCCGCTCGACATCCAAGGGCTCAAGCAGTGGGGCGGCCAGCGGCGCGGGCGGTTTGAGATGTACGAAAGCAACAAGTCGTACCAGCAGACCTTCCTCGCGCGGATGGGGAACCTGCGCGAGAAGTTTTTCCGCCTGTTCCGCAAAGCGGTCCCGTTCACGCCCATCATGGACATCTCCGGTTTCATTTCCGACTTTGTGTGCGACGTGAAACCGGACCTCGACATCGCCGACATGCGGGAGAACATCCGCCACTACCGGCGCCTCGAAGAGGAGTTGCGGGTGGTGGAGGCCCGCGTCAAGGCCCTCGAGGAGATGGAGCAGACGTTTGGCCTGCTGGAGGCGGCGGAGCAGAAGGTCCGCCTGTACGACTACCTGTGCCAGCGGGCGGAATTGGACCAGCGCGAACGGGCGGTGGCCGCGCTCCGGGACGCCATCGCCCGCGCTTGGGAAGAACTCGCGGCGGCGGAAGCGGCGCTCACGGCGACGGCCGCCGAACGGGACGAGGTGCGCGGCCGCCGCGATGCGCTCATCCAGGAGCGGGCGCAATCGGACGTTTACCAGCGCCAGCAGCAACTGGAACAGCACAAGCGGCTCCTCGAAACCCAGTTCGCCCAGATCAGGCGGGACGGCGAGCGGCTGGACCGTTGGTTGGTCGATCACGGCGCCCGCTGGCGCCAGGTGGCGGAGCGGCTGCAGGCGGCGCGATCGTGGTTCCCGGGTGCAGCGGAAACCGCCGCCGCGGGTGCTGCCGCCGCAGGACTGGCGGACATGGCCGGCGCGGCCGCCGCGGACGAAGGCCGCGCGCTGCTCCCTGAGCGCCCCCTGGTCCGCTGCGGCGAGCGGATGGAGGAGGCGCTGGCGGCGG
>NZ_BMOY01000047.1 GCF_014647315.1 Paenalicyclobacillus cellulosilyticus
CTAAAGTGCGTGTGGTACAAACTTGGGCCTACAAACCCGCGTCACATCAAGGGTGGTGTCAAACTTGAGCTCGAACAAGGCCAATCCATCGCCCAGGTGGCCGAGAGCAAAGGCATCTCGGCAGACAACCTGGTCGCGCAGATGACCGCGAACGTCAAGACGAAGTTGGACCAGGCCGTGCAGGCGGGTAAATTGACCGCCGAAAAAGAACAACAAATCCTCAGCAACCTCACCGCGCGTCTGAAGCAACTGGTGCAACAACGAGGCCCGCTGGGGCACGGACGCGACAAGCACAGCCTCGCTCCCGCGAGCACCACGCCTGCCGAGACACAAGCATGAAGATAGGCAGAAAAGCGCGAGGCCGCTTTCCCTCTCGCCCGGGATGCGGCCTCATTCCACGCGTCCGCCGGAGAACGTTTCAGCAGCCACGACCCGTCCGCTCCGTTCCTCCTCCTCGGGAGGATACTCACGCTTTAGGCTTCCCCCGCTACATATGGATCTGCGCAGGTCGTGCTCCAGTTTGTTCGTTTTGAACGCATATGCCTGTGCCTGCATCGATGGCGTGTGCACCTGGTAGCGGTTCTTTCCTTTCCGTTTTGCCTCGTACATGGCGGCGTCCGCATGGCGGAGAAGGGCGGCCGCTGTATCGCCGCCAACCGGATAGACGGCGATCCCGACGCTTGCTGTCAGGTACAGTTCGTTCCCGTCAAAGGTGACCGGTTGTTCGAGGACTTGCAGGATCTTTTCGGCCACGTGTGTCGCATCTTCCATCTGCACATCGCGCAAAAGGACGGCAAACTCATCCCCGCCAAAACGAGCCAGCACGTCGCCTTGGTCGATGCACGCAGCCATGCGTTCCGCCGCTGTCTTCAGCACATGGTCTCCTGCATCATGCCCCAAGGCATCGTTGATCTGTTTGAAACGGTCGATGTCCACGAACAGGACGGCAGGTTTCGGACCACCTTGCGCAGCGGCAACCAACGCTTGCTCCAGTTGCTCAGAAAAATACCTGCGATTGAATCGCCCGGTTAGATGATCGAGATCGGCCAACATGCGAATACGTCGCTCCGCCTCGCGCTGCTGGGTCACATCCCGGCAGACGATGTAGACGCCCCGGACTTGCCCGTCTTGATAGATGGGAATCGCCGTGGCTTGCACGTAAACCATCTGTCCGTCTTTGCGCCGCAGCGTGCTGTCAAACACAAGGACTCCCCCGCTCAATACCTTGGCAAAAAGGGAGGCAGTGTCCGACTCCGGCGCAATCGCCGCCAGCACACCGGTGCCCATGCGGCGCAACTCGCTTAACGAGTAGTTCAACAAGCGCTGGGCGGCTGGATTCATATGCAGGATCCGTGCGGCGTGATCGAACGCCATGATGGAATCGGGATTGTGGAAAAATAATGAGAGAAACTCGTTCTCTTTATCCCGCAGTTCATTCATGTAGCCGGAGAGAATTTCCGCCTTTTTCTTCTGCAACTCGTCACTCTTGCGCTGATATCCGTTCCAAATCCATATCATCAGGCCGCAACATACGGGCGTATTCAGCCCGAGTGCCAACATCATCGGACGCCACCAAAGCCATGAAAACACGTCCGCCTGCTTCGGCGAACTGACCGCAAGCATGAAACCTGCCCCGCCCGCCGAAGCTATGCCCGCCGCGACGATCACGGCGCATACCCGCCAATGGGAGCGTCCGGAAAGCAACCATCTGAGCACAACCTTCACCCTTCCCCAACCCTGCCTTCCCGACGGGGATGTACATGAATCCATGCGGTGGATGGCAGCGCCACGCCGCGCGCAACACCTGATGATATTGTCATTTTTTATTACACATAACACGTGAGGATCTGGCTTTTTGCGCATACATCGGTATAATATTGTAATGTATTATAACACATCACAACATGGGTGAGGCTGTGTGTTGACACGTTTGTTGAAGTGGAGTGCGACGCAGAACGAGGAGTCCTCGGCGGATGTTCTCCGCCCACTGCGACCCCTTTATTACACCGCCAAAGTGACCGCGGACCGGATTGATGCGGCGGTCATCCACGTCAAGGAGACTGCGGCCACGCTGGTGGGGTTGAGCACACAAAGTGAAGCGACAGAGATACAGTTGCGGGACGACGCGGTTGTGGCCATGCGAGAAATGGAAGGCGCTGTATCGAGGATGAAAAAGGCGACGGAGATGTCGCAGGCGGTGGACCACTCCATGCAGCGCGTGCAAGAAGAGATTCAAACCATCACTGCGTTGTTCACAGCAGTGGAAGAGCTGTTGCAAAAATCTTCGAACACCATCCATCGACTCCACGACATTGTCCACGACACATCCCGCCGCGTGGACGAGTTTGTGATGCGAGTCGAATCGGTCCAGTCGGTGCTGGATGCAATCGAGAACATCGCCAGAGAAACCATGTTGTTGGCCCTCAACGCCGCCATCGAAGCGGCGCACGCCGGCCAGTCGGGCGCTGGCTTCTCCATTCTCGCGGAAGAAATCCGACAGTTGGCGGATAGAAGCCGGCAGACGCTGAAGACCAGCGTCGAGACGTTGGATCGCATCCGCGCGGACATGTCGTCGCTCAAGACGACAACCGCCAACAGTCACGCGTTCGTCGAAGCAGGAACAGCAGGTATCCAAGACGTGACCGCTCGCGTACACGAAGCCGCGCGTCACATTGAGGAAGTCGCCCGGCTGGCCCAAATCACCGCGGCCGCCGCCAGCAAACAACGAGAAACGTTCGAAGACACCCAACGCCAAATGGGCCATGCTTCCCGGACGCTGGAGAAGATGGTCCATGAACTCGACGAAATGCTGCAACTTGCATCTGAGCAACGCATCCAAGTCGAGAAGCTCGACTACCTGGCCAATCACTTGGCCGATACTTCGGCCCGCATGGGGGAAGCGTTGCGCAAATTGGATGATACGTTTGCGATGGAAACGCCAGGTGTGTCTGTGGACACGCGTCAACTCACGCAGATGCAACAGCAATTGGAAAACTTGGCCAAGCATCCCCGCATTCTGTCGATGGACCCGGAAGCACACGCGTCACTGTTATATGAATGGTTGCAAACGGAACATGCCATCGAAGCGGTGTGGTCCAACCGCAGCGACGGCTCATTCATTTATTCCGAGCCGCCTGCCGGTTTGGTCAACGCAAGTCACCGGCCCTGGTTCCAAGGGGCCATGTCCGGAGCGCCATTTATTTCACGCCCCTACATCTCAGCCATCACGCAACAGCCGTGTCTGACCATCGCCGTACCTGTCTTCGGGGACGACGGCTCGGTCATCGGATGCATCGGCGCAGACGTAAGGATTCAACTGTAAATTCAGAAAGAAAAGCACAAGTCCTATCCAAATCCTAATCAGACAGCATACACTGCTTCAACACCGGGCGCCGACAGAAGAATGAGCGGGCGCCCGGCGTGAATGAACTGAGTTTCACTACTCGAACATCGCCTTGGGTATGGCAGTGTGAACCCCAAATGTACGATTCGCCACTTGAGTAATGGTGAAATCCACACCTGCACTCATGAGAGAATAAGCTTCTCGAACCGTTAGGCCTTTGATGTCGGTGAGAAAACGAAGCGTGTATTTTGCTGCTTGCCGTGCGGCTTCGTTCAAGTCGGGCGAAAACCCATGAATCATCCACATCTCATTTGTCTCGATGACTGGCGTTGGCAAATAGAAATCTTTCCGCACCATCACCCGGATCAAGACGTGCAGAGACGATTCGATGGCGGTGCCGGTCAGTTCCCCGTCACCTTGAGCCGCGTGCGGATCGCCGAGGGAAAGGAGTGCGCCTTCCACGAACACAGGATAAAATGCCTTAGCACCTTTGCCGAGGCGCCAGTTGTCGACATTCCCGCCGTGATGACCGGGAGGAACGGTGCTCTGCCTTCCGCTCCACTCGGGGGCTACGCCGGCACACCCGACGTGTGGCCGCAACGGAACAGAAATAGAGCGAGAAATCGGTTCGCGTTGGACTTCATCGGCCGCAATGATCTGCCCCGGGACGTCGTAGCGTCCGGGGTAGGTAAACCGGAAGATGGGACGCGCCGTTCGGTACGCCTCGTCAAATTCATAGATCGTCACCCACTCCTCCGGGCCAAGGTCGGAATACAAATAGCCCCAACTGGCGGTCACATTGGAACCGTATGGATGTCTTGGGATCAGATCCAGGAACTGCACTTCCAACATATCGCCTGGTTGCGCGCCCGCCACATGGATGGGGCCAGTGAGGATGTGCTTTCCTGGACCTCGATCCGCCATCGCAACGTCTCCAAACAACTGTGCGATCGCTTCGTCCATCATCAGGTCCGGAGCATCCCCAGCATGATGGGTAATCGTTTCCACTTCAATCAAGTCACCTGAATCCACGTAGAGGACGGGTTGTAGATCGCGATTGAAATACCCCCAATGCACGGTGTCCTTTGTGGCGTAAAGCCGATGCAGCCTCAATTTGTCCGTCCTCCTTCTCTACCCGTCGGGGGATGAGAGAGTACCAAGCGTTCTGACCACTTGACCACCCACTTTAGCATCCGTTCATCTTGATCACGTGCAGCAATAACCGAGAAACCGACCGGCAGTCCGTCGACCACCATGGACGGGATGGTAATCTCCGGAAGACCTCCAAGTCCCGCAATGCAGGTGAACTGCATCAACTTTGACCGCCATCCTTCCAGCGTTGCGGTGTCCAGGCCGACTTTGGGTGCCCCGCCGGGTGCGGTTGGCATAAAAAGTACGGTGTTCTCGTCGAGCAGCGCCTTCAAACGCCGAATTGCGGAGGCCCGCAGCCTGCGAGCCAGCCTCTCCTCCTCTTCCGTGAGTTTCCTCGTCCAAGCGAAACGTTCCGCAATTCCAGGTCCGAATGTGGGGTGCACCGCCTCGATCCACGCCCCGTGCGTCTTCCAGATTTCGCGACCTTGCAGGACGCGAAACGCCCACTTCCACACCGCCAATCCTTCCGGTGCCACGGTTTCAAACCGGATGACGTCAAAATCGCTTTGCAGTCGTGCAAGCGCCTCGAGAAATGGATCGAGGACAGACGGCTCGGCCAGGTGCAGTATATCGACTGGAACGATACAACGGGTGAATCGTTTTGCCTCCATCCCGCCTCGACCGGGGTTTGCTTTGAAGAGAATGTCTCCTACCAAAGCCAAATCGGTCGCTGTGCGCGCCATCCAACCAACTGTACAAAAACTGGGTGCCAGCTTTACCACACCGTCCATGGATACTCGGCCATGTGTCGGACGAATCCCGTATATGCCACAGTAGCTGGATGGAACTCGGATGGACCCCCCCGTATCTGTGCCCAAGGCAAAATCTGTGAGTCCTGCCGCCACTGCAACGGCCGAACCACTCGAAGAACCTCCTGGCACGTGTCCAGGTGCACGCGGGTTGACGGGTGTACCATAATGGACGTTCTCTCCGTTCAGGCTGTACATCAATTCGTCAGTATGTGTCTTGCCTGTGAGCGTGGCTCCAGCCTCCAACAACAGGGCGACCACCTCAGCATGGCGTGATGCCGTTTTGTGCGTGCGCAACCAGTCCGGATTCCCCGCACCCGTTACATACCCGGCGACATCGATGTTGTCTTTGGCTGCAAACGTCTTTCCGTCCAATGGACCGGAAGCGAGTGGAGGAACGAGCACATCCGGCCTGAACATTGCCCCCCAACGATCGTCCATACGGGAAACTCCTTTTAAAATTCGCTTGATTGTTGACAGATGGCTTAAATCTATGCAATCCTGCTTTCATGCCTAAACATTCCTGATTCAGACCAACCTAAAGCTTTCCCCGGAAAATTGAACATCAACAAAAGCGGTTAACGTGAAGGGGAGTTGCTCCGATAACCAAGACCCACCCCATTGACCCGCAACGAGTTTCCCTCGTTTAAATACCCAGCGGTTTGGAGTTAACGACTGTAGAACCGAAAGCGGATCTGATGCATCCAACACAACCATATCGGCTTCGTTGCCAACACGTATTCCATATTTTGGATGTACCGCCAATCGACCTGGTACCAAACTGATCATTTTCAATGCGTTTTCTGCATCCGACGGCAGAAAGTGTCCACAGTAAGCAGCGAGGAGCGCTGCATCGATCAAATCTCCCCTCCCATACGGATGAAAGACATCCTGTATGTTATCCGACGCTGCAGCGACGAGGACACCCTTTTGTTGCAGCAGCTTAATCCGCGTCACACCACGACGCACGCTTGAGCGATCTTCTCTGCCCTGCAAATACAAATTGGCACCCGGCAAAGTCACGATACCTACACCTGCTTCTGCTACCCGTTCGACAATTTCCACGGCCTCAGCCTCGGGCATCGCGTCGAGCGAGACACAATGACCTGCAACGACAGGTGATGGAAAATCCCGATTTTTTACAAGGCGCGCGAGGTGGTCCAACGTCCGTACATCAGGGTTCAACGTTTCATCCACGTGAACATCCACACTCAACTCATGGCGATGAGCCAAACTCACAATCCAGTTCATATTTTCCTCTGGTTGCGGTGATAAATGAGGGGCTCCTCCGACTGCCACGAACGCTTCAGCCCTCTCTCGAAGCAACGTATCCACCTCGGGATGTTCGACCAAAGGACACATCAATACTACCTGGATGTCGAACTGACCCTTCAGCTCGTCACGAGCGGCTTGTATCCCTGCCAGAACCTCATCCACGTATCGACGATCATGGAAATTGATATGGGTGCGCAAGGTCGTCGTCCCATGCGATAAGGCCATCAACGCGACAGAAACTGTCCTCCGATAGACATCATCCGCCGTCAGAATGGCATGGTAGCGTTCAAATGCTTCGATGGCCGCAACAAGGGTTCCTGACGTACTAGGTGTAAATGGAAGCGTCAACGCCTTATCCAAATGGACATGGATATCCACAAAACCCGGCAAAAGGAGGCGACCAGCGAGGTCATACCGATCTGCCCGCACTTGTGGCGGCCATGTCTCGAGATGCACTGATTGATCTTCATGGGACGACTCTGAGAATAAAGTCGGATACACGTCATGGATAAATCCATCCTGCACGTGTACGTCAAAAAGGCCAGGGCGATCCAGCAAATGTACGCGACATAACGTAAAGGTCGAGGGCAATTGTACCAGTGTCTGTGGTGTAACAACCATTATATCTAGACCTCCGATTCAGATGGTCGGATAACCGGAAGATAAATACGGGAAGGATGGTGAGAGCTCGAAGCCACAGCCACCGTTGCAATCTGCAGCTTTTCTGGCCCGATATGAGCGAGTTCGTTCTCGTTTACGTGGTTAGGGTACCGCGCGATGAGCGGAAACGCACTTCCGGTCAATTCCAGTCGAATTGATTCACCTTGCTTCAGTTGCACCGCGATTGGCCTCATCATGATGGTTAATTCCAACCACCCATCCATAGACGAATTCTGAGCGTGATCGATATATCCGATGTTCACTTCCTGCTCCAGAGAAGGGACGAACCCTCGGCCAATGGACAAGAATTTCGCCGTTCCATCCTCACCAACAACCGTTAAAACGACAACAAGATCGGTTGGTCCGCCGAGGGCGTTCACCCACACCACCACACGCGGTGAACCAGCAACGTGTATGGGTTTCGGCAAAGGAGAGCTCGTATAAACCAAGATTTCATTTCTCTGTTGAATTTCACTTCGGTCTACAGGGAGAAAAGACTCGCAGGGCATCGGCAGACGAGCGTCATATACGAACAGGTCCAACGATGAATGCGATGGATTCGAACCCTCACAAAGATTGCCCCCACCTAACGCACCATTGGCAGGATCGTCAACGGAGGTCAAGTACCAAACCTTGTGTTCTTCAATTGTATCCACCGGCCATGCATTTGCTGTCCTCCATACATTGCTTCCAAGTTCAAAATATCGAACAAGTGGAATTTCATTGATGTCCCCCTCACCGTGCAACCAATATTTGAACCAACGCACCAACTCTCGATCCACGTGACCGGCGGCCATACGGCCAAAAGAACTTCCTGCCACCCTTTCACCCCACGGTATGTGGGCCCAAGGCCCAATCAGCAGCCGTTGTTGGCGTGCCGCCTCGTTTCCAGATTGGAAAATCGCCTCAAACGTCTGCAGTGTTCCGTGAAGATATGGATCAAACCATCCTCCAATGTGGTACGCTGGCACACACCATTCCGTAAGTTTAGGTAGAAGATTGCGGGCAACCCAGTAATCGTCATACGTGGAGTGTTCTACCCAGTCACGATAAAAGGGGGCAAGATCAGTAATCTCAGGAAGTTCATTCAACGGAAGATGACGCAACCACGGCCCTGGATTCACCATGATTTCTGTTAATCGTTCTTCTATGTTCGGAAGATGCCTGCGCCTCGCTTCGTCCCTGGCCAATTGAGCTGCCCACGGTAACGTCACCCCGATGGAAAGCCGACCGAGTGGGTAAAACCACCCGTGAAAGAGGTCAGCAGCGCACATGGCCGGCGCGATGGCTACCAAGTGAGGAGGACGGGCGGCCGCAGCCGCCAACTGGGTATAACCTTGATAAGAAAAACCGTACATACCCACTTTTCCATTGCTTCCGGGCAGACGGGCTGCCCATTCCACTGCATCATACCCGTCCTCTATCTCTTGAATGAAAGGTTCAAAAACGCCCAAGGAATCGCCGCGCCCGCGCACGTCTTGCACAACAACGATAAATCCATGGCGTGCGTACCATATCGGATGGGCATAGGTGACGGTAGAGGCGATTCTCCTCCCGTACGGTTGACGCATCAATAGGATAGGCAATGGCTTATCCATTTCTTCGGGACGGTAAATATCAGCAAATAACACTGTACCGTCCCGCATCTCACAAGGGACTGCACGCTCGACCGTAACACCGCCTAGTTTACTCACCCTTGAAGGCACCCTTTCACGGCCATCTTTACTTAAACACTGCGGATTTATTTCTGGGGAATAAACTGATTGGTAAACGCCCCGTCGACCTTAAATCCAGGCTTGAGCAGCCCCACTTGTTCCAATTGCTTCGCAAGCTGTTGCCAGCGTGCCTTGGTCATGTAACCGATGCCGTGCACCTGTGCATCCCCGCCCTGGATGAGAGGCTTCTCTTGCTCCCAAGCAAAATGCATCAACGCTGGGCTCATATCTGGATTAAGTTTCTTGATCTGTGCGTGAGCCGGTCCGGGATCTTTGAAATAGTGTCTCCAGCCCTGTTGTGAGGCTTTAACATATTTTGCCACGATATCCGGATGCTTCTGAATCTCCTCTTCCGTGGTAAATAAGACATTTTGATATGGATTGAACCCTGAGTCCGCGATGAGCTTGTACTGAACCTTGACCCCTTTATTCTTCAGCACCCACGGCTCATTTGTCACAAACCCTTGAATTACAGCATTTGGAGAGTGAATGAACGGAACAAGGGAACCTGTATACTGCATCTGCTGCGCCTGATCCAAATGGTATTTTAATACTAAATATTTCCAGTACGGAGAGGCACTGGACACATAGACCGGATGACCATTCATGTCCGAAAATCCATGGATCGGTTGACCAGCATGCCAAATGAGTACCTGTGGATCTGTCTGAAAGACAGCGAAGATGGCCACGACCGGAATTCCTTGCGCTCGAGCAAGCAAAATGGTGTCTGCACTTGCCATCCCAAAAGTGTATTTTCCAGATGCAACCAGAGGAACGGTAGACACCTGTGGTCCACCTTGATCCGTCTTCATATTGAGGCCCATCTTTTGATACAGGCCTGTCACCTGCGCATCAAATTGGCCTCCTTCCTCTGGCTCGGCAAACCAATTCATGACTTGGGAGACACTAGGATTCGTTTGGTATTTTTTATGTTTGAAAGCGGCCGAAGCTTCTCCGGCCAACAATGTGATGGAACTAGCCGCTAATGTGGTAAGTCCTGCGAAAACCCTTCTCATTATCCGATTCATAAGAACAATTTCCTCCTTCAATTCCTGTATTTGTGCGCTTCATTCTGGAACTTTGAAACCAAACTGCAGGTCACTTCGTTAAGTACATTGGCTTAATCCTTGACCAACGCAGATTCATGCCACCTCCCGATGCAAAGGGTGGAGATCAGATTGACCAATCCGAAGTGAAAGATTCCAAGGACAGCACTTGCGAACACAGCTGCGAAGAGATAATCCATTTGCAAGTTCTGCGACGTCTCTGTAATCAGGTATCCTAGACCACCGGTAGAACCCCCCATCCCCGCTACGAACTGACCTACAATGGCTCCAATGACAGCCAGGCCAGCTGAGATTTTCAGACCTGCAAACATTTGAGGCAATGCACTGGGAAATCGTACCTTTACAGCCATCATCCACCGAGATCGATTGTACATCTTTACCAGGCTGATCAAATTTTGATCTGTCGAAAGAAATCCGAAGTTCGTGTTGGATATGATAGGAAAAACTGCAATCAGAAATGCAATCACCACAATCGCTCGCATGCCTGCGCCCACCCATATGATGACAAGTGGAGCCACGGCGACAATTGGTACGGTTTGCAGCAGGATGGCGTAAGGATACAAGCTGCGTTCTATCCATTTCGCCTGCGACATGATGAAGGCAACGGCCACTCCAATCACAATGCTGAGCAAGAAACCGAAAAACGCACTCTCCAATGTGATCCAAGTTGCATCCCATAATGTAGACCAGTGCACGATGATAGCCCAAAATACTTGCACTGGCGTAGGAATGAGATATGGCGGAATCCGGCCTAACACACACACAGCTTGCCACAGGATAAGAAAACCAATGAAGATGAGTGCAGGCGGAAGATATCGTCTCACCCACGTCATTCCACCCATGAAAGACCACCTCAATCCCCGAGCAGTTGGACAGCCTTGGCGACCATGTTCATGAAATCAGGTGTACCGATCACCTCTCTTGAGCGCGGATAAGGCGTCTCAATGCTCAACTCTGCCCGAACGGTGCCTGGATTTGCCTGCATGACGACCACTCGCGATGACAAATAGACTGCCTCAAACACGTTGTGTGTCACGAAGACCACCGTCATTCCAAACCGTTGCCACAAACGAAGCAGTTCTTCCTGCAGCCGCTCCCGTGTAATCTCATCCAATGCCGCAAAAGGTTCATCAAGTAACAACAATTTTGGATTTGAAACCAGCGCGCGGGCGATGGAAACGCGCATTTTCATCCCACCGGACAATTGTCGTGGTAACTTGTTCGCTACACTATCCAATCCGACCATTGCCAACATTTCCATCGCTCGTGAGAGTCTTTCCCGTTTGGGGACTCCCATCAGTTCTAACGGGAGAGCCACATTTGCGAGCACGGATCGCCACGGCATCAGTGTGGGTTCTTGAAAGACGAACGATAGCTCTCCACGGCGATTAAACAACTCACCAGCTGGCGAACCCAATACTTCCACAGAACCTGATGTGACGGTCTGTAACCCCGCAATCGTGCGCAGGATGGTTGATTTACCGCAACCAGACGGCCCCAGCAGAGAGACGAACTCACCTTCACGCACCGTCAGGTTGACGTCTCGCAATGCCCAAGTCTCGCCATCATAACACATTCCGACATCTCTGAGGACGATAGCAACTGGCCGAGCTTCCATAGCTGGATTAGGAAAGGTTAACGCCATATTCTCGCCTCCAAAACCCCTCGTTGCTTAGACGGCCTGTTCTGCGTTCTCTTCGATATTGAGTTTGAGTGGATTGAGAAGTCCAAATGGGTCATTCATTCGTTTCACTTCAAGCAACTTCTTCTTTTCAGGCGAACGCCCGCCGTACTCCAACCGCCAAGTGTGCGGATTGGCGATAAACACTCCAATGGACTCACAGCGCTGGATGACCGCGTCAAGATGTACGTCATCCTTGTAAGGAAGCAGAGGCAAGCCGGACACCGTCAACACATCCTGGCTCTTCATCAATTCAATGTGCATCAATAGGTCCGGGAATTCTGATTTAAGTATTTGAATCTGATTCTCCCAGGTTTGGATAGAGAACTGTGCTTGAAGATAGGTCATATTAGGATCTTGCTTTCGGGCCCACAGTGTCGTGTGGTTCCACGTAAAATCTGACAACCCCGTCCCGCGATGATACGCCTCCGGCCCGATGTGCAGGGCGATGTCTCCTCTAAACTCATTGACGTACTTCAAAAGCCGTTCTGCACCCTCTGTACCAACTTCGAGCAAACACACGGCGCGGTCGCGAGGCAGCCGTATCGGAGAAAAATACGATGGAATGGGCCATTCATGAATTGATACCAACCGTTTAGGCAGCGCTTCGTCGTGCGCCAGTGCCAAGCCAAACCTAAGAGCCAAGATAAAATCAGAGAATGCAATTGCCCATTGTTCCCACTCCACCTTTGGCGCCAGGGCTATATGAAGCTCTGACACTACGCCTGACGTACCGTAATTGTGGATGTACGGAATGACCTCATCTCCTTCTACCAAGACGGTACGCGGTTGACTTTCTACGGTCTTCACCTTCAACTTCCGAACCCATCCGTCCCAAACTGTACCCCATTTGATGGATCCGATGCCTCCAGACCCCCCCGCGACGAAACCACCGATGGTGGCCGTACGAAATGTACTTGGATACACCCGCAACTCCCACCCGTGTCTGCGCGCGAATCTTTCCATGCGTCCCATGCGCGCACCTGCTCGGGCCACCATGATCCCATTTTCAATCCCAAGGATTTGGTCCAAACTCGACATGTCCAGTACTATGCCACCGCACATAGGTACCGACTGTCCGTAATTCCCTGTACCGCTGCCACGAACGGTGATAGGTACTTCATACTCAGCCGCAATACTCAACACCATATCGAGCTCCGCGTCCGTGTGAGGGCGAACGATACAGTCAGCCACGCACGAGCTCAATTCACGTTCCAACACAGGAGAAAAATGAAAATAATCCCTCGAAAATTTCATGCGGCTGTGTGTATCAGTAAACACAGTCTCACCGGGGAGAACTTGTTTTAATTTAGAAAGCCATTCAGTTTTCATAAACTTTCCTCCTCTTTCCGCGACTTCAGTTCCAATGACAAACTACGCATTGCGGTGCAATCGTTTTGTCTAATCTGAATCAAATGTGCTAGGAGCGTGTCCGAGTATTCGATTTTCCTGTATAAAATGCTCATGGAACTGTATATCATCGCTGTTTTTACTCAGCATTTCGCATGTACATGCAGTAAATTTGATTACTCGGACACGCTCCTAGGTGCAAAGTTGGCTATCTCAGACAAAACAGATGTCAGTTTCGTCACCATTGCGTTGTAGAGACGTTTGCCCAACTCACACGTGGCATGGGACGCATCTCCAATCACGCCTGATGTGGTCAAATCCGATGTTTTCCAAGCGAAAGCGACCGCACCCTCAAGTGTCAACTCCTTCAAATGAGGGAGAAATTCCGGATACTCGCTCACTATATTTTCCATATCTACCCATTCTGGCATCAGCGCCATCACTAAAGACGTCTCATGTGCCCCGGCATGTATACCGTACAACGACTCTCTCTCGTTCAGAATGATTCCTTCGTGCAAAGCACCGGCATGGATCACAAACACCCATAGACCGGTCCTCATCCGAATTTCCCGCGCAGCCACGTGCATCAAGCCCACATTGCCACCATGCCCGTTGAGAAACACCACCTTCTTAAAACCGCAGCGGCTTAGTGATTCACCGACTTCCATTAAAACGCGCAATGTAGTATCCGCGCTGAGTGCCACCGTTCCAGAAAAACCAATGTGTTCCATGCTGTAGCTGAGCGCAATTGGATACAAGAAATAGAAAGGATGGTCTGGCGGCAGGCGACGCAGCGCACCAACGAGTAGAGACTGAACGATGATCGCATCAGTAAACAGAGGTAAATGAGGGCCGTGTTGTTCAGTAGCTCCGACCGGAACAATAACAACCCCGCCCTCCTTAGCGATTTGCCCGGCGCGCGTCGCAGAATGGCGAGGCAAGAACCTCTCTGACAATTCCTTGGTCATTCCGTTCCACCAGTATCGCGCGTCGGTCATTCATTGCCCCTCCTGGGTTGGCGTAAGATGGAGCCTTACCGTTACACATAGGACTCGTATAGTCTGATGCCTTATAAGTCATCTTTACTGACGATATTAGGTTGCATCGCGGTATGTGTCAAGTTATATAACCAAATTTGTGCACATTAACTTGCTCAGACTCATATTCAGTGTACATATGTCATATTATATTCGATAATAACCCCTTATCGCCGATGAAATATCTTGTGAAATATCTTGCGTTAAAATCTTTTATGTAATATATTCTTACTCAAAAGTGGTTTCGGGGGTGGTATCCATCTTCCGGTTGGGTCATTCCCATCGCGTATGGAGAATCTCAAAAGACGAAGTTGACATTACATACCCGCAGGAAAGCATTCGCGCTGTCCGTTTCAGAGCACAACCGAAAAACCTGACGGTTGATCTCAACCGCTGCGCTGTAATGGTTATCGACATGCAGAACGATTTTTGCTCCCCGGGAGGATGGTTGCATTCCGTGGGTGTGGATATCGAACGCGTGCGGCGCGTTGTTCCACCTCTGCAAGTGCTCCTTCCGTTTGCACGCAAAGAAGGCATTCCTGTCATTTGGGTCAACTGGGGCAATCGGCCCGACCGGCTAAACCTCAGCCCGGCGACGCTTTTCGTTTACAAGCGGGATGAGGATGAAATCGGCATCGGTGAAGCGTTGCCTCATAACGGATCGAAGGTTCTTGAAAAGGGAAGTTGGGGGGCGGACATCATCGAAGAACTTCCTCGGGATGAACGAGATGTGTATGTCGACAAATTCCGGATGAGCGGCTTTTGGGACACACCGCTGGACAGCATTCTACGCAACATGGGCGTGACCACGCTTTTCTTCTGCGGGGTAAACACCGATCAATGCGTGATGTCTACGCTGCAAGACGCTTGTTTCCTCGGTTACGACTGTGTTCTCTTAGAGGACTGCACCGCCACGACATCGCCAGACTTCTGCTGGGAAGCGACGCTCTACAACGTGAAGCAGTGTTATGGATTTGTTTCCACTTCCACCGCCTTGATTCAGGCGACGGCAGAGTCGGAAACAAAGAACCGACAAACCTAATGGGAGGTTGGTTTTCTTGAATCAATACCCTATGCTGTGCGGAACACTAGATGATTACCCTGTGTACAAAATCAAAGCCCAAGATACCAATAAGTTTGCACTTCTCTGCGACTCGAACCAAGCGCCTCTTCCTTTCATGATGTGCATCGAAATATTCGATGTCGGTGGCGCCACGCCGCCCAATGAGCACAAGGAGGCATTTGAGCACTTCTTTGTGCTGTATGGCACAGGTCGCGCCTTCATAGGAGAGACGGAAGTCCATTTGCAACCAGGTGCTCATGTGCTCGTGCCCCCGAAGACGCCGCACGTGCTGGAGAACACCGGGAATACTCGGTTGTATGTCGTGACTACGATGATTCCAGATGAGAACTTTTCTACTCTTATTCGCTCTGGCATTCCGGCCCGATTGGATGAGGAAGATCAAGCGATCCTAAGACGGATCCTAAATTAAAGTTTCAATAAAGTTCGCGGTATTGAGCTTGGCAAGCCTCTGTCCTTTGACAACACCAGATGCGGTATGGAAAAACTGCTCACGTGGATGCGGACGCTCATGGCCGATCACGTCTGTGACCATGTGGTATTCGGCGTCGAGCCCACCGGGCACTATTGGATGAATCTGGCTCAGTTCCTTCGCCAGCACGGGATTGACGTCGTTCTGGTCAATCCACTGCATGTGAAGAAGAGCAAAGAGCTGGACGACAATAACCCGACGAAGAATGACCACAAGGACGCCCGTGTCATCTCGCAATTAGTCAAAGACGGACGCTATTCCGTACCCAATATCCCTAAGGACGTCTACGCGGAGCTACGCGTGGGGATGAATCAACGAGAGCGTCTGCTCGAAGACATCAAACGAGTGCAGGTCCGCATCCACAATTGGCTCGACCGGTTTTTCCCGGAGTTCACGGAGGTGTTTCGGGACTGGGAAGGCAAAGCGGTGTTGGTATGTCTGTAAGCGTCAAATCCCGCCCACCTTGCATTCCCTCCACGGCTGCACCAAACTCATGCATGACGAACAACCCCGCCGGGGAACCAGCGGGGCAGTTTCACATGCTATGCTTTTTTCGACCGCCTGCGGATTCGCTCTGGCAGACGCTCCGACCACGGCAGCAAGTCGTCCATCGCTGTCCGGTCGTCAGTCTGTGTAGCCGCTCACGTTGTTTGGCGGTGAATTTCTCACCGCCATTGGCGTGAGAGTTGTACCGACATTCCGCCATCTTGGTGGTCGT
>NZ_BMOY01000048.1 GCF_014647315.1 Paenalicyclobacillus cellulosilyticus
AGTAGACACGCACGGTGGCTTCGTCGTCAAATGTGGACGACGGATTTTACACCACTACTTGAGACTTTAACTCGCGGATGTGGCCAATCCGCTGATTGTCGGCGAGATTCAGCGCCGCTTGCACAACCTGAAACTGGACGGGGTGTTCGACACGGGTACCCTCGAACAGTGGATTGAAGACAACCGCTGGTCGCCATACCCGCAGATGCAGTCTACTGAACGGCCGGACAAAGTCGTTTCCGCGCTGCTGCACGGACGGGTAGCCATTCTTGCGGACGGCAGCCCCTTTGCGCTTTTAGCCCCCGCCGTATTGATGTCGTTCTTTCAGACGTCAGACGACTACAGCCAGCGCTGGATTTCCGGCACCGCCATCCGCTTCATTCGTGTGCTGGCGCTTGCTCTGTCCATCTTCTCTCCTTCTTTATACATCGCTTTCACGATGTATAATCCGGAACTCATCCCGCTCAACATCCTGCTGCAACTGGCAGCAACCCGCGAAGGCATTCCGTTGCCCATCGTGTTCGAGGCCATCTTCATGGAGTTCATGGTGGAACTGGTTCGCGAGGCTGGCAACCGGATGCCGCAACAAATGGGTCAATCATACACCATCGTCGGCGGATTAGTCTTAGGGGACATTGCGGTTCAGGCAGGCATTGTAAGCCCGATGATGGTCGTAGTGGTCGGACTGACGGCACTGGGGGCGTTCGCCATCCCGAACTACGAGGCAGCCTTTGTCACGCGGATGATCCGTTTTCCGATGCTTATCGTGACGTCCGTATTCGGTATCGTCGGTACGGTGGTGTTTACGCTATTGTTGTTCGCCCACTTGTCCACGTTGAAATCGTTTGGGGTTCCGTATCTGACGCCCTTCGCCCAGGCAGCGTACCAAGACTGGTTAGATACGTTCATCAAAAGCCCAGAGCCACTCACCGCCATCCAACCCGCCACCTACTTCAGCGTGCGCGGATGGCTGCGGCGCCGACAGTACAAGCACGACCCGAAACGGCCATGATGGTGAAACAACGCAACGCCCAAGTGATTGCCATCCTCACGTTTGAGTGCGTGTTGGGTCCAGGAACGTTCGACTGGCTGCCATCTTGGATAGCCGATGCCAAGACCTGGTCCTGGGTACCGTTTCTCATCTATGCCTGCCTCTTGTTCATTTTGTTGTACATCCTGGTGGACCTGGTGGCCGTGACACAGGGCCGGTCGGTGCGCGCGGTCACCGTGTTCGACGCCATCCTGCCGGGACAGATAGCATGGATGTTGAACATGTTGCTTGGCATCGCCTTTGTCCTGTGGGCCGCGGCGTCCGTACGGTCAGGGATCCAACTAATCAAATATGTCGCGCTGCCCAACACACCTATGCTCATCCTGGCGAGCGTCGGGATGCTCATCCCGTTGCAACTGCTGCGCGGCGGATTGGACGCACTTCTCCGGTTCCAGACCGTGTTATTCTGGCCTGCCTTGGTGTTCGGTGTCGGACTGCTGTTGCTGTGTGTGCGCACGGCAGACCCAGGCAACCTGCTGCCGTTGTGGCCGGTGTGGTGGCACGGCGTCTGGGCAGCGTGCCAGCTCATCCCGCGCCTGTTGCCCGGCGTGTTGTTGTGTTGCGCATACGTTCCCGTCTTTCGGTGGGCTGGTGTATCGGCACAGGCGTTGCGTCACGCGGTCATGGCGGGAACGGCCAGCGTCCTGCTGCTGCAGGCCCTCAACCTGTTGATAGTGCTTGCTGACCTCGGGCCGTTCGAAGGCAGCAACCTGAACTGGCCCATCATCGAAGTCTTGCGCATGCAGAATTGGGGCAAATTAGATGTCATCTTCCTGTTGCCCGTTCTCGTGACCGTGTCCTCCATTGTCAATCTGTTCATTGTCGCGGCGTGCCGGATTGCGGTGTTTTACTGCCGGAAAAGGAGCATTTGGGTCGAAATAGCGGTTCTGGCGCTGGTGGTGTTGCTATGCGTTACGCCGCAAACGTACCTGGGCGTGATGCGCATGCTCTCGTTCGGCCTGATGGGAACGGAAGCTGCCCTGTTGCCGGCGTTGGTGCTCCTGTGGTCATGGGCGCGGCTTCGTCCGGCCCGATGGATAAGGGGGCGTGTGCCGTGACGCGATGCCGAGCCTGGCTTTACACCATCATCTGCTTCGCTTTGGCGGGATTGGTCACGGGGTGCTGGGATGGGGTCGAATTGCAGCGGCGAGCGGTCGTCTTAATGATGGCCATCGATCCCGCCCCAGATCACCCCGACTGGGTGGTGGTCAGTGTGCAGATTGCGCGACCGCAGCGCGCTCAACCGCCCTCCACCGGAGGCAGCGGCAGTACCAGCGGAGGCAACAAAGAGGACCGCCCCATCGCGGTGGTCAGCCGTGAGGGCAGGGACGTGGCGGAGGCGCTGCAGACGATTCAGCTGGCCATTAACCGCGTGCTGTTCTTCGGTCACCTGCAGGCGTTGGTCATCCACGAGCAGGTGGCGCGGCGGGGATTGGCGGCCGTCTTGAATCCCGTCGCCCAGTCGCGCGTGGTCCGGCGGCAGATTTGGATGTTTGTGTCGCGGGAACGGGCAGAACAGGTCGTCAATGCCTTGCCGGTGCTGGACGTCATTCCGGGCATGCATTTCACCAACCTGTTCCGCAACCAAATCATCTTGCGGCGGCAATATGACGCGACCATAGGCGGATTTCGCCAGCGCCTCGTCACGCCAGGGGTAGAACCGTATCTCTTGGGCATTGACGGCATGGATCCAAGACTGTCTGCCCCGCGCATTGTCGGCCTGGCGGTGTTTGCTGACGACCGCCTGGTCGGATGGCTGCCGGGAGACGATTACGTGGGATGGGCACTGGCAGACAGTCAATTCCCTCGCCTAGACCTCACCATCCCTTGCCCGCATGGCCATGGACAGTTTGTGGTGAATGTCACCCGGGTGCGCAGTCGGCTGCGCGTAATGAACCCGGACGCACCGCGGCCCAAGGCCGTCTTACACGTACACGTGCATGGCATGATTGAAGGCGGCCCATGTGTCCAGAAGGAACGAGAAGCCGATATCCAGGTACTCTCGCGGCAAGTACAACAGGTACTGGCCAAAATCATTGGTCAAAGCATCCAAAAAGCGCAACACCTTGGTACCGATGTATTTGGTATCGGTCGGCAAGTGTACAGGATGCATCCCAGCGCCTGGCATGGAGACGCTGCATGGCGGCAGACGTTTCCCCGCCTCCGCGTCATCGTCCAGGTGACCACCAGGCTCGACTACATGCAGACTTACCGGCAATCTGCACTTTTGTATGTGGATCACGAAGGGTGATGCGACATGATACCCCAATCAGGGCCTTCTGCCTCGCTTGCGGCACCTGGTACCCCAGGTATATGGGTATGGATTGCATGGATGGCTGCGGTTTGTATCGCATCATGGCTGGCCTTGGCAAGCCTTGCCCTGCTGGCCGCCCCGTTTTGGATACGGTACGTCATACGTCGCATCACGCATCGGGCCGTGTGGTTGTGGTTCACCGAATCATACAGCAAAAATCTCATGGAAAGCATCACGGCTCTGCGCAAGTTCGGCCTCGAGTGGACGGTGGAAAACGAACTACGCGCCCAAGACGGCCGTCCGTTGTTCAAGCCCATCGGTACCGCACGGCCGTTTCCACACTTTGACGGTCTGTTGTTTTCCCCTGCGCAGCTCCAGCGGCGGCCGCTCGATCACATCTCCGCCGTCTCCTTGGAGACCGTGGTAGGCAGGAGAGCGACAAGACCGATGGTGTTGTCCATGCCGGTGATGGTGACCGCCATGGGTTACGGTGTGGCGCTCAGCAAGCCGTTCGCCCGCGCCATCGCCCGCGGTTCGGCGATGGTCCAGACGGCGTGCAACACCGGCCAGGGCCCGGTCCTGCCCGAATTCCGCGATCTCGCCCATCGCTTGGTGATCCAATACCACGGCGGCGCTTGGCGTTCTCCGGCGGAGATGTTGAGCCAGGCGGATATGATTGAGATCCGGCTCGGCCAAGGCGCCAACGCAGGCTGTGGCACGGTGGTGCCGATGTCCGGCCTGCCGCCGGAGGTGCGGCACGACTTCGGCCTCCCCCATCCCGAGGACGTGGGATACATTCCTGCGGGCCTGCCTGAGGTGCAAAGGCGGCACGACCTCAAACGCCTCGTCCGCCAACTGCGCCAGATTGCCCGCGGCGCGCCCATCGCCGTGAAACTGGCAGCCAGCCACCATCTGGAACAAGACCTGCGCATGGCGGCGGATGCCGGCGCGGACGTCATCGTGATCGACGGTGCGCAAGGCGGAACCCATTCATCACCCGCCATTCTGGTCGACGACTTCGGGCTGCCCACCCTGGCCGCCCTCTGTCGCGCGGTCAAGTGGCTGCGCGCCGCTCGCTTGGACGGCGAGATCGACCTGGTCGTCTCGGGCGGCATCCGCACCCCGGGGGACGCGCTGAAAGCCATCGCGCTCGGCGCAGACGCGGTCTACATCGGCACCGCCGCCCTGTTCGCGACGATGCACACGCAGATCACCAAAGTCATCCCCTTTGAACCGCCGACGCAGCTCGCGTGGGCGGACGGCGCGTTCACGGCCAAATTCGATGAAGAAGAAGGCGCGCAAAGCCTGGCGAAGTTCCTCACTGCGTGGGCGGAGGAGATGCGCCTCGGCCTGCGCGCCTTGGGCAAGACGTCGTTGCACGATGTGGACGCAGCAGATTTGGTCGCCTGGCAACCGGAGGTGGCGCGCATCACAGGCCTGCCGCTGATCTAGCCACGACTAGCCGCGATAATACCGCAGGATAAGGGAATCCAGTTCCTGGCTGGTGCGGATCACGTCGGGATGCGTCAGGCAGCCCGCGCGCCGGCGCACCGTCTCGAACAGGGCGTGCCGCTTGATTTCAATCTCGACCGCGATGTACGCCCGCCCATCCGGCGCCACGGGCGGGGACCAGTAGTAACCTTGGCTCAGGGTGATCCCTGTCTCCCGCACCGCTGTCAGGTCTTGCCGGGTCTCGACGCCCTCCGCGATGACCACGCTCACCGCTTGGACTTGCCGTACCCATTCCGCCAATCCCTGGCGTCGCGCGGGTGCGGCGGACAACCCCTGGATGAGCGAACGATCCAGCTTCACAAACTCGGGTCTGAGCAGAGTGAAAGCTTTCAGGCTCGCGTGGTCCGTGCCCACGTCGTCGAGGGCGATGCGGACACCGAGCGCGCGCAGGCGCCTGACCGCTTCCCGGAGTGCGGCGGGATCGTAATCGACGTATTCCACAATCTCCACCACGAGTTGTTCGGACAGACCCCCCGTGAGCTGGCGGGCCACCGTTTCGAGGACCTGCACATACGCTTCATCCGTCAGACTGGAAGGGAGCACGTTGACAAACAGGGGTTTGGCGCGCACTTCCCGAGGAAAAGCGGAGAGATGCGTGACGGCGAGGATCAATGACAAAGCGTCCGCGCGAGCGGCACTTCCGCACTGATGGGCGGCGCGAAACCACACATCCGGACGCAGGGTTGTCCCGTGGAGGACGGGCCGGGCCAACGCCTCCCATCCGAACAACGCAGTTGCGGCGTGATCTACGATCGGCTGATAGACGATGTGCAGCGCCCCCCGCCGCAAGACCTCTTCCACCGCCAGGCAGGGGGAAATGGAATAGATTTCTTCAATTGGGTGAGATACCCCCCCCGAAGGGGATTTATGGAAACCGCAACCGGCATACGATGCCAATCCATACCCGCGTTCACTCCTGGTTCCGAATGCCGATGGGACAAGGAAGGCAACCGTCAGACAGTCCAGCCCGCAGTCCACGTACCATGGTGCATCGCGCGACGATGCGCTTATCGACATTGTCCGCCCTTATTCGACATTTGTCAACATTTCCGCTCGCCACAGGCAAACGGGGGTGACCCGCGCCGGCGCAGCCCTTTCACCATTCATTCACGTGCGCTTCGCCAAAAACACACAACCCTTTGTTATCTTGGATGACCACAAAACGAGACATTGTCAAAGCCATCCGGGACGTGAGCGCCGGCTTTGGCGCCACCGTGATCGCGGAAGGGATCGAGACGATGGAAGAGTTGCATGCGGTCCGGCAGTGCGGCGTGGAGTTCGGTCAGGGGTATTTGCTGGGGCGGCCCACGCCGTCATGCGTAGCGCCGCACCCGTTCCAACATGTCACCAGTTGAAGGTCGCCGCAAACGCGGCAAGGATCCTGCGCGTGGCCAGCGTAAAGAGGATGAGGACCGGGAGGATGACGATGGCGGTGCCTGCCGCCAACAGGTTCCATTGCATGCCGGATTCGCTGGCCTGTGCCATCATCGCCAATCCGACGACGACCGGCCGCGCGTTGTCGGTATTGGTCACAATCATCGGCCACAGAAAGTCGGTCCAATGGTAGGTGACCGAGACCACCGCGAACGCCAGCGCGGCCGGAATGGCCTGCGGAAGGTAGACGCGGCGGAAGATCCCGAACGTGCCGTAACCGTCCAACCGTGCGGCCTCTTCCAGCTCCCGCGGTACCGAACGAAAGGCTTGGCGGAACGAGAGCACGGCGATGCCCGACACCGTGTACGGCAGCATAACCCCGGCCATGGTATTGAGCAGATGGAGTGAGCTGAGCATGCGATAGTCTTGGATCATGACGGCGTAGATGGGAACGACCACCTGGAACAAAAAAATGAGCGTGATGACCGATTTCAACGGGAAGTCGTAACGTGCCAGCACAAAGCCGACCACCGCGCCGAACAGCAACTGGACGGCGAGCAAACCAAACACCATGACCAGCGTGTTCAAGTAGTAGCGGCCGAACGGCGCCACCTGCCACGCCTGCGCCAGGTTGGCGAAGGTGAACCCGAAGCGGCCGGCCCCGGCGAAAAACGTCTCATAGAGCACCCACAGGGTGGGAAACCCCCAGACGCACGCAACGAACCAGAGCACGGCTTGACGCAACCGTGCGCGCCATGTGCGCCTGGATGCAACATGGTGCGGCAGCGTGGAAGGCTTGCCAGGACGCATACCCAACGCCATGCCGTTCACTGCCAATGGAATGCCCTCCTTTCCAACACGATGAGCGACAACCCGGAGAGGGTCGAGAGGCCAATCATCAACAGCACGGAAAGCGCGGCCGCCGGGCCCCAGGAATAATAGTTGAAGCCGAGGTTGTACAGGTAGAACATCACCAGGTTGGTGCCGTTGTTCGGCCCGCCCTGCGTCATGGCGAACACCGGATCGACCGTCTCCACCGCGTACAGCACCGCCATCGTGGTGACAAACGCCAACATCGGCCGCAGGATGGGCAGGATGACCCGGCGGAAAGAAGCCCAACCGTACGGATCTTCTGTCCGCAGCGCCTCCCATACGTCAGGCGGGATCGCCTGCAGCCCGGCCAGCAGGAACAGGGCGAAATACGGCGCATACTTCCAGACGAACAGCATCACCATGACCAGGAGCGCGGTACCAGGATGGCCGAGCCAGTTCTCATGCCCGAGCCCTGCCCACCGCAGCAGCTGGTCCACCATCCCGAACTGCGGGATGAGAAAATACAACCAGATGTTCGCCGCCGCAATCATCGGCATCACCGTGGGCGAGAACAAGGCCACCAAAAGCGCGCGCGAACTTGCGGCCACCCGGCCGTACAAGAGCAGCGACAGCCCGAATGCGATGCTGACGCAGAGCACCACCGCCAGCACCGAGTAGACAGCGGTGTTCCAGAGCACCTGGTGGAACAGCGGCGAGGCGAACAGCGCTTGATAGTTCTTGCTGCCCGCAAACGCGACCGCATGTCCCCGGGCGTCGAGTTGGAAGAAGCTGTGATACAGTGTCACCCACAGCGGCCAAGCCACAAAGATGACGACGACGGCAGCGGGCGGCAAGACCAAGGCGTAGCGCAAACACCAGGCAAGGAGGGACCGCCGCGCGCGCAGAGGCGCGGCGGCGGCCGTCAGGGTGGTGGCGGTCGTGCTCATCCCCGAGGTCCTCCTCACTGCATGCGGTACGGTGCCAGGATGGCGTCCGCTTGCTGCTGTGCTTTGTCGAGCGCCGCAGCGATGGTCGACTGCCCGTCGATGACCGATTGGATGGCGCTGTCGATCACGTCGTACACCTGGTTCAATTGGTATGTGGAGAGCTCGGGCTGCGCATATGCCAACTGGTCCACCGGCACCTTCGCCTGCGGAACCTGCTTGATGTGCGCCTGCATCTCCGGCTGTTGCATCGCCTGCGGCGACGTGGGCACGTATCCGGTGCGAATGCTCCACCAAGCCGCCTGCGCCGGCGCGGACATCCACTTGATGAAGGTGAGTGCGGCCGCCCGGTGGTCTGCGGGGATGCCCTTGAAGAGGTAGAGGTCACCGCCACCTACGCCGGTGCGGTACTTGCTCTTGTACGCCGGCATGAACGAAACCCCGACCTGGAATTTGGCGTTTTGCAGGATGGACGCCATGCTGCCACTCGAATGGACAATCATCGCCGTCTTCTGGTTCTCAAAGTCGGTGGGCACGTTGTTCCACGGCAGGATGCCCGCGGGCATCACGTGATACTTATGAGACAGGTCCATCCAGAACTGCAGCGCCGTCTTTGCGGCGGCCGAGTTGAAGTACACGTGCACGCCGTCATTTCCGCCCAGGTTATGTCCCGCCTCCGTGGCGAACGGTTCAAACTCCCAGTACACCGTGCCGTCCGATGGAATCTCAATACCGGACATCCCTAGTTTTTGCAGCTTCTGGCCGTCGGCCACAAGCTCGCTCCAGGTGTTCGGACCGTGGCTTGGGTCAAGCCCTGCCTTCTTAAACGCATCCTTGTTGTAATAGAGGACCACGGTGGAACGTTGGAACGGGACCCCCCAGAAATGGCCCTGCACCTTGGGCTGAGTGAGCGCCGGATAGAAACCGCCCGCTTTCACCACATCGTCCAGCGGCTCAATGGCCTGCAGGTGAATGAGATCGAACTGGGCGGTGTGGTTGAGGACGGCGACATCCGGCGGATTGCCTCCCTGAATCGCGGTTTCCACCTTGGCCAAGGTCTGTTGATAGTTCCCCGAGAACACGGCGTTGACGTGGATCCCCGGATGCGTCTGGTTAAACCGGTTGACCAACGTCGTCATCGTCTGCGATAAGGGACCCACTACCCCCACCGGGTAGTAGAACGTCAACTCCACCGTATTGCGCTTGGCTGCGCTCGCTGCAGGCGCCATGGCCATCACGGCAGCCAGACCGGATGCGCTCACGAGCGCCGCCACGGCTTTGTACGGAGCTTTCATCATCAAGAACACCCCTTCGATATGGTTGTGTTGTCTGCATTCAACTTGAAACCCGCCGCAGCATCCATGGCTGCCTCAGCCGTGGATGCGGATGGACGCTCTTTTGTCCCATACCGAGTTCCCGAACGGAACAGCCTGCTGAAAATCGCCGTCGCGCGATGGTTCCTGATCCGCTGTTTCGCCCGCCCACTCGGCCAGCGTGCCCAAGAGAGCCGTGGACGCCGCATCGAACAAGTAGATCCGCGCGTGCGCCGCCGTAAACCGGAAGCGATCCCCCGGCGAAACCCGCGGGTGGCCGCTCCACTTCACCCGCCACTCCTCTCCGGCTGCAGACAGGGTGATCACCGTCTCCGAACCGAGATACTCGACCAGGTCGACCGTACCATCCACCCCGTCTCCGTTCTCCGTCGCAATGCGGATGTCTTCAGGGCGGATGCCGACGATGAGCGGCCGACCGGCCAAGTCGTCCGGCACAGGATGCGGCACAGAAAAACCACCGCCGGATACGGCAAGCCGCGCCGACCGTCCGTCTGCTTCCATCCGTCCCGGGATCAGGTTCATCGCCGGCGCGCCTAGGAACCCGGCGACGAACGTGTTGGCCGGGCGGTGGTACACCTCATGCGGCGTGCCCACCTGTTGGATGCGCCCGTCGTCCATCACGGTGATCCGGTCTCCCATCGTCATGGCCTCGACCTGGTCGTGCGTCACGAACACCGTGGTGACGCCCAACTGCCGTTGCAAGCGCAGGATCTCGGCCCGCATCTGGCCGCGCAGCTTGGCGTCGAGGTTGGACAGCGGCTCGTCCATGAGGAATACCTGCGGGTTGCGGATGATGGCGCGGGCAATCGCCACCCGTTGCCGCTGACCGCCCGACAAAGCCCGCGGCTTGCGTGCGAGCAGCGGTTCGAGGCCAAGGCGTGCCGCCACCTCGCGCACCCGTCGCGCCACGTCCTGTTTCGGTACCCTGGCCGCGCGCAGCGGGAAGGCGATGTTTTCAAACACGCTCAGATTCGGGTAGAGTGCATAACTTTGGAACACCATCGCCACGTCCCGCTTGTGTGGCGGCAGGTCGTTCACGCGCGTCGAGCCGATGAAAATGTCTCCTTGCGTCACGTCTTCCAGCCCGGCGATGCAACGCAAGATGGTGCTCTTGCCGCTGCCCGACGGGCCGACCAGCACCATGAATTCGCCGTCCTGCACGTCCAAACGCACATCGGCCAATACCTGCTGCGTCCCGTAGTGTTTCGTCACGCCCTGAAGGCGGACGGACGACATGCCGCTCACACCCCTTCCCGCAAACTGCGCACATGAATGAACCACGCCATGAGCCGGTTGGTGAGCATGCAGCATCCGGATGATCAAAATGCATGCTCCCACATGTCCGCACACGAACGTCCTTCCCGGCGCTAAGCCCAGTCTAGCGGCACTCTGTTCGATTTCAGGGGAAATGCTTTGAAGGGACCGTAAACATTGGGAGAAGACATGGTGAAAGGAGAAGGGGGTCGTTACATCCGGTCTATTCGACCCCATGCGGATGGTGCAAGACGCTCCTCTTGAAGGCCGTTTCCCCGCCCCGTAACTCCCGCAACGGGTAAAACGTGCCGCGCCAGATAAGACCCCCGCGCCGGTACGCAAGCCAGGCGGCGCGGGCGTACGTCCACGCAAACAGGAGCACCGCGCCCGGCCAGAGCAGGCAGGCAAGCCAAGGCATGGGCACCACCGGCCGCATCAAGCCGTACAACACGGTGATGAGCGTCACCGTGTACAACCACCACGGCCAGGCCGGGCCCCCCGTGAGGCACCCGACCACAGGCCCGTCGTACAGCACGAGATAGACGAACATCGCCAAGAACAGAAGCCATGGCCGGTAGCCCACGGCGGCAAGCGGACTTTTTTCCAAGCCCCGGACCATCGCCGGCAAAGAAGGGTACCAGGTCACCTCCGCGCGGTCTTCCGCGCGCAGCAGGCGCTGGCGCACGCCCGCCCGCTTCAACAGTTTCCCAAGCGCGGCGTCATCGTCAGGCCTAAGGCGGATGGCGGCATGGCCGCCGAGGCGTTGGTACACGTCGCGCCGCACCATGTTGAATGCGCCAATCCCGGCGTAGGCACGCCGCCGCGGCCGCCAGGCACTCTGCGGGCGAATGAACAGGACCAAGGTGAGCACGAACAAGGCAGCCAGTGCCCTCAGCCACCCCCCGGAGAGCGGCACCCGCGGCGCCAGCGTCAAGTGGCCGAGCCCCTCGCGCTCCGCATACGCCACCGCCTCCGCGAGCGCCTGCGGATGCAAGCGGACATCCGCATCGAGAAAGACCAGCCACCTGCCGTGCGCCTGCAGCGCGCCTTGCCACAAGGCGTGGTTTTTGCCAAGCCACCCGGGCGGCAATGCCGCAACCTTCACCCCGCGCACGCGAGCGTCTCGCGCCATCCAGCGTTCGATGCACGCCCACGTTTCGTCCTGCGACCGGTCGTCGACGACAATGACCTCCATCTCCCGCAGCGCCTGATCCGCCAAGGCCACCAGCGTCGCCGGCAGGTTGTCCGCTTCATCCCGCGCCGCGATCACGACGCTCACCCGCGGCTCGCCCTGCCTCCCGGAACCGGCAGCGGCAGGCGGGGCGACGGCGGACAACTTCGGCACACGCACCAGGTCCCACAGGCAGAGGAATGCCAACCCGGTCCAAAACAGCGCCATCCCGCGCGCCAACCACGCGCTCCACCATCCGATTTCCACCATATGCAAAACAGCAAGCCATCTCGCCCAAACCATGTGCACCGCTTGGTCATCTCCACACGTCCATGGCATCCCCGCACCGCTCAGGTCAAGAGCGCCTCTTGCTCCAACGTGCCGCCCCGCGCCAAGAGGGCGTCCACCAGCGGATGCGCCCATGCGTAACGCGGGTCGGCGCGCAGACCCTCCAGCCGGCGTCGGTACGCCGCATCGAACGGCTCGAGCAGGTCCGCGTACGCCGCCAACAACCCTGGCTCCATGCGCCAAGGCTGTGCGTCCGGCCAGCAGGTGTCGCGCAGGTGCTGCAGGATGAGGATCCCTCCGTAATCCAAGTCACCCCAGTGCAGCAAACACGGTGTCCCGTGCTGCCAGGCGGCGCGAAGGCGGCGGAGGAATTCCCGCTGGCCCGGGCTGGCGAACCCGCCGAGGAACACCACCACCTCATCCGCCCGCCGCTCCCGGCGTACGTACTCGCGGTAGTTCGCCTTATTCTCAATGGTGATGACGCGCCGGACGGGCAGGTCGACGACCATGAGCTCCGCCACGTCGGCCGCATCCAACGCCAGCCCGGCCGGAAACGCGCCCGCGTCCACCACCGGCCCGGCGCGCAAGCGAAAGCGCAGCGGTCCGCAGAAAGCGATGAGGTCATGCGTCACCTCGAGCCCAAGCTCGCGCAAGAGCACCGCGTCGTCCGCATACGCCTCCGGCGCCACTCCCCACACGGGCAGGGCGTACCGGCGGACGAGGCTCACGAGGCGGGCCTTGACATACCGTTCAAACGCCTTGCTGTCGCCCAGGCACCGCTTCGAGAACACCCGCACCGGGACAGGTGTGCCGCCTTGCTGCATCAGTCCGGAAAGCACCGCCAACAGCCGCCGCACCTCCGCAACCCCGCCGGGCATCCCATGGGCAGGCGCCCGGCCCGCGCGCAGGGCGGGCAGCACCTCTTCCAGCCAGCGGTCCAACCATGACCAACCTGGCGGCAATGCGTGCGGCAACGAGGCCCGCCAGGCCATGAGTTCCCCGGCCACCTCGGCGAGCACGTCGCGCACCGGCCGCCGGCCGAGCAGGCGGTACGCCGCCGCCACCCCGTCGGGTGTCAGGTACACGCGTTCGAGCAGGTTTCCTTCTTCAAATTTCACCCAGCGCAGCGCGATCACGCCGTCCGCTTCGAGCCGCGCCAGGTCGGCGTGCAGCGCCCGGCGGGCGGCGGGATCGAGCGTGCCGGCGAGGTAACCCGGCACAACCTCGTCGGTCATCCGCACCTGGATCCGGCGCGCCGGCCGCGACGGACCGTCCGCGGCACCGCCTTGCGCCTGCCCCCGGCTGCGCTCCAAGCGGTCGAGCAGCTGGTGGAGCACCGCCTGCGCCAGCGGCGACAACCGGTTATCCGCCGCCCATCCTTCGCTCACCGTGCCACCCCGCTCTCTTCGCGCGCCAAGACTTCAAACGGGGCGACGCGCGTTTCCGACTTGATCCGCTGCACCACCACCGTCCGGTCCACGCACGGGACGATGTCGGCAATCTTTTCCGTCGGTGCGGCGAGCACCACCTGCAGCTTCAGGTCGCGCGCGAGACGGATGCTGTCGCGGATGCGCTGGTGGTCCATCTTGCTGTACGCCTCGTCGAACACGATGAGGCGCAGCGTGTTGTCGAACCCCGGCTGGTGCACGCGGTACAGCTGCGCGAACGATGCCAACACCGCAATGTAAAACGGCGTCTGCGTCTCGCCGCCCGACCGCTTGGCCATCACGCGCGACAGGCGGGACTGCCGGCCTTCTTCATCGCGCACGATGAGATCGAAATCGAGGTAGGTGCGGTAGTCGGTGAACTTCTTGAGGTTTTGCTCCAACTCCGTCTGGACCGCCGGGTCGCGTTCGTCCACATCGACGATGTGGCGGAACAGCTCCTCAATCACCTCGCCGTGCTTGTCGAGGAACGCCTGGGAAAACAGGCTGCGGCCCTCGAGCAGCATCTCGTCCATGATCATCCGGTAGAACCGCTCGTACTGCGGATTGGGCGAGACCTTGAACTCATAGCGCTCCCGCCCGCCGAACGAAATGTCGCGCAGGGCGTGGTTCAACTCCCGGATCTGCTGGTCCACCGTCTCGATGTGGCTGCGCAACTTGTTGATGAAGTCCTCCTGGAACTGGATCTCCGCCCGCCGCTTCGCCTCCGCGATGTGTTGCGCGTACTCGGTGAGCTGCGTGTCCTTGAGCCACTGCAACTCCTTGCGGTACGCCTCGTGGTCACGGCGCTGGATGTCGAACCCGGCGCCAAACGTGCGGTTGTACGCCTCCCGCTGCCGGAGCAGGTTGCTCCAGTGCTCCTCCGCCCGGTTGCGCTCCACCGCCTGTTGGCGGCCGAAGTTCGCCTGGATGGTCTCGGGCGTCTTGAGCCGCGCCAGCTCCTGTTGGTAGCGCGGCTCGCCGGTCTGCGCAGCGAAGGCGGGATCGAACGCGGCGGCGATGGCCTGGCGCTGCGCCGTGACGGCCGCCTCCGCCTGCGGCAGCTCCACCGACGCCAGCCTGTCCCGCTGCGCCGACAACCGCCCGCGTTGATCGCGCAGCTCATCCAGTTTGCGCTCCAGTTGGACGAGGCGGGCGTCGCAGCGCCGGATCTCCTCCTCAATCTCGCTGAGGCGGGCCAGATCCAGCTGGCCCAACTGCGCGAGGACGTCCCGGTACGCCCGGCGCAGGCCGTCCAGTTCCCCCACGCCCTGCGCAAACTCCCGCGCGGCCAAAAGCTCGGACGCCGCGGGTGCGGGCTGGCGCGCCCACTCCGCCAGTTCGGCCAGGCGCGGCCGCCAGGCGCGAAGGGAGGCTTGCACCTGTTCCAGGCGGCGCAGCTTCTGCGCCAGTTGCTGCTCAACCGCCCGCTTGCCGATGAACAAGGTCGCCCACCGTTCCGGGTTGAGCTGGCGCGCCACGTAGTTTTGGTACAACATCCCGTCGCGGGTGATGGCCGTGCGGTGGCGGCGCAGGTCGTCGACGTGATCGCATTTCATCACGCGGCCGAGCAGGTAATCGGCGTACGCGCGCGCGTACGGGTCGTCGGTCACCACTTCCTCCGCGAGCGATCCCGGCTGGCACACGGGGCGTTCCGCCATCACCTTCTCGATGTCGACGAGGCCGACGTCGTGGATGGCCTGCGCCTGCTTCACCTCGTCGTAGATGCGCAGCGCGGTGCCAAAGTGCGCCGGCGGCACCAGGAGGTAAAAGCGCTGGGTGTGCAGATACCCCTCGATGGCCGGCTGCCACGACGGGTCGCGGATGTCGAGCAGGTCGGCGAAGATGTGCACCCCGGCGGATGACCGCAGGTGGTCGCGCAGCACGTCGCGCAGGGCGAGCACCTTCGGGTTGTACTGCTTGATGCCGCGCCGCAGTTCGGCGATGGCCCGCTCGAGGTCCTGCACCTCCCGCTCCCACGCCTCGACGACGTCGCGCAGGAGGCGCTGGGCTTCCGCCAGCCCTGCCGCCGCCTCCTGCAGGGACGCGGCCGCGGCGGCGAGGACCTCCGGGTCGGGCACCGCCGGCACCTCGCGGTCGAGCAGTTGGTGCTGCGCCCAACCTGCCGCGCGCGGCCAGGCGGACAGCCCCCGCTGCACCGCCGCCAGCGCCTCCTCCATCCGCTCGCCGCAG
>NZ_BMOY01000049.1 GCF_014647315.1 Paenalicyclobacillus cellulosilyticus
AGCGTTCGCGCATGCTGGTCAGATACTCACGGCGGCTCTTCAATGACATTCGCACAACGATCCCTTCGGTTAGATTTCGATTTGAGTGATCTGGACCCCTTTCAGTTAGATTTTAAGTGAGTGATCGCGCCCTCTGTGCATACGGTCCGAAGTATGATACAATCCCTACTATACACCTTCCTGTTGCGGTTCGAACGAACGCAAGCGAGCAGTTCACTCTTATCCAGAGCGGCTGAGGGACTGGCCCGATGACGCCCGGCAACCGGTGTCGCTTGCGGCACAAGGTGCCAATTCCTGCGGGAGTTCGCTCCCGAGAGATGAGGGTGTGCGTAACGTCATCGGCACGGCGCCCGCATGGGCGTCGTTCGTTTACCAGCCCGGGTTGCGCACGACACATCGGCGTACCCGGGCTCGGCGTGATGGATGGGATTCGACTTCGGCAGCGGGAGAGGACAGGCAGCATGCGCAAGCCACTGGCAGAACGGTTGCAAGAGAAAATCCTCATCCTCGATGGCGCGATGGGCACGATGATCCAGTCCATGGGCTTAGGCCCCGGCGATTTCGGCGGCCCCGCGTACGAAGGATGCAATGAATACTTGGTCGTGACGCGCCCGGACGCCATTCTTCGCATCCACGAGGCGTATCTGGAAGCGGGGGCGGACATCATCGAAACCGACACGTTCGGCGGGACCCCGCTCGTGCTCGCCGAATACGGTCTCGCGGACCAGGCGTGGGCCATCAACCGCGAGGCGGCGCGCCTGGCGAGGCAGGCGGCGGATCGCTTTTCCACGCCCGATTGGCCGCGCTATGTGGCCGGATCGATGGGGCCGACGACCAAGAGCCTCTCCGTCACCGGCGGGACGACGTTCGACGAACTGGTCGAAGCGTACGCCGTGCAGGCGAAAGGGCTCATCGCCGGCGGTGTCGATCTGCTGTTGCTCGAAACGGCTCAGGACATGCTCAACGTCAAGGCCGGCATCCTTGGCATCCAGCGCGCGTTTGCCGAGCTGCACACACGGCTGCCGGTCATGATCTCGGGGACCATCGAGCCGATGGGCACCACGCTCGCCGGCCAGACCATCGATGCGTTCTACCTGTCTATCGAACACGTCCAGCCGATTGCGGTGGGTTTGAACTGTGCGACCGGCCCCGAGCTGATGCGCGATCACCTGCGCACGTTGGCCGGGCTCGCCACGACGGCGGTCAGCTGCTACCCGAATGCAGGGCTTCCCGATGAAAACGGGCACTATCACGAGTTGCCGGCGAGCTTCGCCAAGAAGCTGGCGGATTTCGCGGATCAGGGATGGCTGAATCTTGTCGGCGGGTGTTGCGGGACGACCCCGGAACACATCCGTGCCCTCGCCATCGCGATCAAAGGAAAAACGCCGCGCAGCTTTGCGCCGCAGCACCCCCACGCGGTGTCCGGCCTGGAGGCGGTCTACCTGGAGGCGGACAACCGCCCCATCCTGGTGGGAGAACGGACCAACGTGCTCGGGTCCCGCAAGTTCCGGCGCTTGGTGACGGCAGGCGAGTACGAGGCGGCGGCCGAGATCGCGCGGCAACAGGTCAAGGCCGGGGCACAGGTGATTGACGTCTGCGTCCAGGACCCGGACCGGGACGAGGCGGCCGACATGGCGCAACTTTTGCCGCACATCGTGCGCAAGGTCAAAGTGCCCATCATGATTGACACGACCGATCCGAAGGTCGCCGAGTTGGCCTTGAAGCACATCCAGGGCAAGGCCATCATCAATTCGACAAACCTGGAGGACGGCGAGACACGCCTCGCCGAGTGTGCTCGCTTGGCGACCACGTACGGTGCCGCGCTCGTTGTGGGTTGTATCGACGAGCAGGGCCAGGCGGTGACGCGGGCACGCAAACTGGAAGTGGCGCAACGGGCGGTCGGCCTGCTCGTCGACAAATACGGCATGAAGCCGCAGGACGTAATCATCGACGCGCTGGTGTTTCCCGTCGCGACCGGGGACGAGAACTACACGGGCGCGGCCGTGGAGACCATCGAAGGCATTCGGCTGCTCAAACAACACCTGCCGCTGTGCCCGACCATCATCGGCTTGAGCAACGTGTCGTTCGGCGTTCCGCCGGCCGGCCGCGAGGTGCTCAATTCCGTCTTTCTGTACCACTGCACGAAGGCGGGGCTCGACTACGCCATCGTCAACGCGGAGGGATTGGAGCGGTACGCGGCCATCCCGGAGGAGGAGCGGGCGCTGTGCGAGCGGCTGCTTTTTGCGACATCGGACGCGGTCATCGCCGAGTTCACCGCGTATTACCGGGAGAAAAAGGCGGCCGCCAAGGCGAAAACCGAGGATCTGCCGCTGCCCCAGCGCTTGGCGCGCTATGTGATCGACGGCACCAAGGAGGGACTTTTCGCCGATCTCGACGCGGCGCTGGCGACGATGACGCCACTTGACATCATCAACGGGCCGCTGATGGACGGGATGAACGAAGTGGGGCGGCTGTTCAACAACAACGAGCTCATCGTTGCCGAGGTATTGCAGAGCGCCGAGGTGATGAAAGCGGCCGTCGCGTATTTGGAGCGGTTCATGGAGAAGTCGGAGACGGCCAACAAGGGCCGGGTGTTGCTGGCGACCGTGAAAGGTGACGTGCACGACATCGGCAAAAACCTGGTCGACATCATCCTCTCCAACAACGGGTATGAGGTGGTGAACCTCGGCATCAAGGTGCCGCCGGAGCAGTTGATTCAGGCCTGCCGCGAGGTCAAGCCGGACCTCATCGGCCTCTCCGGGCTGTTGGTGAAATCTGCGCAACAGATGGTGGTCACCGCCGAAGACCTGCGGGCCGCCGGCATTCGGGTCCCCTTGTTGGTCGGCGGGGCGGCGCTGACGAAGAAGTTTACACTGACCCGGATTGCACCGCAGTACGAAGGCCCGGTGCTGTACGCCAAAGACGCGATGGAAGGCCTCGATCTCGCCAATAAGCTGCTGGACGCCGCGGAGCGGCCGAAGCTCCTTGCAAAGGTTGCCAAGGAACGCGCGGAGATGGAGGGGCGCACGGTCGTCGCGGAGCAAAAGAGCGACGCCGGGCGACCCCGCTCCCCCGTGAACCGGGAGGCGCCGGTCTTTCGCCCGCCCGACTTCGACCGCCACGTGCTGCGCGACGTGCCCGTCGCCTATGTGCGGCCGTACCTGAACCTGCAGATGCTGCTCGGCAAACACCTCGGGCTGCGGGGAAACGTGGAGAAGCGGATCGCCGAGCGGGATGAGCAAGCGTTGGAACTCCTGGCGTTCGTGGATGACTTGTTGGCGGAGGCGGACTGCAACGGCTGGTTGCGGCTGCACGGGGTGTATCAATTTTTCCCCGCGCAGGCTGCGGGCGACGAGGTGCGCATCTACGACCCGCAGGCGCCCGGTCGGGTGTTGGAGCGGTTCGTGTTCCCGCGGCAAAAGAAGCCGGACTACCTGTGTCTCGCCGACTTTTTGCGGCCGGTGGAGCATGGCGTGATGGATTATGTCGCCTTCTTCGTCGTCACCGCGGGCCAAGGCATCCGTGAGCGCGCGGAGGCATGGATGGCCCGCGGGGAGTACCTGCGGGCGCACGCCCTGCAGGCCTTGGCGCTCGAGATGGCGGAGGCGTTTGCGGAACGGCTGCACCAGATCATCCGCGACCGTTGGGGTTTCCCGGATCCGCCGGATATGACCGTGCGGGAGCGGTTCACCGCGAAGTACCAAGGCATTCGCGTGTCGTTCGGGTACCCGGCCTGCCCGAACCTCGAAGACCAGGCGCAATTGTTCCGGCTGCTCCGTCCCGAGGACATCGGCGTCCGTCTGACCGACGGATTCATGATGGAGCCGGAGGCGAGCGTGTCCGCCATGGTGTTCTCTCATCCGGAGGCACGCTACTTCAACGTGGAAGCAGAGCAGGACATCGGGTGAACCGTGACAGGAGGAATGGAGGCATGCACGACCCGTTCACGCACCGCGACATCCGGACGGACGCACAGACGCGGATCCTCGTCGCCGACGGTGCCATGGCGACGCTGTTGCATCAATCCGGGGTCCCGGTGCGCACATGCTACGAGGCGTTGTCGGAGACCCATCCCGAGTGGGTCGAGCGCATCCACCGCGCGTACATCCGGGCGGGCGCCGACATCATTCAGACCAATACGTTCAGCGCGCACCGGCCGGGGCTCGACCGGTACGGATTGGGCGATCGCGTCGCCGAGGTAAACCGGGCGGCGGTGGCGGCGGCGCGCCGCGCGGCGGAGGCGGAGGGCAGGCAGGTATACGTGTTGGGGACCATCGGATCCATCCGCGGCCTGTCCTCCGACGCGCGGCCCCTGGGTGAGCGGCGGCGCCGCCGGCTGGCGGACGAGTTCGCTGTCCAGGCGGAGGCATTGCTCCATGCAGGGGTGGACGGCCTGTTGCTGGAGACGTTCGCGGAACTGGAGGAAGCGCTCATCGCGCTGCGCGCGGTTCGCCGGCTCACGGAACTTCCTGTCATCTGCCATCTCTCGCCCGACACGGTGGGCGTCACCCGCGACGGGGTGCCGGTGGGCGCGGCGTTTACCGCACTGCGCGAGGCGGGCGCTGATATCACCGGCCTCAATTGCCGGCTTGGTCCGTCCGGGATTCTGCGCACGTATGAAGGCTTGGCGCCGCTTGCCGGCGGCGTTTTCAGCGCGATGCCGAACGCCGGGACGTTGCACTGGGTGGACGGGGACTACTCGTTCACCGGGACGGTTGAGTATTTCGCGGAGGTGGCCGCCTCTCTCTGCCGTTTGGGGGTGCGGGTGATCGGCGGTTGTTGCGGGACGACGCCCGAGCACATCCGCCAAGTGCGGGAGGCCATCCGGCGCCTTGAATCTGAAGGAAAACAGACGTCCGCCGAGGTTGCCGTGCGCAAAGAGGAAACCATTCCCATCTACGCGGGTGAAGCGGATGCCCGCCGCGGCCGCGAACCATCCGCGGCCGCCGGCGTAC
This sequence comes from Paenalicyclobacillus cellulosilyticus, assembly GCF_014647315.1. Taxonomy (GTDB): domain Bacteria; phylum Bacillota; class Bacilli; order Alicyclobacillales; family Alicyclobacillaceae; genus Alicyclobacillus_J; species Alicyclobacillus_J cellulosilyticus. Next base: position 4,956 of record NZ_BMOY01000049.1, read on the forward strand.
CGGATCGCGTACCGCCGGGGCACAAGGAGACCATCGTCGACATGGTGAAGCGGCGGGTCACCGTCATCGTCGAACTCGATCCGCCGAAGACGCTCGATTGCCGCAAGTTCCTGCGCGGAGCGGCGGCCCTGCATGAGGCGGGGGCCGACTTCATCACGCTGGCCGACAATTCGCTCGCCACGGTGCGCGTGAGCAACATGGCGCTCGCCAGCATCCTCAAACAGATGGGGATTGAGCCGTTGGTGCATGTCACATGTCGGGACCGCAACCTCATCGGCCAGCAGTCGCACTTGATGGGGCTGGACGTGCTCGGCATTCGCCACATCCTGCTCGTGACCGGCGACCCGAGCCGGTTCGGTGACCTCCCCGGTGCCACCTCGGTGTACGATGTCTCGTCCACCGAATTGACCAAGATGGTCAAGCGCCTCAACGCCGGGATCGCGTTTTCCGGCCAACCGATGCAGCAGGGCTCCCGCTTTGTGGTGGGGACGTCGTTCAACCCGCATGTGGCGAACTTCGAGAAGGCGGTGGCCCGACTGCGGCGCAAGGTGGAAGCTGGCGCCGATTTCGTCATGACGCAACCGATGTTCGATCCGGCGATGTTCGCCCGCATCGCGGGCGCGACGGCGGATTTGGGTGTCCCGGTGTTCGTCGGCATCATGCCGCTGGTCAGCGAACGCAACGCCAAGTTCCTCCACAACGAGGTGCCGGGGATTCAGATCCCGGACGCCATCCTGCGCCGCATGAGCGGTACCACACCCGAGCAGGGCGTGGCGGAAGGGCTTGCCATTGCGCGCGAACTGATTGATGAGGCGCTGCGGTATTTCCGGGGGATCTACCTCATCACGCCGTTTTTGCGCTATGAGCTGACCGCGGAGCTGACCCGTTACGTGCGCGAGCGCCAGGCGGCCGGCATCGCCAGCGAGACCGCGTGAGCCAGGACGAAACAAGCGCCCCGTGGGAGAGCCCGGGGGCGTGCGCCGGCGGTAAAGCAAGCGCTACCATTGCCAGCGACCGAATGTTTTCAGTATGATGAATATGGTTTTGGCCACGCGATGTTCCACGCCGGAGTGACAGCGCGCTTGCGGGTGGCCTGGCACCTGGCGCGAAGAGAGGGGAAGGATGATGACGCAAGCGGATCGCTTGGACACGTTGTTGACCGAGGAGCGGCGGTTCGCGCCGCCTGAATCGTTTCGCAACCAGGCGAACTATCGCGATCCGGAAGTGTACGAGCGGGCGGCGCGCGATCCGGAAGCATACTGGGCGGAAGAAGCGAAAAACCTCGACTGGTTTCGCCCGTTCACGAAGATCCTGGATTGGAATCCGCCGCACGCCCGCTGGTTCTACGACGGCACGCTCAACGCGGCGTACAACACGGTGGACAGGCACCGCTTCGGCCCGCGCAAGAACAAGGCGGCCATCATCTGGGAAGGGGAGCCTGGCGACAGCCGCGTCTTGACCTACGACATGCTCGGCCGGGAGGTCGACCGCGCGGCGCACGTATTAAAGAGCCTCGGCGTTCAGAAGGGGGACCGTGTGACCATCTATCTGCCGATGGTGCCGGAGTTGCCCATCGCCATGTTGGCCTGCGCGAAGATTGGGGCCATCCATTCGGTCGTCTTCGGCGGGTTTTCGGCGCGGGCGCTGCACGAGCGGATCCTCGATGCGGATGCCAAGGTGCTCATCACGGCCGATGGCGGCTGGCGGCGCGGCAACGTCGTGCCGCTCAAGCGCAATGCGGACGAGGCGGTGCAAGGCACGCCGGTCGAAAAGGTGCTGGTGGTGGAGCGGGTCGGCGCGGCCGCCGCGGCGCCGTGGACGCCCGGACGTGACGTCTCGTGGCGGGAAGCGATGGCCGCCGCACCGGCCACGCCGTTCCCCTGCGAAGAAATGAATGCGGAGGACATCTTGTTCCTCCTCTATACCTCGGGTACGACCGGCAAGCCGAAAGGGATTGTCCACTCCACCGGCGGCTACTTGGTCGGTGCCAACACCTCGTTGCGCACGGTCTTCGACATCAAGGATGACGACGTGTACTTCTGTACGGCAGACATCGGCTGGATCACGGGGCACACCTACATCGTGTACGGGCCGTTGTCGTGCGGCGCGACGGTGGTGATGTACGAAGGGGCGCCCGATTGGCCGGACCGGGACCGCTACTGGCAAATCGTTGAGAAGTACGGCGTGACCATCTTTTACACGGCGCCGACGTCCATCCGGACGTTCATGAAGTGGGGGCCGGAGTACGTGCAGCGCCACCGGATCGACACCCTGCGGCTGTTGGGCAGCGTCGGTGAGCCCATCAACCCGGAGGCGTGGATGTGGTACCACGAACACGTCGGACAAGGCAGGTGTCCCATCGTCGATACGTGGTGGCAGACGGAAACGGGCTGCGCGATGATTGCGCCGTTGCCCGGGCTCGTCACCACCAAGCCGGGCAGCGCGACACGGCCTGTGCCGGGCATCAGCGCCGACGTGTTTGATGAAGAGGGGCAGTCCGTGCCGGCCGGCAGCGGCGGGTATCTCGTCATCACCCGGCCTTGGCCTTCCATGCTCCGCACCATCTGGCGGGATGATGAGCGGTTCGCCCGGACGTATTTCGGGAAGTTCCCCGGCATCTATCTGCCGGGTGACGGCGCGCACAAGGATGAGGACAACTACATCTGGATCCTCGGCCGCATCGACGACGTGATCAACGTATCCGGCCACCGCATCGGTACGATGGAGGTGGAGAGCGCGTTGGTGGACCACCATGCGGTGGCGGAAGCCGCGGTCATCGGCCGCAGCCACGAGGTCAAGGGTCAGGCCATCACCGCGTTTGTCACGTTGAAAGAGGGCATCGCGGCGACGGATGAGCTGATGAACGAACTCAAGCGGCATGTTGTGGAAAAGATTGGCGCCTTGGCCAGACCGGAAGAGATCATCTTCATTGCCGATCTGCCCAAGACGCGCAGCGGCAAGATCATGCGCCGGTTGTTGCGCGACATCGCGGAAGGCCGGGTGTTGGGCGACACCAGCACCCTGGCCGATCCGAGCGTCGTCGAGTCGTTGAAGGAGATGTACAAAGACAAAGAATGACGCCCGGCGTATGTCGGCCGCGCGGTCACCGCTATGGGCGGTGGAGGCAGGGTTCCCCGCGCGGGGACCCTGTTTTCACGCCCATCCTTTCTTTTCCAGGGAGGCGCATGCACGGATGGAGATCTCGCCAAACACCACCTGCATCGGCTTCATCGGCACCGGGGTGATGGGTGCCGCGATGGCCGGCCACCTCCTGGATGCCGGTTATCGTCTCGTCGTGTACAATCGATCACGCAGCCGTGCCGAGGGATTGCTGACACGCGGTGCGGTGTGGGCGAACACTCCTGCCGCGGTCGCGCAGGAGGCGGACGTGATCGTCACCATGGTCGGGTATCCGCAGGACGTCGAGTCCATCTACCTCGGCGCAGACGGACTGGTGGCTCATGCGAAGCCAGGGGCGCTCCTCATCGACATGACGACGTCATCGCCCCGGCTCGCGATGCGCATCTACGAGGCGGCGAAGGCCCGGGGGGTGCGCGCGCTGGATGCCCCTGTGTCCGGAGGAGACGTGGGTGCTCGGCAGGCGACGCTCACCATCATGGTCGGCGGTGACGAAGCCGACTTCCTCTTGGCGCAACCGGTGTTTTCCCGCTTGGGGAAAAACATCGTGCACCAGGGACCGGCCGGGGCGGGACAGTACACCAAGATGTGCAACCAGATTGCCTTGGCGAGCACCATGGTCGGGGTCTGTGAGGCGATGGCGTACGCAATACGCGCCGGGCTTGAGCCGAAGAAGGTGCTCGCCAGCATCGGAACCGGTGCGGCGGCAAGCTGGCCGCTGCAGAACCTGGTGCCGCGGATGTTGGCTTCGGACTTCGCACCTGGTTTCTACGTCAAGCACTTTTTGAAGGATATGGCCATCGCCATCGCGTCGGCGGAAGAGATGGGGCTTCGTCTGCCCGGGGTGCAGCTGGCCAAGTCCTTGTACGAGCGCTTGGCGGCCGCCTACGGCGATGACATGGGGACGCAGGCGCTGTGGCTTGTCTACCGGGATGCCGAAACGAAAGCCGACACGACGCGGCCCGCGGCGGAACAAGGAGGGAGAGAAGGTTCGTGAACGTGCAGGAGGTCATGGATGCGTTGGCCCGCCGCCATCCGTTGCCGCCCTTGTGTCCACGCAAGGTGTGGAACCCGGAGATCTCGAACGCGGTGCTCTCCTTCACCGACGAGGCGTTGCTGGCGGACCAAGGTTCATCCAGCAAAGTGGCGGCCATGGCTACCCGAGCCGGTTTGTTGTTGTGGAACGACGATCTCGATGCCTGCCACCGGATTGCCCAACAGTTGGATCATCCGCTTGGAAGTTACTGGCATGGCCTGATGCATCGCCGCGAAGGCGACTTCAGCAACGCGAAGTATTGGTTTGCCAGGGTTGGCGAGCACCCGGTGTACGCGTCTGTATACCAAGCTGCGTGCGCCGTCTGGCCTGCGTTGGCTGCATGGGGCCGATGGCGTCCCGAGCGGTTCATCGACGAGGTGGCAGCGGTCGTCCGCCGCAGCGGCGAGGATTCCGAGCAGGGTTTGGCGCTGCGAGCCATCCAGGTTCAAGAATTTTCCTTGCTGCTCGCCTACGGCTGGGCCCACGCTTGATGGAACAGGGAGCACGAAGGAGCACGCAGGCGAAAGACAAGTGAGACGGGAGGGGAGGGATAACCAACTCATGTCCATTGGTCGTACCATCGTCGGTCTGTGGCGGAGCCGCGAAGAGACGCGGGAACACCACAGGGATCCGAATCTGCGCACCCGTTATTACCGGGAACCGCGGGACCGGATGGTGGAGAAGGTGGTCGAGGTCATCCGCGGCCAGCTGCGGGGCTGGCATGTGGTGCATGTGAGCAGGGACCACGGCGAGATTGTCGTCGAGCGCCGGCATTGGCTCGGCACGCGCGACATCACCATCACGGTCTACCACGTATCGCCCATGCGTTCCGCCGTCGACATTGTGTCGTCAAAACGCGGGTCGTTCGGGGACCTGGGCGCGAGCTACGCCGACATCTTGGCGTTCTTCCAAGCGCTCAACCGCGTGGCCCAATTGGAACAAAAGTCATAGGTGGTTGCAGGTCGTTGCAGATGGAAAGTAGCCATGTTCGCCGTCCTGGTTCGCCGTCCTGTTGTCCCCTGTGAGCGACATGTGCGGCGAGGAGGCGGTCCGTCAGGGCCCGCACGGGCCCTCGCGTTCATCGTGCCATCATCTCCTCATGCAACGCTTGGTACATCCTGGCTTCGGAACGGGCGATGGCGGTGCCCACCTCGTACATGGTCCGCAGCTCTTCCGGCCGGGTATATCGGATGAGCACGTCCTTGCACAACTGATAATGGTGCGGCTCATGTTCGCCCGCGTGCACGTCCCAGAACAACAGGTTCAGCGTTCGCTCCCGGTTGTAATGCGGATGGCGCAGACCGCGCGCAATGGTGCCCATCACGTCCCCTGCGAAGAACTCAGACCCGAAACCGACGGCCGCCATGGCTTCCAGGGGTGTGGCATGGCGGAAAAACTCGATGAATGTTCGCACCGCCTCGTCGACCGCGGGTGACATCGGATCAGGCGGAAAGCCGTGGGGATCCAGCTCGATCTCAGGATCCACCGACAGCAAGAAGGTGCGGTACAACGCCTCGTGGGACATGCCTGGTTTTCCGCGTCCAGCTTCGTCCCACAGGTTATCGGCGAGCGGAATCCACCACGATCCCATCGGTGCCATGGCAGAGATGGCGGCACCCAACACGCGCGGGAAATGGCGGCTGTAGTAGCTGTACTGGACGGCGAAGTGGCGGATTTGCGATGAACTGTAACGACCTTCCAATAACCAAACGAAGAACGGGGACTGGTAGAACACCTCTTCCACAAACGACTTCATCGCTTGTTCGACATCTTCATAGGTCTGAATGACGGGTACATCCTTCGTCGTCGCCAACGCTTGACGCTCCTTTCCGTACATGTGGGTGTGCGCGCAGGACGGTGCCGCGACACCTTCAAGTATCCAAAAGGCTGCCTCCGAACACAATAGTTTCAAATCGGACCCCGCAACCTGCACGCATCCGTGTGCAGGCGGCACGGGGATCAGGGAGGCAGAGAAAGGATGAAACCTGCGCAGACCGCGCTTTGTGCTGCGGTATGTTGGCTTCTCACGAGCGCGCCGGTCACGGGACAGGTGGTGCAAGCGCAGCTTCGGCAACCGGGGGTGCCGCAGGCAGCGGCATCCGGCCTGGTGTCCGCGGTCATTCAGTTTCGCGTCGTGTCCGCATCCGACTTTCGGGCGCTGCAAGATGCCCGCGTCGTCCTCATGGACCGTAACGGCCGGTTGGTCAAGACGGGTTTGACCGACAGCGAAGGGATCTGGCGAGCGAACATCACGGTGCCGCGGGATCCCCGTTTTCGCGATGTCGGCACGCTGACGGCCCTCGTCGTCGCCTCCGGGCATAACGAGACGGTTGTCTTTGAGGTTCCGGTACGGAAAGGAACGGTGCAACCGGTCACCCTGCAACCCATCCAGCCAGGGCTGCGAAACGAACCGTACTACACCCTCGGTCAGATCCACCGCTTGGACGTGATCGATCTCGTCAACCGTATCGCAAGCCAACTTGGATTGGAGCGGCAGCCGCCCATCCCGGGTGAGTCCGGCTATGCCCCGTGGGGTCCGGCCATTCGGCCACACCCGGGCCCGCTGCCGCAGACCGGGTCAACTGAGCCCCGTCCATCGCAACAACCAGAGGGACAGTGAGAACAAACCGACGCCGGTCAGGATGCAAAGGACGGCCCGGTAACCCTCGTGGCGAACCGCAGGGATGAGGTCGCTCGTCGCGATGTACAAGAACGATCCGGTGGCCAACGCCATCAACAGCTTGATCCCTGTGCCGCCCGTCACGCCGAGCCGCAGCATGACGATTGCCCCGGCAAGGGTGGAGATGGCGAGGCCGACGGTGGTCAGAAAGGCACGCCAACGCGAGGTGCCCGCGGCCAAACTGATGGTCGCCATACTGAACCCTTCCGGGATTTTGTGCAACATGATGGCGACGAACATCAGCCAACCCGTCGCGGGGCTCAAGGCAAAACCACCGGCGATGATGACCCCGTCCATGAAGGTATGGAACAAGAGGCCGACGAACGACAGGGCCGCGGCCTTCGGGTCAATCCAGACCTCGGCCGTGACGGCGTGTCCTGTCGGCCGCGGCCCCTTGGTGTCTTGGCCACCGTGGTGATGCTTGGAACGCCCGTTACCCATATGTTCAAGGGCGAGCAGTGTGAGATAACCTACAGTGACGAACCACGGCGCCACATTGGGTAACTCGTGCAGCGCATCGGGTAAGCGGTCCAACAGGGTGGCACCGAGCAGAAACCCTGCGCCCAGGCTGGTGAGCAGCGTGACGCTGCGCGGACCGACACGGCGAACCACCATCAACAGACCGCCGAGCACATCGGCAAGCGCGGCCAAGGTGCACAAACCGAGGACGAACCACATACGCATACCACGCTTTCTGTGAACTGCCGTCTAAACTGCCATCATGCACGGCTCATTATAACAAGGGACCGTCATGTTGTAAATAAGAATGATTACGATTTATAATCAGAGGTAGATTATCATCAGGGATAGGACAGGTATGGCAACGGAACAGGATGCAAACGCGTGATCGATTCCTTCCCATGTTACTGTACAATTTAAAGATGATGGCCTCCTTGATGAAGACCACTTCAAGAAACGGGATTTCACACGAAAACGTATCGCATGAAACGCACGGGGGGTCCAAGTCGCCGAAGAGAACGAAGAAGAGAGGAGAACCGGGATGGCTGACGTCGGCGAGGTATTACGCCAACTGAAAGCGGCTGGATACAAATGCACCGGAAAGCGGCAGGCGATTGTCGCCCTGTTCGTGGATCACCCTGGTCAGACGTTTTCGGCAAAGGACGTGTACACGTATGTCTTGTCCATGTATCCCAACCTGAGCCTCGACACGGTGTATCGTACCCTGGAGTTGCTTTTGCAACACCGGATCATCGAGCGGTTGGACGGTGCGGATGACGCGGCACGGTTCCGCTTGGCGTGTGAAGAACCGTCCCATCATCATCACGTGGTATGCTTGCGCTGCGGCAAATCGATTCCGATTCACGTGTGTCCTATCGAGGCCATGCGTGAGGAAATGGATGATTTCGATATCGTCGATCACACCGTCGCCATCTATGGGTATTGCCGCCCTTGTCGAGAGCAAAACGCTGGCCAAAGCCGTCCTGTGCAACCACACGAAGGGATGGTCACGGAACCGTGATGTTCATCAACCGCCGCCGCGCGATCCTTCGGTACAGCCGCCGCGCCAACCACGGCACGCCCGGTATGTGGTACAGCCAGACCAAACGCCGCAGGACAGGCAGGTGTGCAAACAGCCAGACCAGGCCGTCCACACCGGTTCGCACCTCGCCGGTCGCCGACTGGATGTGGATCTCTTCAAGGGCGAGCCATGGATCCAATCCGCAGCGTGCCACGTTTTGTCCGTCCCGCGCAGAGACGAAGCGGATGATATGACGGGTATCGCATCGTCGCAGCCAGTTTGCGCATAGCCGGCAAAGCGCGCAATCCGTGTCGACAAATACGGTAAACGGCGTCAGCTTGCGTTCCGCCTCAGGTGCGCTTGGACCACGCAACTGCGTTTCCCTCCCATGCTTCACCTTCATTCCATGTGATCCATGTTATCACACGGGACGGGGGAATCGAGAAACGAGGAGCTTACGAACATGATGAACGGAAATGTTTGGAATGTTATCTGGCTCCTTCTGTCGTTGGGCATCGATTCGTTCTGGCTGTCCGCTTCCCTCGCCGTGTGGAAGCGTGCGGAGAGTCCTCGCCGAGATCGGCGTGGATGGATGTGGGTCATGGTCTTCGCGTGCGCAGAAACAGGGATGCTTTGGGTAGGTTCATTGCTGGGAAAGGGCGTGGGCATGTTCTTGGGTCGATGGGCATCTTTTGCCGGCGGACTGATGCTCGTGGCGTTGGCAGCTTGGATGGTTTTTTTTGAAGACGAGAAAGAACGGATGGGTCATGTCGAAGAAGGAAACGGAGAAGAAGCAGAAGGTGAAACGGAAACGCCTTCGCGTTTACTCCAACTTTCGCGTTTGCTACAACAGGAATCCATTCGCCAAGGGATGGGGTGGGCGCTGGTTGGGAGTGCCGCGAGCGTAAGCATGGACGAGTTGATGGTCGGAATTTCGGCTGGTCTGTTGGACTTGCCGTGGTTGATTCTGATTCCATGCATCGCACTGCAAGCGCTGGTGTTTTCCAGCCTGGGTTGGACGCTTGGCGCCAGGCTTGCACCGTCTCTTGGCAAGTGGTCGGAGAAGCTCGCCGGTTTCGTGCTCGGCGGTTTGGGGATCAGCATCCTCGTCGATTGGGTTTACAACCAGAGTTTGGCATAAACCCATGAAACGCGAGGACGCGGTTCCAGGCGTCGGTGGTGCTGTGGTACTGTGGAGGCAAAAGAACATGGCTCGACCGCTTTGATGACGTTCGATTTCTACGTCCGATAAGATATGTTATGTTAACTTTTTGGCCGAAGTATAGTATAGGTTTAGTCGTTGCAGTCGTTGCAGTCTTTGCAGTCGCTATTGACTGCATTGGCCATTGCTGTCCATTCGTTCGTGATTGACCATTGGAATCCGTTTGTTTTATACCCTTCGGTTACAGTTACGCTGTAACTTTACTCTTCAAAAGGATCGGTATCGCTATCGAGCCACAGATTCCGCGCCTGATCTTCGGGCAGGGGACGAATTTCGACAGGAATCCAACCTGCGCACAGCGAAATCTTTCGTGACTGATTGATTTGGAGCGGAGGATTTCCAGTTGATTGAGCCTGTGTCCCAGTTCGTTGTAAAAGCCGCGCCCGTATTTGCTGAAC
>NZ_BMOY01000050.1 GCF_014647315.1 Paenalicyclobacillus cellulosilyticus
ATCCGCAGACCGGCGCCATCCGGGCGATGGTGGGCGGCCGCGACTTCGCGACGAGCCCCTACAACCGCGCCCCCGCAGCCCGGTGCGGTGCAGACCGGGCCGGCGCCGGCGGAGCACGTGCAGGCACCGCAGTCCGGTTCGGAGCAGACCGGGCCGGCGCCCGCCGATCCAGCCCGCGCGCACCGTCCCGCAGCGGCGGGCAAGACGGCGAGCCGTACCCAGCGCAAACTCGAGGTGCTGCGCGACCTCGTCCAACGTGCGGATGAGGCGACCCTCGCCGCGGTCCGCGCGGCGTGGCCCGAGGTGATGCAGCGCGTCAAGGCGGAGCGCATCCAGACCCACGCCTGGCTCATCGGGGGCGAGATGGTGCTCGCCACACCGGAGGAAGTCGTGCTGTCGTTTGCGAGCCGCATTCACCGCGACGCGGTGATGAAGCCGGAGTCGCGCGCCGTCGTCGAGGCGGCTTTGGCGGCGGTCCTGGGGCGGCCGTTGCGGTTGCTCGCCATCCTGCAGGCGGACTGGGAGCAGTTGTCCCGGCAGGCGAGCGCCGCGCTGGGCGACGAACTCGCGGCGAGCCGCGAACCCAATCTCGTGGATGCGGTGGTGGCGTTGTTCGGCGCCGATTTGGTCGAAGTCGAGGACGGAGAGTGACGCAGGATGAAGAACATGAATCAGTTGATGCGCCAAGCGAAGAAGATGCAGGAGGAGCTCCTCAAAGCCCAGGAAGCCTTGGGCCAGCGGACGGTCGAGGGGACGGCGGGAGGCGGCGCCGTGAAGGTCGTCCTCAACGGGCACAAGATGGTGCAGTCGGTCGAGATCGCCAAAGAAGTCGTGGATCCGGACGATGTGGAGATGCTCCAGGACCTGATTGTGGCGGCGATGCGGGATGCGCTGCAGAAGGCGGATGAGCTGGCCAACCAGGAACTGAGCAAGTACACGCGGGGCCTGAACCTGCCCGGGCTGTTCTGAGTGTGAGGCACAGCGCATGTGGGGGTATCCTGAGCCCATCAGCCGCCTCATCGAACACTTCATGAAGCTGCCCGGCATCGGACCGAAGACGGCGGCTCGCCTGGCGTTCCACGTCCTCGGCATGCCGGCGGACGAGGTGGCGGCGTTCGCCCGCGCGCTCGCGGACGTGAAGACGAAACTCACCGAATGCGCGGTCTGTTGCAACATCACGGAGGCCAGCCCGTGCGCCATCTGCAGCGATCCCGCCCGCGACACGCACACTCTCTGCGTCGTCCAGGACCCGAAAGACGTGATGGCGATGGAACGAACGCACGAGTACCGCGGGATGTATCACGTCCTGCACGGCGCCATCTCGCCCATGGACGGGGTCGGTCCCAACGACCTGCGCATTCGGCAGCTGTTGCAGCGGATTGCCGACTCGGACATCCGCGAAGTCATCCTCGCCACCAACCCGAATGTCGAAGGCGAGGCCACCGCGATGTACATCGCCCGCCTGCTCAAGCCCTTTCCGGTCACGGTGACGCGGCTCGCGCACGGCCTGCCGGTGGGTGCGGACCTGGAGTACGCGGATGAGGTCACCCTCGCCAAGGCGCTCGAAGGCCGGCGGCACGTGTGAAGCGCCTGCCGGCGCGGCGGGGAAAGCGTTCGCGGCAGGTGCGGGATCCGTCTGCCGAAAGCCGCACATGGCCCGCGCGGGCGGACGGTCATAAACCTCCCTTTGCTTGTCTATGATGGAGTAGCCACGCAAGGGGAGGTTTTGTCATGTTGGCGTATCCAGGACACACGGTGGAGGGGATGTGGCAACCTGACCAGGCCGGTGCGTCCGGCGGGGCTGCGGAGATCGACGTGGCGGCCTTGCTGGAGGCGCTCCGGCGTTCGAAACAGGAAATGGAGATCGCACAACGGCAGTTCGACACCGTCACCGAGCCGCTGCTCATCGATCACGTCGTCTTCCGCCTCGGGGCGGCGGAGCGGCAATTCAACTACTTATTTCAGCTGGCGCGGCGGTTGAACATCTCGGTGGAGGGCGTGTGGAGCGGATGGTCGGATACCCATTGACGGCGCGGCGGCCAAGCGCCGTCCACGGTGCGGGGGTGCGCTGAGTGGCAGGCCAGTGGTTGTTCTGGGGCGCGGTCGGACTGGTGGCGCTGTTCATCCTCGCGCAGCTCGGCGTATCGCCGGGTGCTGTGATATGGCGGGCGGTGCGGGCGGCCGCGCTTGGGTCGTTGCTCGTCCTGTGCGGGAACTGGGTGGGCCAGTTCGTCCATTTGCACCTGCCGCTCAATCCGGTGACGGTATTCACCGCCGGTTTGCTTGGGGTGCCGGGCTGGGCGGCGATGCTGGTCCTCCACACCTGGGTCTTGCCCGCAGCGTGACATGCCCATCCCGGCGTCGTGATCACCGCGCCTGCCAGCGCGCGGCGAGGCGCGACAGCCGTCCGCCCACCGCAGGCAGCCGCGCCAGCTCCGCCGCGGTCACCGCGCGCATGCGGATGACCGTGAACAGGTACACCGCCCCCCCTGTGGCGAGCGCGGCCAGCAGTTCGCACACCGCCGCCCACAGGCCGGCCGGATGGCCGAATCGGGCCAGCCCGGCCGTCACTCCGGCGCGCACGCCTCCCATCACGCCCGCCAGGATGACCCCGGACACGATGAACGGACCAGCCAGGCGCAGTACAGAGAGGCGCAGCTGGCCGTATTTTTTGACCGCCAGGACGTTGAGTGTTGAGGAGAAGAGGTATCCCACCGTGCTGCTCACGGCAGCCCCCATGATCCCAAACGGGATGATGAGGGCGAAGTTGAGCAAAAGTTTCACGAAGATGCCGAGAAACATGTTGCGCACCGGGCGGTACATCTGCCCGAGACCCTGGAGCATGTAGGTGGATGTGAGCTCCAGGCTGCTGAAGATGCCCATGAACGAGACACTGGCGATGATGGGTGCGCCCTCCGTCTTGCCGAACAGCACCAGATCCAGCGGTTGTGCCAGCACCAAGAGCGCCGCCGCCACCGGTACGGTGATGAGAAACATCGAACGCAGCGTCCCGGCGGTGTGCCGGGCGACGGCGGCGCCGTCGCGGCTGGCCACGGCGCTGGCGATGGCAGGGAGGACCGAGGCGCCGACGGCCATGGCGAACGCCAGCGGCAACTGGATCAGCTGGAACGCTTGGCGCGAGAGCACGCCGTACCGGGCTTCGGCCTCCGTCAGGCTCGCGCCGCCCCACAGCAACAGGTTCTGCACCGTCAGTGAATCGACCACGCCGGAGAAGGGGACGACCAGCGCCCCGAGGCTCACCGGCAGCGCGACGGCGGCGAGCGCGCGGAACGCGCCGGAGCGGCGGCGCGGACGGAAGCGGGATCGCAGCATGCGGTGCTTGAACTCGCGGCGCAGCGGCCACACCGCCGCCCACAACCACAAGAGCCCGGCCGCCGCGCCGGCCACGGCGCCAAACGTCGCGGCCGCGGCGCCCGCGGCCACATTCCCGTGCGTCCGCTGCATGATCCAGGCAGCTCCGGCGACAATGGCCACGACGCGGACAAGCTGTTCGATGGCCTGCGAGTAGGCGGACGGTTCGAGCCGCTGGAACCCCTGCAGGTACCCGCGCAGGGCGCTCATCACCGGCACCAACAGCAGGCACGGCGCCACCGCCCGCACCGACCACACCAGGGATTGCGCCGACGCTCCGGGTGCCTTCAGCGCCACCAGGCGGCTGTAGACAGGCGCCCCGAACCACATCACGACGAACAACGCCGCCCCCAGACAGAACACGGTGCGCAGGGTGGTGCGGTACACCTCTTCCACTTCGCGGTATTGGCGCAGGGCCAAACGCTCCGCGATGACCTTGCCCATGGCGGTCGGGAAGCCGGCCGTGGAGAGGGTGAGCAGGATGGCGTACAGGTTGTAGGCGTTCGCGTAGATGCCGATGCCCGCATCGCCGATGAGGCGGGTGAGCGGGAAGATGTAGATCAACCCGAGCAGTTTGGCGATGGTCACGCAGGCGACCATGATGGAGGCGCCGCGGGTGAGATTGGACGAACGCGTGCGGGATCCCTCCACTTCCGTTGAGCCGCCTCCATTCTAACACAAGCCCCTCCCTCGCCGGCCTGCGGCCGGCCCCCAAGCGGCGGGCATGCGGGCCGCAGGCCGGGCAGCACCGGCCGGGCGGCGCGCCGGCTGAAACAGCGACGAGCCCCGGCACATAAGGTGTAGGGAATGTACGGGAGGTGGCGCCGTGTGGGGCAGAGTCTGGTGACCATCCTCGCCATCGCGCTTGCGTCCAACCTGGACAACGCGGGCGTAGGAATTGCCTACGGGGTGCGGGGCATGGGCATCTCCTGGTGGGCCAACCTCATCATCGCCGTCATCTCTGGTCTGGCGACGCTCCTCTCCGGCTGGATTGGGCGGGTCATCACCCGCGTGCTTCCCCCGCATCTGGCGGCGTGGTTGGGTGCCGCGGCCTTGATGGCGGTGGGGGTGTGGGTCCTCACCGCCCCGTGGCGGGAACGGGCGCGCCGGGGCCGGACGCCGCACAATGTGGTCTCCCGTATCCTGCGCGATCCGCTCGCCGCCGACTTCGACCGCTCGCAGACCATCAGCCTCGGTGAGGCGACGGTGCTGGGTTTGGCGTTGGCCATGAACGCCTTGGTCGGCGGTTTTGACGCGGGTGTGGTCCGCATCGACATCGCCTGGACGGCGGTGGCGGTCGCCGCGGCGAGCTACGTGCTGCTTGGGATGAGCGCTTACCTTGGCCGCCGCTTTGCCGCCAAGGCGTTCGGCGACCGGGCGACGGTGGCGGCCGGCACTTTGCTCATTCTCATCGGGCTGCACCAGTTGTGGTGATCTCGCAGGTTTACGAAGCTGCGCCGACAGCCATACTAGAAGCGAGACCTTTGGACAGGCAACAAGTTGGCAGACGCGCCGAGGTGGATGGAGGCAATCCGACGATGGCAAGCCAAGGACAACCCGTGTGCCCGCCGGCCGCACCCGTCCGGCCGGCCAACTGCATCGTGTGCGGCGAGGCCCGGACGGACGGGATCACGGTGTGTGGTGCGTTCATCTGCACCGCATGCGAGCGGGAGATGGTGATGACCGACGTGTCCGACGCCCGCTACGCCTTTTTTGTGGAACGCCTGCGCCAAATCTGGGCGCCGCGGTGAACGCGCGCGGGGTCTTCAGTCGCGCAGGACGTGCGGGGCGTCGCGGCGGGCCACGCCGGTCTGATACGCCGCTTCCGCCACCGCGCGGCTGACCGCCTTCACCACGCGCTGATTGAAGACGCTCGGCACGATGTACTGTTCGTTCAGCTCGTCCTCGCCGACGCACGAGGCGATGGCGCGCGCCGCCGCCAGTTTCATCTCCTCGTTGATCTCCCGCGCCCTGGCGTCGAGGGCGCCGCGGAACATCCCAGGAAAGCACAGGACGTTGTTGATTTGGTTCGGATAATCCGAGCGCCCGGTGGCGAGGATGCGGACGTACGGCTCCGCTTCTTCCGGCGGGATCTCCGGCGTCGGGTTGGCCATCGCGAAGACAATCGGATCGCGCGCCATGCGCTGAATGTGCTCGACGCGAAGCACGCCCGGCCCCGACACGCCGATGAACACGTCCGCGCCGTCCAACGCCTCGGCCAAGCCGCCTTGGCGCCGCTCCGGATTCGTGTGCGCCGCGTACCAACGCCACACGGGGTTGTCATACGCCGCTTCCGGGTGGAGGATGCCGGGGCGGTCGACGCCGGTGATGTGTTGCACGCCGGCCGCGAGGAGGATCTTGGTGCACGCCACGCCGGCTGCGCCGATGCCGCACACCACCACCTTGAGGTCCGTCAACCGCTTGCCGACCAGTCGCACCGCGTTGAGGAGGCCGGCGAGCATCACCACCGCGGTCCCGTGCTGGTCGTCGTGAAAGACCGGGATGTCGAGCTCCGCCTTGAGCCGCGTTTCAATCTCGAAGCAGCGGGGTGCGCTGATGTCCTCGAGATTGATGCCGCCGAACGCCGGCGCGATGGCTTTGACCGTGCGCACAATCTCGTCCGGATCCCGGGTGGCGAGGCAGATGGGGAACGCATCGACGTCCGCGAACTGTTTGAACAGCATCGCCTTCCCCTCCATGACCGGCAACGCCGCCTCCGGGCCGATGTCGCCAAGGCCGAGCACCGCCGTGCCGTCCGTGACCACCGCCACCGTGTTGCGCTTGATGGTCAGTTGAAACGCCTTCGCCGGGTCGTCGCGGATGGCGAGGCACACCCGCGCCACCCCAGGGGTATACACGCGGGAAAGGTCGTCCCGGTTTTTGACGGGGGTTTTGGCCTGGACCTCAATCTTGCCGCCCAAGTGGACGAGGAACGTCCGGTCGGACACGTGCACGACCCGCACGCCAGGATGGTTCCGCAGCGCCGCGAGCACCTGCTCGCCGTCTTCCTCGCGGCGGAGATTGACCGTGATGTCGCGCAGCACGGCGTGCCGGCCGACGTGCACCGTGTCGAGGGCGACGATGTCGCCGCCCGCGTCCGCGATCGCCGCTGCCACCTGGCTGAACCCAGTCCCGGCTGCCATCTCCAGGCGTACGATGATGGAAAATCCGCCTCCGGTTATCACGCGCGCACCTCCTGTGGCCCGCTTGGCTCGTCAGGCGCATTCCGGCCCGTCCTCGCTGCTCGTGCCTGTCCGGCCCGTCCTCGCCGAGGACGTGCACAAGGCGCGGCCCTGGGAAAAATCGTCGTCTGCGCTATACTGTACGTGTCGACGCGCGCGGACATACGCGGATCAAGAGACGGAGGCGGCGCAAGGGATGGGGGCAAAGACGCCCGGTGCATGGACACCCGAGGACAGGACGCCCGGCGCAAGCACGCCGATTCTCGACGCGCTCATCCGCCACGTCCAGGCGGCGGTCTGCCCGCTCCACGTCCCGGGTCACCGCCAGGGGCGGCTGTTGCCTGCACCGCTCGCCCTGTGGCTCGGCCAGGCGGCAAAGCTCGATCTTACCGAACTGCCCGGCCTCGATGACCTGCAACAGCCGGACGGCTGCATTGCCGCCTCCCAGGCCCTGGCCGCAGCGTGGTACGGATCGGAAGCGTGCTGGTACAGCGTCAACGGATCGACCGCCGGCGTCATGGCTGCGCTGATGGCCGCCGTCCCGGAGGGCGGGAAGGTGCTCTTTCTCAACCCGTGCCACCAGAGCGCCTGGCGAGGTGTGCTGTGGTCAGGCGCCGTCCCGGCCTTCTGGCCGCCCCGTTACAGCCCGGCGCTGCGCAGTGTCCTGCCGCCGACCGCTGACGACGCGGCCGCGGCGCTCGCAGCCCATCCGGACACGGCCGCCGTGTTCCTCACCTCGCCCACCTATCAAGGTTGGGTGGCGCCGGTCGGCGAGATCGCGCAGGTGGTGCACGCGGCGGGGAAACCCTTGCTCGTCGATGAGGCGCACGGGGCGCACCTGGGTCTCGCACCCGGTCTGCCGCCGCACAGCGTCGCCGCCGGTGCGGACGTGGTGGTGCAGAGCGTGCACAAGCTCCTCCCCGGCCTGACGCAGACGGCGTGGGTGCACTGCCAGGGGCCGCGCGTGGCGCCGGAGCGGGTGGCGGAGATGCTGCGTCTGCTGCAGACGACCAGCCCTTCTTATTTGTTGCTCGCCTCTATCGACGCGGTGCAGGCGTGGTTGCGCACCGACGGGGCAAGCACCGCCGCGCGCGCCCTGACGGCGGTGGCTGCCTTCTGGGCCGAGGCGGGTCCCGTCGACGCCGGGCTTCCTCCCGGCATCCGGCGCGATCCGCTCCGCCACTGGCAGCCGGTGCCGTCGCGGGCGGCGGGTGCGGATTTGCAGCGGCGGCTGGCGGCGGCGGGGGTGGTGCCGGAATACGGGGATGCCCTCGGCGTGCTCAGCATCTTCGGCCTCGGTGCGCGGGAGGCTGACGTCGCCCGCTATCTGGAGGTCTGGCGGGCGTGGGCGGCGGCATGGGGGATGCGCGGCGCCGGCGATGACCTCCCGTCCGCCTGGTGGGACGAGTTGTTCGCCAACCTGGCGGCGCCGTTCGCCCTGCCGCCGCGCCAAGCGTTCCATCGCCCGCGCACGCGGGTGCCGGTGCGGGCCGCGGCGGGCAGGGTGTGCGCCCAGCCGGTGACGCCGTATCCGCCGGGGGTGCCGGTCATCTGGCCGGGGCAACGGTTCAGCCCGGCGCTCTGTGAGGCCATCGCCGCCCTGGCGGACATGGGGCTGGCCCTGCACGGCCTCGCGGATGGATGCGCCTGGGTGCTGGCGTAAGCGACAGACCGCCGCGGGCGGGGTGTTTCAGGTGACACGGGAAGGAGACGGGGGATGTTCATCACGTTTGAAGGCTTGGACGGCGCAGGGAAGACGACGCAGGCCGAGCGGCTGCGCCGGAAGCTCGCGGCGGCCGGGTGGACGGTCGTCGCCACGCGGGAGCCGGGCGGCACGCCCATCGGAGACCAGTTGCGCGCCCTGCTCCTGCACCCGGAGCACCGGGACATGGCGCCCGAGACGGAGGTATTGCTGTACGCCGCCTCGCGGGCGCAGCTGGTGCGCCAGGTGATTCGACCGGCACTCAGGACGGGGGCCATCGTCCTCTGCGACCGGTTCGTCGACGCGTCCATCGCGTATCAGGGAGCCGGTCTCGGCGTGGGCGAGGAAGCGGTGGCGGCCGTCAACCGCCTGGCGACCGGCGGTCTGCGCCCGGATCTCACCTTCCTGCTCGACGTGCCGGTCGAGGAAAGCCGGCGCCGGGTGCGCGCGTCCCGCGCCGGCCAGGGCTTGGACCGGATTGAACAGCGAGACAGCGCCTACTTTTACCGTGTGCGAGAGTCGTTTTTGCGCTTGGCGGCTGCGGAACCGGGGCGGATTCGCGTGCTCGACGGCCGGTTGCCGGCGGACGCGGTCGAGCAGGAGATCTGGGCGGTTGTGGTGAATTGCTTACGCAAGGGCGGTACCGGTTGACCGGCAGCGCGGCCCTCCAGGAGGTGACGTGCGTGAAACTCATCATCGCGGTTGTGCAAGACAAGGACAGCGGGCGCTTGGCGCAGAATTTGGTAAAAAACGGGGTGCGAGCGACGAAGCTGGCGACGACGGGCGGATTTTTGCACGCCGGCAACACCACATTCATGATTGGCACCCAGGACGAGCGGGTGCCGGAGGTGCTGGACATCATCCGCAACAGCTGCCGCTCCCGGGAACAGGTCGTCACGCCGATGTCGCCGATGGGCAACCAGTTGGAATCGTACGTGCCGTACCCCGTCACGGTGCAGGTCGGCGGTGCCACGGTGTTCGTCCTCGACATCGAGCAGTTCGAGCAGTTCTGAGGTCCTCCATGACACTGCGCGCATTTCACGAATGGCCCCACCATGCGGATCATCTGGCTCCGCTGTATGAAGTCTTGCGCCGCGGTCAGTTACCCCACGCGTTGCTCTTCGTCGGGCAGCCGGAGGTCACGCGAGATTTAACAGAATTTTTGGCTAAAATGATCCTGTGCCAGGGCGATCCGGTGCCTTGCGGGACGTGCGACGCATGCAAGAAGATGGAGCGCGGCGCGCACCCGGACTACCATGTGATCGATGCCGACGCCGAGGCCTCGCTCAAGACCGCCGAGGTCGAGTCCCTGCAAGCGCGGCTCGCGCTGCGGGCGCACAGCGGATCGCGCACGGTGTACGCCGTGCGGGGGATCGACCGGGCGACGCCGGTGGCGGCCAACCGGCTGCTCAAGACCTTGGAGGAGCCGCCGGGGGAGGCGGTGGCGCTGTTGACAGCCAGGCAACTGCCGCGCGTGCTGCCGACCATTGTCTCCCGTTGCCAGGTCTACCGCCTCGGCGCCGCAGGGGATGCGCGGCCGTGGGAAGACCAGGTGGCGCTGGCCTCCGCCGCCGCGGAGGGCCGGGACAGCGGGTTTGCAGCCCTCTTACCGGCGGTGATACAATGGACGGAGATGCTGTTGCAGCGCGCCCTGCCGAGCCTGGCGCTCGCGGAGGCGTGGCTGCAGGCGACAGCCGGCGCGGACCCGGCGGACGCCTTGCATCTCTTGGCGCTCTGGTTGCGCGATATCCTCCACTGGCGGGTGGGGGATGCACGGTATATTCGCTTCGCGGAGCACGGGGAGGACTTGGCGCGCCAAGCGGCGTATGCGGAGCCGGAGGAGTTGGCCGCGTACATCGCCTTGGTGACAGACGCCCGGGCACGCCTGCAGTCGCACGTCGCTGCGGCACTCAACGCCGAGCAGTTGTGCGTTCGCTTGTTTCAAGTCCGGAAAGGAGGCCCATCCGGCACGGCGGACACGCCCGGACAACCTCGGTGACGGAGGTCATTCCTATGTATCAAGTGGTCGGCGTCCGCTTCAAACCGGCGGGAAAGATATACTACTTTGACCCTGGCCGTTGGCCGGTCGAGCGCAACGATTACGTCATCGTCGAGACCGCGCGCGGGATTGAGTACGGCCAGGTGGTCGTGGGGCGCAAGGAAGTTTCCGAGCAGGACGTCGTCCTGCCGCTCAAGGAGATCATCCGCGTCGCGGACAGCAAGGACGCGGAAGTGGTGCAGCACAACAAGCAGTTGGCCAAGCGGGCCATGGGCATCTTCCGCGAGAAGGTCAAGCAACACAAGCTGGAGATGAAGTTGGTCGACGCGGAATACACGTTCGACCGCAACAAGCTCATCTTCTATTTCACGGCGGAAGGCAGAGTCGACTTCCGCGAGCTGGTGCGGGATCTGGCATCGGTGTTCCGCGTCCGCATCGAGCTGCGGCAGATTGGCGTCCGCGACGAGGCGAAGATCCTCGGCGGCATCGGCCCATGCGGCCGTCTGCTCTGCTGCAGCACCTGGATGGGTGAGTTCGATCCGGTCTCCATCCGCATGGCAAAGGACCAGAGTCTGTCGCTCAACCCGGCGAAGATCTCCGGATTGTGCGGGCGGTTGATGTGCTGTCTCAAGTTCGAGAACGACAGCTATCAGGAGCAGGGGATCGCGCTGTAACCATCACTTCCCGCGAGGCGAGCGGACATGGATAAGCAGTCGCTGTTTGTGCAGGTCGCGAACCTGGAGGAGCGGATCGGCGAGCTGTACGTGGAGCTCGGGGCCTTGAAACAGAAGATTGTCGAATTGCTCGAGGAGAACCAGCGGCTGTCGCAGGAAAACGAGCGGTGGCGCAACGCCGTCACCCACGACGACGTGTTGAGTTCCGGCAGGGAGAACCTGCGGCGGATCTACGACGAAGGGTTCCACATCTGCAATCTGAAGTACGGCAGCCTGCGCACCGAAGGGGAGTGCCTTTTCTGCATGTCGTTTTTGAACAAGTGAGGTCCGGATGACCGCGGGACCGGGAAGGTTCTGCGGCTTTTTTGCTTTTCGGGGCATACATCCGCAGCGGGGAGGGGGAAATGGTGTTGCGCATCCGCCGCAGCACGGCGGGCGGGCCGTGTCTTTACGTGTGCAGCACGCCCATCGGCAATCTTGAGGACTGTTCGTTCCGGCTGTTGTCCACGCTGCGCCAGGCGGACATCATCGCCGCGGAGGACACCCGTCAGGCGCTGAAGTTGATGCAACGGCACGACATCCGCGGTCCGCGCCTCGTCAGCTACCACGAGCACAACCAAGCGCTGCGCACCGCCGAGTTCGTGCGCTGGTGGCAGGAAGGCAAGCGGATTGCGCTCGTCTGTGACGCAGGGACGCCCGGCGTCTCCGATCCCGGCGCCGGCGCGGTGGCGGCAGCCGTCGCCCACGGTGTCCCGGTCATCCCCATCCCCGGTCCGAGCGCGGTCTTGGCGGCGCTCGTGGCGAGCGGCCTGCCGGTGCAGCCGTTTTTGTTCTACGGCTTCCTGCCGCGCGAGTTGGCGGCGTTGCGCCAGGTGTTCGCGCGCCTCGACGCCCTCCCGGCGACGCTCGTGTTTTACGAGTCGCCGCACCGCTTGCCGCGGACGCTGCGCTGCCTCGCCGAGGTGTGGCCGGCGCGGGAGGTCGTCCTTGCCAAAGAATTGACCAAGGTGCACGAGACGTTCATCTCGGGCACGCCGGCCGAGGTGCTGGCGTATCTGGAGGGGGATCCGCCGCGCGGCGAGTACGTCCTGTTGGTCGGGCCGCCTGCACCGGGGGCGGCGGCCGGCGCAGCGGGGGCAGCGGGCGTATCCGGTGCCGCGGGGGCCGCGAGCTTCGCAGGTACATCGAACGCAACGGGCGATCCGCTCGCGCATGCGGCAGCCTTGGTGCGCCAGCGGATGGCGGCCGGCCTCTCCCATGCCGAGGCGGTGCGCCAGGTGGCGGCGGAGACGGGTGTCCGCCGCAAACCGCTCTACCAGGCGACCTTGCCCCAAGCCCCCGCGCCGTAGCGGCGTGCCGGCGGCCCGGCGCGCCGGGCACACCAGGAAAAGCGGCCAAGAAACGCGGCCGGGAAAAACAAAAGCGGCTCGCGGGCCGCCGCTCTCGCCCGGCAGCCGCCGCCGCGTTCAGCGCGGGATCTGCGCACGAGGTTCCTCTTCGCTTGGCGTCAGGAGCTCATCTCCGCGATGCAGGACGGACAGATGTTCTTGCCCTTGAAGTGGATGATCTCGTCCGCCTGGCCGCAGAAGATGCACGCCGGCTCATATTTCTTCAGGATGATGCGGTCTCCGTCGACGTAGATTTCCAAGGCGTCCTTCTCCGCAATCCCCAGTGTCCGGCGCAGTTCAATCGGGATGACGACCCGCCCCAACTCATCGACTTTACGGACGATGCCTGTGGACTTCATGGTTGTTCCCTCCTGGGATGCAATGTTCTCCAAAAATGTAAGTTAAGGATGTTAAAGAACTAAAGTGATCCCGCTTTCACTGGCGTTCTAGGGAACCTCTATCATCACAAGCAAATACTTGAATTGATTTAACTATACCGCAGCGCTGGGATTTTGCAATAGGAATTCGCTGTGAACTTCGATTGTACCCGACCAGAAAGCGGCTATAATGGGTTCGAGAGGCCCGTATCGCAACTCCGCTTGCGGCGGCAATGGGAGGACGAGGGCATGGCGCGAGACACGTTTTACATCACCACGCCGATTTACTATCCGAACGACAAACTGCACATCGGACACGCATACACCACCGTCGCGGCGGACGCGCTGGCGCGCTACAAGCGGCTGCGGGGTTTTGACGTGATGTTTCTGACCGGGACCGACGAGCACGGCCAGAAGATCCAGGCCCGGGCGCAGGAGGCGGGCAAGCCCGTGCTCGAGTTCCTCGACGAGATCGTCGCGTGGATCAAGGACCTCTGGGACCGACTCGACATCTCGTACGACGACTTCATCCGCACGACCGAGCCGCGCCACACGAAGGTCGTGGCCCAGCTATTTGAACGGCTCATCGATCAAGGCGACATCTACCTGGGGACGTATGAGGGTTGGTATTGCACGCCGTGCGAGTCGTTCTGGCAGGAGCGGGAGCTGGTGGACGGCAAGTGCCCGGACTGCGGGCGCGCGGTGAAGTACGTCAAGGAGCCGTCGTACTTCTTCCGGATGCAGAAGTACGTGGACAGGTTGCTCAAGTATTATGAGGAGAACCCGTCGTTCATCCAGCCCGAGTCGCGCAAGAACGAGATGATCAACAACTTCATCAAGCCGGGCCTGCAGGATTTGTGCGTCTCGCGCACGGCGTTTGACTGGGGCATCCACGTCCCGCGCGATCCGAAGCACGTCGTGTACGTCTGGCTCGACGCGCTCACCAACTACATCACCGCCATCGGCTACGGATCGGACGATCCGGCGCAACGCGCGAAGTTCGAGCGCTACTGGCCGGCCGACCTCCACCTGGTGGGCAAGGACATCGTCCGCTTCCACGTCATCTACTGGCCCATCTTCCTGATGGCCCTGGGCTTGCCGTTGCCGAAACAGGTGTACGCCCACGGCTTCTTCATGATGAAGGACGGGAAGATGAGCAAGTCGAAGGGCAACGTGATCGATCCCAAGCTGCTCATCGCGCGCTACGGCAGCGACGCCATTCGCTACTTCTTGTTGCGCGAGATCCCGTTCGGCCAGGACGGGGTGTTCACGCCGGAAGGGCTCGTCGAGCGCATGAATTTCGATCTCGCCAACGACCTCGGCAACCTCGTCCACCGGACGGCGGCGATGTTGCACCGGTTTGCCGGCGGCCGGGTGCCGGCACCCGGGCCGGCGGCGGCCGGCGAGGCAGAGCTGGCTGAGCTCGCGGCCGCGGTCGTCGACGAGATGGCGGCGGCGATGGACGACCTGCAGTTTTCGGTGGCGCTCGCCGCCGTCTGGAAACTCGTCGGGCGGGCGAACAAATACATCGATGAGACGGCGCCGTGGGCACTGCACAAGAACGGCGAATTTGCGCGGCTTCATACGGTGATGTATACCCTCTGCGAGGTCATCCGGGTCATCGCCGTGCTCATCAGCCCGTTTTTGCCGCGCACGGCGGCGCGGATCTTTGCCCAGTACGGCGTCGCGCCGGAATTGCAAACCTGGGAGAGCCTCAGGCCCTTCGGGCGCGCGGCGGCAGGGACGCCGGTCGCCACAGGCGAACCGCTGTTCCCGCGGCTCGACGTGGCGGCGGAGATTGCGGCGCTCGACGCGCTCACCAGCCAGCGTGCCGGTGCACCGCGACAGCCTGCTTTACGTCATTCAAGGGGACCGCGTCGAGGAGGGGCGGGTGGAGC
>NZ_BMOY01000051.1 GCF_014647315.1 Paenalicyclobacillus cellulosilyticus
CCGTTAAGCCCTCCAGCGCCGAGGATACTGGGAGCGGGAGCTCCCGGGAAAGTAGGACGCTGCCAGGCGAGAGAAATGAAGCGAGCGTCGGGAGCAGGTCGAGAGAGCGCTCGGCTTGTTCCCGGTGCACTTTACAGTATCGTTCTTGCCATTGGGTTATGGGCTGATTATAATGAGTTGTGCGTCCTGATGCGAAGGGCGTGCGGAAGTAGCTCAGGGGTAGAGCATCGCCTTGCCAAGGCGAGGGCCGCGGGTTCGAATCCCGTCTTCCGCTCCAGATTCAGGGCCCATAGCTCAATGGTCAGAGCGGCCGGCTCATAACCGGTTGGTTCTAGGTTCAAGTCCTAGTGGGCCCACCACTAAAGGATTCCATATCTGGATGATCTTGTATTCTTGATTTTCAGAATAAGCTGTGCGGGTGTAGTTCAGTGGTAGAACTCCAGCCTTCCAAGCTGGATGCGAGGGTTCGATTCCCTTCACCCGCTCCAAGGTGAAAACCCCGAAACCCCTGTACCCAAGGGGTTTTTCTTTTTGGTTCCGGATGGAAATCGAGGCGGTTCAGCGGGCTTGGGGACAAGTTGGGGACGAACTCTGGACGGACTGAGCTTTTCAAGCCGGTCGGCCGTCTCGCGATGGATCCGCTCTGAATTGAACACGCGGAATACTTGTTGCTGACGAGGAATTCTGGTCTCAGCAGCCGAATGAATGAACAAGGTTTTGGCAAAGGCGGAAGACTCGGAGAACGTGACCGCAAACCGCAGCGCACCTTGTGGAGGAAGGAACCATTCGAGGAGACTCGTGCCGTGACCGGTGCGCATCGTACAGGTGCACTGCTTTTCAGGAATCACATTCACATCACAAGCACATGGATGGAAAAGGGGGAACGCATATGCTGGTGGTGTCCATGGAACAGTGACTTGGGTGCAATTCAGAAACGGGCGAACGATTTGCTGAGCCAGTGCTGCAGGGAGGAGATCCCCTTGTATGACGAGGCCAGAGCGGCGTTGAAGAGGCTGGGACTACCGGACAGGGACGGGATCGATTGGGGACCGAGCACGAAACGGTTCACGGACGGTGCGCAGGTTCGGGTGGAGATTCCGAGTTGCGAGGGCCCGCGGGTGCTGCGGGCGGTGCTGGAAGAGGCGGAACGGCTGGGGGTGAGGTTGCACCGGGTGTCCCAAGGCAGCGGCGTGCTGTTGCTGACCGATGAGGAGATCCGCGAGATGGCCCGGTTGGGCGCGGAAGCCGGGATTGAGGTGAGCCTGTTCATCGGGCCGCGCGCCGGGTGGCACCTGAGCCCGCTGGCCAAATCGGACGCGGGAGGGATGGTCAGGAGCCGAACGCTCGGCGTGGAACAAATGGTGCAGTCGGTAGAGGAGGTCAAGCGGGCGTACGCGCTCGGCATCCGCAGTGTGCTGGTGGCGGACGACGGTCTGTTGTGGGTGCTCGGCGAGCTGCGCAGCCGTGGGGAAATCCCTGCCGACATGAAGTATAAGGTGTCGGTCATGATGGGCGTGGCCAACCCGGCGACGGCGTTGCTCTTGGAGCGGTACGGAGCGGATACCATCAATGTAAGCACAGACCTAAGCCTCGGTCAGTTGGCTGCGGTGCGGGCGGTGACCTCGGTACCGCTTGACATCTATGTGGAAGTACCGGATGATCTTGGAGGATTCGTGCGGTATTACGAGATCCCGGAACTGATCTCGCTGACCAGCCCGGTCTACATCAAGTACGGGCTGCGCAACGCGCCGAACCTTTACCCTTCGGGCGGGCATCTGGAGGATCTCGCGATCACGCTCGGTCGTGAACGGGTACGGCGGGCGCGCATCGGGCAGGAGCTCATGGAGCGGTATTGTCCGGGCGTGGTGATGAGCAAGCCGGGTGAACGGTGTGCTGACTTGGCGGTACCCGTGGTGAGGTGAACTGTGCAGATCTCGGTTTGGCCGCAGGCGGTGCGGTCCCACCTGGTGGTCATCGCGGGGATAGCCGAGATCGCTGCCGGATGTATCGCCATGGGATTGGGAGGATATCTGGCGGCGAAGACGGATCGCGAACATTACTTCGCCGAGCTGGAACGGGAACGGCGCGAGGTGGCGGAGTTGCCGGACCGCGAGCGGGAGGAAGTGGCCGACGTGCTGCGTGGATGGGGCGTCCCGGAAGCACGCGTGCCGTCGTTGGTGGAGGCTATCACGCAGGACCGCGACAAGTGGGTCGATTTCATGATGAAGTTTGAGCTCGGGCTTGAAGAGCCAGATCCCAAGCGGGCCCGGAACAGCTCCGTGACCATCGGTTTGTCATACGTCGCAGGCGGCATCATCCCATTGTCTCCGTACATTTTCATTCCTCACGCCACGGCTGCACTCCTCGCCTCGGTGGGGATCACGCTCATTGCGCTGTTTGTGTTCGGTTGGGTTTGTTCACATGGTCCGTTCGCGAATTGGGAACGAAGAGGCTTGGTGAGGCGAAGTTGAATGCGAGGCTGAGCGTGAGCAGTCAATCCGAGCTTCCTTTTGTGGGAAGACAAAGGGAATTATCGACATTGCGTGCCTTGTGGGACCGGGCTTGTCATGGTGACATGCAGGTGGTGCTCATCACCGGCGAAGCGGGCATTGGAAAAAGCCGTCTCGTCCAGGAATTCACCGGACACTTCATGGCACAGAATAGAGAAGCTCAGGCAGCAGTTTGGCCGTGCAGGGCACAGGCCGTTGGCCGAGGTCTGCCGTTCTCATCGTTGTTCCAGGTCCTGCGGGTGGCCATCGAAGGCTTGTCCGCAGAACTTCGAGGTCTGTTTGCGGAGAAATACCCTTATTTGTCCATGGTTTTCCCTGAACTCGGGAAACGCATGGTGTTTTACCCGGCAAGACAGGGGTTGGAGCGCACCTGGCTGTTTGAGACGCTGCGTCGCTTCATCGTGGATGTAACAGAGTTAAAACCGGCTGTCCTGTGGATGGACGATTTGCCTGAAGCGGATGAGGATACGCTGGATTGGTTGCAGTATTTTTTACGGCATACGGAACGCTGCCGCATGCTGTTCATCGGTACCTGCAGGACGCAGGGGATGAGTACAGATCATTCAAACGATAAGGAATTCTTGGCTGCCTGGATGCGGCAGCCGCAGGTCCATCACATTGCGCTCCGTCCGTTGCAGGTCGCGGAGGCAGACGCACTCATCACCAGTTTCTTCGGACACAAGGTGGACGAAGATGTGCGGCGGTATGTACTTGACCAGGCGGTCGGCGTCCCACTGTTCATCCTTGAAATGTTGCGTATGGTGGCGGATCGCGTCGAGTTACGTCGTAGCAACGGCTTGGCCGATATCCAGGAACTCTTTAAGAAGAACGTGCCTTTGCAGGTCGCGGCCATCATATCCGCGCGCATGAACGACATGCCACGCCTCGAGAGAACGATCATGCGCTTGCTTGCTGTCAGTGACAATGCGTTGCCATGGGCCATCCTGGCTCAGTTGACGGGAGTTCCTGAAGACGAGTTGACGACCGCCTTGTCGAATCTGGTGCGCGCTGACCTGATCATGGAAACAGGACCATCGCACAACATCGAGTACACGTTTCGCCATCCGTTGTATCAAGTGGCCGTTTCCCAACAGTTGTCCAGCATCGAAATTCGTCACATCCACAAAGCGCTCGCGGTTGCTTGGCGGGGGGATGTGGTGCGATCCGCCTATCATGTCAGAATGGCCGGCAACCTGGTGGACGCACAAGAGGCCATTCCTGTTTTATACCATGCCGGCCAGCATTACATTTCGCTGCGTGCGTACCAGTCCGCGCGCGAATGCTTGGAGCACGCGTGGGAACTGGCACATGCTCCTTTCGTTTCGATAGCGAATGAGCAGAAAATCGACATCCAGTTGGCGCTGGCAGAGGTGTACATGTACCTGGACAGAACGACGGAAGCCATCGCGCTGCTGGAAGCTCTTTATATGAATGAAACTGAAAATAACAAAAGAATCAGGATAAAAAGGATGCTGGTCTGGAGTAACTCAAGGCGGTCACCGGAAGAAAGCATGCGGCACATTGAAGAGGGGTTGACGTGCTGGGATGGTGTCACTGCGAACGATGACGTGTTTTGGATGCTAAAGGAACGTATTGATAACAGCACGAATGTCGGAAATGTTATGCTTGCCAGAACCTATTTGGGCGAATTGAGAGATTACGTAGAAAAATTCCCGAACGACCGAAACAGGATCTTGTTAAAAACGCACGAGGTGGTCATCGATGTGGTCGATTGGAAACCCAGACCATGGGAAGAACATGACAGGGAAAGGTGGCTGCACAGAGCCCTCGCGATGGGCGATCCCGAAGCCGTTTATGAAGTTTGTTGCGTTTTTGGATATTACTCACTGAATGTGGGGGATTTCTCGACCGCGATTCGATACGCGTCGGAATGTGTGAAGTGGATGCGTCGGTTTGGTATGGTTCAACATGAGATTTCGATTCGGCTCATGCATGTATGCGGCTTGTTTATGGCAGGTCGTTGGAGAGAGGCGTTGTGTGAAGCGCAGGATGTGAAGAATCTGGCTGTCGATCACGATGCAGCCATCGCGGTTCTTTGTGCATTGGACTTCCTGGCCATGCTGTTCGCTCTGCAAGGGCATTGGGAAGACAGTCGAGCCTGTACGAAGGAGTCCTTGCAAGTGGCTGAAAGGATATGGCCGACGCATCCGGCGATTCAGATTGGTCAGACCGTAAAGCCGGCCGAAGCGGTCTGGATGTTGGTAGGGCAGCCGTTGCAATTCGAGCGACCCGTGCCGGTGGTCTGGGCCAACACACATGGTTTGCCCGTTTTTCTGACTTTACTGCAGGGCTTGTTACACATGCGCTTGGGAGCAACGGAGTTCGTCTCGCGTTCGGTCACGGACCTGCGCCGTGCGGCTGGAACAAGGAGGCCCAATTATTTTCAAGGTGCCGCCGACTTCTTGGGCGGGTTGTTGGCAAAACAAGAAGGTGATACAGCCAGAGCATTGGAATGGATGAAAACATCCTATGACACGTTCATGGCGTTGGGAACCCCGCTTGAGTCGGCCATGGCACAGTTGTCGTGGGCATACATGGCTCGTCATCGCTATCCTAGGCAAGCGGCCATCGAGGCCGAACAAAGCAGAATGCGGTTCGAAGGCATTGGTGCCACCACTTTAGCCAAGTACGCACAGACGCTTCTGACGCCCTTGCGTCTGGGTTTGGAGGTACAATCCCCGCTCAACGAACTTAGCGCACGAGAATTTGAAATTGTGCAATGTGTTGCGCGGGGCTTGTCGAACAAACAAATTGCCGAAACGCTGCTGATCAGTCCGCGGACCGTATCCACGCACCTTGAGAAGATTTATAAGAAGCTCGATGTTCACTCCCGAACGGAGTTGCTTTCGAAGTTCAATCGTTCTTGAGCTTTTTCACATCGATAAAGGTGACGAGACCCATCATGCGGCCCGTCGCACCCACCACGTGATCGACAATATGGCAGTGGAACAGCCACCTTCCGGGTTGGTTCGGTTCCAACCGGATGTCATACGTCGTTCCCGGTGCCGTGGCGATGGTGTCCATCCAGATGGGAGATGGCAGCGGCTCGCCATCCTGGGCCATCTCTTGGAAATGCATGCCGTGTAGATGCATGGGGTGTTCCATGGAGCCCACGTTGATCAGGTGAATCAACACATGATCACCCAGGTACGTTGTGAGTGCACGAGTGAATGGAAATGACTTCCCATTGATGTTGAAGCCGAGTTGTCCGGAATCGTCTATCATCAAGGTGTATTCCTCATCATAGCCGGGGCGGACGTGTCGCCAAGGTGTCCCTTTTGGCTCGACAATCACCGGGCCCCACAGGCCCATGGCATCTTGCTTTGCCATGCCCCTTGATGGTTCCGCGCGATACAGGTAGGCACCTGGTTTTGCACGTACGGTGAATCGGTACGTCCAGGACTCTCCTGGCATGATATCCGGTTGGCTCAAGCCGCCCATCCCGCTTTCGCGGAACGGCACATCCAAGCCTTGCCAATGCACCGTGGTCCCTTGTGGCAGGTCATTCTGCACCACAATCTCAACCTTATCCCCGACATTCACCTGGATCTCGGGTCCTGGCACAGTTCCGTTGTAGGCCCAAGCTTCAACTTTTTGCCCGTCGCCATCATCCCACCACACGGGCTTGGCCGTAAGGTGAAAAACCTTATAGCCCCCCTGCATGGTATAGGGAAGCAGTCGCAGGCCATCGGGCAACAGGGGTTCCCCTTCGCTGCCTGTGCCCATGGGTGCAATCTTTTCGGTGCTCGAACCATACTCCCCATAGACGGCGAATATCGTGGCCATCCCGGAAAGCCGGCCGTCCGGTGCCGAAATTTGGTCGGGAACCGAAGAAGCCAGCAGCCACTTTCCAGGGTTGCTCGCCGTGATCGCGATGTCGTACGTGGTCCCGGGTTGCGTGTCCAACGTACTCATCCATACCGGTGCAGGCAGTGGGTAGCCGTCCTGTTCCAACTCCTGAAAGTGCATTCCATCCAGGCTCAGTGGATGATTCATCGAGCCGATGTTCACCACATGCACCAGCACCTTGTCGCCCAGTTTCGCCTTCAGCGCGGGTGTAAACGGATAAAGTTTGCCGTTGATGGTGTTGCCGAACTGGGGTGAGTCGTTGATCACCAGCGTGTATTCCCGTTGGAAGCCTGGATGTATCTTGTTCCAGCCCGTTCCCTTGGGCTCCACAATCAACGGCCCCCACAGACCAAGCTTCTCCTGCTTGGACATGTCGAGCATGGGGTGCGCATGGTAAATATAGGTTCCCGGCGGGACCCCGACCGTGAAGGTATACGTCTGGCTGTGGCCTGGTTGCAAATCGGGTTGGCTCTCACCGGTTCCATCTTGCACAAAAGGTACATCGAGCCCGTGCCAATGAACCGTTGTGCCTTCCGGAAGCTTGTTGGTCACAATGACCTTGACTTTGTCCCCGGTGTTCACCTTGATTTCAGGACCCGGTACACTGCCGTTGTACGTCCAGGCTTCCACCGGCTTGCCTTTGCTCGGATCCCACCATACGGGTTCGGCGGTCAAGTGAAACACCTTGTATCCGCCTTGCATGGTGTATGGCAATAACCTCAATCCATCAGGAAGCACAGGCTCTTCATATGTACCTGTGCCGAGCGGGGCGATCTCGTCCTTGCTCGATCCATACGGCCCGTAGACACCTTGGGTGCTGGCGCCGCTGCCGGACATGTTCATGCCCCCCGTGCTGGGCCCCATATTGCCCATATCGCCTTGGTCGGCCATACCTTGGCCTCCCGTGCCTGAACCCGTGACCACAATGGTGCCGGCCATGGTGTGATACTTGCAGTAGTAAGGATAGGTGCCTGGTTTGGTGAACGTATAGGAGAATTGAGCATAAGGGGCGACATCGTGATCGAACAAACCATTGGGTTTCCCGTTGCCGCTGGTGACACTGTGGATGACCAGGTCGTCATTCGTCCAAACCACCGTGGTCCCTGCCGGAACCGTGATCTGACTGGGGCTATAGTTGTCGTTCGCAATCTGGATTTGCACGGTTCGGGCGCTGGGCGAAGAGGATGAAGTGGACGTGGATGCAGCGGCGAGCGCGAATTTCGGATGAAACACCGTGGGAAAGGAACTCCACGCGACGGCACCTATCAGCGCCGCCCCTGTGACGAGACAGCGGATGGTCTTACGGCGGATGGACCTGGGGACGAATGCCGGGCATTGCTGATCTTTGGGCTGATGAATCATTTCGCTTCCTCCTGCAGCAAAAGCCGCACATACGACAGAAAATCGAAGGTGGCCGGATGTGTACCTCGCGAGACAAGGAAAATGGTTGGGTGGCAGAATCGAAAGTCATCCCGCCACCCGGAATACGTTCGAGACGAAAGAGCACAAGAGCACGCCGTC
Source organism: Paenalicyclobacillus cellulosilyticus (assembly GCF_014647315.1). GTDB lineage: Bacteria > Bacillota > Bacilli > Alicyclobacillales > Alicyclobacillaceae > Alicyclobacillus_J > Alicyclobacillus_J cellulosilyticus. The sequence goes on from NZ_BMOY01000051.1 coordinate 7,902, forward strand.
ATGTTCCGGAATTCGTTCTTGGCATTAGTTCCTTGGCAGCACCTTCACAACGCCTTTCATGTTCAACATCGAATGAATCAGGCACACGTACTCGTACGTTCCAGGTTTCGTGAACGTCAACTGGTAGGACTGACCTGGCGCAAGGTAGCCTGAGTTAAAGTAACCCTTGCCCGCATACACATGGCCGCCGGCCGGTTTGGTCGGATCCGAAATCTTGGTGCCCTTTGGCGCAAACGTGATGGTGTGCTCCTCGTTCCAGCCCATTTGCGTCCATACGACGGTGTCCCCTTGGTGAATGGTCAACGACTCCGGCAAGAACCGCTCATAGGCGAAAGACGGGTAGTCAATCACCGTACTGGACACCGCGTGGCCGGTGGCATCGTTCACATCAAGCACCCAAGCGCCTTGCGGCACGGCAAGACTCTTGACGGTACCCGTCACGGTGGCGGTTCCGTTCGCCGACGCGGTCACCTTGCTGAAACTCGCGCCGGCCACCGCTTTTCCGCTGTCGCTGATGCCCCAGTTTAATGCCGGGGTATACGTCTGCCCAGCCTTCAACCCACTCAGTTGCGCGGTGATTTTCCACAGGCCTGGTTTTTCCATGCTGATGCTCGCAAATCCCGTCGCACCTTCAGACCCTGCCGGTGCCAGGTTGAATTGGTACGAAGGAAGTTCCGGCAGGTCCGTTTGCACGTGATACACCGTGGTTCCGTTTTGACCCGGCGTGGTTTTGACGGAAAATGCGCTGAGTGCGAGCTGCGTGGCCGCGAGGTCTTCCTGAGCCTCGATGGCGCCCATCTGATCGTACTGGGCCTGTGTCATCGGATACGGCGTCCCCGCCGGCTGGACGATGACCACGCCCATCATACCTGGATGCACACCGCAATAGTATGGATAGACGCCAGGTTTGGTGAAGGTCAGCGACCAAGGCGTACCCACCATCAGACCGGAAGAAGCGAATTGGGTACCATCATAGGTGTGGGAAGCGGTCGGTTTCAGCATCTCCGGGCTTGCCAGGGGCGGCAGTTTCCCATTCCCGGGGAAAGCCACCGTGTGGGCCGCGCCTATGAATTGAATGGTGTCACCCGCATCAATCACGATGGTGTTCGGGAAGAACGCCATCGCCACGTTCGACATATCCGGTGACATTTGACCCACTTGGACCGTCCAGGTTTTCCCTGAAGTTGCGGACGCGCTCACGGGATAGGCAGCCAATGCCACCGGTGCAGCCGCCGCAAAGATCCCCCATGCCGCAATACGCACAAAACTACGACTCTTCATCCAACGACGCAATGTTCGTGCCCCCTTCATGGATACAGTGGCCATCGTCACATGGAACGATGTGGGCCCCGGCCGGCCTCGTCATCCTAGTGCCGCTCCGCCGCGGGACGCGAAGTGAAGTCTACACCAGCGACATCATTCGGCCTATCGGGTAAATGACGTATTTTGGCCGGCCAAGCAGCCGGTCCCCGCCAGGGGGCGAAGTGTGCAACGCATGCGCATGGTACGCGTGTACAGGGCTTCCGTGCATCCCTGCTTCCGCGGTGAGGGAGGTTGGCGGATGGCACCCCTTCGGCGTAGACTGGGTGCTGGTGTTCTTCGCTGATGCGCGCCAGGAAGGAGATGCTACGACATGCGTACGGCACCCGCAGCGCCCGCTGGTCCAAAACTCCAATTACCGGATCGGCACAGCGCACGGCCCCCCGACAAGGCGGCGCACCGGCCACGGTTGGTCATCGCCGGGGTGGCGAGCGGGGTGGGGAAGACGACCGTCACGCTCGGCCTTCTCGCGGCGCTGCGCCGGCGCGGCCTCACGGTGCAGGCGTTCAAGGTGGGGCCGGACTACATCGATCCAGGTTTCCACGCCGCGGTCACGGGTCGCCCTGCCCGCAACCTGGACAGCTGGATGATGGGGGAGGACGGCGTGCGCGAGGTGTATTGGCGGACCTCCGCCGACGCGGACATCTCGGTCATCGAAGGGATGATGGGGTTGTTCGACGGCCGGGACCCGCACAGCGACGAGGCCAGTACGGCGGCCATCAGCGCCATCCTCGCGGCGCCCGTCGTGCTGGTGATGGACGTGTCGCGCATGGCCCGCAGCGCGGCCGCCGTGGTGCACGGGTTTCAGACGTTTGCGCCTTCGGTGCGTATCGCGGGCGTGATCGCCAATTTCGCCGGCGGTCCCGGCCACATCGATCTCGTGCGCGCCGCGGTCGAGGACCGCTGCGGGGTGCCTGTGTTGGGTGGGTTGGCGCACCGGACAGAGCTGGTCTTGCCCGAGCGGCACCTCGGGCTGGTTCCGGCCGAGGCGGGGGAGACCCACTGTGCGCGTTGGGCGGCCTTTGCGGATGCGGTGGAAGACGGCATCGACGTGGATGCCTTGTTGGCAGTGGCGCAGGCCGCGCCGCCCGTGGCCGCGCCGGAGCCCAAGCTGTTTGCCGGTGCGCCGCACGCCGGGCGGGCGGTGATTGCCGTGGCGCGCGACGCGGCCTTCCACTTCTACTATCCGGAGAACTTGGAGCTGTTGGCATGGTACGGAGCACGCCTGCGGTACTTCAGCCCGCTGGCCGGCGAGCCGGTGCCGGATGACGCGGACGGCGTGTACATCGGCGGCGGTTTCCCGGAGGCGTACTCCGGCCGGCTGGCCGAGGCTGCCGCGACCGCAGCCAGCGTGCGGGCGTGTGCGGCCGCCGGGATGCCCATCCTTGCCGAGTGCGGCGGCTTCATGTACCTGGCGCGGGAACTGGTGACCCAGGACGGCACGGCGTACCCGATGGCGGGCGTGCTGCCGTTTCGTGTGCGGATGCAGGAACGCCTCGCCGCCATCGGTTACCGGGAGGCGGTGGCGGTCTGCGACAACTTCATGCTGCGGCGCGGCGAGCGCATCCGCGGCCATGAGTTCCACTACTCGACGGCGGAGTTTCAGCCATGGCCGCGGCAGGCGGCGCCACAGCCTGCGGGGATGGCGCCGGGCGACGTCGCCGCGGCCGCCGCGGGCGGGCCTGCGTACGCGTTCGGGGACCGCACCGACGGATGGGTGGCAGGGAACGTGATGGCAGGGTACATGCATGTGCACTTCGCATCACATCCGATGGCTGCGCGCCGGTTTGTCGATGCGTGCGCGACATACCGGGCACGACGGCGGGCCGTGGCCTCTGGAATGCAGGCGCAGCCGGAGGAGGGGGACGGCAGCGATGCACCGGAGCGACGGTAAGCGCGCCCGCGCCCTGATGCTCGTGGGCACCGCCTCGCATGTCGGCAAGAGCGTCCTCTGCACGGCGTTCTGCCGCATCTTCGCCCAGGACGGCTGGCGGGTCGCGCCGTTCAAGGCCCAGAACATGTCCCTCAACTCCGCCGTGACGCCGTCCGGGCGGGAGATTGGCCGCGCACAGGCTGTGCAAGCCGAGGCGTGCGGCATCCTGCCCAACGAACACATGAATCCCGTGCTGTTGAAGCCCTCTGGCGGCGGGCGGACCCAGGTGGTGGTGCAAGGGAAGGTGTACGCCCATCTGGAACCCGGGACATGGCGCACGTCACCGCAAGATGCGCTGTGGCATGCCATCTGCGAGAGTTACGCCTACCTGGCGGCCCGCTATGACCTCATCGTCATCGAGGGTGCGGGCAGCCCGGTCGAGATGAATCTCAAGGCGCGCGATCTCGCCAACATGCGCACGGCGGAGTTGGCGGATGCCGCGGTCCTGCTCGTGGCGGACATCGATCGCGGCGGCGTCTTTGCTGCTGTGGTGGGAACGCTGCAGTTGCTCGCGCCGGAGGAACGGGCGCGCGTGCGCGGCATCGTGATCAACCGCTTCCGGGGCGATCCGGCGATGTTCGCAGACGGCGTGCGCTGGCTGGAAGAACACACGGGCCTGCCGGTGGTCGGTGTGGTGCCGTATCTGGCAGATTTGGGGATAGAGGAAGAAGACGGGCAGGCCTTGCTGCCGGCAAGCGCGGCGGGTTGGAAGACGACAAGCCGTCACGCCGGCGGTTCGGTCGGGCGGAGCGCGTGGGCGTCCGACCTGTCTGGTCGCGGCGCGAGCGCGCACCGGGCGGAACGTGATCGCCGTGTCCGCGTGGCGGTGGTGCAGCTGCCGCACATCAGCAACTTCACCGACGTCGATCCGCTGTTCCTCGAGCCGGATGTGGACGTGCGGTTTGTGGTGCGGCCGGACGACGTGTTGGCCGCCGACGCCGTGGTGCTGCCCGGGACAAAAAACACCCTGGACGACCTGGCATGGCTGCACGAGCAGGGCCTGGCGGACGCCGTGCGCAGGGCGGCGGCCAGGGGTGCGGCGATACTCGGCATCTGCGGCGGGTTTCAGATGATGGGGCAGTTCGTGTGCGATCCGCTCGGGATGGAGTCGGGGCAAAGGGAGGTCCCGGGGCTCGGCCTGCTGCCATGCACGACCGAGATAGGGCCAACGAAGCGCACCGTCCTGGTGGCGGGGAGGCTTGGCGCTGCGTGGGGCGAGCTGTGGGTGACGGGATACGAGATCCACATGGGCCGCACGGCGTACACGGCCCCGTGTGCACCGTTCGCCCGGTTGCGCAGCGCGGCAGAGGAAGCGGCGGGAGAGGCCCCGCAGGCGACGCTGTCCGCGGCGGGGGGTGAGGCACCGGGAGACGAGTCGCCAGCCGCGCGGGGGACGGCGGCGGCCGAGCCAGCGTACGACGACGGTGCGGTGGCGGACGGCGGGCGCCTCACCGGGACGTACATCCATGGCATCCTGCACAACGACGCATTCCGGGCGGCCTGGTTGAACCGGCTGCGCGCCCGATTGGGGCTGCCGCAGCGCCCGCCTGCGGTGCTGGTCCGTCAGGCCCGTGCGGCGGCGTATGACCGCTTGGCCGCCGCCATCCGGCAGCATGTCGATCTGAAGCAGATTGACGCATGGTTGAGGGGATGAAGCATGTACCCAGAGCGGATTGTCTGTCTAGCCGCCGAGGTGCCGGAAATCCTGCACGCCTTGGGCGCGCTCGACCGGGTGGTGGGCATCTCGGCGTTCACCACCCGGCCGCCGGAGGCGCTGTCGCTGCCGAAGGTGGGCGGGTTCTCCCACGCGAGCGTGGAGCGCATTCTCTCCGTCCGGCCGCAGGTCGCCATCCTCACATCCACCGTGCAGTGCCATCTTGCCGCGCAACTCGCACAGGCCGGCGTCACGGTGATCCACCTCAACCCGCACCGGCTCGACACAGATTCCGCGCCACGTCGCAGTTTGGTGAACTGGAAATCAGAATGAAGACTTGCGGGAATGATGGGACTGACGCGGATTCCCTATATATGGTTCTATGAAAGCGCGATCATTTGTAAATTTGATCAGATATGGAAACGACCTGCGC
>NZ_BMOY01000052.1 GCF_014647315.1 Paenalicyclobacillus cellulosilyticus
GCGGGGCAAAGTCAACGACGTCACAAACTAGACACAAACGGTGAAATTACACCACTTGACGGGACACTACCGTCTTTCCCGGGGCGACAGACGGCAAATCAACGGTGCTCACGTTAAGAACAGCTGGGATCTACGATGCCAAGATTTATCTGTAGACTTCAGTTGTAAACTTCAGTGGCAGCGGGGCAGCTCGGATGAGTTGCCCCGCTTATCCACTATGGCCACCGAATCCGTCAGTTCCCGGACAACAAACGCCGTCAACTTATGGCCATTATACGTTGGCTGTAACAACATCCAGCCCACAGCAACGTTCATGCACGACTTCCATCCCACGGGCACCTCCATTGAGCGGGCATTCGCAACCGCTTGGCGACCGAAGATTTGAATTCTACTGTGCGTGCATCCCATAGAGGAGCGACAAACCGTGGTTCTCGAGGTCGCCGGCTCCGTCTCACAATCGGGCTTTATGCACCACCGTCAAACGAGCTCTGGCGGCTGCTGACGCGATCGTATCGCAATATCTCCTCATTTTCATACTCCCGTGGCGTCGAAGTCCGACATGGATGTCTCACAGCCCGCTCACAGCCCGCTCCCCATGCTCAGCATAGCGATGCCAGGGCGCGTACCACATCGCGCAGGAGTTCAGCGTCGTAACCCGGCGTAACCTCGATAATGGCCAGGCCTACACGGACGGAAAGTGGCTTGTCCGCCACGTCAACGGGGTCTTCAATGCGTGGAGTCACAAATCGTGGTGGATGGTCGTTGCGGTCGGTTTCCGACTTGAACTTGCCGACCCAATACCACAGTTGGTGTTCCTTGACCTGATGCGCGGCACACCAGGCTGCGCCGGTTCTTGTCTCAACCAGCTCGAAACGTGATACACTAATCATGCTTCGTGAGGGGACACCTCTTCGGCGCTGTGGACGAGCACCGGCAATTGGGAGCTGCCCTTTTCCTTTCCTAGAGTTACGGTCATTGTAGCCGTCAATTTTCGGACACGCAATCGCCTCAATTCACGGACGTCTCGAGGCAGCAATAACACCCCAGGACACACCTTCCAAGCCAATGCCATCCACCTTTTAGACATTGATATGACTTGTCAATACCCCTGTAATGTACTGATAGAACTTATCCGCCCGCACTGCCTTCGCCACCTGCACCATTTTCCCGTACGTACTCTCAGCAATTCGTCCTTCACTAGGCCCGTCCGTGTGGACAATGCATTGAACCGGGGTTAATTCAACCAATGAGGGACGCCCAACGTACGCGACGGTGAGAACGTCCCAGAAATAATAAACCGTATCGGGTCCGAATTCGCAGAATGGTGCACATATCGCGTAGCATTGGCCAACAAACTCCATTTCTCTTGAGCACGATCGTAACTGAGCCCAGGAGCGAAGGATGGAACGAGTCACGGGTACATTCCGGGTTGCTTCGAGAGGAAACATCACAATTGGTATGTCGCTTTGCCAAACGCGTGATACGGCATCTGGGTCCCAGAACGCATTCCATTCTGCCGTGCCATCAAAACCTGGTTCATGAACGTTACCATCACCGTCTAGGCATCCCCCCATCCACACCAACTCTTCGATGCATTCCGCCAGATCGGGATCGATCGTCAACGCCGCGGCCAGATCAGTAAGAGGCCCAGTAAACACAACCGTCACTTTACCATCAGACTGACGCAGCATGTGAGCTAGATGCTCATGAGCGGGAACAGACGCGATGGGAGTGTGAACTTCAGCGCGCTCGTTCAATATCGGCAAAGCATCCACATAGAAAGCATGTTGCCTCCATGACTTAGGAAATGGATTTTTGCCCCTCGCACACGACGCAGCAACCTCACACCCAGTTGCACCAAATATGTGCAAAATTTTTCTTGTCGCGTCGACCGCGGGCTGCAAATAGCAGTCCGCGGGTGTGACCCCAACACCGATTAGCTCTATATCTTGCATTTTCAAAAGCAATAGCAGTCCAACCAGATCATCTACGCCGCCGTCGTGGTTCAAATACACCTTCTTCACTACTACACTCCCCCATCTGGTATACGTCGTATAAGTACCGAGTCATTCAATAAACCGAGTTGTAAATGCATCATTAACGTTAAACGGGTGTTTGATTGCTCCAACCCCCATCATTTGCCTGTATAATATAGCCCATCGCGATTTTGACATATAACCAATACCATGAGTTTTGGCGTCCCCACCAAAGGCCAGGGGCTTCTCAGTCATCAACTCGTACATAGCACCCCCCATATCCATGTTAGGGTTCAGTTTTTGCATATACTGATTCGTCTTAACGGGTGATGCCAAATATTTGGACCAAGCCTGCAATGAGACGTGAACAAATTTTTTAACTACGTCTGGATGGGACCTCAGGAAAGACTCGGTTGTATAAATCACGTCTGGATAGGGGTTAAAACCTGCATCAGCAACAAGTTTGTACCCTACATCATACCCCTTTTTCTTCGCATAGTACGGTTCATTTGTTGCAAAGCAGACTTGAACAGCAGTCGGATCATTCAAAAACACCGCACTCAAAGGAGCAGTCTCATTCAACACATGAGCGTGTATATTATATTTCTTTTCAATATATAACCAGTAAGCTTGAGCAGGCGAGACGATAACCGTTCGTCCGTTCAAGTCTGAGAAGGACTTCAATGGATGGCTGCTGTGATACATCAATGCCAGTGGACTTGTCTGAAAGATGGCTGCAACCGCGACCAAGGGGATTCCATTTCCCCGGGCTTCCAGCAAATTGTCAGCCGTATCGATACCAAATTGGGCCCGTCCAGAAGCTACCATGGTTACCGTCGAAACTGTCGGGCCTCCTTGACGGATACGAACTTCAAGACCAGCCTTCTTAAACATGCCTGTTCTCAGAGCTTCGTACTCGCCACCGAACTCCGGATTGGCATACCAGCTCGTTACCAACGTGACATTCGCAAGAACGGAGGTTGCGTCTTTTGGATAAGCTACATACCCAATTGCATTAAGCGCAAGAGTCAAACTCATTGCAAGTCCAAAATGCCAAGACACACTCTTTCTCATGGTTGATCCCCTTTCTAGATGTTTTAGGTATCCACGTGGGTTACCGCATGCCAATCTCGGAGCAGTACATTAGTCAATCCTGTGACGCCATAAAAGATGAACAACCCCATCAAACACGACACAACGGCGGCTACGAATAAATAATCCATCTGTAATTGACTGGCCGCTGTCGCGATCAGATATCCTAGCCCCCCCTCTCCCCCCGCAACGCCCGCCTGATATTGACCAATAATTGTCCCTATGACAGCTGCCCCACTGGCGATTTTCGCGCCAGTAGCGATATAGGGAAAGGCATATGGCAGCTTCAATTTCACAAGGGATGTCCATCTACTGACCCCGTACAACCGCATCAGATCTAACAAATTAGGATCGGTGGATACAAGCCCAGTAGTACTATTTGCAATAACAGGAAACACAGAGCAAATAAAAGAGATGACAGCAATTGAAACTTCGCCCGTTCCAAACCAAACAATAATCATGGGCGCTATACACACGATGGGAACTGTCTGAATGAACACGGCATACGGATAGAGGATTGCCTCTATCAACCTGGATTGAGCCATCACCATTGCTACACTAATTCCAATGATGATGCTGAGAATATATCCGCTAAAAAATTCAAGGAACGTGAACCACGCTGCCTGAAGGATGTCATGCCCATTAGACACTGCACTTGTTACGATGTCCCAAGGACTAGGCACTACGTACCGTGGGATACGAAATAAAAGGCTGGCCAATTGCCAACAGATAACAAATCCCACAAAGGTGACTACCGGGAGCGTCCACAAATTGTTTGGAGACCTAGTCTTGAGCGTAACTCGCCCTGCATTAGAATTGCGAACACCCACAACTCCACTCATCTCGCATCGCCTACCCCTGTCATGTGCCACAATGTTCGATCCTTTGGCAGCACAATTTAATTAACAAAATAAATAAATAATTATTTATAACAGATCAATAAATTCATCCTCTAGGGTACGGTAACCATATCTTTTTATTTTGTAGATTTCAACAATCCAATATGTGACAATTCGTGTTCCAGAAATCTTCTCACAGTGATCGGAGGATACTTTACTGTGCCATCTCTCATAAACAATGGAACAGTTCGCAAGATAACATCATGGCGAGGCTGCACGAAGAAAGGCAGTGCATATCGTGAGCTTGTGTTCGAATGATGATTCAGCACCCTATGCACAGTCGCTGGAATGAAGTCGTTGGTGAGTCTGGCCATCATTAAACCCGTGTTAACCACAATTTGTCCCGGGGCAGTATGAATAGGTATCCAATGCCCATCACGAGTCAAAATTTCCAAGCCGGTATCTGTTGCCTCGACGAGCAAGGTCATCAAACTGATGTCCGCGTGTTCAGCAGCGCGGACAATACCTAGCGTATCTTGTGGCACGGGAGGATAATGTATAGCTCGTAGGATCGTGCTCCCATCTCGTATCATGTCATGAAAGAAGTCAAGGCGCAGGTCGAAATGTAGAGCGAATGCCTCCAGAAGCAAAAAGGCAACCCGTTCGAGCGAGTGAAAGAGTGTCAAACAACAAGAACGCAGTTCAGGGACTTCTTGAGGCCAAACGTTACGAGGATACTCCAATTCCATGGGATGACCAGTCTCAAATTCATGTCCGATCTGCCAAAATTCCTTCAAATCAGCCATAGATCTTCCTTTCGCATGTTCTTTGCCAAACCCCGTATATCCACGTTGCCCTCCAACCACTCCTCCATACTTCTCTTTCACACTCGTATTCAGACTAAAGACCTTTTTCCATGCAGAATAATTTCGTAATATCAACTCTCGTTCTATCCCATGGCCCTCCAAGATGACAAAACCTGTCTGCTGGAGCCCGCTCACCAAATCACCAGCAAACTCTATTCTTTCTTTTGTCTGACCAAAAACATATTTCTCAAGATCCAGTACACGAATCAATCCATCCATGACGCTCACATCCTCACATCCTATCGGACTCAAATGCACTGCTTCGAATTTCAATTACTATCGTATTACAGGCTACATTTATGTAACAATATATATCATCAACGAATTGCTTGTTTATAAATTGTGCTCCATGTGATAAACCTTATTACGCAATATGTCTCACCATCCGCACATAGTGTAATGATTCAATACATAAAGTTTGTCTGCAACGCCTCAGCTACCAATGCCACTCTCCTGCCCAAACGTGCAGCCATCAACAATTCACGCGGGTCAGGTATTCTTGAGCTATCCGGCCCCGCCAAAGTGGACGGGCCATAAGGCGTCCCACCTAAGGCTTCGTCTGTAAGATATTCTGGATTCTCCGTGTACGGGCTCCCTACGAATATCATCCCAAAGTGCAGCAGCGGCACGATGGATGTTAAAATGGTCGTTTCATGGCCAGCATGAATCGATCCGGCACTCGTCAACACGCCAGCAGGTTTCCCTTCCAGCCACCCTTCACGACATGCTTCACCGGCCATATCGAGAAACAACTTCACTTGTGATGGCATCATCCCATAATAACCAGGAAAACCCCATATGACACCATCCGCCCAACGCAAGTCATCCAATGAAGCGATAGGAACCGAGTTTTGGAGAGCTACATTGCGTTCATATTTCTCCAATCGTTCTCCTGTCTTAAACGGGTCGACTGTACAGTGCGTCCCAGCGTTTTGTTTGCTGGAGAGCAATTGCGGAGGAATTTCATATTCCTTAAAATCCGGAATCCTACTCAACTTTACTGTCGTAGTCCCAATTTGTCTTGCACCTTCCACTGCAGCTTTGGCCATTTCATAAATGTGACCAAAAAGACTGTAATAAACAACTAAGATATTTGCCAAATTTATCTTCCCCTTTCTTCTACTCCATTCAGCGGGATAGAATATACGCACTAGCCAATAACCCTCTCCAACACGCGGCGCAAGCTGCGGTTCGCTTCCCTCAGAACCGTTTCCTTATCTATGGTTTTCAACTCCCTATCCTCCATGACGATCCGGCCGTCGATGATGGTGGTCACGACGTCGGACCTCGTAGCGGAATAGACCACGCGTGAAATCGGATCGACACCCACGGAAGGATATGTGTGGAAATCGTTGAGATCCAATATGCATATGTCAGCTTTCTTCCCCACTTCTATGCTGCCGATTTCATGGGCGAGACCCGCCACCTCGGCGCCGCCTATCGTCGCCATGCGCAGCACCGAGGCGGCATTCATCGCCGTGGGACCGTGATCCACTTTGTGGATGAGCGCAGCCAGCCGCATCTCATGAAATATATCCAAGTTGTTGTTGCACGGTGCCCCGTCGGCACCTAGCCCCACGTGACACGCGGTCGACATCATTTGCGGCACGGGGGCGATCCCTGACGCAAGCTTGAGATTGGAGCCGGGGCAGTGTGCCACCTTCACCCCTTTGTCGCGGACGATCCTCATTTCCTCTTCGTCCAACCACACACAGTGGGCCAAAATCAGCCGAGGATTGGTCAAACCGATGCGATCGAGATAAACGACGTTCCGCATGCCGCGGGACTGTTCGACCAACGTGATTTCCTTACGATTCTCGGACGCATGCGTGTGCACGTGTACGTTGTACTTCTCGGAAAGGTCACGCACTTGGACGAGCAGGTCTTCCGTGCAAGAGAGGACAAAGCGAGGACAAAAGGCGTACCGGATTCGCCCGTTGGCCGCTAGATTCCACTTTTCCAATAAATCCACGCTCTCACGAATGGATTCCTCTGTTGTCTCCTTGAGTCCAGGGGGGACGTCCTCGCCGTCGTCCATCATGACCTTCCCGGACAAAGCGCGGATACCAGATTCGGCCATCGCCTGGAAGGCAGAATCGGTATGATGAACAGTCTCCATGTCGATGATCGTGGTGGTCCCACTCTGAATCAGTTCTCCGATCCCAAGCAGGGCTGAGTAATAGATGGACTCGGCGTCATGACACGCTTCCAATGGCCAGATCTTGGTTTTCAACCAATCCAAGAGTTCCAGATCGTCCGCTTGACCGCGAAACAGCGTCTGGCACAAGTGGATATGCGTCTGAACGAATCCTGGGATGACCGTTTTTCCCCGTGCTGGGATCACTTTGTCTACATGGCCTTGTTCCACCGTGCCAACGGCCACGATACGGTCGTTCTCCACCAGAATGTCGCCGTAGATCACGTCGTTGCGCTCATTCATTGTGACGATCTCGGCATCCTTGATGAGAATTCGCAAGTCCATCACCCCAGGACGTTTCCAAGTACCGTCTTCCGGATCCGCACGAGCGTTCGGCTTATGACTCGACTATCTATTCACCAAAACCGAAATGATGCGGTGAGCCTTCACATCAATCAGTCCCTGATCTGTCATCCCGAGTTCAGGAACAGTGGGTAAGGAAATGAAGGAAAGGGTCATGAAAGGTGCGGGTAGCATACACCCCATCTGTGCGGCCACTCTGTTAAGATCCTCTAGCGATTTGATGACCTCTCTGGCTGGCTTATCACTCATCAGCCCTGCTACAGGAAGGGGCAATACCCCACGTACCTTCCCATCGCTCACAGCGACCAGCGCTCCTTGGTACTGCTCGATAACCCTTGCAGCCAGCGCCATGTCGGCATCATTCACACCAACCACGACGATATTGTGGTGATCGTGAGCGACACTACTGCCAAGAGCGCCCGTTTTCAGGCCAAAACCATGTACAAAACCAACACCAACTCCCCCACTTTTCCCATACCGTTCAATGACTGCTAATTTAAGGATGTCTCTGTTGACATCGTTCTGCACCTCACCATTGACAACACTGAGTTTTTCGACGGTTCCAACGTTCGTGATTTGGTCCGGTCGAACATTAATGACACGTACGAGCTGTGTTGTGCCTGAAGCCGATACCCGCAGTGATTCCGACGAGAACTGCGGGTTCAACCGCACAGTACGACGCAAGTACTCGGGATACTGGACCAAGGATACCGGAATTGTCAATCTCCCTTCTTTCGCCACCAATCGACCACGAACATAAACTTCATATGGTTGTATACTGCACAGGTCTTCCAGTATGACAATATCCGCCCTTCTGCCCGGAGTGAGCGAGCCCACCTCATGATCGATTCGAAAATGTCGTGCAGTATTTAATGTGGCCATTTTGATCGCTTTGATGGGAGGAATGCCTAATTCAATTGCACGTCTCACCATGTAATTGATATGGCCTTCTCGCATAATGTCATTAGCATGCTTGTCGTCCGTACAAAATGCGAACTGCTCCGTGTTCAATGAACTTGATACGATGCTAGCGATCAAGGTATCGAGGTTCCGTTCAGTGCTTCCTTCTCGAATCAACACAGACATACCCAGACGCACGCGCATCACGGCCTCTTCAAAAGTCACACATTCGTGATCATCGGCAAGGCCAGCACATGCGTACACGTTCATCTGTGTCCAGTCTAGACCAATCGCATGCCCGTTTGCGATTTTTCCGACCGCTTGCGCAAACATAACCTTCTCCAAATACTCTCTTTGTATTTGAAGAACCTTCGATGGATCCAACTCTCCGCAACTTACCGCATAATCCTCAGTGAGTAATTCACGCACTTCAGTCACACCGAGAGTTGCTCCGGTTGTCTCCAAACCAGGGGCCGTCGGTACACGAGATGGTACTTGGAGCCATAAGTTGTACGGCACCTTGCCTATACTTTGTTCCAGCAATGCTCTTAGCCCTCGAACGCCTGCTACATTAGCGATTTCCATCCCGTCGGCCAAGAGTGTCGTAGTACCGTGAGGAACAATAACTTCACTCAAAGCTTGCGGCGTCAGCAGGGTGGGTTCAATGTGAACATGACCATCGATGAAACCCGGAACGACGTATCGCCCTTGGCAATCGACAGTCGTGATAGACTCTAAACAATGGTTCTGGTGAAATGCTACAATTCGGCCAGCCTTGACATAAACTGCACCTGGGAGGATTTCTTCCGAGTGAACGTTTACCCATTTTACATTTATGAGTGCCAAATCAGCAGGTTCCAAACCCCGTGCAGTTCGCAGTTGCGTTTCTAACTCCTGTACCGTTCGCACTGCACTCCCTCCTTTCATTGCCGCTCCTCCCGAATATAGGGCGTCCCGAGGGCCAACGGTTGTCCGGTCGGCTTGCCCCGGCTCATCCACCGGACCACGATAAGCACAAGGATGGTGAGCACATACGGCATCATGTTTAAAAACTCGGACGCAACATGGCTTCCGGCGAGCTGGAGACGAAAATTGAGGGCGTTGAGCCCACCGAACAGATAGGCGCCAAACACTGCCCGCAGCGGCTGCCAGCGCGCAAAGACCACAAGCGCGATGGCGATCCATCCCACCCCCGCCGTCATACCTTGTACCCATTGGGGTGAGTAGACAAGCGACAAGTAGGCACCGCCCAGCGCCATGAGCACACATCCCAAAATGACGTAGCCATACCGCAACGCAGACACGGGTAAGCCCATTGCGTCCGCGGCAGCAGGACTATCCCCCAGTGCCCTGAGCCCCATCCCCCAACGCGTGCGGTAAAACCAAATGACAAGGATCAATGCCATTGCCCAGCTCAACCAGACCATGAGATTCACATGAAAAACGGAAGGCACGGACACAGACAGGGGAACCCCGACGACACTGTTGCCGACATATGCGCTCAACCCGTTTCCAAAAAGTGAAACACCGAGCCCGCTCAGGATTTGGTTGGCACGCAACGTGACGGTGAGAAACCCGTGGAGCATGCCAAACAAAATGCCCGACAACAAGGCAGCCGCCAACGCGAGCCACACGTTGCCTGTTTGCACGTCTGTTAGGTACGCGGATGCCGCGCCCATCAGCATGATGCCTTCCGCTCCCAAGTTGATGACGCCACTTCGTTCGGATACGATGCCGCCGAGGGCGCCGTAGACCAACGTCGTCCCAGCGGAGACGACAAGACCCACATCAGACCACAGGGCGTTCATTCACGACACACCTCCGCGCTGCGACGAAACACGCCAAGACCAACGCCCGTATTGCTGAACGTATTCACCTGCAACAGCGAAAAACAATATGGCCCCTTGCAGCATGAGGGAGATGGAAGACGGTAAGCCCAGGGTTTGCACGCTGTAGCCCCCGACCAACAGACCGCCAAAAAAGACGGATGACACGAGCAACCCTATCGGATGGAGCCTCGCCAACCACGCCACGATGATGGCAGTGTACCCGTAACCTGGCGAAAGGCCGTGCTGAAGTTGATGCGTCACTCCAGAGACTTCACACATTCCGGCCAATCCTGCGAGCCCGCCGCTGATGAACATCACCCACACCATCTGCCGAACGACCGGGATCCCTGCATACCTCGCAGCAGTGGGATTCGATCCAAGTACGCGCAGTTCGTATCCCCAGCGTGTCTTCGCGAAAGTCCATGCATACAACACCACTCCCACGAGGGCTATCACCGCGCCAATATGCACTTGGGTACCGAAAAGAGTTGGAAGCTGTTCCGATGGCGTGAACATCGCTGTTCCAGGAAAATTAAAACCTTTTGGATCTTTCCACGGACCATAAACCAAATAGTCCATGTAAAGGCCGGCG
The DNA here is from genome assembly GCF_014647315.1 of Paenalicyclobacillus cellulosilyticus. Taxonomy (GTDB): domain Bacteria; phylum Bacillota; class Bacilli; order Alicyclobacillales; family Alicyclobacillaceae; genus Alicyclobacillus_J; species Alicyclobacillus_J cellulosilyticus. Next base: position 10,595 of record NZ_BMOY01000052.1, read on the forward strand.
ACATAATTCAACATCAGGGTGGTGATCAATTCGTTCACTTGGAGATATGCCTTTAAGACGGCAGCGATACATGCCCATCCCGCGCCAGCCAGAACGCTGACCACCATCATGCTCGGGATCATGACGACAGAAGGCAGGTGCGGGAAATAGATGGTCATGCCAGTCGCTGCAATGGCCCCCATCGTGAACTGTCCTTCTGCACCGATGTTCCAAACAGAGATCCGGTACGCCCATGCTACGCCCAATCCACATAACAGCAAAGGAATGGCTTCCAGAAACGTTTGGTTGATCGCAAAGACCGAGCCGAATGATTGCTGTACCATCAGTCCATAAACACGAAACGGATTTGCCCCCCATAACCACATCAGACCTCCACACAACACGAATGCCGCTGCAATCGACAGAAACGGGATGGCCCATTTCACGGTTAGATTTCGATCCGAAGAAATGAAAGTACGGACATAACCCGGGAATCGCCTTGTCGGTGATTCATTCCGAACTTGCACTGACCCGTCCGATCCCGGCACTGGCATGAGTTCCTCATTCATCCAGTCGCTTCCCCTTCCGCTGGCGCTCCAACCATCAGGCGACCCACTTGTTCACGATTGACCTCATGCCCTGAAAACTCGCCTTGTATCGATCCGCCAAACATGACGAGAACGCGATCGGATAATCGCAACACTTCGTCCAGGTCTTCGGAAATGAGCAAGATCCCGCATCCCTGTTGACGAAGCAACAAAAGCATCTGATAGACCTCTTCCGTGGCTGCAACATCAAGACCTTGCGTGGGATGCACGGCAACCATAAATTTCGGATTTTGCTCCAACTCTCTTGCGAGGAGCAGCTTCTGCTGGTTCCCCCCGGACAATTGGCGCACCGGCGTGTCCAGAGCGGGTGTTTTCACATTGTACTTTCGAATCAAACCGCTCGCCCAAGCTCGGTTCTCACGTGTTCGAAGCACGCCCCACCGGCTATGTGCAGGTGAACGATAGTTTTTCAACAACAGGTTATCCACCAGACCCAGAGTCCCGACCAATCCTGTCTGCAACCTGTTCTCCGGAACGTGGCACACCCCTAACGCGATGAAGTCCCGGGCCAAGGCTCGTTGCATGCGCCTGCCCATCATCCGGATGTTCCCTGCTGTCCAAGAACGCATACCGGTGAGAACCTCAGCTAATTCCTTCTGCCCATTTCCAGCCACCCCCGCCAAACCCACAATTTCTCCCGCCATCACACGGAGGTTTACGCCTCGCAGCGCTGGCACACCATTGTCGTCATGCGCCCACAGATCATGAACCTCCACGATGCACTCATTTGCAAGTGCACTTGTTTTGGCGATATGGGCGACCACTTCCCTTCCGACCATCAAATTCACGAGTTCGCGCTCATTCGCCTTACGGGCAGGAAGGGTCTTGACCATGCGCCCCTTCCGCATCACGGAAATATCATCTGCAACCGCCATGACCTCCCGGAGTTTATGAGTTGTCAAGATCACCGTCTTACCACCGTTAGCCATACGACGCAGCGTTTCCAACAACACGTCCACTTCACCGGGAGACAATACAGAAGTGGGTTCGTCCAGGATGATGATGTCCGCGCCGCGGTATAGCGTTTTTATGATCTCGACACGTTGTTGTTCGCCTACCGACAATTGCCACATCGGTTTTTCCGGTGGCAAATCCAACCCGTACCGATTCGCAAACGCCTGAATCTCCTCCCTCTTTGTACGCCGCAAGGATCTGCTGTGCCAAAACGGTGAACTCGGATGTCCCAAGAGGACGTTTTCGATGGGTGTGAACGTCGGAACAAGACGAAAGGATTGATGAACCATACCGATGCTCCGCCGCAGCGCGTCCAAGGGCGATTTGAAGCGAACCGGTTCACCATGCACGAAGATTTCCCCTGCATCCGGCCGATACAGACCGCACAACATACTCATCAATGTGCTCTTCCCTGCGCCGTTTTCTCCCAAGGTAGTGTCCCGTCAAGTGGTGTAATTTCACCGTTTGTGTCTAGTTTGTGACGTCGTTGACTTTGCCCCGC
>NZ_BMOY01000053.1 GCF_014647315.1 Paenalicyclobacillus cellulosilyticus
AGCGTTCGCGCATGCTGGTCAGATACTCACGGCGGCTCTTCAATGACATTCGCACAACGATCCCTTCGGTTAGATTTCGATTTGAGTGATCTGGACCCCTTTCAGTTAGATTTTAAGTGAGTGATCGCGGTGCCTCCGCTCGATCCCGGCGGTGTGCTACAATACAGCGAGGAACGAGGCGGGCAAAGACCCGCGACGGAGACGGACGAGGAGTGACAACCTGGCTGTGACGAGCACAAGCGCGCGCGCATGGGAGTTGATCTGGGAAGGTCAGGCGGCGACCGAGCCGGCCATGAAGCGGATTGAACGGATTGCCCTCGAAAACCAGCGCAAGGTGCTCGAGGCATTCTGGGCTGAGCGTTGGAGCGAGGCGGATATGAGCGGATCGACGGGCTACGGGCTCGATGATGCAGGGCGGGACAAGCTGGAGCGGGTGTTCGCCCGGGTGTTTGGCGCAGAGCGCGCGTTAGTACGGCCGCAGATCGTCTCCGGCACGCACGCCATTCGCCTGGCCTTGTTCGGGGTGTTGCGCCCGGGGGATGAGGTGGTGTTCGCGACCGGGAAGCCGTACGACACCCTGGAAGCGGTCGTCGGGATGCGCGATGCACCGGGCAGCCTGGCGGAGTGGGGCATTCGCCACGACGTGGTCCCGCTCACGCCGGACGGGCGGATCGATGCGGACACGGTGTTGGAACGCCTGACGGAACGGACCAGGGTCGTCTTCTTTCAGCGCTCGCGCGGATACGCGGCACGGCCGGCGTTTGGAGTCGAGGAGCTGGGGAAGGTTTTCCGCAGCCTGCGGGCGCGGCGGGATGACATCATCATCCTGGTCGACAACTGTTACGGGGAGTTCACCGAGACGATGGAGCCGACGGCGGTGGGCGCAGACTTGGTCATGGGGTCGCTCATCAAGAACCCGGGCGGCGGTTTGGCGCCGACGGGCGGCTATGTCATTGGCCGCGCCCGCCTTGTCGAGCAGGCGGCAGCCCAATGGAGTGCGCCGGGCATCGGCGCGGAGGTTGGACCCACCCTCGGCATGACGCGCCCGCTCGCGCAAGGGTTGTTTCTGGCCCCGCACGTCGTGGGCCAGGCGCTAAAAGTGTCTGTCCTCGCGGCGTATGTGTTTGAGCGCCTTGGCCTGCGGGTGTCACCGCGATGGGACGACCCGCGTGCTGACCTCATCCTCGCGGTGAGCTTCTCGTCACCCAGGGAGCTGCTCGCGTTTTGCCAAGCGGTGCAGGCGAGCGCGCCGGTCGACGCCCACGTCACGCCGCACGCGGCGCCGATGGCAGGGTATGAGGACGACGTCGTGATGGCGGCGGGGACGTTCATCCAGGGCGGATCGCTGGAGTTGACGGCGGACGCGCCGTTGCGTCCACCGTACACAGGATATTTTCAAGGCGGTTTGACGTATGAACACGGTTGCTTGACCATCGCGCGTGTTGCGGAAGCTATCCTGCGGTCGCGTGAAGAGGGACGGTGGAGCCATGGTCCGTTGTCAGCCACTATGGAAGCATAGTACCATGGGAATACGAACGGTGAGGAAGGGGGTTCCCGCACATGGACCTCAGCGAACGGCGGCAGCTGCCTTTGTTTTCCATTGGTGTGGTACAAAAACTGACGGGGCTCAGCGCGCGGCAAATTCGTTACTACGAGCAGCACGGTTTGGTGACGCCGGCACGCTCGGAAGGGAAGCAGCGGCTCTTTTCGTTCGCGGACGTCGAACGGCTCATGGAGATCCGGCGCTTGCTCGACGAGGGGCTGAACATGGCGAAGATCAAAGAACGCCTGATGACTCCGTACGTCACGCGGCCGGCCGGGGCGAAAGAACCTACGGATGAGGAACTGTACAAGCGCTTGCAGCAGGAATTGCTGGAAGGTCCGGTGGGACGGACCGATTCCCTGTTTCAAGGAGACCTTTCCCGGTTTTACCGGCGCCGCTGAACAGGTCATGTTCCGATGCGTGGCCGCGTAAGCGTTTACCCTGGCCCGAAGGCCCGGTGTGGGATACGATGACGGAAGGGAGTGGATGGGATTGCGCAAGCAACTGACCAAAGAGGAAATTTTGGCCTTGGCGGACCAGATGAACGTCCGTTACGTGCGTCTGCAGTTCACCGACTTGCTCGGCGTCATCAAAAACGTGGAGATTCCGGTCGATCAACTGCCGAAGGCCCTCGACAACCGGATCATGTTCGACGGTTCTTCCATCGAGGGATTTGTACGCATCGAGGAGTCGGACATGTACCTGGTTCCGGACCGCTCGACGTGGTTGGTGTTTCCCTGGGACGCACCCCAGGGACGGGTGGCTCGGCTGATCTGCGACATTCACTTGCCGGACGGCCGGCCGTTTGACGGGGACCCGCGAACGGTGCTCAAACGGGTTACGGAAAAGGCGCGCGCCATGGGGTTTGACGCGTTCAATGTCGGCCCGGAACCCGAGTTTTTCCTTTTCAAATTGGACGAGTCGGGCAAGCCGACCCAAGAGGTGAACGACGAAGGCGGGTATTTCGACTGGGCACCGCTCGATCTCGGCGAAAACTGCCGGCGGGAGATCGTCTTGACGCTCGAAGCGATGGGATTCGAGATTGAGGCGTCCCACCACGAAGTCGCGCCCGGCCAGCATGAGATTGACTTCAAATATGCAGAGGCGGTGGAGACCGCGGACAACATCTCCACCTTCCGCTTGGTGGTCAAGACGGTGGCCCGCCAACACGGTTTGCACGCGACGTTTATGCCCAAGCCGGTATTTGGCATCAACGGGTCCGGGATGCATTGCCATCTCTCGCTGTTCCGGAACGGGCAAAACGCGTTTTACGATGAGTCGGACGAGCTGGGATTGAGCCAGGTCGCCAAGTGGTTCCTGGCTGGCATCTTGGCGCACGCGCCCGCGTTCACCGCGGTCTGCAACCCGTTGGTCAATTCCTACAAACGGCTGGTGCCCGGGTTTGAGGCGCCGAACTACGTAGCGTGGTCGGCGCGCAACCGATCCCCTTTGGTCCGGGTGCCTGCGGCGAGGGGGCTGAGCACGCGGATTGAGGTGCGCAGCCCGGATCCGGCATGCAACCCGTACCTGGCCATCGCCGCATTGCTCGCCGCGGGCTTGGACGGGATTGAGCGCAGGTTGCCGCTGCCGCCGGCCGTCAACCGCAACATCTACATCATGACGGAAGAGGAGAAAGCGGCGATGGGCATTCGCAGCCTGCCGGAAAACCTTGAGCAAGCCTTGGACGAATTTGAACAAGACGCCGTGTTGCGCGAGGCGCTCGGAGAACACGTCTGCCGCCATTTTATTGAAGCCAAGCGCATCGAGTGGAACGTCTACCGCACACAGGTGACGGAGTGGGAACGCGAGCAGTACTTCGTCATGTACTGAGGGATGGAAAAAGACAGGAGAAACCCGCAGGACCTATGCTCCGACCGGCGGGTCGTCCGGGCGCCCTGCGTTTAGTTGTGGAACCAGCGCAGGACGCCCGTCACCTTGCCCAGGATGCGCACGCTCGGATAATACATCGGCGGCATGTGGTCGTTCTCCGGCTGCAACCGCACCCGGTGCGCTTCGCGAAAGAAGCGCTTGACGGTCGCTTCTCCTTCCTCGGTCATCGCGACGACGATATCCCCGTTTTGTGCCGTCTCCTGCTTCTGTACAACCACGTAATCCCCGTCCAGGATCCCGGCGTTGACCATACTGTCCCCCCGTACGCGCAGCAAGTACAGTTCTCTGCCCCTCACCCAAGCGCGCGGCAGAGGAACGAATTCTTCGATGTGCTCAATGGCGGTGATGGGGACACCCGCCGTCACCTTGCCCACGACGGGAGCCCAGTAGACTTCGTTCGCATCGCCATCCGGTGCCGTGTCTTGGCGATCCGGAGATGACACGTGCAATCCGCGCGGCCGCGTTGCGGTTTCGCCTGTGAGCAGTTCGATGGCCCGGGGCTTGGTCGGGTCCCTGCGGATGTATCCCTTGGCCTGCAGTCGTTCCAGGTGACCGTGGACGGTGGAACTGGAAGCTAAACCCACCGCTTCACCGATCTCGCGCACCGACGGAGGATAACCTCTCTCCGCGACGGTTCTTCGAATAAAATCAAGGATCTCACGTTGACGGCGTGTCAAATCCGGCATCGTCTCTCCCTCTCCGCGCAGCGTTGCGCCCGCGGGCAGCACGAGAGGAACCTGTTACCGCCCGGCGGTGCAAACCTGCGGAATGCACGCCCATGTGTACGCGTATTCCATCATACGGGAAGAGACAGGAGATTGCAAACGTGTGTTCGTATCCATCTTGACAGAACATACGTTCGGTGATAGGCTGACAGCGATAAGAACGTTTGTTCGGGGGTGTGTGCGATGGGGATGACACATGTCCGCCGCGCCGGTGCATGGAGCCGTGGAGGTCCTTCCTGGGGGACGCCGCGGGTCACCGGAAGACGGCGAGGGAGGACACACCATGATGGCAACCGGTTCAGAAACCTGCGCAGATGGTTGTGGTTCTATGCGTTTGCCTGGACATTGGCATGGATGGTCGCCCGGTATCCGGACACGGAATGGGTGGCCGGTGCACATCCGAGCCGCGTTCATGTCTACGTCGTCCAGCCGGGCGATACGTTGTGGCGCATTGCGGTGCGGTTGTATCCGGGAGAAGACCCAAGGCGTGCTGTGTACGCCTTGAAGACAGCCAACCACCTGTCGGATGCGACGCGCTTGGTTCCAGGGGAGCGCTTGATGTGGGTCAGGTGAGCACGCCCAAGCGGCGCAAGGCCCAATAGACGCCGTCTTCATCGACCGCCCGCGTTGAAAAGGTCGCACACCTCTTGACGGACTCCGGTGCATTACCCATGGCGACCGCGATGCCGACGGTGCGAAACATGCCGACATCGTTGCCGCTGTCCCCGATGTGGACCGCATGCTCCGGCGGTATACGCAAGTGGTCGAGCAGTTTTGCCGCACCAACCGATTTGTCCGACCCGCGTTTCTGCAAGTCGACCGCTTGCTCATCCCACCGGTACAACAGGCACTCCGGGAAGTGTGTTTGCACGAACGTATCCCATGCGCGGTCCATGAACACGTTGAACTGAAAGACCGGCACACGCTCGGCTTCCCACGCTTTCCGGTCCTTCATGACGAGGGGCGGATAATCGTACGCCTCCAGGATAGGGTGGAATGGTTCGGGAATCGGGTCGAACACCACGGCTTCGGCGTCCGTGTGCAGGATGAGCGGCAACCGGTGCCGGGTGCAGAAGTCGACGACACGGCGTGCGACATCCGGTGCGAGCGGTGTCGCGAAGATGAACTGCTCTTTGGCACGAACCAAGCTGCCATTAAAGTAGACCGCATAGTCGACACCTAAAGCACGCTCGATGTGTCGCGCGTGCAGTGCGGATCTTCCCGTGCAAAGTGCCACCGGAATGCCTCGTGCCTTGAGGTTCTGCACTGCCCTCACGGCGCTTTGCATCAACTGTCCACGATGAAAAATCGTCCCGTCGATGTCGAGGAACACGATGCGGATCTCTGTCATGCTCGCCTTCCCTTCGTCATGCTCGCCTTCCCTGCCGGCTGCGCTCGATGCATATGCTCCTATTATATACACCCGAATAGATACACCCGTACACCTTCGCGTCGGCTGGCAAAGCGTCGAGAGAATCGGGACACCATGGGTCGTCCTGCTCTCCTCACGTTGCACGATACCAACTTTTTCAGTATGATAGCGGTTAAGTGTCGTCGCGTGAACGGAGGGTTCGTATGGCAGTCACCATGGAACAACTGGTCGCGCTCGCAAAACACCGCGGCTTCATCTTTCCTGGCTCGGACATTTACGGAGGTCTCGCCAACACGTGGGATTACGGCCCTCTCGGCGTGGAGTTGAAAAACAACATCAAGCGGGCATGGTGGAAGAAGTTCATCCATGAGTCGCCATATAACGTCGGCATCGACGCCGCGATTTTGATGAACCGGCAGGTCTGGGTCGCGTCCGGTCACGTCAGCCACTTCAATGACCCGATGATCGATTGCCGGGCATGCAAAGCCAGACACCGCGCCGACAAACTGATTGAAGAAGCACTGGCGGCAAAAGGGATCGAGCGGTCGGTGGATGGTCTGCCGTTTGCTGAGATGGAGGCCATCATCCGCACGTACGACATTCGTTGTCCCGACTGCGGCGCGCACGACTTTACGCCCATCCGCCAGTTCAACATGATGTTTCGAACGTTCCAAGGCGTGACGGAGGATGCCTCGAGCGAGGTATTTCTCCGGCCCGAGACTGCCCAGGGGATTTTCGTCAATTTTAAGCATGTCCAACGGGTGATGAGGAAAAAGTTGCCATTTGGCATCGGCCAGATTGGAAAAAGTTTCCGAAACGAGATCACGCCGGGCAACTTCATCTTTCGCACGCGGGAGTTTGAGCAGATGGAGCTCGAGTTCTTCTGTGAACCAGGCACAGACCTCGAGTGGTTCCAATACTGGCGTCAGTTTTGCTTCGATTGGCTCGTCTCCCTCGGCATCCGCCGGGAAAACCTGCGCTTTCGCGACCATGCCAAGGAACAGTTGTCGCATTACAGCGCTGCCACGACCGACATTGAATACCGTTTCCCGTTTGGATGGGGCGAGTTGTTGGGGGTGGCCGACCGCACGGATTACGACCTGCGCCAGCACCAGGCGTATTCCCATGAGGATTTCACCGTGACGGAAGAGGGCAAGGAGCCGTTTATCCCGTATTGCATCGAACCGTCCATCGGCGTCGACCGTTTGCTGCTCGCCATCCTGGCCGACGCGTATGAGGAAGAGACGCTGCCGGACGGCACGACGCGCACGGTGTTGCACTTTCATCCCGCGCTCGCGCCGTATCAAGCGGCTGTGTTCCCTCAGTCCAAGAAGCTCGCCGCGGGCGCGCGTCAGGTGTACGAACAGTTGGTCGGTGAGTTTGTGGTCGATTACGACGAAACAGGTTCGATTGGCAAACGATACCGCCGTCATGACGAGATTGGGACACCATACTGCATCACGTATGACTTCCAATCGGAAGAAGACGGTTGCGTCACCATTCGCGATCGCGACACGATGCAACAGGTGCGCTTGCCCATCCCGGACATCGCGAATTGGCTGCGTGCGCATACGCGGATCTGAGTGCTGCCGCCGCATCGTCCGCGGCGACCCGCAGGACGGGGCGGGTGGTGATGTGTCCGGGGTGGCGTGCAGGGGAATGTATTTCATCCGCCTCACCCGGCGTTGCATGGGGATGAACGGGTCTGGGCACAACAAAGGCGGGGGTGTTGGACCTATGTCAAACCAGCACACGGCCAATCACAACGACGCGTTGACCATGGTCGGTGCGCTCCAGCGGAACGGGGAGTATGAATCGGTGATCCAGTACCGGAACCGAATCATCGATGACACGGTCATCGTCCCCATCCCATGGAAGGCTGTTCACCGCGCCAATGTGCGTCACCTGGTGCGCCGGTCGAATGGGTGACAAGGTGCCACAACCACCCGGACAGGGAGCCGTGACGCTCCCTGTTTCCTGTTTTTCATCCACAAGTCCGTCAAACCCGTGTCTTGTCATCCCCTCGCCATGTGCGCCGGCTGCGGAAACAACACCCAAACGAGGTGGATACGATGGATTCCGTGCGGCCGCGTTCCTCTCTCCCCGCTGCCACGGCGGCGTGGCGTTTGGCGACTGAACCCGCGCCTGCAGACTGGCTGCCGATTTTGCAGCGCTTGGGGTTCCCCGCCACGGCGGCTGTGACCCGCTTGGCGGCGACGCGACGCGCGGTCGTGGTCCGCATCCGCGCGGGAAACCAGCGGTGCGTGGTCAAGGTTTCCCAACACCGGTCGGACATCGAGCGTGAGGCATTCCTCGCCAAGACGGTCGTGCCCCGTCTGCCGGTGCGTACACCCAGGGTGGTGGCGGACGGGGTCATCTTGCCGTGGGCGTACGTCGCGTACGCCGACGATGCCTTGGTTCCAATTGGCAGAAACCAAGTCCGTTTGCGGCAAGGGTTGGCCATGGTGGCGGCGTTGCACCGCACGCACCTCGAGGTCCTCGGGCCCGCAGGGAATGCATGCACGTCGCACACCCCCGCCATGGTTCAGGTGATGGAAGACCTGCAGCGGACAGACTGGGCTAAGGTCGCGGATGTCCTCGCCGCGGCAAGGACGCCGCGGGCCGCCGCGCGCCGTCTCAAGACGGCGTACCAAATCGCCCCGCTCTGGGAGCCAAGATGGACGCGGGATGAGCCGGCGGTGTGCCACGGCGACCTGCATCTGGGCAACTTCATGTGGTCGCTGCGCGATCGCCGGGTGTACCTCATCGACTGGGAGTATCTCCACCCGGATTCGCCGTACTTTGATTTATTTCAACTGCTGGACGCGACCAGCCCGACGACTCCGCTCGTGCGGCCGATGTCCCATCGCGCGGCGTTGGCATGGTACCTCCGCCAGCGCCCGGAAGCGGCACGGGGCCGCCCCGGCCGCTGGTTGGCAGGGTACCGGCGGTATGCGATCACGCACCTGTTGTGGATCCTCACGCGGATTGCGGACGACTGGCACAAAGCGCGGTTCCCGGCCGCGGCGATGGTGCGGCAAACCCATGAGACCGTGCACGGACTGTTCGCCCACCTCAGGGAGTTGCCGCACCCGGATCGCGCCATGGCGCGCGGCTTTGCGTCCGTCCCCTAATCCTCCGTGTGCAGGGCGAACGCGCTTTGTTCCGCGCCGCAGTGCGGACAGCGCACAGGCGTCCCTTCCGCGCGCGCGGACAAATATCCGCAGTCCAGGCAGCGCCAGTGCAGATGCATCGACAAGGTGCGCACCTCCATCGGACTGCGCGGGTGACCGCTCTGCGTCCGCGCTTCGTCGACCGCCCAGTTCACCCAGGGCACCATGCCGCAAAGACGGCCGTGTTCGTCGACGACAACCACCGTGCGGTGCGGCACGGACGACATCGGGTCGTGGTCGAGGCGTTCCAAAGGATGGTCCGGGTGACACACCAAGATGTCGGCGCTGTCCAGCTGACCCACGCGTGCGTCAGGGTCATGCGCATGGCGGACCAGATCCGCTTTCGACACGGCGCCGAGAAAGCGACCGGTCGCATCCGCCACGGGCAAGATGTCGAGATCGCTCGCCGATGCTTTGTGCACCGCGGCGGCGACCGTGTCGTCCGGCGCCAGGACCACCGGAATGGTCAGCATCACTTCGCGCGCGTTCATGCATGCACCTCCTCCGCCAGCGGTTTGCCGGGCCGGAACTGTCCGTTGCTCGCCACCATGGTTGCACTCGCCAGGTGGCTCGCCGCCGCCTGCGTGGCATGCTCGCTGCCCTGGTGCTGGCGCACGTGGTTCAACAAGCCGCCGGAAAGCAAGATCTCCCGCTGCCGGTCGGAAACCTCGCAGCGCACGCGAATCACCCTCCCCCCAGGCGCCGATACCGTCAGGTCCGGACCCTGCCGCAGTTGATCCCGTACGTGCTCGATGGTGAGCATGTCATCCTGGGCGATGGCATCGTAGTCTGACGGATTGGCAAAGACGAGGGGCAGGATGCCAAAATTGATGAGGTTTTGGCGGTGAATGCGCGCAAACGACTTGGCGATGACCGCCTTGACACCTAGGTACATCGGCGCGAGCGCGGCGTGCTCGCGGCTTGATCCCTGGCCGTAATTGGCGCCCGCGACGATGATGCCGCCGCCCGCCTGTTTTGCCCGTTGCGGGAAGCCGGGATCGATGCGGACGAACACGTACTCGCTGATGGCCGGGATGTTCGAGCGCAACGGCAATATCTTCGATCCAGCCGGCATGATGTGGTCGGTGGTGATGTTGTCGCCGACCTTGAGCAGCACCTTCGCTTGCAACGTCTCCTCCAGCGGTCCGCGCACAGGCAAGGGTTTGATGTTCGGCCCGCGGACAATCTCGATGCGCTCCGGGTCGGGCGCGGGCGGGAGGATCATGCCCTCGTCGTCCGTGTCGTACACGTCCGGTTCCCGCTCCGTCACGTAGCCGCCCGGGTAGGTGCGCGGATCGGTGAGGACGCCGTACAGGGCGGAAACGGCGGCTGTCTCCGGGCTGCACAAGTACACCTTGGCGTCGGGTGTGCCGGATCGGCCCTCGAAGTTGCGGTTGAACGTGCGCAGGCTGACACCGCCGGACTTCGGCGCCTGACCCATGCCGATGCATGGCCCGCACGCGGCCTCAAGGATGCGCGCTCCGGCTGCAATCAGGTCGGCCAGAATGCCGTTCTTGGCGATGGTCGCGAACACCTGGCGCGACCCGGGGGTGAGCGTCATCTGCACGTTGGGGGCCACCCGCTGTCCGCGCAGCACGTGCGCGGCGATGGCGAGATCGTGGTACGAGGAGTTCGTGCACGATCCGATGCAGACCTGGTCGAGGGCAAGGCCCGCGACGGCTTGCACCGGGACGACCCGGTCCGGCATGTGCGGCTGTGCCACGAGCGGTTCCAGCGTCGACAGGTCAATCTCCATCAGCTCATCGTAGTGGGCGTCTTCGTCGGGCAAAAGTTCCCGCCAAGCCGCTTCCCGTCCCTGCTTACGCAGAAACGCGCGCGTGATGTCGTCGCTTGGAAAGATGGACGTCGTGGCGCCGAGCTCTGCTCCCATGTTGCAGATGGTGGCACGCTCGGGGACCGTCAGGTCGCGGATACCGGGGCCGTGGTATTCAAAGACCTTGCCGACACCGCCCTTGACCGTCAGCCGGCGCAGCATCTCGAGGATGACGTCTTTCGCCGCCACCCACGGCTGGCGCTTGCCGATGAGGCGAACACCGACGATGCGGGGCATGGGCAAACCGAAGGGGCCGCCCGCCATCGCGACCGCCACGTCGAGCCCGCCCGCACCGATGGCGAGCATGCCGGCACCGCCGGCGGTCGGCGTGTGGGAATCGGAACCGAGTAACACCTTGCCGGGTTCGGAAAACCGCTCCAGGTGCACCTGATGGCAGATGCCGTTGCCCGGGCGGGAGAAGTAAATCCCGTACTTGGCGGCGAACGTCTGCAGGAAGACGTGATCGTCCATGTTCTCGTAACCGGTTTGCAACATGTTGTGATCTACATAACTCACGGAGAGGCGCGTCCGGACCCTGGGGACGCCCATCGCCTCAAACTGGAGGTACGCCATGGTGCCGGTGGCGTCCTGGGTCAAGGTGTGATCCACACGAATGAGGATCTCTTGGCCCGGTTGCGGGGAACCGGCGGGCGAGACCAAGTGCTCGCGCAGAATTTTCATGGTCAAACTATCGCCCAAGGTGATGTCCTCCCTCGCGCTGGCGGTGCTTGTACGGAGTGCGCCGCGCCCGAAGCACGCGGCGGGGCCGGATGCGCCGGGTGCCGCCGTACGCCGCAGACATATCCCGGGATCCGCTACAATGAATGGAGAGCCGCCGCCGGATAGGATAGGCCAAGTGCCCGCGGTGTATGCAGCTTGCGTATGTCCTGCGGCGGGGGGTTCATGCACGCGGGGACGACCGAACCTGGAAAGGAGGAGCACATCATGGACATGGGGCTTGCCGGCAAGTCGGTGTTGGTGTGTGCGTCCAGCCGCGGTTTGGGTTTTGCCATCGCACGCAGGTTTGCGGCCGAAGGCGCGCGCGTGGCGATGGTGAGCCGGGATGAACAGCGGATTGCGCAAGCGGCGGCAGACATCCGGCGCGAGACGGGAAACAAGGACGTCTGGCCGTTTGCCGCAGACCTGACCGACCCCCGTCAGACCCAGGGCATGCTGGATGCGGTCCTCGCCAAGACGGGTGGTGTCGACGTATTGGTGAACAACGTGGGCGGACCGGTGCCGGGTCGGTTTGACGACATCGCAGATGCGGCGTGGTACCAGGGGTTCGACCAGGTCATCATGTCGGCTGTGCGCTGCATCCGGGGCGTCTTGCCGCATATGCGGCGGCAGCGCTGGGGGCGCATTGTCAACGTCGCCTCGTCTTCCATCCGGCAGCCGGTCGATGACCTCATCTTGTCCAACACGTTGCGCGCGGCGCTCCACGGGCTGGCGAAGTCGCTTGCGATAGAGCTCGGCCCCGACAACATCCTCGTCAACACCCTCGGTCCAGGGCGGATCCGCACGCAGCGGGTGGAGGCGTTGGACGCCCGGCGCGCGCAGTTATCCGGCCGCGACGTCCGCGAGGTGGAGGCGGAGATGGCCCGCCAGATTCCGCTCGGACGCTATGGAACTCCGGACGAGTTTGCAGCCTTGGCGGTATTCTTAGGTTCGGCTGCGAACGGCTATATCACGGGGCAGGCCATCTTGGTGGACGGCGGCATGGTACGGGCGCTGTGATGCGGCGAGGTGCCATGTCCCGTTTGCCAGGCGGACCGGGGCCCGTGAGGCAGCCGTGCGGAGGGTGGTGTGTTTTGGCCCTTCCCTCCGTGTCAACTCACGAAAAAATCTAACCCAAGGGGAAGTGGATCACTCATATGAAAATCAAACTATTTGAC
>NZ_BMOY01000054.1 GCF_014647315.1 Paenalicyclobacillus cellulosilyticus
ATTTTTGGCCGTTGACTGCAAAATCCTTGCACATGCATTCGCGTTCAGAGACCAGAATTCCTTGTCGGAAGCGAGATGTTCGCTCGTTCAGCAGACCCTAATTAAGCTTTGATCCCATATCGCGTGTGTGTACAGGTAACGCAGCGTTTTCCCAAAGGGACGGCTTGCGTGCAGTGACTCTGCTACCAAATTGAGCCGTTTAGAGAGTTCCTCCATTTCGGCTGACATGCGGTCAAACGTGACAACATCTTTCGGAATCTCACGCTGCAGTACACTGCCCAATTTGGCATAGACGGACGCCTTGTCGCGATTGAAGTCATATACCCGAGCCACGTGATGCTGTAAGCCGATAGCAGATAGACGATTGTACACCACTTCAAGCGCTACTGGCTTCTGACAAACAAGCAACACACGCTGTCCACGTGCCAAGCGATCCGCAATGAGGTTAACAATGACTTGAGACTTACCCGTCCCCGGGGGGCCGTGAACAATTAACCCGTCTCGATTACGTGAGGCAATTACGGCTGCTTCCTGGCTCACGTCAGTGTCCAGTACAAAGAAGGTCTCCGCTTCTCTCACCTCATTGAGGATCTCCGGTTTTACCTCTGCCAACTGTTCTTCGTTTGGTGTTTCATTTAACAATCGATATAACAGACCATCTTGCGGTGGATTCTCCAATAATGCGTCGTAATCATTGATCAGCGTACTGGTCGATTGTCGAAACTTCCCCATGACCATGTACGGCTCAATGCGGAATGGCACCCGTTCTGTCGGGACGTCCCTTGAGTTCAGGACAGGAAACGGCTTGATGACAGCGGACGTTTCGCCATTGGTAACATTCAAGCCTGCCTGTCGAAGGAGGTTAACGAGAAAAGAAACAACATTCTCTTTCGGGACTTCAAAGTTTTCTTCCCTCAGAAGACGTCCTAAGTCTACTTCTAGATACCGCCTCAATGCCAAAATTAGTATGGGATTGATGAACGGCGGGTTCTGTTCATCTAACTCTACAGTCCAATACTGAGACTTACGAATCGTTTTCTTAACGAGTCTTGCCGGATACAGAACAAGCGGGCTGCGGACATAAAAATCTTCAACCAGCGTGCCTTCGAGAAAGCCATAGGCAACATGAAAGACATTGGTTCCCGTCTCCTGTTCGATGAGATCAATCTCACGTTTTAGAGAAGTCAGTCGACGGTTCAGAATCGCCTCATCTTCAGTGACTGCCACGACGGACAGCACTGGTACCTCTGGCTTCATGGAAAGAATATCCGTTGTAATACGTTTTTCCATTCCCGGCTCGATCGCTGCAAAACTTGCGATGTCAAAATGATTCTTGTGAGTTATCCGTAGCAAGCGTAAACCGGTATTTTTCTTTGATAGATCGATCAACCTGTCCCGATATCGTTGCAGAAGTTCTTGCATTCGTGCACCTCTCTCTCTTCGACATATACTCTCATGATATGCTAAACTCCGCATCTATAAATTCTACAACAATGGGACACCTGGTAGCGATAGGGTTTTACCGTGTACTTAAATCCTTTACTATAACTCACGTTTGACAGCTAGGACGTGTCCTAGTAACCATTGAAGCAATTTCCAGAAGGAAATTTTCGGATCAATGGCGAAACCTTATGGCAACAGCGTTGAAGAGGCTTTCGCCATGCCACGAATGAAGTTCCGTGGTCACCACGACGATCAACTGCTCCTTCTTCCGTCTGACTTAAACGAGTGGTTGCCGGAACCCATCCTCCGCGCCCATCGTCACCTTCTGTGCCTGGTGATCCTTCCGGATGCTTTTCGCATTGGACAAAAGCGGTAAATCCCGGTCCATTCACCCGCTATGAAATCGCGAACATTTGTAAATTTGATTGAATCTGGAAACCCCACCGCACACCGACCCAAGCGGCCGTCACTCCGTTTTTTGCACCCGTGTGTAGATGCCCATGTCCAAACCCAACATCCCCAGCACTCGGTCCACACCAGGATTCCGCTTCGGTGTGACGGCTCTAATCACGTACTCCAGCGTCTCGTACAGTATGACCGCAATCAACATCAAGCACCCAAACGAATCGACTCGCCGGGAAGTTCAACTGGAAATCCTCCCGCATAGATGACGCGCGCGGACTTCCTTCGTCATGGATTCGTGAAATATCTGCCCAAAATTTGATGGGCACCGCATTTCGGGCGCGGAAGATGAGCTTGACGTTAACCAGCGCATTGGTTTCGATATCATACGTTTACCGATTATAAAATATTACCATTCGATGCACACGTCTTTACAAAAGCGAACGCGCTCGTCTCGTTCGAAAAGTTGCATTTTGAATGGTTTTCCGGTACAACGTAAAAGGACGCCATTTTTGGCGTCCCCACGCGGAAAATCGGTTTTTGCCTGGTGTCGAGGACGGGACTTGAACCCGTACGGTTAACCCACACGCCCCTCAAACGTGCGCGTCTGCCAATTCCGCCACCTCGACACGACGAACGTCTGTCAGCCCGAACGACAGCGGAACCACAACCGTCAACCTGCTGTCCGGCTGCGACAACGTACATTATACCGACGGCGCCCCCGCCTGTCAACGCGATGTGAGGCCTATGGGGGCACCGCACCTCGGGGCTGCCGGCGTGCCGCCGGACACCGCCACGACACCGCCGCGCCCAATTCGGGCAGAAGCGCCTCATGGCTGCCGCCAGGCCGGGTCGCTGCCGTAAATGCGCTTGTAAAGGTCGTAATTGTAAAACACCCGGTCCACAAAGTGCCGCGTCTCACCGACCGGAATGGCCATGATATGCTCGAGGCGGCCGTCCCACACGCCACGCCCCAGCCATCCCTGGACGCGCTTCGGACCCGCGTTGTAGGCCGCGATGGCCGCCACCGCATTGCCTCCGAACCGTTCCATAAGATAGTGGATATACCAGGTGCCAATCCGAATGTTGATGTCCGGCTGGGCGAGGTCAATCCGGCTTCCTACGGCATCCGCCGGCAGCGGTTGTCCGTCCCGGCGCATCTGGTTCATCACCCACTCGGCGGTGGCAGGCATCAACTGCATGAGGCCAACCGCACCGGCGTGCGATACATCGCGGGAACGGAACTGGCTTTCGACGCGGATCACGCTGGCGACGAGCAGAGGATCGAGTCCTGCCTCTCGCGCCGCGCGCTGGATGGTCTCCTGATACCCAATGGGATACATCCAACGCCAGAACGCGTTCGACATGATGAGCGTCACCACGGCGATGAGCAACAACAGACTGACCACGACACGCCGGTTCATCACCCATACCCTCAGCGCCGGGCTGCGGCGGCGCGAATCACTTCCCATACGCGCTGCACCTGCTCCTTCGTCTCATCCAGGCTGTGGCTGTTGTCAATCACGAAGTCCGCAAGCCGACGCTTTTCCTCAATCGGCATCTGCGCCTTGATCCGCAGCCGCGCCGCTCGTTCGTCCAATCCATCCCGTGCCATGATGCGGCGGAGCTGTACCTCCTCCGGCGCGTAGACCAGCACGGTCACGTCGACCATGTCGCGCGTCGGTCCTTCGAACAGGAGCGGGACATCCCAGACCACCGGATCGTGCGGGTGCAGCTTCAGCCTGGCCTTGGTCTCCGCCATCATCCCCGCCCGCACCCGCGGGTGGACGATGGCGTTGAGATCGTTGCGGGCCGCCTCATCTTGAAACACCATCTCGGCCAAGGCCCTGCGGTTGAGCGACCCGTCGGGGTTCAACACCCCGGGGCCGAAGCGCGCGACCACTTCACGCAAACCTTCGGTTCCCGGCTCCACCACCTTGCGCGCCCACACGTCCGCATCCACCACAAATGCACCCAGTTCCCTGAGCATGCTCGACACCGTGCTCTTCCCCGTGGCGATGCCCCCTGTCAAGCCGACGATCACGCCGTTCCCCCCTCTCCGGGCGACGGCTGGCAGACGGGACAAAAGTGCGTCCCGCGTCCTGCGACCCGCACCTTGGCGATGGGCGTTCCGCAGCGCGGGCAAGGTGCCCCGGCCCGGCCGTACGCGGCCAGTGAAACTTGAAACCCGCCGTGGCGGCCGTATCCGTCGGCGTACGTCCGGATGGACGACCCGCCCGCCGCGATGGCCCGTGTGAGCACGTCCCGCAGTGCCGCGAGCAGGCGCGCTGCCTCCGCCTGCGACAAGCGGCACGCCGGCGACTGGGGATGAATCCTGGCGAGAAACAGCGCTTCGTCCGCGTAGATGTTGCCGATGCCCGCCACGACCGTCTGATCGAGCAGCACCGCTTTGACCGGTGCCCGGCGGCGTGCGAAGCAAGCGCGCAACACCTCCGCGGTCAAGCGCGGGTCGAACGGCTCCATACCGAGGGCCGCCAGCCCTGGCGGCAGCGGATCGTCCGGGCCGACGAGGTCCATGGTGCCGAACTGCCGCACATCGCGGTAACGCAACTCGGAGCCGTCGGTGAACTGGAAGACCACATGGGTGTGCGGCGCCAACGGCGCACCGGCCGGCTCGAGCCGGTATTGGCCCTCCATGCGCAGATGAGAAACCAGCGTATCCGGCGGCACGGAAAACAGTAAATATTTCCCACGGCGAGCAATCCCCGTCACCGTCCGTCCAGCCAAGCGGTTCGCGAAGAGAACCGGATTGGGCGGCGTGCGGATGATGCGGGCCAGACGGACCTCCACCCGGCGGATGGTCTTGCCGACGACCCACGGTTCCAAACTGCGGCGCACTTGTTCCACCTCAGGCAGCTCGGGCACCCACTCACCCCCTCGCTGTCCGCTTCCGGATCTGGGTATCCCCGCGTCACGTCGCGTCACTTGGCGTCGTACCACGTCTTCCCCGTGTGAACCTCCACCTTGAGCGGCACGTCAAGCGCAATCGCGTGCTCCATCTTGTCGGTGACGAGGCTTGCCAAGGCGTCCGCCTCCGCTTCGGGACACTCGAAGATGAGCTCATCATGGACTTGCAACAGCATCCGCGCCCTCCAACCGGTTTCAGACAACGCCCGGTCAATCTCGACCATGGCGAGCTTGATGATGTCCGCCGCCGATCCTTGAATGGGCGTGTTCATCGCCGTGCGCTCGGCGAAGCTGCGCAGGTTGTAGTTGGAGCTGTGGATGTCCGGAAGGTAGCGCCGGCGATGGAGCAGGGTGGTGACATACCCCTGCCTGCGCGCCACCTCCACAATTTCCTTCATATACTTCGCCACGCCCGGAAACTTCGCCAGGTAGTCCTGGATGAATTTCGCCGCCTGGGCGCGCGGGATGTTCAGATTCTGCGCCAAACCGTAGTCGCTGATGCCGTAGATGATGCCGAAGTTGACCGCCTTCGCCTGCCGGCGCATCCACGGCGTGACCTCCTCCGGCGGCACCTCGAACACGTCGGCCGCCGTGCGCGTGTGGATGTCCATCCCCTGCCGGAACGCGTCGATGAGCGCTTCATCTCGCGACAGATGCGCCAGGATGCGCAACTCAATCTGCGAGTAATCGGCAGACAGGATGACCCAATCCGGGTACGATGGCTCGAAAGCCCGCCGCAGCTTGCGGCCTTCCTCCAAACGGATGGGGATGTTTTGCAGGTTCGGCTCGCTGCTCGACAACCGCCCGGTGGCTGTCAAAGCCTGATGGAAGCGGGTGTGCACGCGTCCTGTCTCCGGGCGGATGACCTTGAGCAACCCTTGGACATAGGTCGACAACAACTTACCCACCTGGCGGTAGTCCAGGATGTGCTGGACAATCTCGTGGTACGGCGCCAGCTTTTCCAGCACGTCCGCGCTGGTGGAGTAACCGGTTTTCGTCTTCTTCTGCGCCGGCAACCCCAGCTTGTCGAACAGGATCTCGCCAAGCTGTTTGGGCGAATTGATGTTGAACTCCGTCCCTGCCAACGCGTAGATCTTCTCGGTCAACGCCTGCAACTGCTGTTCGAACTCGGCCTCGAGTTCGCGCAGCCGGTCCGCGTTGACATAGAAGCCCAGCACCTCCATCTTCGCCAAGACGAACGCCAGCGGCAGTTCCACGCGCGTAAAGAGGTCGTCCAACGCCTCCGCGGCCAGATCCGCCGCCAGCGCTTCCCGCAACCGCGGCAAGAGCGCCGCCGTACGCGCCAGGTCGGCAGGGTCAACCTCCTCGCCGAGCGCCGTTACGGGCGGCCGTATCCGCAGCACCCGTTCCAACAGATCCGGCAAACGCACCTCGCCATCGGACGGATTGAGCAGGTACCCGGCCAACATGACGTCAAAATACGAACCGTCATGCACGAGGGAGGTACCGTGGCGCTCCAGCAACACGGCGAGCGCTTTGACGTCGAAGACCACTTTCTCCAAAGCGGGCGACCAGAGCGCATGCAGGTCTTGCACGCTGAGCTCGCCGTTGAACGGCACATACACCGCTTCGTCCCGATCCGCCACCGCCATTCCCATCAACTTCCCGGTCTGATAGTCGCTTCCACGCCAATCCGGGAGAATGCCGACCGGACCAGTCCGACGTGCCATCCAGGCGGCCAACGCGTCGTGTGTGGTGAGCCGTCGGAAGGGGACATCCACATGTTCGCGGGCTGCTTCCGAGACAGCGACCGTCTCACGGTCTTGTGCCTGCTCGTTCACCTCCCCGATTTCCCTGGAAATCCGTTCGAGAATGGAACGGAATCCCAATTTATGGAATACCGGCATCAGGCGCACCGGATCGTAACCGGCGTATGCGAGGTCATCCCAGTGGATGGGAATGGGCAGATCGCGCCGGATGGTGGCCAGCTGTTTCGACAGCCGCGCGGCTTCCGCGTGTTCCGCCAACTTGGCCTTCAGCTTCGCCCCCGGCACGTGATCCAGGTGCGCGAGGATGGCTTCGAGGCTGGGAAATGATTGAAGCAGTTTCACCGCCGTCTTTTCCCCGACCCCTGGCACGCCCGGGATGTTGTCCGACGGGTCTCCCATCAACCCTTTGAGGTCCACCACCTGCTGCGGCGTGATGCCAAGGCGCGCCTTGACCAGAGCGGGATCGAACCGCTCCATGTCGGTGATGCCCCGGCGGGTCAGTGCCACATGCACCCTGTCTGATACCAGTTGCAGCAAGTCTTTGTCGCCCGACACGATGAGGGTCTGCATCCCGGTGGCCTCGGCCATCCGGCTCAGCGTGCCGAGGATATCGTCCGCTTCGAACTCCGCGAACTCCAGCGCCGGAATACCAAATGCCGCCAGCACTTCCCGCACGAGCGGAAACTGTTCGGACAACTCGGCAGGCGTCTGCTGGCGGGTCCCTTTGTATTCCGCGTAGAGTGCATGGCGAAACGTCTGTTTCCCTGCGTCGAACGCGACGGCGATGTGGGTGGGCTGCTGCTCCGAGAGCAGCTTGAGCAACATCTGGGTGAAGCCATAGACCGCATTGGTGTGCTGGCCGGCTGCGTTGGTCAAATCGGGCAGCGCGAAGAACGCGCGGTAGATGATGCTGTTGCCGTCGATGAGGACGAGCTTGGCGGGTTCGATGGTTACGCACCCCGTTTCCGGCGGGCCGCCCAAAGCCCGCATCTTCCGTCCCCCATTGTAACACGCACAAAGACCACCCGCAGCATGCGAGTGGTCTTTGTGCCTTCACCACGTATGCACCACGGAAATCCGCGACGACGCCGCTTCTCCTTGGCGGGTCGCCGTCTGTCGCTTCTCACGGGATTGCGCCCTCAACTTGGCCTGCCGTTCACAATCCGAGGGCCACCCGCGTCGTGTTGCGGACCGACTGGGCCGATTTGTCGAGCTCCGCCTTCTCTTCCGGCGTGAGCTCAATCTCCACAATGCGCTCAATCCCGTTGCCCCCAAGGATCGTCGGCACGCCGAGGAACAGGTCGTGGTAACCGAACTCGCCTTCCAAATACGCGATGGCCGGCAGCAGGCGCCGCTTGTCTTTCAGGATGGCCTCCGCCATCTGCACCAAAGACGCCGCTGGTGCATAGTAGGCGCTGCCGGTCCCGAGCAGGTTGACGATCTCGCCGCCGCCTTTGCGCGTCCGCTCGACGATGGCGTCAATCCGCTCCTTCGGCAGCAGCTTCTCGAGCGGGATCCCGCCGACATACGAGTAGCGGATGAGCGGGACCATGTCGTCGCCGTGCACGCCGAGCACAAAGCCGCTGACGTCCTCCACCGAGACGCCCAGCTCCTCCGCAACGAACGTCCGGAAACGGGCGGTGTCGAGCACGCCGGCCTGCCCGATGACCCGGTTTTTCGGAAAACCGGACGCCTTGAACGCGACGTGCGTCATGGCGTCCACCGGATTGGAGAGGACAATGAGGATGGTGTTGGGTGAGAACTTGGCGACCTGCTCTGCCACCGAGCGCACGATGCCTGCATTGGTGGTGACCAGGTCATCCCGGCTCATGCCCGGCTTCCGGGCGACGCCGGCGGTGATGATGACAAGGTCAGACCCCGCCGTGTCCTCATACGAGGAGGTGCCGAGGATATGCACATCCTTCCCGACGACCGGCGTCGCCTCCAACATGTCGAGCGCCTTGCCTTTCGTCGGATTTTCCAGGTTCGGGATGTCGAGCAGCACCACGTCGCCCAATTCCTTGAGCGCCAGCATGAACGCGGTCGTCGCGCCGGTGAACCCGGCGCCGATGACCGAGATCTTCCTTCTTTTCAACACGTGCCTTCCCTCCGCCTCCGTTCACTTCACCTGGCAAACCATACGCATCACGCCCAAACCGAAGCGTCACAGGTTCGCGATGATGGCATCCGCGAACTCGGACGTCTTGACCTCGCGCGCACCTTCCATCAGGCGGGCGAAATCATAGGTGACAATTTTCTGCGCAATGGTCTTCTCCAGCGCGCGCGTGATGGCGTCGGCCACCTCTTGCCAGCCCAGATACTCGAACATCATGACGCCGGAGAGGATGACCGACCCCGGATTCACCTTGTCCAGCCCGGCGTACTTCGGCGCCGTCCCGTGCGTCGCCTCAAACACCGCATGCCCCGTCACGTAATTGATGTTCGCACCCGGCGCGATGCCGATGCCGCCCACCTGCGCGGCCAAGGCGTCGGAGATGTAATCTCCGTTTAAGTTCATGGTCGCAATGACGTCGTATTCCGCGGGCCGAGTCAGGATCTGCTGCAGGAACGCGTCGGCGATCACGTCCTTGATGATGAGCTTGCCCTCGGACTCCGCTTGCTTCTGTGCCGCATCCGCGGCCGCCTGACCCTGTTCCGCCTTGATGCGGTCGTACTGCGCCCACGTGAACACCTTGTCCCCGTACTCCCGCTCGGCCAATTCGTACCCCCAGTTCTTGAACGCGCCCTCGGTGAACTTCATGATGTTGCCTTTATGTACCAAGGTCACGCTCTTGCGTTTGTGCCGCAGGGCGTATTCGATGGCGGCGCGGACCAACCGCTCCGTCCCCTCGCGCGACACCGGCTTGATGCCGATGCCCGACGTCTCCGGGAAGCGAATCTTGTTGACACCCATTTCCTTCTGGAGAAACTCGATGACCTTCTTGGCCTCCGGCGTGCCCGCGGCCCACTCGACCCCCGCATAAATGTCTTCCGAGTTCTCCCGGAAGATGACCATGTCGACCAGTTCCGGATGCTTCACCGGCGACGGGACGCCTTGGAAGTAGCGCACCGGACGCTGGCAGACATACAAGTCGAGCAATTGCCGCAGGGCTACGTTCAACGAGCGGATACCGCCCCCCACGGGTGTCGTCAGCGGTCCTTTGATGCTGACGATGTATGCGGACAGCGCGGTCAGGGTATCGTCCGGGAGCCACTCCCCGAACAGGTTGTACGCCTTCTCTCCCGCATATACCTCGTACCACGCGACCTTGCGCTCGCCGCCGTACACCTTGGCGACCGCCGCATCGAACACGCGCACGGACGCCCGCCAGATGTCCGGCCCCGTGCCGTCTCCTTCAATGAACGGGATGATAGGATGATTCGGAACACGAAGTTTTCCATTCTCCAGCGTGATGGGCTCTCCCTCGGCGGGGGGCTGGAAGCGTTTGAACTGCACCATGCGATTGCGGGCCTCCCTCGATGAATGTCTGACGCGCCGTTTCCTTCAATCCGCCCGCGTGCGCGGGTTCCTTTTCTCAGCCAAGTCCTCGCCCCGAGCGGCGAACGACCATCGGCGCATGACGCCAAGTAGCGTTGGCGCGGCAGGGTACGCCTGCATGCCAACACCCATGATACCATACGACTAGATTGAAGCAAGCGTGGAAATTTTGCACACCTGAAACAAGCAGACTTACAACGCCGCAGCGGCGGTTCACTTGCTCACTGCGGCAGCAAAAACCCCATCCTGCGCTTCACCTCGGCCAGCGTCGGCGCCGCCAGGGCTGCGGCGCGCTCGGCACCATCGCGCAACACCCGCTCCACCTCATCCGAAGCCATCAGCTCGCGGTAACGCGTCTGAATCGGGCGCAGTGTCTCGATCACGACCTCGGCCAGGTCGTTCTTGAACGGCCCGTATCCCTTGTCGGCATACTGTGCCTCAATCTCGGCGAGCGAGCGGTTGGCGCACAGGGCGTAGATGGTGAGCAGGTTGCTCACCCCCGGTTTTTGCTCCGGATCGTACCGGACCTCGCGGCCGGAATCCGTGACGGCGCGGGAGATCTTCTTCCGGATGACGTCGGGATCGTCGAGCAGAGAGATGTAGGCGTTCGGGTTGGCGTCACTCTTGCTCATCTTTTTCTCCGGTTGCTGGAGGCTCATGATACGACCGCCGATCTTCGGGATCATCGGTTCCGGAAGCTTGAACGTCTCCCCGAACCGGCTGTTGAACCGCTCCGCGATGTCGCGCGTCAGCTCCAGGTGCTGTTTCTGGTCCTCGCCCACCGGGACGAGCGTCGCTTGATACAACAGGATGTCGGCCGCCATCAGGACGGGATACGTGAACAACCCGGCGGTGACCACGTCCTTCTGCTCCGACTTGTCCTTGAACTGGGTCATGCGGCCGAGTTCCCCGTAATGAGCGATGCACTGGAGGAGCCATCCCAGCTCCGCGTGCGCCGGAACGTGCGACTGCACGAACAGGACAGCCTTGCCCGGGTCAATCCCGACGGCCAAATACAGCGCCGCCAAACTCCGCGTGTTTTGACGTAGCGCCTCCGGGTCCTGCGGCACCGTGACGGCGTGCAAATCGACCACGCAGAACAGACACTCCGCCTCATGCTGAAGGGCGACGAACTGCTTCATCGCACCCAGGTAATTGCCGATGGTGACCACGCCGCTCGGCTGAATGCCGGATAACACGCGTTCCATGCTTGTGCCCACTCCTTTCGTGAAAGCGGACGAGCCCGTGTCCCCGCAACGGTTTGGCAGCGCCAACCGGTCACTCGTCGCTTCACGCTCGTCCTCTGACGGCCAATAAAAAAAGCCGTCCCGAGTTTGGGACGGACGTTGCCGCGGTGCCACCCAAGTTCACGCCGACAGCCTCTCCGGCGTGCCCTCTGCAGCCGGTGCACAACTTCCTGCCACGCGAAGCGGGCGCGTCATCGGCATCACCATAGCCCGCTTGACCTGGCATGCGCCACCGGCCTGGCCGGATATCGGCGGCCCACCGGACGAGACTACGCAAGCCCCTGCGACAGCCACACAGCGGCCATCCGCTGCGGCAACCACGCACGCGGTATGCCGCAGGCTCTTCGCCCCGTCAGCTCCGGGACCCATTCCGCGCGGACCTGCCGCCGGGCTCTCACCATCCCCGGCTCGCTGCGGGCCGCTCCCCGCGCGTACTCTTCCCATCATCGCCCAAATGTATGAAACGGCCAGCCCAGCCGCTGCAAACCCTTGATGAAGCCCCAGCCACCGTACGGTGAACGGAAGGGGGCGCCACCGAATCAACCGGCGCGCTCCCCTTCTCATCATCCAATCCACCCCGGGGTGACCGGGCGCGGGTATACCTTCTGGATTGCCTCGATTATAGCGCATCCTCCCGGCGCACGCAAGGCATCGCGATCACTCACTTAAAATCTAACTGAAAGGGGTCCAGATCACTCAAATCGAAATCAAACCGAAGGGATCGTTGTGCGAATGTCATTGAAGAGCCGCCGTGAGTATCTGACCAGCATGCGCGAACGCT
>NZ_BMOY01000055.1 GCF_014647315.1 Paenalicyclobacillus cellulosilyticus
TGACTGGATTCTGGAGGGGATCATCTCGCAGAAGACGGACTGACGCCAGGTGTGCGCTATTTGACGCTCACTTCGGGTCCATATCGTCACCCCAGCCTTGATTACTCCGGGAGAACACCCGTTCCCCTTGGCACATCTTCGTTTCGCACCATGCTGCATCCGAGGCGTCTCCCGCTCTTCGCTTCTATCCAGTATAGCGGAGGTTTCGGACGCCGGGCGGTGCCGTCCACCCAGCGACGGTGACCGGCGGGCTCGGTTGTTGACAGTTCCGTCATTTGCGAACAATAATAACTCTGATCCCGTGATGCATCCGATTTCTTGGTCGAAAAGGGCAAAAACGAGCGTCGCATGTCACGTTGCATTACCTATGCGTTCCCGGGCAAGGAAGACTTATGGCTTGAAAGCGACACTGGCAGGGTGATGTTGCTACATTGAAACCAACCATCAAAGACGTCGCCGAGCGTGCGAAGGTGTCTCCATCCACTGTTTCACGGGTGCTCACGGGTGTCGGCTATGTAAGTGCTGCAACAAAGGAAAAAGTACTCAAGGCCGTCGATGAACTGGGTTATAATCCGAACGGGGTTGCCAGGAGCCTGAAACGGGCGAAGACCCAAACCATCGGTGTGATAGTGCCTGACATTTCAAATCCATACTTCGTCCGCGTGGTTCGTTCCATTGAGAACTGTGTAAGCAAGAGCGACTACAACCTGCTGCTTTGCAGCACAGATGACAACGCCTCGAAAGAGGAAACGTTCTTGCGGATTCTCAGGGAGCGGCGCATTGACGGGCTGATATTTGCCCCTTCCCGGTTGGAACTGGGCTCTGCACTGAAACCCTTCCTTGATGCCAATATTCCAGTCGTCCTCGTCGACAGGACGATTACCGATGTGGAAGTGGATACCGTCGTTGAAGAAGGTGAGCAAAGCTCATACCGATTGGTCCAGTCCCTGATCGAGATGGGACACGAACGCATAGCCATTGTCAACAGCAAGCCTTACATCAGCACAAGTATTGAAAGGCAACGAGGCTACGAAAGGGCCATGTTGGACGCAGGTATACCCATTCGACCACAATACATACAGCATGGCCGGTTTGATCAGGAAACCGGGTACCTCTGTGGGAAAAGGCTGTTCACTCTAAAGGATGACCGGCCCACTGCCATTTTCGCGACAAACAATTCAATTTTGTACGGTCTTATGCTGGCAGCACGGGAGCTTTTGATTCGGATTCCTGAAGACATATCTCTTGTAAGTTTTGGTGACCTGGAGTATTCGGAACTCATTTTCCCGCGGGTCACTGCTATTCTGCAACATCCAGACAGGGTCGGCACGACAGCTGCGGAAGTGCTCTTGGCCCGGCTCAATCATACACATGTTGAAGAGGTTCAAAAAACGAGAAGAATCGTGCTGCCAACTGACTTCCGATGCGGTACCTCCGTTCGAAACTTGCGGGATTAGGCCTTTCCTGAGCTACTCCACGCCAAGCCGGCGGCGGACCATCCACGCCAGCCTGCTCGTCCACGCGCGATCCGGTGCGGAGCCATTTCCCATCCAGAGCCAATGCCTGCACACGCCTTTCAACGCGCCCACTCCACGATGTCGATAGGATACCGCGCGGCGTTGCGGCCGCAGAGGGCCCCGCCGACGCCCGCCGGCGCACCATTGCCGGCCGATGCGCCTGGCGCTCCCGGCCCTCCTGAGGCGCCGAGGGCAGTGGCGCTCCCGAGCTTCCCAGCGCCCTCGACACTCCCGGCGCCGGCCCACCCTCCGGCACCGCAAGAGTCAGCCTCAGACGGCCCTTGTCGGCAATCCTCCGTAGCAGCCTGCTCGGGACGGTGACGAGCTGCAGGTATCTGTACGCTCCCGCCTCCTTCATCCGCCGGGTCTGCATCTGGTGGTGTCACAACCGGACGCCGCGCGCGTCCGTTGAATCGAGCCGAAGCCTCGTTCATGATAACTTACATTCCTTAGGTACTATGGACGTACGACGCGACAGTATGCCCACAAAGCCTCATCCCCAACAGGACAAATGCGTTCATGGCCTTGGGCATGGCCTTGGGCATCGGGATTGTGGGACCCAATTCCACCCGGCTTCCGTCCTCGCCGCGATGACAACAAAGACGCGCTCTGCCCATTGACCGAAAACGCCATCTCCCACTGCCAGCTTGCATTCACGCATCTGCTGCAACTCGAAATCCGCAGTGCCCAGATGAACTGTCGGGCGTGTTGGAGCTCCTGGCAGCGACCCTGTATCGATTGCAATATGACCGGTGACATAGATACGATCCGCCCCGAATGACACGAGTTTTCCCTTGGGCAGGCCCTTTCGGATTTCTGTACGGGCTGCGTTGAAAATAGTCAGGAGCAAACCAATCAGCGCACCATTCCCATACGTTCCCACATACGTTATACAGCCCATATCCATTCGGTTGGAATGACTTTGCGGGAGCGGTACCTAAGTACCCATCGGTTCCAAGGTTTTTCTCAGGAAATTTACCCTGCCAAATATTGCAACGGTGTTCTCCGTTAGGGTGGAGGATGTCTCCCCAAGCATATCGCTTCTGAACAAGACCACCACGTGCAGCGTACTCCCACTCTGCTTCGGTTGGTAAACGGACACCTGCCCATTTGCAATAAGCAACGGCATCATTCCAACTCACATGTACGACCGGATGATCCATTCTGTCGCCAATATCGGAGCCCGGGCCTTCGGGCGTACGCCACGTGGCACCCGGTACTGCCACCCACCACGGGGCCTGTTGAGAAAATGTTACATTTTCCCCTTCTAAAAGACGCTTGTCGACGAAGCTGTAAAATACAAACGACCAACCATATCTCTCAGCATCCGTGCGATATCCCGTAGCTTCAACAAACGCCGCGAATTCGGCGTTCGTCACCGCGCACGGTGAGATATAAAACGGATCCAAAAAGACCTTATGAACCGGTCCCTCCCCGTCCTGAGGAAAGCCTTCATTACTATCAGTACCCATCAGGAATTCGCCGCCCGGCAGAAGAATCATGTCTTTATACAATTTCTCCTGTCGAGCGACGGGTACCGACTCAGCAGGTGCGCCCGGTCCCTTTGGCAAGCCTGGCTGCGTTGGCTCAAGAACATCTTGAGTACCACTCTTCGAGCTTTTAGAAAGGGGAGTGACCCTCAATTCGGAATCGAAACTGTTCCGCGACACACCACAACAGGGCGAAATCGGTATTTGATGCAAGATAATCACCTGCTGTCGTGAATTTCAAAAAAGGAAAGATCGCTATTGAGTATGACACAGAAGACAGAAGGGCTGGCCAAAAGGCATCCCTCCTGTACATGAGAGTCACGGGCGATTGGTCCCGCCCAACGCCCCGTGCCCTGCAGCATAGTACCTTCCCTTATGGTTCCTGAACCAAAAACGCCTCCGGATGTCTGCGCCGCAATTCAGGGATGGCCCACTCACGTTCAGTCACCTTAAGAAACTCCACATACATGCGCAGATGTTCCGGCCGGGCGTGGTACGGACCCCCTTCATGGATCACGGTCCACAGTGGGTCCACATCAAAAGGCATGCTCATCATCATCTTGTCATGCCACTCGTTCAAATAATACACCGCATCTTTGCAGAGAGAACGATGACTGGCTGCCAAGTTCACCTGTTCGTACGGATCGTTCGCAATGTCAAATAACATCTCGTCCTCAAACAGGTGAAAGCCATCGTGATACGTGCGCACGTATAGGTAGTCACCGAAACGCACGCTGCGCTGACACACATGCGCGCATTGAGATAGAACGAGGTATTCCCGGCCTTGGTCCTCTCCTTCCTTCAATACTCGGGCAAAACTAGTCCCGTCCCATGATGGCAAGGGATCGCGGCCGAACATCTCAGCCAACGTCGGTGCAAGGTCAAGATGGTAATGCAGACCATGGTCCACATGACCAGCCTTCATGCCCGGCCAGCGGATGATCATGGGGATGCGGCAGGTAGCTTGATCCGCAGTACCGTGTTCACCGTAAATGCCTAGCTCACCCATGTTCTCGCCGTGGTCGGCCGTGATGATGATGACGAGATCGTCAAACACGCCCTTCGCCTCGAGGGCCGCGAACAGTTGCCCGATGTTCTCGTCCAGGAAGCGTATGGCACAGTCGTAACCGTCCACCATCCGGCGCAGCCCCTGCATATCGAGAATCTCGCCCGGATGGCGTGGAAAACGTGGATCCGTCCGGTTGTCGTACATGTTGATCTCACGTGCACCGTGCGGGCCGACCAGCCTCTTGTGCTTTTCAAGTGTCTCTTCAGTGATCCATGTCGGAAGGGGATCATTCTCAAACGGGTTGCCGAAAGCAGCCGGAGCCCGGTACGGTGTATGAGGATCCCAATAATTCACGTACAGAAACCAGTTATCGGTTTCGGCGTTGCGATCGATCCAATCGAGCACAACGGGAGTGACTTCCTCTGCAGACTCCATGCCTCGCCTACCTGTGTTGTATATCTCGTTGAAACCTGCGTAGAACGTCCACGACGCATGACGCTCCGCAAACGGACTTACGAGCACGGTGCGCATGCCGACGCTACGCAAGAAGGCAGGCAAGCTTGCCCGAGAAAGAGTATCGCTGAACCCTCGAGTACGTCCTTCGTGCCGGACGTCTCCTGCCGTACCACCATGACCAACCACCCCGTTGTGAATTCCGAACCGGCCTGTCATCAGGGCTGTCCGGGAGGGAAAACACGGCGCATCCGAAGTGTAGTAATTTGTAAAACGAACTCCTTGCGCCGCGATGAGGTCGATATTCGGGGACGTGTTGCGCGGATAACCGTAGCATCCAAGATGATCGGGACGCAACGAATCTAAGTCTAGGACGAGCATTCTCATGGCCTCTGCGCACCTCACCTTTCAAGGGAACTATAGAGGTTTTTATCGTCACGCCTCCCTGAGCACAAATGAGCCAGAATAGCGGCATCAACCAGCCGATTGGTGGGACGCGACGGTATTACCGTACCTCACTTTGTCGACAACGTAATGCCTTGCAGAATGTACTTTTGAGCACCAAAAAACACCATGACAGGAATTACAGAAACAGTAGCCGAAACCGCCATCAACTGGTTCCACGGCGTGCAATCGCATGTGCTTGTGAAGGCAGCGAGCCCAAGCGACAGTGTGTACTTTGCATTGTCGTTGATGTAGATAAGCGGCGCAAGAAAATCATTCCAGGACGCTTGAAAGTGGAAAAGGAACGCGGTCGCCACCGCGGGCATAGCCAGAGGTACGCCAATCCGGCCATAAAGACCAAGATAGCCGCAGCCGTCGATGCGGGCCGCTTCGAACACTTCATTTGGAATTCCCGCGAAAAACTGGCGGAACAAAAAGATGAGAAATGGCAGTCCTAGCCACGCCGGAACGATGAGAGGATAGTATGTGTTGATCCAATTCAGCTCTTTAAAGAGCAAGTACTGCGGGATCATTATGACCGCGTATGGAATCATCAGTCCAGAAAGGACACAGAGAAACAAAACGTCTTTACCCTTCGCACGCAGTTTTGCGAATGCGAATCCAGCCAGCGACGACGAGATGACACCACCGATTGAGGAACCTGCTGCAATGACAAACGTATTCACGAAGTATCGGCCAAACGGCAAGACGTTGAATCCGTCCACATAACCTTCAATTGTGAAAGGATGCGGCCAAAGACTGGGAGGAAACCGTAAAATTTGACTATTATCTTGCAAGGACGCCGAAATCATCCAGAGCGCTGGAAAAATAAAGACGATGGCTCCAAAGATGAGAACAGAGAATCCACTCAGTGCGCGAACTCGGTGGGCACGTATCAACGATGCTTCCCTCCCTAAAAGTCAAGTCCACCATAGTAGACCCAGCGTGCCGAAGTCTTGAATATCACAGCAGTCAGACTGAGGACTACCACGAACAAGACCCACGCCTGCGCGGAGGCCATTCCCATATGGAACGATTGGAAAGCGTTCTGATAGATGTAAAGCGAATACAGGTACGTGCTGTAATCAGGCCCGCCCTGGGTCATCATGTACGCTTGCACGAAGGTCTGAAGGGCACCGATAAGCCCCAGGATAAGGTTGAGCAATATCTGAGGCGTGAGCATCGGGATGGTAATACGGAACAACTTGCTGAATGATGATGCACCGTCAATCTCCGCCGCCTCATACAACTCAGCGGGGATGGATTGTAATCCCGCGAGAAAAATGATCATGGCTGACCCGATGCTCCACGCGCTCATAATGATGAGTGCAGGCAACGCCCAGTTCGGATCTGATAACCATTCTGGTCCATCTACACCGAGCACCTGATGCAGAATGCTATCTATCAGGCCGTACTTCGGGAGGAAGAGGAAAATCCAAAGCATTGAGGCGGATGCGACCGGTAGCACATTCGGAAGGTAATATACCGTGCGCAATAGCCTCATGCCTGGGACGCGCAGATTCAACAGCAACGCCGCAAACAGTCCTAGTGTCAGGTGAATGAACACCGTGCAAACTGCATAAATGGCGGTGACGTACACCGAGTGCCAGAACAGCGGATCGTGGAACAACTCGACGTAATTGGAAAACCCTACCCATCGCGGCGGGGAAAGGACACTGTAGTCGGTAAGGCTGTAGTACGCCGAAGCAATCATGGGATATACTGTTAATGCAAGGAACCCCACCAGCCAGGGTGTAATGAAAAGGTAAAACCAAATGATCTCGACCTTGCGCATAGATAGCCTGTGCCTTGTACGCATCGGCACCCGTGTCGCCGCTGAAGACGATGCGGCTATGTTCATCCGTGACATCACCTTTCTGCAATCGGAGTGGCGGTGGCGACCGCCACCCCATGTGTACTCAACGGAAAAGGGTCAGTGCTGTAAATATTTCTGCCATGCGGATTGTACAGCCGCCAAACCTTGAGCGGCCGACTGTTTGCCCAACCATACGTTCGCCATCAGTTGAGTAAAGGTATTCCCGAAGTCGGTTGCATTATCTATGATGTTCCCCGGATCTGGGTAATCGTGCTGGATTCCACCGAGAAAGACCTGAGCAAACTGTGACTTGGTCATCGAAATTCCGGGAATCTGAAACACGGCATTCTCCCATTGGCGGAAGTACTTATTCCCCGTGTAGGGAGGATTGCCCTTTGCAAACTGTACAAACTCCTCAGCACCCTCACCTGTTGTAGCGTACTCGATGAGTCGGAAGGCAAGTTCTGGATTTTTACTCGATTTTGCAATATAAAACGCATTGTCTTCACGCTGCCCGGTATTTACCCCTGCTGGTCCATATGGGAATGGTGCGATAGCCCAATGAAATTTTGGTTCTGCCACCGCAGCCTGGCGCATCAGCCAACCACCAGCCACTTCCACCATTCCAATCCGACCAGTAAAGAACGGGTTACCCAGCGTGGACATCGCATTCAACACACCCTGGGACGGTGATACCTTGTACTTGGTCGTCAAATCCGCCAACCAAGCCATCGCCTGGACCATACCTTTCCTGGTGGCATAGGTGGCCGAAATTGGTGCGCCATGATACGCCCTCGAATACTCTGGACCGCCTTTATTGTTAAATGGGTCCGCTCCCCACAACCAAGCTAGAGAACCGTCGGACCCACTCTGCATCACGAGACCATACGTCCCATTCTTGGGATCACTCGTATTGTGGGTCAACCTTTTGGCATCTTCTAGTAAGGTGTTCAGATTCCAATGTTTGTCGTTCCAGCTAGTAGGAGGCAGCGGAACATGATATTTTTTGAATAAGTCAACGTTGTACACTATAAAGGTAGGATTGCTGTTCCATGGAATCCCAAATAACTGCCCGTTGATGCTGAACTCTTTCCGATAGACTTCGGGGATATGCGCCCCGTGATCTGGCAACGACTTCACATAGGGACTGAGGTTAAGAACGAGATTGTGATGCACCAACGTGAAGATTCCTGTATTGCCCCAATCCGTAAACACGTCAGGAGTCTGTCCGGCCGCAACAAGGGTCAACAGTTTCTGTCCGTACGCCGTACTCCCAGGGGTGAGGACTTTCACTGTCACGCCGGGATGTGCCTTTTCAAATCCCTTCGCGACCGCCTTTGCCCATGTGTCGATAAGTGGGTCTTCTGGAACCATCCAGGTCAGCGTTACCGGTTGGGTCGCGTGAGTCGAGAGCACTGGTGCCAGAGAAAGAGCTCCAAGGGACGCCAAGCCGGTCGATACTGCTATGCTTAATTTCGCTATTTTACGCACAATAATTCGCCTCCGTATAACATCGCCTCTCGCACAGCCAGATCAAATGGATTCCTTACTGACCTCAAATGGATCCCTCACTGACCTCCCACTGCATTTGACTACTTGGCGTTGCGGAAGCCTACTCCGACTGGTTGAAATCAAATTGCACCATTCGTCTATGTTTCGCCCGTATCAACTCCCTTCTAGACAAAAGGAGGCGCACTCGTACCCCTCCGGGCACTCCAACAGTGCCAGGAGAGATGCAGGTGCGCCTCCGGATGTCCGGTCGTGTCAACATCGGATGTAAAATCCCCATAAACAGCGGATTGCGATTCCCCGAAAACACCGGATTGATTTCCCCATTTTCATCGGGATGAATTCCCCACCACTTGTTGAAATAAGGCACCGTTCACCATCAGGTGGGAGGTGCCTTGCATGAGGGAGAGTGAAAAGATGGAAATCAAACAACTCTTCGCAGAGGGCGTCAGTATCACCGAACTCGCCCGCAGATTCGGACATGACCGCAAAACCATCCGCAACGCCATCTTTGGCAAGAAAAAGAAAGGGGACGACGTCTCGGTGGATACGAGCACTTTGAACCGGGGAAGACGCGTGAAGGGTTCAAAACTGGAGCCGTTTAAGCCCTACGTTGAGCAGCGGATGCGCATCGGTGTGCTCAACGCCGAACGGATCTTCCGCGAGATCCGGGAGCAGGGCTACACCGGCGGGATCACCGTCCTGCGCGAGTTCATGCACCCCCTTCGCCCGGTTGTCTCGGCCAAGGCAACCGTGCGGTTTGAAACGGCTCCAGGTGAACAAGCCCAAATCGACCTGGGCGCGTTTCCCTACTACGACAAGGAGCAAAACCGGCGGACGGTGTGGTGCTTCGCCATGGTTCTCTCCTACTCCCGCATGCTCTACCTGGAGTTTATCAAAGCACCTGACCAGTTGCATATCCTGCAGGCACTGCGGCATGCACTGGAGTTCTTTGGCGGGGTCCCTAAAACGATTCTCAGCGACAATTGCGCTCCGTTGGTCGTCTCCCATGACGGAAAGGGTCAGGTGGATTGGCAGCCCGCATATATGGACTTTGCGAAGCATTACGGCTTTGTGCCCAAAGCCTGCAAACCCTACCGCAGCCGGACGAAGGGCAAGATTGAGCGACCCATTGGTTACATCCGGCAGAGCTTTTGGCCCGTCTCGTTTGTGGACCTGGATGACCTGAACCGGCAAGCGGCAGTGTGGCGGGATACGGTGGCCAACGTGCGAATTCATGGGACGACCCGGGAACAACCGGTGGTACGGTTTCAGGCCGAATCGCTGCAGCCTCTGCCCGCTCACCGCTACACACTGGCACAGACCGGTCTGCGCAAGGTGTTAAATGACTGTCGCATCTCGTGGAATGCCAACTTGTACTCCGTACCTTGGCGATATGTGGGGCACACGGTGCTGGTGCGTGAGTTCGAGACGGGCGAGTTGCGAGTGGAGTACGACGGTGAGGTCATCGCCCAACACCGTGTTCTTTCGGGCAAGCACCAGGTATCCGCCTGTTCCGAGCATGTCCGGGGTATCCCGAATGATACCGTTCGGAGCCAGCGCGGCAAAGTGCCGGGCATTCAGGTGGAACCGGAAGTCGAACAGCGAGAACTGGCTGTGTATGAACAGTACGCATTAGGGGGGCAAGTTCAATGACAGAGGCGCTGGTCATGGCCAAGGCGGAGGAAGCGCTGTTGGAGTTGGGGCTCAAACGTGCGGCTGCGGTGTTGTCGGCAAGCGTGGAGTGGGCGGCCGGGCACCAGGCAACATACGCGGAGTTTCTGCACCGTCTGCTGGACGCGGAATTGGAGGAGCGGTACAACCGCTACCTCCAGTCCAGGCTCAAACTGGCGCACTTTCCGTTTCACAAGACGCTGGCCGACTTTGACTTCTCGTTCCAGCCGTCGATTGACGAGCGGCAGATTCGAGAGTTGGCCACGCTGACGTTTATCCGGGAGGGCGGCAACGTCATTTTTCTCGGCCCGCCCGGGGTGGGTAAGACGCATCTGGCCGTAGCCCTGGGGATGGAAGCGGTCAAGCAGCGGATGAGCGTGTACTTCGTCACGATGCAGAAGCTGGTCGCCGACTTGCGACGAGCTCACCAAGAGGGGCGATTGGAGAAGCGTCTGCGTATCTACACGCAGCCCAAACTGCTGATCTGCGATGAAGTGGGCTATTTGCCACTGGACGCGTTGGATGCGGCGAACTTCTTCCGGCTCGTATCCGAGCGATATGAGCACGGGTCGATGATCATCACGTCGAACACGAGTTTCACCAACTGGGGCACACTGTTTGGCGATCAAGTCTTGGCGGCCGCGCTGTTGGACCGGCTGCTGCACCACGCGACGACTATCAATATCCGCGGCAACAGTTACCGCATGAAGGACAAGCTCAAGGCCGGGGTGACGCATGCACTGAAGGAGGAGGTGATGACAGGATAGGCGAACATATGTGCGGGGAATGTTAGCGCGATGAATTTGGGGAATCGCTTCCCGGTGTTTTTGAGGAAGGCGGCGCGATGTTTTTGGGGAATTTCAAGCCGGTGTTGACAGGTCGATCGCGAATTTCCGATAATTCATGTGTGAATAATATGCTTTACGCAGGTTATTATAACACCTTGTAGTAAGCTGTCAAGTGGATCGGTCTCTTCGTGATATCCGGTACAAACTGCCGCTAAAGCCCCGGACTCGCATCACTGATGGCCAGCTTGGCGCCTTTAGTCCACGTGCCACCAGGCCGCGCAAGAAGGTGAGCCAAAATGCCCCATCCTCCGTCGTCCCCAGGTCCAAACCGAATACCTCGCGTTCCCCGGTACTCTTTACGCCGATCGCAACTCAAAAGCCATATTCTGAACGGGTCCGCCTGCCCGTACCTTCGGGAACGTGGCACCCAGCCACACGTAGGGATACTCACCTTCCAATGGGCGATTCTTGAAGGCCGGCACGACTTCGTCGAGTTGCTTGCAGATGTGGGAGACGTGAGCGTCAAATAGCGCACACCTGGCGTCAGTCCGTCTTCTGCGAGATGATCCCATCCAGAATCCAGTCATGGAGGGATCACCGTGACAAAGGCCGAGTTGGAAGCACTTCGTAAGCTTTGGCGTG
>NZ_BMOY01000056.1 GCF_014647315.1 Paenalicyclobacillus cellulosilyticus
GCGCGCGTGCGCCGCGCGCCACCATCGGACGGCCGCCGCCATCACGCGGCCGGCCGCGGCGCGCGGATCGTCGCCGGGCGCGAGCGACACGGCGCAGGTCAACCGCGGGTGGTCACCCGCTGCAAAACACAGCTGCGGCAGCACCGCCACCGCCTGGGGCCAGCCTTGCCACGGCCCCGCCGGAGCGTCCGCCGCAAACGCCCCGCCACACCACCACCTGACCTCATCTTCCGCCCGCGCGTCGAGGTGCGCCAAACACGCCTCCGCCTGGTCGCGCAAAGACAAAAACCGCGCCGGTCCGCCGGCGGTGACGACGGCGGCCGCCCCGCGCGCCACCAACCACGCATCCTCTTCCCGGTCCCGCCACAACCACCGCACCTCATCCGCGTGCGCCGGCGAGAAGCACGCCGCGGCAAGCCGCAGCCACGTCTCCTTGGTCAACGGCAGCGGCCAGGTGTGGACGACCGTCACGCGGCCGGCCGCGTCCACCCGCCGCATGGCGGCCGTGAGCCGCTCGGACAACCCGTCCGCGAGCGACGGCCAATCCGGTTCGCGTATCACGCCTGCGCCCATTCCCGCAACGCCCTCCGCAACAGCTTGCCGGACGCGTTGCGCGGCAGCGCGTCCACAAAGAAAAACCGCTTCGGCACCTTGTACGCCGCCAAGCGGGATCGACAAAACGAGGCCAGTTCCGCTTCCGCCGCCCGCCTGTCCGGCCACAGCACGACGAACGCCGCCGGCACGTGTCCCCAAATTGGATCCGGGATGCCGACGACGCCCGCCTCCGCGACGGCGGGATGCTGGCAAAGGACACGCTCGACCTCGGCCGGGTAGACGTTTTCGCCGCCCGAGACGATGAGGTCTGACCGGCGGTCGAGCACGTAGAGAAACCCGTCCGCGTCGAACACCCCGATGTCCCCGGTATGGAGCCACCCATCGCGGATGGCTTCCGCGGTGGCGTCCGGACGCCGCCAGTAACCCGGTGTCACGGTCGGGCCCCGGACGACGATCTCGCCTTCTTCCCCGGGCGGCATGGGCTGCCCGTCCCGCACCACGCGGATCTCGGTCGTCCACAGCGGCTGACCGGACGACCCCATCTTGCGCGCTGCGTCTTGCGGCATCAGGGTCGCCGCCTGGGATGTCGTCTCCGTCAACCCGTACGTGGTGGCCACCGGAATGCCTCGTTCCGCGCTCGCTGCGAGGAGTCCGGGCGGGGCCGCGCTCCCCCCGAGCAGAACCGCGCGCAGCGAGGAGAAACAGCGCGGGTCAGGGTCGAGTGCCAAGACCCGTTGCAACATGGTCGGCACGGCGGAGAGCAGGGTGATGCGGTCGCGGGTGAGGGCCTCCAGGACTTGCAGCGGATCGAACCGGTCGTGAATGACAGCGGCCGTTCCATAGATCACGCTCCGCATCAGCACGGACAGACCGCCGACGTGAAACAGCGGCATGGGGACGAGCCACCGGTCTCCCGGCAACACGCCGAGTTGCGGCGCCGAGCCCATGGCCGACCACAGGAAGTTGCCGTACGTGAGCACGGCTCCTTTCGGCAGGCCCGTCGTCCCCGAGGTGTAGATGATGGTGAAGACCGCGCCGAGATCGATGGTCTCGCGGCCGCGTGCCGGTGCATCCGGCGGCCCCGGGTCGTCGGCGACGTTCCACACCGGCACGGCCGGCGTCACAAGGGCCGCCGCATCCGCCGCGAGCCCTGCGCACGCTTCGTCGCAGAGCAGCCACGCGACGTCCGCATCCGCCAGCTGCCACGCGATCTCGCTCGCCGCCAGGCGCCAGTTCACCGGCACCAGCACCGCCTCTGCTTGGATCACGGCGTGCACCGTCAAGGCGTATTCCAAGCCATGGCGCATGAGGACCGCGACGCGATCCCCCGGGTGCACGCCGCGGGCGGCCAGTTGACCAGCGCGCTGGCGCGCCCGCCGCCACAACGTCTCGTAATCCCATGTCTCGCCGTCATGCATCAGGGCGGCGGCGGTGCGGTGCGTCACCGCCCGCCGCGTCAACCAGTCAGGAATCCGCACACCCCTCACGCTTTCGCTCTGGCGTCACGGCAGCCGCCGAAACTTGCTGAAGTCCGGGGCGCGCTTCTCCAAGAAGGCGCGCTGGCCTTCCTTCGCCTCGTCGGTCATGTAGAACAACATCGTGGCGTCCCCGGCCAACATCTGCAAGCCAGCCAAACCGTCGGTGTCCGCGTTGAACGCCATTTTCAGGAAACGGATGGCGGTCGGGCTCATCTTCAGAATTTCTTTCGCCCAAGCGATGGCCTCATCGTGCAAGCGTTCCAGCGGGACCACCGCGTTGACGAGCCCCATCTCCAGCGCTTCCTGCGCGGTGTACTGCCGGCAGAGGAACCAGATCTCCTTCGCCTTCTTATGACCGACGATCCGCCCCAACAGCGTGGCCCCGTACCCGGCGTCGAAGCTGCCGACCCGCGGCCCCGCCTGTCCGAAGCGGGCGTTGTCCGCGGCGATGGTCAGGTCGCACACCACGTGCAGCACATGCCCCCCGCCGATGGCGTACCCGGCGACCACGGCGATGACCGGCTTGGGGAGCGACCGGATCTGGCGCTGCAGATCCAGGACGTTGAGGCGCGGGACGTGATCGTCCTCGCCGACGTACCCTCCGTGGCCGCGCACCCGCTGGTCGCCGCCGGAGCAAAAGGCTTGGTCGCCCGCGCCCGTCAGCAGCACCACGCCGGTCGAGTCGTCATCCCGGATGTGGTTGAACGCGTCGATCATCTCTTTGATGGTCTCCGGCCGAAACGCGTTGTGCACCTCCGGCCGGTTGATGGTGACGCGCGCGATGCCCTCCGCCCGCTCGTAAATGATGTCCTGGTACTCCTTCACCCGCTCCCACTGCAAGGACACGGCTTGTCCCTCCTGTCGTGGCCCTTTCGCACAGGACCGTCCGACGAACAAGTATACCAAAGTCCCCCAAGCCGGACAAAAACGCCGCAGGCCACGAAACCGCGCCCACAAGGCACGGTGCGCCATCCTTCGCCCCCTGTGGCTGCCAAGGGCTATCATTGCCGCGCCGTGACCGGATTGCTAAGATAGGAACGGACCCCGGCCGGGGATGTGCGAATCCGGCCGGAAGCACGTACGAAAAGGCCGTACCGGCCTGGCATATGAGGCGGACGATGAGATCCGAACGCAACAAGGAGGGGGCGAATATGTCGCTCACACACCGCATCGGCGTCGCGTGGCGTCTGGTGCGCCCGTTCACCCTGAGCGCGTCCGTCGCGCCCGTGTTGGTGGGCACAGGCATGGCCATCCCGGTGCACCCGTTTCGCGGGGACCTGTTTGTCTGCTTCCTGTTGGCGTCTCTGCTCATCCAGGCGGCGACCAACATGTTGAACGAGTACTTCGATTACAAGCGCGGCCTGGACTCGGAAGCCATGGTCGGCATCGCCGGCACCATCGTCCGCGACGGGGTAGAACCTCGCACCGTGCTGCGCTCTGCCTGGTTGTCGATGGCCGTCGCCATCGCGCTTGGGGTGTACATCTGCGCCGAGACCTCGTGGTGGATTGCCCTCGTGGGCCTCGCCTGCATGGCCGTGGCGTACCTGTACTCCGGCGGGCCCAAACCCCTCTCCTCGACGCCGTTTGGCGAACTGGCTGCCGCGGTTTCCATGGGCCCGGTGATTGTGCTCCTCGCCTACTTCATCCAGACCCGCCATCTCGATGCGCCGGTCGTGTGGGTCTCGGTGCCGGTCGGACTCTTCATCGGCGCCATCTTGCTCGGTAACAACATCCGGGACATGGAGCTGGACCGCGCCGGCGGCCGCAGGACGGTGCCGATTGTGCTCGGGAGAGCGCGTGCGACCGCGCTGTTCGCCGCCGTGTTCTGCGTCGCCTACGCCATGCTCGTGACACTGGTGGCATGTGCCGCCATCACACCGTTCGCCTTGGCCGTTCTCCTGACCGCTCCGACCGCATGGTATGTGGCGAAACGCTTCTTCGAACACAAAGAGCCTTCGAAATTGCACCCCGCAGTCAAGGGGACAGCCACCCTGCTGTTTCGCGTCAGTGCCATCCTGTTCGTGGCCCAAGTGTTGCCCGTATGGATCCACACCGTTTGACACTCCGCCCCTGTAGGAATGGGCTTGCGCGCGGAATTTCAGTAAGCCCCCTTGCCATGCCGCCGGGAATCTGTCCAAGCGAATGGGACGAACGGGCACGTCCGGCCGTCAGATCTCCGGCAACTGG
This sequence comes from Paenalicyclobacillus cellulosilyticus, assembly GCF_014647315.1. Classification (GTDB taxonomy): domain Bacteria; phylum Bacillota; class Bacilli; order Alicyclobacillales; family Alicyclobacillaceae; genus Alicyclobacillus_J; species Alicyclobacillus_J cellulosilyticus. The sequence goes on from NZ_BMOY01000056.1 coordinate 4,221, forward strand.
TCCAAGTTGTGCCCTTCCCTGTGCGTATCCTCCCCGGCGGTATGCGCAATTTGCCACGTACCGTCCGCACGGATGCCCGTCAACGAGTCGACCTCGCCCCGGAGCGCCATCAGACGGGCTTGGTGAATCGGCACGACCTCGCCGGTGTTCGTGAGGACGTGCGTGATGTCACCCCGGCGGTTTTTGCGGACGCCGACAAATTTCACGCCCATGGCCGTATCACCCTTCTTCACCCATCCTGCGGCGGATGGAGCCACCGCCAACTGTTTTAACATTTAGTATAATCGTCCGCCCCTGCCGCTATGCATCCGGATTTCGTGCAGATGCGGACGGATGCTCCATGGCGTCTATGGCGTGGCGTGCGTGCTCACCGATGCCGGCCTGCAGACGCCCTTTAAATCGGGAGTGTCAACTGCACCGCTTCACCCTCGTCTCGAACCGCCCGGGTGATACGGCGGTCTTCTCCCGCTGCCGCGACATCGGCTTCGGACGCACACGTCGGCGGCGCGAACCCGTGTTGACGCAGCACGCGCACCACCCGTGCGTGCGCCCGTTCGGTGTACGCGTGCGACGCGGACGCCCCGTACCGGTAGATGGCCTCATACCGAGGAAGCAGATGGGGATAGTGATGGGATAAAACCCCGAAAAACCAGCGTTTGACGTCCGGGGTGAGGCGCAGAAACGACGGCACCACAAACCGGGCGCCCGCCGTCCGGGCGCGCTGCGCCACTTCCGCTGCGGTGGCGGCGTCATCCGTGATAAACGGCAGGATGGGAGCGAGAAATAATCCGGCGCGGATGCCTCGTTCCACCAGCTTCGCCAGCGCCGCCAAACGATGTTCCGGCGCGGGGGTGGCAGGCTCAAACTGTCGCCAAACGGTGCGGTCCATGGTGTGCAAACTGATATGCACCGCACGCACCCGCATGCCGGCCAACAGGTCGAGGTCGCGCAAGATCATTGGCGAGCGGGTGGTGATGCTCACGTGCACCCCGAACTCCGCCAACACTTCGAGACACGCCCGGGTAATCCGCAAGCGGGCTTCCGCCGGTTGATATGGATCGGTCGCTGTGCCAAGCGCCACCACGCCCAACGCCGCGGCGAGGCGCGCCCGGTTACCGCCGTGGCGTGCCAACATCCGCGACAACTGCGCCCGCAAAACGAACGGCGCGTCCTCTTTGACAAAGATCCTTGTTTGAAACGCGTCGTCCGGCGTCTCCCCGAGGTATGCGTGTGTGGCGCGGGCATAGCAAAAGCTGCAACCGTGGGTGCATCCGCGGTATGGATTGATGGACCAGCGAAACGGCATGTCCGGGACCTGCACGCGATGGAGTACCTCTTTGGCGGGCAATGGCTCATAACGAGGCGCGGCCACCCTCATCCCCCCGGAACCGAACATATGTTCGCGAATCAACATAACACATTCCTCACCAAATGGCAAGCGACCGCGAACACTCACTGCGAACACTCACTGACTAAAATGAAAGGGGTCGAGATCACTCCCATCGACATCCAACCCAAGAGATCGTTGCATCCCACGGCTTTCGCCGTGCGGAGTGTCAAGAAACATAATCGACCGAAACGATATGATCCTGCACCTGGCGTATGTACGACAAGACCTCCATATGCGCCGGGTGTTCCGCGTATGCATGCAGATCGTCGATGGTGTCAAAGCGTGCGATGAGGGCCAAATCATACGCTCGGTCCGACCGGATGACATCGATGCCGACTTCCAGCGCGCGCAGCACAGGGATCTTTTCCTGCATCGCAAGCAAGCGACGCCTTACTTCGCGCGCGACGTCGAGGTCGCGGTTCCGAAAACGCATCAGGACGACGTGGGTGACCATGTCTCGCTCTCCCCTCCTGGTTTTGCTCCGTCGTGGCGCCGGCCGTCGCGTGCGCGCAACCCGCTGACAAACGTGCACGTTCCCGCAGCCACATCGTGCACCAGCCGTTCCTGCAGCCGCTTGGCCTGCGCCGGATGCCGTCCCGACGTGGAGATGGCGATCTGCACCTCATCGAACACCGCCACGGCAGGGACGACAAATGTGCAGGCCGCGGCGCTGTCCGCCACATTGACCCACAGGCGGCGTGCCTCCGCCTCCGCGGCGACCGCCCGGTTGACGTCCGGACGGTCGGTGGCGGCGAACACCAGCCATCCGTCCGCCAAGTCTCCGTGCTGGTAGCCCCGCGGCCAATGTTCAATCACGCCTTCCGCCGCCCACGACGCCAAGCCGGGCTCCAACACGGGGCTGACGACCCGCACCCGCGCGCCGGCGGCCAGCAGCCGTTCCACCTTCCGTCTCGCGACGCGTCCGCCGCCGACGACAATGCACAGCTTATCCTTGACCTCGAGAAACACAGGATAAGCAAAAGCCGGCGCCCCTCGCTGGGTCCGCACCTGGTCCTCCTCTCCGGCACGGTCCGATGAAGGAACCACCGTGTCTCACCCCTTTTCACCCGGTGTTGCGCAGTCCGGCCGCAATGCCGTTGATGGTCAACAGGACGGTGTCCAGCTTCTGGCGTCCCTCCGGGGTGTCGTGCGCGCATGCGCGCAGTTCGCGCAGCAGCATGACCTGGAAGAACGACAGCGGATCGACGTACGGATTGCGCAGACGGATGGACTCCTGGATGACAGGGCTGTTCTCGAGGATCTCGCCGATCCCGATGATGGTCAGCACCGCCCGCTTCGTCCGCTCGTACTCCGCCCGCACCTGGGAGAAGATGCGCTCCGCCACGCGCGGGTCGCCCACCAGCGTCTGATACTGGGCTGCAATCAACATGTCCGCCTTCGCCAGCGCCATCTGCAGGTTTTCGATGAGCGCGTTGAAGAACGGCCACTGCCGGTACATCTGACGGAAGTCTGCGACGGCTTCCGGGTGGGCCTGCAGGTAGTGCTCCACCGCCGTGCCGAACCCGTACCAGGCGGGCAGAAGGGTCCGGTTTTGCGTCCACGAGAACGTCCATGGAATGGCACGCAGGTCCTGGATCCGCGTCGAGTCGCGCCGCTTCGCCGGCCGCGACCCGATGTTGAGTTCGCCGATTTCCGAAATGGGCGTCGACTCCTGGAAATACGTCAGGAAATCGGGATCGCGGTAGACCAGATCCTGGTACGTCCGGAACGAGTCTTCCGACAACTGCTCGACGATCCGGCTCCAACGCTGTTCCTGTTCCCGCATCTCGGCGGTCTGCACGTTCATCGAACCGAGGATCACCGCGGCGACCGCCGATTCGAGCGATCGGATGGCGATGCCCGGATGGCTGTAGCGCTGCGAGATGATCTCCCCTTGTTCGGTGATCTTCACCTTTCCCTGCAACGCTTCCGGGGGTTGGGCCATGATGCTGCGGCCGATGGGCCCGCCGCCGCGTCCGAGCGCGCCGCCCCGCCCGTGGAAAAACTTTACGCGGATGCCGTGTTCGGCCGCAATATGGCAGATGGCCTTCTGACACTTGTACAACTCCCAGTTGGCAGTCAGATACCCGCCGTCCTTGTTGCTGTCCGAGTACCCGAGCATGATTTCCTGCCGGTTGCCCCGTGCCGCCAAGTGACGGCGGAAGACCGGGTTTTCGAACAATTGCCGCACCACCTCCGGCGCGTGGCGCAGGTCGGCGATGGTCTCAAACAGCGGCACGACGTGCAGCCGGCTCGTGGCGCGGCCGTCCTTGTGCCATAGCAAAAGCCCCGCTTCTTTCGCCAACAACAGGACTTCGAGCAGGTCGCTGACCCCTTCGGTCATGGAGATGAGGTAGTTTTGGATGCACTCGGGCCCAAACAGGTCCTGTCCGCGGCGGATGGTGTGGAAGACAGCGAGCACTTCCTGCGTCTGCGGGCTGTGCTGCATGTACGGGTTGCAGAGCAGGCGCGGTTCCTGCAACAGTTCGGTCAACAACCGGATCTTCTCCGCCTCTGCCATCGCGGCGTAACCCGGAATGCCAGCCAGATCGAGCAATTCCGCCACGGCCGCCTCGTGGACGTCGCTCGACTGCCGGATGTCGAGGGTGGCCATGTGGAATCCGAACAGTTCCACCTGCCGGATCAGCGGCCGCACCTGCGTTTCCGCGATGACCTGACCGCGGTTGGCCACAAGCGAATCCTCAATCAACTTCAGGTCGGCGATGAGCCCGCCGGGTCCGTCGGTATACGCGTCCGCGTCCGCTTCTTGTCCGTGGAACCGCTGCCGCGTCGCCTCCAAGCGGCGCAAGATCTGGTCCACCTTCGCCCGGTACGGCTCGTCCGGCACGTCCTTGCCGCCGAGGCTCGCGATGAGCTCCTGGCTGACGCCCACCACGCGCAGCGACTGGCTGAGCACACGCCCGAGCTCGCGCAGACGCTCTTCGTACTTGCGCAACGCCAAATCGAAGTGGAGCAGGAGCGTTTGAAACGTCAACTCAGCCGTCACATTCGGATTGCCGTCCCTGTCCCCGCCCATCCACGAACCGAAACGCAGAAAGCTCGGCACCTCCCAGTGCCGGTCCGGATACGCCTCCGACAGCTGTTCTTCCAGCATCAGGTGCACCTGAGGCAACACGTCAAACAGGATCTCGTCAAGGAAGTAGAGGCCGTTGCGCACCTCTTCCAACACCGTCGGACGGCGCCGGCGAATGGCGCTCGTCTGCCAGAGCCCGACCACCTCCGCCTTGAGCGAACGCTCCAGGTTGCGGATCTCGCGCGGTCCGAGCAAAGGATTGTCAAACTGTTCCAAAATATACGCGATCCGCTGGTGTTTCTCCAGCACCGTGCGCCGCGTCGCCTCCGTCGGATGGGCGGTGAGCACCAATTCGATGCCCAACTGATCGATCAACGCGGCAACGGCTTCCGCCGTCGCACCGCTCTCTTTGAGCTGCAAGACCGCCGCCCGGATGCTGCCGCGCTGGGGTTGCGAACCCACATTGCGCTCATAATCGCGCTTGCGCCGGATGCGGTGGTTCTGCTCGGCGATGTTTACCAGTTGAAAATAGATGGTAAAGGCGCGGATCACGTCGCTGCGCAGATGCTCCGGCACCGCGCGCACCGTCGCCAGAAACTTCTCCTGGTTGTCCGGTGTGTCGTTGGCCCGCAACTCTTTGGCAGCCAGACGAATGTTTTCCACCAGGTCGAACACGTGCCGGCCGCACTGTTCGATGATGACCTCCCCCAGCAGATTGCCGAGGATGCGCACGTCACGATGCAGCAGCGATTCACTCACCGGTGGCTTCCTCCTCCCAAGCTATCCACCATGTTGACGGGTTCCAGGTGCAGTGTCAAGGAGCTGTGTCCGCATACAAAAAGCCGGACCATGTAGGATTGTCCGGCGTGCATGCAAATGTCCCTGCGGGAAACCGGGCGTGACCGGCGCAGGCCGGTGGATCAGCCGCGGCCTTGGGCCACGATGTCGTCGATGATGTGGACGGAGCGCAGGAACGCGTAGTCTTGACCGATGAGGACCAATGTCTCACGCTCTGAGCGCGACGGGCGGTTTTGCACCTCCTCCCGTTCTTTCAGGATCATCTGCCGCGCGATGATCAACTGCAGCTGTCCGAGGCTGCGCTCGACATCGAGGCGGTGCTCCCGTTCCGCCCGTTCCTGCAACTTTTCTTCTATATAAGCCGGGATGTCGTCCTCTTGAAACCGCTGGTACGTGTGAACGACCTCGTCGTACCGTTCGTTGTCGCTCGGCAACAGGCGCAGCGGGTGTTCGACATGAGCCATCAAAAACCGCGCCAGGAAGTATTGATCGTACGAATAGGCGTTGTGCAGGAGCGAATACTCCCCCTCAAACACGTTGCGCTTCCGGTCAAACCGGTGCAGCGAGGTAAACGTCTTGTCGCGTTCGCAGACCAGGACGTAGCTCGTGGTGTCCATCGCCAAGCTTCCTTTCTTCGCGGCCGGTCCATGGACGGGCACTGCGGACGACTCGACGCGCCACATTCTGAATCGTCGAACCGAGGTGTAACGCCATTATAATGCGGCGGTCCAAGCGCTTCAATCCCCTTGCATCTTCCCAAAGGTAAGATTATCATAATGAGTGCATCAGCACTCGAGGAGGCCGAGTGCTAACACACGATTCACCATGGATGAGGGAGGCTGGGAACATGAGCGTGGCCCTGACCACCGTGTTGAAACCGTTGGCAGACCGCGTCGTGGTGCGCCCGTTGGAACGGGAAGAGAAGACGGCGAGCGGCATCTTCCTGCCGGACACGGCGAAGGAGAAGCCGCAGGAGGGCGAGGTCATCGCCGTCGGGCCGGGCCGTTACGAGGACGGCAAGCGGATTGAGATGGACGTCAAGGTCGGAGATCGCGTCATCTTCTCCAAGTACGCCGGCACCGAGATCAAGGTCGACAACCAGGAACTCCTCATCCTGCGCGAGAGCGACATCCTGGCCATCGTCCAGAAATAACGCGCCGCGTTCGCTCCGCTGCGCAGAACACGGGATGTCGTCCCGTGTCACAACGCGATGTCATCACGCCCAACTGGCACCGCGGGCATGAAGGAGGTCTTGTTCCATGGCGAAAGACATCAAATTCAGCGAGGAAGCGCGCCGTGCGATGCTGCGGGGCGTCGACGCGCTGGCGGA
>NZ_BMOY01000057.1 GCF_014647315.1 Paenalicyclobacillus cellulosilyticus
CGTGCCGCCTGGAGGCGAGGCGGTTCGTGCGCGGCGCCGGGCCATCCGGCCGCGGACCAGGCGCCGGCCGCGCACGTGCCCGTTCCGGCTTGCTGACACAGGGTGTGCGGCGGATGTGCCGGTGCCGGCCGGGGATGTGCGGTCGCGCCAGGGCACCGTGCGGCCGGCGGCCGCCGCATCGACCGGGTGGATGCGGTTGGCTTCCACTGTGGGCGGAGGCGATGGCAGAAACGCGGGCGGGGAGAACAGCTGTTCGAGGATGGGCGAAAGCCAAGCGGGCGTGCGGCGTGCGGTGCGCATGGCTGAAGCCTCCTCGCGGGCCGCGGTGCTGCGCTGCGCCATGGCCGGCACCGTGCCGGCCGGGCGCAGCCGGTTTGCGGCGGCGTGTGTTGCGGTCCAGCCGTGCCGCAGGGTGTGACCTGGGCGGCCCACCGCCATCCTATGACGCGCACGGCGGCGGCGGCTGGGCGAAAGCCCACCAGCCGCCTCAGGACGACCAACCGAGCCGGGGATCGAGCGCGCGGTAGAGGATGTCCACCAAGAGGTTGAGCAACATCACCAGGATGGAGAGCACGAACAGGGACGCGATGGCGGCGTGCATATCGCCCTGGGTGCCCGGTCCCATCGGCTGTCCCAAAGCGGACAGGGTATAGTGGAACACGCTCGACATCCCCGGGATCTGAAACAGGGTCTCGACGACCACGGTGTTGGCGATGACCATCGCCGTCTGCGGCCCGAAGAAGGTGACGACCGAGACCAGCGCCGGGCGCAGGGCGTGCCGGAGCACGAGACGCCAGCCCGGCAGGCCGCGCGCCTTGGCGCTGACCAGGTAGTCTTGGCGCAACGCCTGGTTCATCCCGGCCTGCATGAACTTGGTGAAGTAACCGATGTTGGCGGCCGCCAAAGCGCACATCGGCAGAATCGCGTACGACGGGCCGCCCCAACCGTGCAAGGGCAGGATGGGGATGAACACTCCGAACACCAGCTGCAGGTAGAACGCGACCGTGTAGGGCGGCATCCCCTGCGCGATGAGCCCGGCCAACGTCGCCACCGGCGCCAGCCAATGCCGCGCTTTGACCGCGGCGAAGACGCCGAGCGGCAGGCCGATGGCGGCCGCGATGAGGAGCGATCCCATGGCCAGCGTGAACGAGATGGAAAACGCCTGCATGAAAAACCGCGGCGGCACCTGGAGGTGGAAGGTCATCATGTCGCGCACCGTCTGGATGGTCCCCTGGACGAGCGACGGCACAATCATCTCCGGGTGGGTGACGGCCAGTGAACTGTACGGTCCGCCTGGCGCGAAGAACATGATGATGTAAGCGACGGCGACCACCGCGCACAAGGCGATGACGATGCCCGCGACGCGCGCGGCGAGAAAGCGGACGACCGGCATGGCAATCCCTCCACATGCGTGGCGTATGGCGCTCTGGATGGGGCGCTGGCGTGCCTATCCGTCAAGCGAGGTGGCATGCCGCCCAGTGACCCGGCGCCACCTCGCGCAAGGGCGGCCGGGAGAGGCGGCACCGCGCTTCGGCGAACGGGCAGCGCGTGTGAAAGCTGCACCCGGACGGCAAAGCGAGCGGCGACGGCACCTCGCCCGGGATGGTGACGAGCGGCGCGCGCGCCGCCGCCGATTCCGGCAGGTTCAGGACCGAGTCGAGCAGCATCCGGGTGTACGGGTGGCGCGGCCGGTCGAACAGGTCGTCCACCGCCGCCCGCTCGACCATCTCCCCCAGGTACATCACTGCCACCCTGGTGCTCATGTAACCGACCGATGCCAGGTTGTGCGAGATGAAGATGTAGGACAAGCCCCAATCCCGCTGCAGTTCTTGCAGCAGGGTCATGATCTGCGCCTGCACCGACACGTCGAGGGCGGAGAGCGGCTCGTCGCACACCACGAGCTTCGGATTCAGGATGAGCGCCCGCGCAATCATCACGCGCTGCTGCTGGCCACCCGAGAGCTCAAACGGATACGCCTGCGCGTGGCTGCGCGACAGCCCGACCCGTTCGAGCATCGCCTCCACCCGTGCCAGCATCTCCTTGCGCGTCCCCATCCGGTGCACGATGAGCGGGTCCATGACGTTGCGGCCGACGGTGAAGCGCGGGTTGAGGGCGGAGAGCGGGTCCTGGAAGACCATCTGCATGTCCCGGCGGCGGATGCGCAGGTCGCGCTTCGCGAGGCGGACGAGGTCGGTGCCGTCGAACACCACGCGGCCGCTGTCGGGCACGAGCAGCCGCAGGATGCAGCGTCCCAGGGTCGACTTGCCCGATCCGCTCTCGCCCACGACGCCGAGCGTCTCGCCGGCGCCAAGTTCCAGGTTGGCCTGGCGTACGGCGTACAAACGGCGCCCCCGGACGCGGAACGACTTGGTCAGGTCAGCGACGGTCAACAACGGCGTGATCGCCAAGTGCAACGACCTCCTTTGCGCGGTGGCAGGCGACCCAATGGCGATCCGAAGGCGCACCGGTGCCGGCCGCGGCGGCAGGTTCCGCGAGCGGCATGAGTGGCGGACGTTCCCGCCGGCACACGTCCGCGGCGAACGCGCACCGTTCGGCGAACGGGCAGCCGCGCGGCGGCTCGCGCAGCACGGGTGCGGTGCCGGGAATGGACACCAGGGGCTTGCGGCGGTGGCGCACATCGAGGTGCGACGCCCGCAGCGCGAGGGTGTACGGATGGGCCGGGCGCTCGATGAACTCGTCGATGGGGCAGACCTCCATGACCATCCCGGCGTACATGACCAGGACGCGATCGCACACGTTGGCCGCGACCCCGATGTCGTGGGTCACCATGATGGTGGCCATCCGGCGGCGGGCGCAGGCGTCGCGCAGGACGCGGAGCACCTGCACCTGGACGGTGGTGTCGAGCGCGGTCGTCGGCTCGTCGGCGATGAGCAGGTCGGGATCGCAGGCGAGGGCAACCGCGGTCATGACGCGCTGGCGCATACCGCCTGAGAGTTCAAACGGAAAGCTGTGAAAGCGCGTTTCGGGGTCCGGGATCCCCATCTCGGCGAGGAGGGCCAGCGCCCGCTGGCGCGCCTCCGCCTTGCCGCAGAAGTGGTGTTGCAGCATGGGTTCCATCACCTGGGCGCCGACGCGCAGGAACGGATTGAGGCCGGCGGAGACGCTTTGAAACACGACGCCGATGCGGCGGCCGCGGATGGTGCGCAGGTGCCGTTCCGGCAGGCGGAGCAGGTCCTCGCCGTCAAACCAGGCTTCGCCGGCGGTGACGCGCCCGTTGTCGCCGAGGAGGCCGAGGATGGACAGCAAAGACACCGACTTCCCGGAACCGCTTTCACCGAGGATGCCGAGCCATTCGCCGCGCCGGACGTGGAACGAGGCGCCGTTGACCGCATACACCGGGCCGTCCGGCTGGGCGAAGACGACCTCGAGGCCGCGGACGTCGAGCAGGGTGTCAGGCGCAAGGCCCATTCCAAGGCCCATTCACTTCACGGCTCCCTTCGGGCTGAGCATCTCCTGCAAGCCGTCGCCGACGGCGACGAGCGACATCAGGGTCAGGATGAAGATGCTGGTCGGGATGTACATGAGGTACGTGTAGCCCAAGTCGTAAGTCGCCCCCATCGCCATGAGGGTGCCGAAGCTGACCACGGGCAACTCCGGGCCGAAGCCAATCAGGCTCAGCATCGCTTCTTGGTTCATCATGTTGGCCATGGTGAACGCGGTGTAGACGATGATGCTGTTCACGATGTTCGGGAACACGTACCGGGTGGCGATGTACCACGTCGAGGCGCCGATGGCGTGACCGGATTCGACGAGATCGCCGTCGCGCATGGTGAGGACGAGGCCGCGGATGAGCCGTGCGAACCCGGCCCACTGGGTGACGCCGATGGCGAGGATGAGCGAGGGCATGCCCCGGCCCAGGGTCACGAGCAGGATCATGGCAAAGTAGAACCCGGGAAAGGCGAACATGAAATCGGTGAAGCGCATCAGGACGTGATCGACCCAGCCGCCGCGCATCCCGGCGGCGAGGCCGATGACGGCGCCGACCAGGAAGGCGACCGCCGTGGCCACCACCGCAATCACCATGGAGTAGCGGATGCCGTAGAGGACCATGCTGAACAGGTCCTGGCCGAGGTTGTTGGTGCCGAACGGGAACTGCCAGCTCGGGCCTTCGTTGGCGTGCATGAAGTCCATGTCGGTCGGCCGGTGCGGGGCCAGCCACGGGCCGAATGCGGTCGCTGCGGCGATGAGCGTCAGCCACACGAGACCGGCGACGGACAGTTTGCTCCGGACGAAGCGCCGCCAAGCGCTCCGCCGCCGGAAGACCAGGGAGGGGACAGGATGGATGAGGCTCGGCACACTGCTCATGCGGGTGCAATCGACCTCCTAAACCGCTCTCGGCGGGTGGCGAAACGTGCGTATGGCGAAAGTTCGCGGGCACGGGAAAAGATGAAAGCGCTGTCTGCTAATGAATTTGTTATAGCGCAAACAGAGCGAACCATCAAGCAGTTTGTTGAGGCATTCATAGAAATTCGTAGAAATGAGAGCAATCCTGGGCGCATCGCCACGTGCAAGATCCAGAAGCCGAAGGTCACGGCGGGTTTGAAAGCGATTGCAATCAAGGCTGCCATCAAGGCGCGCCGACGGCGGCGCGCACGGTCACAGCACACGGGTCCCGAACTGAAACTTCGGTGACCAGTACGGGTCGCGCAGGCTGAACATGCGCACCCCGTGTGTGGTCAACGCCAACACCTGGCTGTCTGGCAGATAGATGCCGACGAACGTCACGGCGTGCGAAGCGTTGTCCGCGCTGAAGAACACCAGGTCACCCGGACGCAGGGCGTCCCGGTTGCGGATCGGTTTTCCGGTGCGGGCCTGTTCCGCGATGGTGCGCGGGAGCTTGATGCCGGCGTGTGCATAGATCATCTGGATGAAGCCGGAAGCGTCTGTCTTCGGCGGCAGGGGCTGCGTGAGGTAGCGCAGCGCCCACTGGCACACCGCGATTTGGCGGGCTGTCGTGGCTTGCACCGTTTGGGACGGACCGATGTGGATGATCACATCGCCCGTTCCCGCCTGTGCTGCAGCGCCGGCGGACACCAAGGAGGCCGGCAGCAGACCGGACGCAAGCCCGGTCCACGCCAGCGCGGCGGCGCAGATGGCCGCAATTTGCCTTGGTCTGGCCGATGGTCGCGCGAAGAACCGTCGCGCGAAGAACATCGTGCTTCCCTCCTCGTGGCGTGCACGTCCTGCATGTGCCGCTTGCCAAGCCGGATCGCTCAGACGCTCTCACCCAACGTGCTCCACACCTCGAGCTTGGTCTTGACGCGCCGGATGACCTCGTCCGTGAACTCCGTGGTGCTCGCGCCGCCGCCCAGATCGGCCGTGCGCACGCCCGCCATGACCGCTTCCAGCGTCGCTTCGTAGATGGCGCGCGAAGCCAATTGGCATTTGCGGTCGTCGTGATAACCCAGAAGGCACGCGCCGGCCAGGATCATCGCCATCGGATTGGCGACGTTTTTGCCGAACAGGTTCGGGGCGGTGCCGTGCGGCGCTTCCGCCATCACCACCTGCGGCTGCCACGCCTCGTCCAACGCGAGCAGGATGGACTCCGATCCGGCGATGGACCCGAACATCTGCAGCACCAGGTCGGACAAACAGTCTCCGTCCCGGTTGAGCGCCGGGATGACGAGCGGCTCGCCGGCGCGCACCAAGAGGAGCGCGTAGGTGGCGTCGATGAGCTGCGGCTCGTATTCGACTTCCGGATAGCGCTTGGCCGCCGCGTCCAGCTCCTCTTTGAACATGCCTTCGTACACAGGGCTCACGGTGAACTTCGGGCCGCCGAACACCTTCGCCTTCAAACGTTTGGCGTGCTGGAACGCATACTCCGCCACGCCGCGGCACACCTTGCGGGAGATCTTTTCTGTCCGGTACGACCACTCATCCCCGTCGACCGTCTCCCGCCATTCCTTGGCACCGTAAGCGTCGTCGACCGCCATGCGCACGACGGAGATGGGGGAGAACACACCGACGGGAGGCGCGACGCCGGGAATGCGCCGCCCGGTACGCACGATGACGGTCCCGTTGATCTCTTTGCGCAGGATGGCGTTGGGGCTGCCGACATCCCCTTTGGCCTCCGGCGTGATGGTCGCAGCTTTCAGACCGTACTTGTGCTGCTTCATCGCCTGCGCCGCATCGTATACCACTTGATTTTGTGTCTTGCGCCGGTTCTCGAGGGAGAGGTCGTAGCGGAGAAACTGTATCGGGAATCCAATCACGTCCTCCGCCAGCACGCGCAGAGCTTGTTCCAGCAGCTCTTGTCCCGTTTGATCCCATTCCATGACCACGATGGTCGGCTGACCCACGCTGTCATCACCTCGGCTGCGTTCAAATGCGGTTCCAGTATAACACAGCCATGGCTGCGGCATGAAACGGCAGCGGGCAGGTGCCGTGACGGACGCATACGCTATGGAAGAAAAGCGCGGTGCGAACCACAGGGCAGAGGAGGAGGTACGCTGCATGGAACAACTGCTCGAAGCCGTACGCGGGTATTTCGCTGGGCGCAACGCCGCCTGGGTGACGGGGGATTATGTGCCCGCCCTGGCTGCCGCGCGCGCGCAGCCGGGAGCCGCCGCGGAACTGGAGCACGCGGTGGTCTTGCAGCGGCGCGCGGTGCGCCGGCGCGGGATATCCATCCTGCGCGCGCGCACCCGCGTCCGTCTTCAGCCGGGGAGAGGAGCGGTCAAAGAGGAGAAGACGGAGGTCGAGGTGTGGGCCGAGGAGACCGTGACCTGGCTGTATGCGGACCGGACGGATGTCGGCGTCGAAGCGCGTTGCATCCTGCATCGGCAACGTTGGCAGCGGGCCGCGGACGGCCATTGGATCCTGGCGGCGGTGGAAGCGCCTTCCGAACCGCCGGCTGAGGCGGCGGAGCCTCCGGTCCACCCACCTCAGCCGCCTGCTGTGCCGTCTGTGGCGGGCGGGATGTCCGTCATACAACCGCTGTTCACCCGCTGTACGCATTACGACCGTGTGCGCGTGCAGCGGTACGCCGATCTGTGGTGGAACGGGCACAATCCCGACTTCCCGGTTCTCGCAGCGGACAGCGCGAATTTTGCATCCCAGTGCCTCTTGGCCGGAAACATGCCCAGCCGGCGGACGGATGGAGGCGGCGGCTGGTGGTGTGCGTGGCCAGCCGGCGGGTCCGGAACGCCAGGGTGGAGCGACAGTTGGGGCTCGGCGGACCGGTTGTGTGCCTATCTGTTGCAGGAGGCAGGAGGAGAACTCGCATCCGGGCCGCGGGAACTGAAGGTCGGTGACCTGGTGTTCTACGACTGGAACGGCCAAGGATTTTATCAACACGTGGCCGTCGTCACCGATTTCGACGGGCGGGGCGATCCGCTCGTCAACGCGCACGCGGCCGCGAGCTTCCGCCGCCACTTCCTCTATCTCGACAGCCCGGCTTGGACGCCGCGCACCCGGTACGCGTTTGTCCATCTGCCGGATGCGGTGTGTTACACTGGACGAGGGTGAATCACCGTGTTGCACATCGTGCTGCATGAACCCGAGATCCCGGCTAACACCGGCAACATTTCGCGCACCTGCGCAGCCACCGGCTGTGTGCTGCACCTCATTCGCCCCCTTGGCTTTTCGACGGACGACAAACAGTTAAAACGTGCCGGGCTCGACTACTGGCACCTGCTCGACGTCCGCTACTACGACAGCATCGATGAACTGTGGGCGCGCCATCCCGAAGGGCGTTTCTTCTACCTCTCGACCAAAGGGAAGCGGTGGTATACGGACGTCTCTTACCAGCCGTGGGACTTCCTCGTGTTCGGCAAGGAAAGCCGCGGCCTGCCCGACGACATCCTCCAGCGCCACGCGGAGGAGACGTTCCGGATTCCGATTCGTGCGCAAGCCCGCTCTTTGAACTTGTCCAACGCCGTGGCCATCGTCGTGTTTGAAGCGTTGCGCCAACTGGGCTTTCCCGGTTTGGTGTAGGGCGGACGCGCGCAGTGGTTGGCGGCCAGACCGCGCCGGGGATGCAGAATCCGGAAAGGGGTGAAGACGTGGCGCTGACCACGCTGTTTACACCGAAGCGTTCGATGCATTACGCCAAAATACGCGGCCGACTCCTATTGCTCGGGAAATATGTCGAACCGCGCACGCCAAGGGGTACCGGCTGGTTTTGGCCACCAACCCTGTCTTCCCCGCGTTGGCGACGCAAGCCCGCATGCGCTGGGCCGGTCTCGATGGCGTGCCGTTTGCGAACGACAAGCCCCACCTCAGGCCGAGGTGGGGCTTTACATCTTCCCGTGCGGAGAGGGGTTGCCGGACGACTCGCTTCCCTCACTTCGCCAACACGTGCACCGGATGGCCAAGGGCGACCTCCGCCGCTTCCATGACCATTTCGCCCAGCGTTGGATGGGCGTGGATGGTGAGGGCGATGTCCTCCAGGGTGGTGCTCATCTCAATCGCCAAGCCCAACTCGGCGATGAGGTTGGACGCCTCCATGCCGATGACCTGCGCGCCGACCAACAGGCCCGTCTTCTTGTCGGCGATGAGCTTGACAAAGCCCGCGTCCGCGCCCAGGGCCACCGCGCGCCCGTTGGCGCCGTAGTTGAAGCGCCCGACCGCAATCTCGCCGTACTGTGCCTTCGCCTCCGCCTCCGACAAACCGACGGTTGCAATCTCCGGGTCCGAGAACACCACGGCCGGGATGCACCGGTAATCGACCGCGCTCGGCAGCCCCGCGATGGCTTCCGCCGCCACCTTGCCTTCGTACGACGCCTTGTGCGCCAGCGCGGCGCCCGGCACCACGTCGCCGATGGCGTACACGTTCGGGACGCTCGTCCGGCACTGGGCGTCCACTTCAATCAGGCCCTTGTCGTTGAGCTTGACGCCGATGCTCTCGAGTCCGAGGTCGTCCGTGTTTGGCCGCCGGCCGACCGTGACCAGCACGTATTCGGCGGTGATGGTCTTTTCCTCGCCGTTGACGGTGAAGGTGAGCGTGACGCCGTCCGCATCCTCCTTGACCGACTGGGCGAGGGCGTTGGTGTAGATGTCCACGCCGTTTTTCTTCAAGCTGCGCACCACCAAACGCGACAGCTGTTCATCAAAGGTGGGCAGTATGGAGCCCGTACCCTCGATGATGGTCACCTTGCTGCCGAACTTGGCGTACGCTTGTCCGAGCTCAATCCCGATGTACCCGCCGCCGATGACCACCAGGCTCTTCGGCACGTGGTCGAGCGCCAACGCCTCGGTGGAAGAGAGGACGCGCTTACCGAACGGGACCGATTTCAGCTCAACCGGGCGCGATCCGGTGGCGATGATGCAGTGGTTGAACACGTAGCGGCCGCTCTCGTGCTCCGACATGATGCGAACCTCGTTGGGTCCGGAGAAGAACGCCTCGCCCTGAACCACGTTCACCTTGTTGCCTTTGAGCAGCGCCTTCACGCCGCCGGTCATCTTGTCGACCACCGACTGCTTCCACTGCTGCACTGCCGCGAAATCGAGTTCGGCGGTCGTCTTGATGCCGGGGAACGGTTGGCCTTTGGCCAACTCGTAGTGGTGTGCCGCCGTGATGAGCGCCTTGGACGGGATGCAGCCGCGGTTGAGGCACACGCCGCCCAGTTCCGCCTTGTCGACCAGGGTCACCTGCTTGCCCAGCTGCGCCGCGCGGATGGCGGCCACGTAGCCGCCCGGTCCGCCGCCGATGACGAGGACGTCGACTTCCTGGGTGAATTCACCGACGACCATGGGTTACACCTCCATCAAGAGTAGGCGCGGGTTCTCCAGCAGCCGCTTCAGCGTGTTGATGAAGCGCTGGCCGAGCGCGCCGTCGATGACCCGGTGGTCGAAGCTGAGCGAGATGGCCATCATCTGGGCCGGGACAATCTCGCCGTTCTTCACCGCGGGGCGCTCGGTGATGCGGCCGATGCCGAGGATCGCGACCTCTGGGTAGTTGATGATGGGCGTGAAGAACATCCCGCCGGCCGATCCGATGTTGGTAATGGAGATGGTGCTCCCGCGCAGCTCTGCGGGCGTGAGCTTGCCGTTGCGGCCGCGCGTCGCCAGGTCCTCAATCTCGGCGGCGATGGTCCACATGTTCTTTTTGTCGGCGTCGCGCACCACCGGGACCAACAGGCCGCGTTCGGTATCGGTGGCGATGCCGATGTGGTAGTACCGCTTGATGATCAACTCCTGGCGCTCCTCGTCGAGCGAGGCGTTGAGCTCCGGATACTGCCGCAGGGCGGCGACCATGGCCTTCACAACAAACGGCAGGTAGGTGATCTTCACACCGCGTTCTTGCGCGATGGGCTTGATCTCCTGGCGCAGCTTGACGAGCTCCGTCACGTCCGCCTCGTCCATCAGCGTCACGTGCGGTGCCGTGTACATCGAGCGCACCATCGCCTCCGCAATCCGCTTGCGGATGGTGGTGAGCGGTACGCGCTCTTCCAGTGCCGCGCTTTCTGCAGCGGCCGCGCCCGCCGCGTCCGCCGGTTCGGGCGCGGAAGCCGCGCCGGGCGCGGCGGTTCCGGCCGCGGCGGTTGGTGCCTGTGCCTGTGCCTGTGCACCCTGGCTCAAGAACCGGTCGACGTCTGCTTTCGTGATCTTGCCGTTCGGCCCGGTACCCTGCACCTGCGTGAGATCAACACCCTTCTCCCGCGCATACTTGCGCACGCCGGGTGTCGCCAGCACCTCGCGCGCCACCGAAGGCGAAACCGCTTGTCCACCGGCGGGTGTCGCGGCAGCCGCCGGGGCGCCTGTCCCGGCCGTGGCGCTCGCCGCAGCCGTCCCTGACG
>NZ_BMOY01000058.1 GCF_014647315.1 Paenalicyclobacillus cellulosilyticus
GGGTGCGGGCGCGGGCCAGGCGGGTACCGGTGCGACAGGGGCCGTCGCGCAAGGCGGGCTGACGGTGGCGTCCGTCCTTGGCCCCATCGCCGTCGGCCCGGGCGGGCGGCTCACCGCCGGCGGGCTGCCGCTCGCCGTGCTCGACGCCGCCGGACAAGCCATCCCCGGCATCTACGCGGTGCGCAATCCGGCGTATCAGGGCAGCGGCCTCCTCGCCGCGGACGGCAAGCCGGACTACGACGCCGCGGGCCAGCCGTCGTACCTGTTCGCTGACGCGAACGGGCGCATCGTCGGCCGGCCGGGGGACGCTGCGTGGCAGGGAGCCGCGCTGCGCATCGGATCGGACGTGGACATGGGGGACCACAGCTTCTTCGCCGTCGCCTACAGCTCGAGCGAGGTGCCGGCGGGCGTCGCGCTCACCCGCGACGGCCACCTGTCGCTCAACAGCCAGAACGAGCTGGTCGATGCGGCGGGCCATCCCATCCTGCCGGTGGGCCCGAACGGCCTACCGCTGCCGCAGGCGCGCATCGTCATCAACCCGGCTTACCAGGGCCATGACCTGTTCGCGCCCAACGGAGACCCGGTCTATGACCAGCACGGGCAGCCTTCGTACCGGGTTGTCGGGCCGGGCGGCCAGGTGGTGCCCGGGGCGCGCTTGGGCTTGGTCGACGCGGACGTGACGCGCCTCGTCCCGCTCGGCGAGACGGAGTTCATGGTGGGCGGGACGCTCAACCCGCAGCAGGTGGTCGCCGCGCTGCGCCCGGGGACCGGCCAGTTGGCGCCCGGCAAGCTGGAGCAAAGCAATGTGGATCCCGCCGCCACCATGACGCGGATGCTGGCGGTCATCGCCCAGTACCAGGCGAACCAGGAGGTCATCCGCGCCGAAGATGAAACGCTCGCCAAGGCGGTGCAGGACGTCGGGCACGTGAATGCATAACCCCCGAACGAGGTGGACGCGGGATGCAATCGTTTTGGACGAGTCTGAGTGCGTTGCAGGCCAGCACACAATGGTTGGACAGGATTGGGGACAACGTCGCGAACGTCGACACACCGGGGTTTGCCGCCGAGAGCCAGTCGTTCGCCGACACGCTCACGCAGGTGCTCTCTGCCCAAGCGACGGCCCCGGCCGTGGCGCCCCGCTACACGCCGCCCGGCTGGTGGGGCGGCACGGGGGTGCGGACTGCGGCCGCCGAGTTGCATTTCGACGGCATGCCGCTGGTGCAGACCGGCCAACCGTCCGATCTCGCCCTCACGGGCGATGCCTCCGGCAACGCCTTTTTCGCGGTGCGAAGTGAGGACGGCCGCGTGTTGTATACGCGGGCGGGCGACTTTCACTGGGTGATGGCCGCGGACGGCCGCCTGATGCTGGCCACGGCGGCGGGGCTGCCGGTGCTCGCCACCGACGGCCAGCCGGTTACGGTGGACGCAGGCACGGGAGGGGATGTGCACATCGGGCCCGACGGCACGGTGTACGTCAAAACGCGCGGCGGCGAGATCGCGAGCGGCCAGCGGATCGCCATCGTCGTGGTGGCGGAACCGGACCAGCACCTGCAGGCGGTGGACGGTACCCTGTATGCGCTGCAGCCGGGGGGCGTGGCGCAGGTGGTGAACATGAACGGCAGGCAGGCCGGCGCCGCCGGAGCGGGAGCGGCCAGAGCGGGTGCAGGCGGTACGGCGGGTACGGCGGGCCCTGGTGGTGCTAACGCCATCGGCAATGCGGGGCCGGTCATCGTGCAGGGGGCGCTCAACCAGTCGGCGGTGAACCTCACCGAACAAATGGTCCAACTCGTCACCGCCCAGCGGTTGTTTGACCTCAACGCGGAAGTCCTGCAGCTCTCCAATCGGATGATGCAGACGGCCAACAATATTCGTGCCTGAGCGCCCGTTTCGTGCTATGCTCGTACCATCGCCACCTGCGAGGAGGAAGCCCCATGGACGAGCTGATGTTGCGCCGCGTGTTGGGCGAGATGCTGGATGAACGGCTCACCCCCATCGCCCACGACATCGCCGTGCTGAAGGAAGACGTCGCCGTACTCAAACAAGACGTCGCCGTGCTGAAGGAAGACGTCGCCACGCTCAAGCAGGATGTCGCCGAGTTGAAGGCGGATGTCGCCGACCTGAAACAACGTGTCAGCCTTCTTGAGGAGGACGTGTCCGTGCTCAAGCAGGATGTGGCTCTTCTCAAAGAGGACGTGGCCGTGCTCAAGCAGGACGTGTCCGTTCTCAAGGCGGACGTCGCGGTGCTCAAAGAGGACGTTGCGGTACTCAAAGAGGACGTCGCGGTGCTCAAGGCGGACGTCACGGTGCTCAAAGAGGACGTTGCAGTGCTCAAGGACGACACGACAGACCTGAAATCGCGCGTGTCGCGGTTGGAAGACGATGTGGCGTTGCTGCGCAAGGAATTTTCCATGCAAGAACGTCTGTTGCTGGAAACCAAAGCCGTGGTGCTGCACACGCAGGAAATGGTCACTCAGCTCGTCCACGATACCATTCCGCCCATCAAAAGACGCGTCGAAGACTTAGAGGACGATATGGCGGTCATGCAGCACAAGTTCGAAGCGCACGACGTCGAAATCGGCCGGCTGAAACGTAAGCTCACTGCCAACGCGTAAACCCTCCCCGCCCCCTCCTATTGCGTGCCCTCTTTCGGGAAAGGTATAATTGCCATGAATCGTGGAGGGGGCTGGGAAGTGAATCTCCCGAACACCTTGACCCTGTTTCGGCTCTTGCTCATCCCATTTTACCTCTGGTCGTTCTACAGCACGCCCAGCCCACACAAGGTGGGCGCGCTGTTTGTTTTGCTCGTCGCCGGACTCACCGACATCCTCGACGGATACATCGCCCGCAAGCGCAACGCCCAGACCCAGGCCGGCCAATTGCTGGATCCGCTCGCGGACAAGCTCATGATGGTCGCGGTGCTCTTTTCCCTCATCCAGTCGAACCGGGTACCGTGGGGAGCGGCCGGTCTGCTCGTCTTGCGCGACGCCGCGATGATCCTCGGCGGGGTGTTTTTCTATTTTCAGGGGAAACGCGCCGTGCCGAAGGCGAATTGGTGGGGGAAGACCTCGACCATTCTGTACTATATCACCATCTGTGCCGTGATGTTGGCCTGGCCGGCGCCGTGGGTGGCCGAGTGGCTGCTTTGGATCACCGTGTGTCAGTCGTACTTGGCCACGTTTTTGTATGTCGCGAGCATGCAGATCATCAGCGTCCGCCGGGTCCTGTAGTCCATCCCGCCGGATTTCGCGGTGCGGCCGCCCGCCGTCACGGCTGCGCCGCCGGAACATGTCCACGGTCGCCAGGCGGCCGGTGCCAGATCCGCTGGGCAGATCTTCCGGGCTCTGTCACCCGGATGGACAGCCGGTCCACGGGCAGCCAGCCCAACCGGCGGGCGGTGGGTCCACACCTATGCGAACTCGCCTGTGGGGCGAGGGTATTCATACGATGCTGCACGCGGCGCCTCCGTATGACGGGAGGTGTTGGCAACATCTCCAGCGCGGCGCCGCACCCATTGGGGGCCGCACCTGCTGCAACAGCTGCACCTGCCGCGCCTGCTTCCGCCACCGCACCTGCTGGATTCGCCGCGAATGGAGGAGTTGCGATGACTGATTGGACGCTGCCGCTCTACGCGGAGGACATCCGCCGCATCCTGCCCCATCGCTACCCGTTTCTGTTGGTCGATCGCGTCACGGAGCTCATACCGGGTGAGCGGGTGGCCGGTTACAAGCTGGTCACCGCGAACGAAATGCACTTCGTCGGCCACTTCCCCGATTACCAGGTGATGCCCGGCGTGCTCATCATGGAAGCCATCGCCCAGCTGGGCGGCATCGGCGTCCTTGTGGTGCCCGCGTTTCGCGACAAGCTGCCGATGTTCACCGGCTTGGACGATGTCCGCTTTCGCGGCCAGGTGCGGCCGGGGGACCGGCTCGACATGGAGGTGGTCATCGAACGCCTGCGCGGCACCATGGGCAAGGGCCGCGGTACCGCGCGCGTCGACGGCAAGGTGGTCGCGGAAGGGACCATCCTGTTCGCCCTGGTGGACTCCCACCCCGCGTGACGGGTGCACCCACATCGTTCACCACGCCTCCGCCAGCGCCGCCCGCAGCTTGTACAGCGTCCGCTTGCGCCACGTCCGCACCGTCTCCGCGGAGACGCCGCAGGCGGCGGCCAACTCCATAGGCCCGTACCCTGCCGCCGCGGCCGCCAGCCACAGCCGTTCGCGGTCGCTCAAGCCCGCCGCCCGCACGGTGAGGCGCCAGTCGGCCGCCGCCATCGGGTCCAAGCTTTCCGGCCCGCAACCGCCCGCCCCGGCGGCCATCCTCCCATCCGCCTGCGCGCGTCCGGCCGCGAGCCGCGAGAGCGCCTCCTCGGCCTGTTCCGCTTCCGCATCCTCGCCGCGGCCGGACACGTGCACCACACGGTCGTCGTACCGCCACAGCCGCCGCATCGCCGTCCGCACGTCCCCGCGCACTTTCGCCGTGGCGTAGGCCAAGAACGGCACCCCGTTTGCCGGCTCAAACTCACGCACCGCCAGCCACAGCGCGAGCCACGCCTCCTGCCGCGCGTCCTCCAACGCGACGTCGCGGTAGCGCCGTGCCGCCCCCATTACCAGCGGCTGCAGCGCGGCGAACAGCTGTTCCGCCGCCGCCCGGTCGCCCGCCCGGGCCGCCAGCACCATGGCTGCAAACGGATCGGGCACCGCGCCGCCGCTCGGCCGCCCATGTTCAGGCCGCGCGCCTTGAACTGGCGGGCTGGCGATGTCCGCGGCCAGGTCACTTCCATTCTTTTCTGCGTTTCCCGCGCCGCTTGCCGACAACCTTTTTCCATCACCCATGCTGTGTCTCTCCCTGCGGAGACCGGCCTCCATTCAACTCGCGCGCTGGCCCTAACGTACGCCTGCCGCGCGCCGCCGCGTCTTGGGGAAACGACGGCAAGTCACCGGGCAAAGAGGGGATGATCCCGCCGCGAAGCTTGGGAATCCATGGGTGACTTCGCATCAAGTCATAAACTTCAAATGGTTCCTATTGAACCAATGTCTACGTTTGTGTATGGTAGCTGCAAGAGGTTATAAATTATTCCTGTTGACAATGGGGTGAAGCTGCATGGAGTACCCCACAAATTGGCGCGCCGTCCCAATCTACCCCACGCGGCGCACCTTCCCGCCGCTCGATGCATGGGTGCCGCGGTTGGAAGCGTGGTTGCCGACGTATGTGACAGGTTACGGCAATCTGGTGGACGTCACGCTGGAGAATGGAGATCGGTTTTACATCGGAGTACATACGAAACGGATGTGGGAGATGGTGGCGCGCTACCACCTCATCGACACCGGGGAGCTCAAGCGCCGCTACCGCGAGCTGCACGGGATGTCGCAGAACGTGCCGCTCCCCGTCGCGCCGCGGCGCACGGTGCTCGCGGCGTTCAAGAGCCGTGCCACCTGCCGCGTCGGCTACAAGAACGACGGCGCCATGGGATACATCGCCGTGGCGCGGATTGCCTGCATCGAGGAGGCGGCGGCGGACAGGGTCCACATCCACCTGCGGTCCGGCCGCATTCTCACCCATCTGCCGATGAGCCTGCGCCACTGCCGCAGCCAGGTGATGCGGGCGGAGAACTTCTACCTTCACCTGCTGCGGGAAGGGGTCATTGCCGACGGCGGCTGGCAGCGTCTGTAGGGGCGCGATTTGCCGGTTTGCTTCCCGTCCGCCTCGACGGGTGCTTCGCGGCGCCTGCGGCCCGCCGCGGCGTTACGGGCCCGGCCACACCCCGAAGACGGCCCGGCCGTCCGGCGTCAGGCCGACATACTCGGGCGGCCGCGCGTCCACCGTACACCGTCCGCTGCAGCAGGCCATCACCTGTTCGGTGAACGTCACCACGGCGCCGGCGGGCACGAGGACGGTCATGGCCACGTCTTCGGTAAACGATTTGTCGAGCACCACGTACCCCGCCTGCGCCAGCTCGTACTCCAGCTTGCCGAACTGGGCATAACCGCAGCGCACGTCGACGCGGCACATCCGGCGGCAGGTGAGGAGTTCCGCTGTGTCGATCACGCCTGCCGCGGTGTCGCTGTACGCGCGCACGAGGCCGTTCGCCCCGAGCAGCGTCCCGCCGAAGTAGCGGGTGACGACCAAGAGCGCGTTCGCCAGGCCGCGGCGGCGGATCACCTCGAGGATGGGCCGCCCCGCCGTGCCCGACGGCTCACCGTCGTCGGAAAAGCGCTCGACCGGCACCCCGATGCCCACCGTGTAGGCGTAACAGTTGTGGGTGGCGGTGCGGTGCGCCTCGCGGACGGCCGCCAAGCGCGCCTCCGCCTCCGCGACGGATGTCACCGGGGCCAGGTGGCCGATGAAGCGCGATTTTTTGATCACATGCTCGTACGTGCACGGGCCGGCCGGCGTGATGAACTCCCCGTGGGCGCCGGCGGCGGTTCCAGCGCCCCTCGCGCCATCCGTGCGTGAGCCTCCCATGCCCGAGCCCCCTTTGACCAGCCATCCGGCGGCGTCCGGACGGCAACTGCGAAAACGCATCCTCGCCCAGTGTAACAAATCTCATGCAGTGCGCGTCAGTATAATTAGATAGGTCGACGACCCGAGCGTCGCTGTCTGTCCTCATGTGCGCAGCCCGGCCTGGCCGGCTTGCATCCGCTCCGCCGCGCCGGGGCGAACGTCGAAGCGAGACTGAAGAAAGATCCCTCTGGTCCACGGACGAAAAATGTAGTACACTAACCAATGTACGCGCTGCCTATCCACCGGCAGCCAGGTCATCGACGGGCGGCCCGCGTGGTCACGTTGGCGCGCGTGCCGACAGATTGTGGAGCGCTTCTCCCACTACGAAATTCTCGTTTCGCCTTTACAAGTGCCAAGAGTGCCAGTATAATGGCGAAACGGGACGGCGTCTCTCGATGGCCGCCATGACCGGCCATGTGATCACCGGTTCCGTCTTCGACATTACATATTTTCGTCAGAGAGCGACAGGAGATCTTGTTTTGCTGTCGAATTGGACTGGTGAAAGAGGTTCGCCGAGGGTTTCCTGAAGGGATCCTGCTCAGGCAGCCGCTGGACAACATCAAGCTCGCACTGAAGGGAGGGATGTTGTCCTACGTGAGCGTCTTGGTAGCACTTCGATCCGGTGGTGCGCCCGCCGTGACAACGGACGGGGGGATACACGGCGCGGACACCTATCCGCCGAAGCGCGCGCCAAGATGGCGCACGTGGGGCCATTAGACGCAACACGACGGCAGGTGACTCATCGCCATACCCTCGCTAGGGCAAGAAGTAGTCTGAACACAAGGAGGAGAAGTCGACTTGAAACGGACGCTTACTGGCATTACCGCAGCATCCTTGGTGCTCGGCACCATGGTGCCCATGGCCATGGCGGCAGCGCCCAAGACGACGCCGGGTGTGAGCTATAACCAGCGGTCGTTGACCATTGGCAGCTACTACTCTGCGAGCTTTAAGGGTGTCGCTGCGAAAGACGGCCAGGTCACGACCGAGTTCCTGCCACTCTACTACCTGCAGCAGGGCCTGAAAAAGCTCGGGTACACCGTGAAGTGGAACGGCACCGCAAAGACGCTGAACATCATTCCGCCTTCGACGGTGCGGCCTGACCTGACCAATATCAATGCGGGCCATGGCACCGTGGCGATTCAGATCAACGGGACGACCGTTCAGTACGCTCCGGAAGTGGTCGCGAAGGATCCGGCATCCGGTGTGGCGACCGCGTACGTGCCGATTTACTACCTGAACAAGGTTCTGCAGCGGCTTGGTTTCACGACCAGCTATAACGGGTCTGTGTGGTCCCTGACGCCGAGCGTCCAGAATGTGGTGCCGAAGATCAGCAACATCCAGGTTACGGGCGCTTCGTCTGGCGACGGTTCCGCGACATCTCCGGCCGTTGTCGTCAACGGTGGTACGCTGACCCTGAGCGTGACGCTGACCGATGTGGCGGGCAATCCGCTGCCGGGTACGCAGGTGACCTTCCAGTTCACGCCAACCGGCGCCTCCAGTGCAGGAGCGCTCGTGGTCACGCAGAACGGTCAGCAATTGCCGAACAACGGCAGCGGTGCGTTCGCGGCTTACACGGATGCGCAGGGCAAGGCCACGATTACGGTGCAAGACTCGTCCGGCCAGCTTGATGCGTTCACCGTGAAGGCGCAGGCGCCGTACCAGCTGAACAACACGACGATTTCCACGCCGGCGGCGTACGTCGAGTTTGTGCCGAGCAACGCGGCGGGCATCGCGCCGTACAACCCGAGCTCCGCTCAGCCTTATGCCGCGAACTTTGGCGCATCCGTGCCGGTGACGGTGGCGGTGCCGCAGGTGAACGGTGTGCCGCAGGCGAACGTGGCCGTTCAGTTTACGGTGAATGGTGGTAGTGCGTACTTC
This sequence comes from Paenalicyclobacillus cellulosilyticus, assembly GCF_014647315.1. Taxonomy (GTDB): domain Bacteria; phylum Bacillota; class Bacilli; order Alicyclobacillales; family Alicyclobacillaceae; genus Alicyclobacillus_J; species Alicyclobacillus_J cellulosilyticus. The sequence goes on from NZ_BMOY01000058.1 coordinate 8,382, forward strand.
ACGAACAGCAGCGGAGCCTACCTTGGTCAGACGGTGACGGCTTACACCAACAGCCAGGGTGTCGCCACGGTATGGGTTGCTGACGCCAATGCGGAAGAGGTGGCGGTCACAGCCACGGTGAACAGCGCCTACACCAACTGGAGTGCCACGACGTACATCCAGTGGGGCCAGCTAGGTACGGCAACCCAGATTTCCGGCTTGAGCGTCACCAACCAGAACCCGCTTGCCGGTACGAATGTGACCATTAGCGGTACGGTGGTGGATGCGGCGGGCAATCCGGTGCCGAATGCGCAGCTGTTGTTGTGGGCCGACAAAGGCAGCTATGTGGTGGGAACGACGACTACGAGTTTCCCGAGCGTGAGCATCTCGCAGGGGGTTCCGGCGACCTCGGCCTATGGCGAGGTTATCACGGCCAACGCGAACGGTTACTTCAGCGCGGTCGTGACGGACTCCTCGGCGGAGACGGCGACCTACAGGCTGTATCCTGTCGCCAATGGCGTCGTCAGTCAGAGCTCGCCGATTGCAACTATGACCATCTCGTGGCAGCCTAGCAACACCTTGGCGCACATCACTACTTATACGTTTAAAAACGATAGCCCAGGTTCTGGTGACGCCACGAGTGGCAGCGGCGTCGTGGCTCAGTACGGCCAGCCATCCGCTAACGTGTACTTTGCTCCGGTCAGCAGCACCGGCGCGCTGAAGAGCGGTACGTTCACGTACAACTTGAGCGTGTCCAACGGCGGGAATATCTATGCCATTGATGACGTGCCGTTAGCCAATCCAGTATCGGCTACAACTCTGACCGTGAATGCGACCACGGACGCGAGTGGCAATACCCAGAGTGCAACGATCTCGGTACCGGGCGGCTTTACCTTCGGCGGCACCACGTATAACAGTGTGACGTTGACGAACGGTGGAACGATCCATGTCACGAGCGGAACGCTTTATGCTCCAGCGCCGACTTGGTCGGATGCTGAAGAGTTCGCCGTATCTATTAAAAACGGCAGCAACATTGGCAATACGGTGTTGACGGTGTCGAACGGCTCCATCTCGGCGACGCAGACAATTAATGTCATCGGTGGTGCGCCGGCGAAGATTGCGAATGTGACACCGGTCAGCACGACGCTGCTTGACGGGCAATCGACCACGCTGCAGTTCACGGTTGAGGATTCGAATGGTAACCCGGTGCCGAACACGTCGGTTGCCTTGCAGCTGCAGGCAGACGCTCCGTCCCTGTGGATCACGCAGGTCAACGGACAGACCCTGCAGCAGTCTGAGGTGTTGCAGAGCGGCGGCAATGCTCTTGGTACAGCTGTTGAGCCGACGCCGATTCCGCTGTTCTACTTTACTGGGTTGGGCTACAACAGCGTGACGCTGCCAGGAGTCGTGAGCGCCTCCAAAGTAGGCAATGGCGACGGTAGCCAAACGTCGAACCAACCTCAAGTACTGCATGTCTTCACGGATGCACAGGGTAAGGTGACGCTGACCATCCAGAACGACGACGTGTCGTATTTCGACTCGTCGAAGTCCAGAGTCTCTGCTTACACTACGACGAACAGTGGAATTCTCAACATTGGTTACGGCACAACGACAGACGCAAATGGTAATACTGTGCTTCAATATGTAGAGTTGAGTAGCAACAGCGTGGATAATCCTCAGGCGAAGATTAACTACTAAGATTCGAGCCACGCTGCGTAGGTGCTCGAATGAGAATGGCCGACAGCGAGAGCTGTCGGCCATTCTTTTGAAAATCTGATTGACTGATGATAACCGAAGTTTCAACTTGGATACGCTTGAAACTCTTTCAGTTCTCCGCCTTCGACATACAGAAACCTGCCAGGTGTGGCGGCCGGAATCTTCTCCGCGCCTGGCACTCCGAGCACCGTGCGGGACGCCACTTCGTCATCCAGCCTGCCACAGATGCGGAACACCTGCTGGCGCACCTGGGAACCAAGAATGTCCGCGGTTGGGTACTGGCTTGCCAGCAGAACGGAAATACCCGTCGCACGCGCGGCGAGCGTGAGTCGTTCAATGTACGACTGCGCCTGCGCGCGCACTTCTTTTTCCTGCTTGTCCCTCGTGTCCGCCGAGAACACGGCGAACTCGTCCACCGCAAGCAGGATGCGGGGCACGTCGGCGAACTCGCCTTGCGCCTGCGCGCGGGCGAAGGACGAAACCCCAAGCGACTTGAGTTGCGCCACAGATTCCGCGCCTGATCTTCGGGCAGGGGACGAATTTCGACAGGAATCCAACCTGCGCACAGCGAAATCTTTCGTGACTGATTGATTTGGAGCGGAGGATTTCCAGTTGATTGAGCCTGTGTCCCAGTTCGTTGTAAAAGCCGCGCCCGTATTTGCTGAAC
>NZ_BMOY01000059.1 GCF_014647315.1 Paenalicyclobacillus cellulosilyticus
AGTTTTCAAGGAACCGCGCCCGTGCACCACCGCTGCCCGCGGCTGCCCGCCTCGGTCCCGGTGATGCCCGGTGTCTGCCGTCTCCCGCCGTCCCGGCGCGTCCCCGCGCGACGGCGGCACCGACTACCTTACCACAGCCGACCCGCCATGTGCAAGCGGAAGTTGCTGGCACACCGCCGCAACCGGCGGCTGACCTGCCACCACCCCGCGCGGGTGGCGGCGGCGTTGAACAATATATCACCCTGGCAACCCCGGCGTCAATATGTGCGTTGCGCCGGTTCGCCGGAGTAAAGCGTGACGGGAAACGAAAGAAAGCCATCAGCGTGCATCCATGCCGTCATGCATCCATCCATCCATGCCGTCATGCATCGCGATGGGCGGCCTTTCCCTGCGACCCATCCCCCTTCAAGTTTGCGTACCGCCTGCTGCAAATGGAACCGGGGGAGAAGGTGACCGCCGTGATGGCATACGGCGGCACCCTGTACGGGGCACCGCCGTATGCCATTGGCCGTTTGCCACGTGGCCATTTGCCATGTCGCCGTTTGCCCTTTAGACGTCCAATTCGAGCGCGGTCTCGGTTGCCGACACTTTCCCTTGCTGAAGCGCCAATTGCCAACGCAGATACGCGTCGATGAACGGATCGATGGCGCCGTCGATCACCGCCTGGACGTTGCTCGTCTCATATCCCGTGCGATGGTCCTTGACCAGCGAATACGGGTGGAACACGTACGACCGAATCTGGTTGCCCCAAGCAATCTCCTTCAACTCGCCGCGCATCTCAGCCAACTGTCGCTCTTGCTCTTGGCGTTTCAGCTCGTACAGGCGCGCCTTCAGCAGGCGCATCGCACGCTCCCGGTTCTGAATCTGCGACCGCTCGCTCTGGCAGGTGACCACAATCCCGGTCGGCAAGTGCGTGATGCGCACTGCGGAATCGGTGGTGTTGACGTGCTGACCGCCGGCACCGCTCGATCGGAATACGTCGATGCGCAAATCCTCCGGCCGGATCTCAACCTCAATGTCGTCGTCGATCTCCGGGATCACGTCGACCGACGCGAACGAGGTGTGCCGACGCCCCGAAGCGTCGAACGGGGAGATGCGCACCAAGCGATGCACCCCTTTTTCCGCCTTGAGGTACCCGTAGGCGTTGTGACCCTTGATGAGCAACGTCACACTCTTGATGCCCGCTTCTTCACCGGGCAGATAGTCCATGACTTCGACCTTAAAGCCCTTGTCTTCCGCCCAGCGGGTGTACATGCGCAACAGGATGGCCGCCCAATCCTGAGACTCCGTTCCCCCGGCCCCCGGGTGCAGCTCCAAAATGGCGTTGCTCTTGTCGTACTCGCCGGAGAGCATCAACTGCAACTCGAAGTCCTCGAGGCGCTTCTGCAGGTCGGCAAGCAGCCGGTTTGCTTCGGCGAACAACTCCATATCGTCCGCTTCCGCAGCCAGCTCCGTCGCCACCGCGAGATCGTCCTGGGCCGCCTGCAGGCTGTGCATCGTCTCCACCACATCGCGCAGCGCGTTGACCTCGGCGATCACCTTCTGCGCCGCGCGTTGGTCGTCCCAGAAATCAGGCGCCGCCATCTTCGCCTCCAGGGCGGCGAGCCGCTGTTCCTTGCCCGCTAAGTCAAAGAGACCTCCCGATTTCGGCCAAACGGTTGGCCGTTTTCTGCACCTCGTTGCGCAGTTCACCGAACGTCTCTGGCATGTCCATCACCTCTGCCTGTGACTTGCCCAACCGCCATCACCTTATGCGATCCCGCTCTCCCTGCGCCGGTCAACCGCCCTGCACCGGGATCGACTGAAACGGGACCACCACCGGCTGCGCGGCGATCTGGGCCTTGAACACGTAGAGGATGACCTCCTCTTCGATGCTGTGGATCATCGCCTCGAACATCTCGTAGCCTTCTTTCTGGTAGATGACCACCGGATCGGCCTGGCCGTAGGCACGCAAGTGCACCCCTTGGCGGAACTGGTCCATGGCATCGATGTGGTCCATCCACTTCGCGTCCACCGTGCGCAGGACGATGACCCGCTCCAGATCCCGCAAGAAGTCGCCCAGCTCCTCCTCGCGGCGGTCGTAATTCTGGAGCATCAGCTCGAACAGGCGATCCCGCAGTTCCTCGCGCTCGTAACGGCGCAGCTCTTCCTCCGTCACCTGGCCGGGCTGCAGGAAGTGCGACTCCGCGTACGCGATGAGCGCCGGGATGTCCCAATCCTCCGGGATCTGCTCCTCAGAGCAGTATACGTCGAGCATGTGCTCGATGAGGTCTTTGCCCATCCCCTCGATGATGGGGCGCAGGTTCTGCGCCTCGAGGATCTGCCTGCGCTGGCGGTAGATGACCTCGCGCTGCTTGTTCATCACATCGTCATAACGCAGGACGTGCTTGCGGATGTCGTAGTTGTTCGCCTCGACCTTCTTCTGAGCACGCTCGATGGCCCGCGTCAACATCGGGTTCTCGATGGGCTGATCCTCCTCGAGGCCAAGGCGCTCCATCAACCGGCTGATGCTTTCCGATCCGAACAGCCGCAGCAAGTCATCCTCGAGCGAGAGGAAGAACTGCGACGACCCCGGATCCCCCTGGCGTCCTGAACGACCCCGCAGCTGGTTGTCGATCCGCCGGCTCTCGTGCCGCTCCGTGCCGATGACGTGCAGGCCGCCGAGTTCGGCCACACCCTCGCCCAGGATGATGTCGGTGCCGCGGCCCGCCATGTTGGTGGCGATGGTCACCGCGCCCCGTTGGCCAGCCTTGGCGATGATCTCCGCCTCCCGCTCATGATGCTTTGCATTGAGCACCTGATGCGGGATGCCCCGGCGCTTGAGCAGGTTGGAGAGATACTCCGACTTCTCGATGGACGTGGTGCCGACGAGCACCGGTTGACCGACCGCATGCCGGCGGACAATCTCCTCCACCACCGCATTGAACTTGGCCCGCTCCGTTTTGTACACTACATCGCCGAGGTCCTTGCGGATCATCGGCTTGTTCGTGGGGATGACCACCACGTCCATGCCGTAGATCTCGATGAACTCCTTCTCCTCCGTTTTCGCGGTGCCCGTCATGCCCGCCAGTTTCTTGTACAGGCGGAAGTAGTTCTGCAGCGTGATGGTGGCGAGCGTCTTCGACTCGTTCTGGACCCGGACGCCCTCCTTGGCCTCGATGGCCTGATGCAGCCCTTCGCTGTAACGGCGCCCGTACATCAAACGTCCCGTGAACTCGTCGACGATGATGACCTCATCGTTGTGCACCACGTAGTCCTTGTCCCGCTTCATCAGCGCATGCGCCTTCAAGGCCTGGGTGATGTGGTGCATCAACGCGACGTTGTCGGGATCGAACAGGTTCTGCACCCCGAAGAATCGCTCCGCCTTCGGCACACCCGAGTCCTCCGTCAGGTTGACGGTGCGCATCTTCTCGTCGACGACGTAGTCCTTGTCGCGCTGCAAGCTGCGGACGAAGAGATCGGCGCGAAAGTAGAGATCCGCCGACTTTTCCGCCGGACCCGAGATGATGAGCGGTGTGCGCGCCTCGTCGATGAGGATGCTGTCCACCTCGTCGACAATGGCGTAGTTGAGCGGCCGCTGCACCATTTCCTGCAGCGACATCACCATGTTGTCGCGCAGGTAGTCGAAGCCGAATTCGTTGTTCGTGCCGTAGGTGATGTCGGCGGCGTACGCCTCCTGCTTCTGCTGGTGGTTCATGTCGTGCACGTTCAGCCCGACCGTGAGGCCCAAAAAGCGGTGGATGCGCCCCACGTCTTCCGCATCGCGCCGGGCCAAGTAGTCGTTCACCGTCACGACGTGCACGCCTTCACCGGTCAGCGCGTTCAGATACGAAGGGAGCGTGGCGACCAAGGTTTTGCCTTCGCCGGTCTTCATCTCGGCGATCCGGCCTTCATGCAGGACAATCCCGCCCATCAACTGGACGTCAAAGTGGCGTTTCCCCAAGACGCGCTTGGACGCCTCCCGCACCACGGCGAACGCCTCCGGCAACAAGCGGTCCAAGCTCTCTCCGTTCGCCAAACGCTGGCGGAACTCGACCGTCTTGCCCCGCAGCTCGTCATCCGATAACTTCTCCATCTCCGGCTCCAACGCGTTGATCCGATCCACTTTTTTACGCAATCGGGCGATTTCCCGCTCGTTGCTGTCCAGGATGCGCTTCAGGAGTCCCATGGAAGGTCACGCCCCTCATCCAAGGTGGGCCACAAACCCACCGTCTCCTAACGACCCATTGTACATCGCCGCGCAGCCCGCGTCCATCCAACACAGAAAAGGCGAGCCGGACGGCACTCGGCCGCCCAGCCCGCCACCGTACCATCACGGATTGGCATCCGCATGGTTGCGACGATTGGCACCCGCATGGCCGCAACGGTTACTCGGACGGTTCAATCAACCCAAAATTCCCGTCCTTGCGGCGGTACACGACGTTCAATTCGTCCGAATCCGCGTTCGTGAAGACAAAGAAGTCATGCCCGAGCAACTCCATCTGCATGACCGCCTCTTCCACGCTCATCGGCTTCATCGGAAAGCGCTTGACCCGTACCACGCGTTCTGCCAGGGAAGGCTTCTCATCACCAGCGCCTGCCGCCAGCGCCACATCCTTTTCCGCGTCCGTGCGAATCCGCGTGCGCAACCCCTTGGCCCGGAAACGCTGGTTCAGTTTGTCCTTGTAACGGTGGATCTGCTGTTCCAGCTTGTCGACGACGAGATCGACCGAGGCGTACATATCGTTCGACTCCTCCTCCGCGCGAAACAGCACACCGTGCACCTGCAGCATGACCTCAATCCGGTGCCGGCCGCGCTCGATCCACATCGTCACCGACACGTCTTTCTCCGGAGGGGCGTCGAAGTACCGCTCCAAGCGGCCGATCTTCCGCGCCACATAGTCGCGCAACGCGTCCGTCACTTCGAGGTGATCGCCACGGACGTGGATGTTCATGATGGAATTCCTCCCTTCGTGCCCTCATTATACACGAGGGCACGGAGGACGGGGATCACTCATTCGGACCTTGTCCTGTACCTTGTCCTGATATGAAGTAACCATGCCCGCGCGTACCGCGCACCCGATCGCTCAACGTCTGGCTGGCCCGCCGCAGCTCTTGGCTCAGTTCGTCCGCGCAACGCGCGCAGTACCGTCCCTGTTGCACCGGCTGACCGCAACGCTCGCACGGATAAAACATATTGGGATACCCGCGCACGACGAGCCGCCCGTCCCGGATCATCTCGAGGATGATGCCCGCGTCCACGCCGGTGGCTTCCGCCAACTCCGTGATGGTCACGTTCGGGTGCTGGCGCAGGTGATCCCGCACCTTGATGAACGCGCGTTCTTCCTCCGCCACACAAGCCGGACAGATGTCGCGCCCCACGCGGTTGAACAACCGGCCGCAGCGCCGGCAGTTGGCAAATGGCATGCTCCTCTCCCCCTTTGCGGTTCATTCCGCACGCGCGATCACGATGCCGCCCACCCCTTTCGCCCCGGCGGCGAACAAGGCTTGCGCACACGCCGCGATGGTGGCGCCGGTGGTGAGCACATCGTCGACCAGCCAAACGTGCCGTCCGGCCACCCGGCGTACATCCACCGCCCGGAACGCCCCGAACAACCTCTGCCTGTCCCGGGCGCCTTTCGCCGTCTGCGAACCATCCGGCCGCTCCGGGTCCTCGCGCCGCATCAGGCACGGGACCACCTGCGGCGGCCTTCCGTGCAAGGGCCAGTGCGCCCGGATGGCACGCGCCAACAGCAGCGTGTGATGATAGCCGCGGACGCGCCAGCGGGCCCGGCTGGGTGGCACCGGCACGAGCACATCCGGCCGGACCGGGATGGCCGAACCGGCCGCCTGCACCGCTGCCGCCGCCTGTTCCGCCCACCACGCGGTGAGCGCGACGGCTCCGTCATACTTCCATTCCCGCAGCGCCTGCCGCAATCCGCCGTCGTGCACGCCCGCGCATAAGACGGCCACCTCGGCCTCACGGCCGGACGGCAGGTGGCGCAGGTGCAGGCGCACCCATCTCGGTGCCCTTAGTTGACATGCCACATCCTGCTGACAAAACGGACAGATGGCCGGACCATCGTGCGGGATGGGGCGGCGGGCATCTCCGCCAGGCACGAAGGCGCGTTGGCAAAGCAAGCAAACAGGCGGCTCCGGAAACACCGCGTCGAGCAGCGCTTGCCACGCCTTCCGAACGGCAAAGCGCGGTGTATAGGCCGGGATCACGGTACCGCCTCCGCCCGGGGATAGTAGACGAGCGCCAACACCCCGGGACCGGTGTGCGCGCCGATGACCGGTCCCAATTCGCTGATGTCTGTCCGAATGTGCGGGTACGCCGCCTCCAGTTCGGACCGCAGCTTCGCCGCTTCCTCTTCCCGTTGGCTGTGCACCACACCGACCTGCAGGGCGCGGCCGGACGCGGCGGCCTCCGCAAACTTCGCCAGCATGAACTCCATCGCCCGTTTGCGGGTCCGGACCTTTTCGTACAATTCAATCCGCCCGTCCCGGACGGTGAGGATGGGCTTGATCTGCAACAAGGAGCCGAGCACCGCCGCCGCGCCGCCAATCCGCCCGCCGCGGTGCAGGTATTCCAAGGTATCGATGACAAAATACGCGTTCATCTCAGCCAACTCCTGCTCCCAGACAGCCAGGATGTCCTCAGGGCTTGCGCCATGGCGCGCCATGACGACCCCGTCGATCAACGGGCCCGCGATGCCGTAACTCGAGATGCGCGAGTCGACGACGTAGATGTTGCCGCCCACCATCTGGGCCGCCGTCTGCGCCGTCTGGAACGTGCCGCTGAACTGGCTGGACAACAAAAGGCACATGACCGCATCGTGATGAGACAAGAGACGCTCGAACAATGCGACGAACTCCCCGACCGAGGCTTGCGACGTGGTCGGAAAGGACTTGCTCTCCGCCATCAGGCGGTAGAACGTCGCGTTGTCGATGTCGACGCCTTCCCGGTAAGCGCGGCCGTCGAGGATGACGGTCAGCGGCACCACGTGTATGCCGTACGCTTCCACCTGTTGTGGTGTCAGGTAGGCGGTGCTGTCGGTGACAAATGCGATGCGCATGACATCCCTTCTTTCCTAAAGTACATAAGAGTCGTCAAAAAGTATCTGCCGTCCCGGCTGCGGCCACGAATGATGTGTGTTACTATCTAAATAGTCTTGGCGGCCACAGGCGTTTTCCTGCACGGTGCGACGACGTGGTCCTGACAAATCGCTGGAGTGGGTGGTGTACACATGCCGACGCTCGGCCAGAAAATCCGCGAAGTGCGACTGCAGCGCGGGATGACCCAGGCAGACCTCGGGGCGAACCTGGTGACGCCCAGCATGATCAGCCAGATCGAATCGGACCGTGCGAAACCTTCTTTCGCCTTGTTGAGCGAGTTGGCAAACCGGCTCGGCGTACCTGTCGACTATTTCCTCACGCCTTCAGAGGAAGAGTTCCCGCTGCCGGTGCAATTGAAGATTGCCGACCTCCTCGAGCGATCCGGCCGTATGCAAGAAGCCTTCCAACTGCTGCAACGGCTCGAACCAGGCTCGCCGGGACTCGTGCGCCAAGAATACGAGCTGTTGCTCGCCCGGGCGTATCGCGGTTTGCGGGACTACCAAGCCTGCATCCCGTTGTTGGAAGGACTGCGCGAGCAAGCGCTGCGCGCCGGCGATCCACGCCTGTTGTTCTATACCTGCGCCGAATGCGGTCACGTAGAGTATGCCATGGATAACCTGCCGGGCGCCATCCACGAATGGGAAAAAGCGTTTGAATTAGGAGAAGTGTTGTGCCGGTCGGCCGCCTATGCCCCCATCGAGATCCGGGCTGCCTGGATGGACGTCGCGCTGTGCCTGCACCGTGCTTACCTGCGCGCCGGCGACAAAGCTGCCGCGCAGGCGGTGATTGAGCAAGTGCAACCGTGGACCCATCCTTTGCGCGACGTGCGCCAATTGGCCTTGGGACTGTGGGAGGAGGCCCAACATACCCTCCGCACCGGGGAACCTTCACGAGCGCGCACCTTGGTGGAACAAGCCGCCGCAGTGCTCGAAGCGGGCACCTGGCTGCAGTTGTACATCCTGTTCACGGCCGTGGCCGGCTCGGCAGGATCCGGCGCCCACGCATCCTCCTTGGCGCCAACGCAGCCGGTGCATTCTTCTGAGGAAGCGGCGGCCACTCAAATCGCGGACCACTCGGGGCAAGGTGCGGATGCAAACGACCCGGCCGGTGAGATGGAGGAAAGCATGGGCCAACCGGCGTGGGACGTCGAACGCTCGGCTGCACGATCCGCCATCGCCGCGGACGTCCACCGCTTCCTCGAAGCGGAACTGCACGCCATCGAATCCCTGCTCGCTTCCGGGCAGCATGAGGTGGCGTTGCGGCGCCTCGACCGGTGTGCATCCATTCTGGCCGATTATGCGCAAGAAGCAGCGGATGATGAGCGGCTGCAACGGAGTGAACGGCGCCTGCACCGGGCGCGCGCCTTGGCGTTGCAGGCGTCCGGCCAACTGGCAGAAGCTGCCGCAGTTTGGGAGTCGCTTGCGGACACAGCGAGATCGGGCGAGTGGTCATGGAAAGCGGAGTGTATGGCCAGGCTTGTGGAGTTGTACGCAGCGACAGGACAGGCGGAGTTGGCCCTGCAACGGTCAGAGGAATTGTTCGCCTTGGCGGGAAAGATGGCAGAATTTCCGCTCGGTTTCATCCTGCGCTGACCGCACGACGGTACCATCCGGGCAGGCGTCCGGTTTGTCCCGGACTTGGCCGTTCGCAAGCGCGAATCGCGGTACGACAGCGACAAGGTCAAACCGTACCTTTCGCAGGTGCGGGATCGCCGTTCGCACCGCTCGCGGCCCCGGCATCCTCGCCCGATTCCGACAACAGCCCTATCTCGCGCACCACCTCGATGAACGGTTCCACCAAGTCGGGATCGAACTGGCGGCCGGCGCAAAAGCGCAATTCGGTAAACGCTTCTTCCATCGTGCGCTTGCGCTGATAGGGACGGCTGGTGGTCATGGCGTCGAAGCTGTCCGCGATGGTGAGGATGCGGGCTTCGAGCGGGATCTCTGTTCCCCGCAGGCCGTCCGGATACCCGGTGCCGTCGTACCGTTCGTGATGATGACGGATGATAGGGATGCACGGTGCCAGGCTCGGGATGGCTTTGACGATATTGACGCCGATTTCCACATGCTGCTTCATGATCTCCCACTCGTCATGCGTGAGCGGGCCGCGCTTGGTCAACACTTCGATGGGGATTTCCACTTTGCCGATGTCGTGCAGGAATGCCCCAAAGCGCAGGTAGCGCAGAGACTCTTCCGACAGCCCCAACCGCTTGCCGAGCGCCACCGCGTACAGAACGTCCCGCTCCGTATGCGCGAACGTATAGCGGTCTTTGGAGTTGAGGATGTTCAGGAAGACCTTGATGGTCTTCACAATCTCCTGGTCGTTCTCATTCATCGCCAGTTCTTTTTTCATCTCTTCAAGGACCGACGTGTACAACGACACCTTGTTCCGGCCCGTGAACTTGCCCCGGTAGAGGGCGTCGTCCACCATCATCAGCAGTTCGCGCTTCTCCTCGGCCATCTCCGGGTAATGGGCAATCCCCACGCTGATGGTGATGCGCCGGTCGGGCAGTTGCTCTTCCCCGGGGAAGGGATGGCGCTCCACCGCCGCGCGCAACGCTTCCGCTTTGGCCTTGGCTTGATCGATGGTGCTGCCGGGAAGGATGAACATGAACTCCTCGCCGCTGTAACGGCCCACCACCTCACCCTCGCCGAGGTGCTCCTGAAGCACGGACGCGAGCTCTTTTAACGCCTCGTCCCCTTGGACATGGCCCCACGTCTCATTGTATTGCCGGAAATGATCGATATCGATCATCAGCAGCGCGAAAGGTTGCTTATTGGCAAGCAGTTCATCGATTTGCGACTGAATGTAACGATGATTATGTAACCCGGTCAGTTCGTCGCGAATGGCGAGTTCCTTGAAGTGGTTGACCATGCGGAAGTAATCGCGGTAGGTCAAGCCGATGAGATTGGTCAACACACTGAAGGCAATGGCACCGCCTAAATGCACGAACACAGATTCCGCGCCACGTCGCAGTTTGGTGAACTGGAAATCAGAATGAAGACTTGCGGGAATGATGGGACTGACGCGGATTCCCTATATATGGTTCTATGAAAGCGCGATCATTTGTAAATTTGATCAGATATGGAAACGACCTGCGC
>NZ_BMOY01000060.1 GCF_014647315.1 Paenalicyclobacillus cellulosilyticus
TTCCGATCTGCCTGTCCCGGCCGTGGCGCTCGCCGCAGCCGTCCCTGACGCGGCCGCCCCTCCCGCCGCCGGCGTCGCGACGCGTTCGCGCGCCACTTGATCGGTGACTTGTTCCAGCCCCGCGCCTGCCACAGCCGCCGTCTTCACATCCTGCTCGGGTGCGCTGGCCGCGACGTTGCCTTCGCCCGCCACTTCGAAGACGATGAGCACGTCGCCCACCACGCAGGTGGTGCCTGCCGGGACTTTGATCTCGACGACCTTGCCCTCCACCGGGCTCGGCAGCTCCACCAACGCCTTGTCGTTCTCCACCTCGGCGAGGACGTCGTCCTCTTTCACCATGTCGCCGGGCTGGACCAGCCACTTTTCAATCCGCCCTTCATGCAGTCCTTCGCCCAACTCCGGCAGGCGAAACTCGTACAATCCCATGCCCTCCACCTCCGAGCCTCACAGGTTCATGGCCTTTTCCAAGCCGCGGATGACGCGCTGCGGGCTGGGGATCCAGTCGTCTTCCGCCATCGCGAACGGATACACGGTGTCCGGCGGCGTGATGCGCAGCACAGGCCCCTCCAGGTGATAAATCGCATGTTCGTTGATCTGGGCGATGATCTCCGCCGCCGCACCCGCCGACCGCTGCGCCTCCTGCACCACCACGGCGCGGTGCGTCTTCTTGATGGACTTGACGATGGTCTCGATGTCGAGCGGGCTGATGGTCCGAAGGTCAATCACCTCCGCCTGCAGGCCGGAGGTCTTCGCCCACTCGTCGGCCGCGCGCAGGGCGGTGTGCACCATGGCGCCGTACGCAATCACGGTGATGTCCTTGCCTTCGCGCACCACGTTGGCGACACCGAGCGGGATGGTGTACGCGTCTTCCGGGACCTCCTGGCGGAACGACCGGTACAGCTTCATGTGCTCCAGGAAGAAGACCGGGTCGTTGTCGCGGATGGAGGTGATGAGCAGTCCCTTGGCGTCGTACGGGGTGGAAGGGATGACCACCTTGATGCCCGGCGTCTGCAGCAGCAGACCCTCCAGGCTGTCGGCGTGGAGCTCCGGAGTCTTTACGCCGCCGCCAAACGGCGCCCGGAAGGTGATGGGGCAGTGGTAGCGGCCGCCGGAGCGGTAGCGCATGCGCGCCGCTTGGCTCGCGATCTCGTCAAACGCCTCAAACACAAACCCGAAGAACTGAATCTCCGGCACCGGCCGGAAGCCTTGAATGGCGAGTCCCACCGCCAAGCCGGCGATGCCCGACTCTGCCAGCGGGGTGTCGAATACGCGCTGCTCGCCGTATTTGGCCTGCAAGCCTTCGGTGGCGCGGAACACGCCGCCGTTTTTTCCGACATCTTCCCCGAATACGAGCACTTTATCGTCGCGCGCCAGCTCCAGGTCCAGCGCGTGGTTGATGGCTTGAATCATCGTCATCTGCGCCATGCGTCAATTGCCCTCCTCGGCCGCGAATTCTTCCCGCTGGCGCAGCAGGTCCGCGGGCAACTGCTCGAACATGCTGTCGATGAGGCTGGTGACGGTCATGCGCGGCGTGGCTTCAGCTTGTTTGAGCGCCTCGTTGACCGCGTTCTTCGCTTCTTCGATGACCGCGTTCTCGTCCTCTTCCGTCCACAGGCCTTTGCGCTGCAGGAACAGGCGGAAGCGGACCAACGGGTCCTTCTGCTCCCACTCGTGCTCCAGTTCTTTGGTGCGGTAGCGGGTCGGGTCGTCGCCGCTCATGGAGTGCGGGCCGAAGCGGAACGTCAAGCACTCGATGAGGCTCGGGCCGCCGCCGCTCCGGGCGCGATCGACCGCTTCCTTCGTCGCGGCATAGACCGCGAGGACGTCGTTCCCGTCGACCTGGATGCCGGGGATGCCGGCCGCCACGGCCTTTTGCGCCAGCGTCTCCGCCGCCGTCTGCAGACGCACGGGCACGGAGATGGCGAACTGGTTGTTCTGGACGATGAACACCGCCGGTACGTGGAATGCGCCCGCGAAGTTGATGCCTTCGTAGAAGTCGCCTTGCGACGTGCCTCCGTCGCCTGTGTACGTGACCGCGACCCGTTTTTCTCCTTTTAACTTAAAGGCGAGCGCCACGCCGGCGCATTGGACGTACTGGGCGCCGATGATGATCTGGGGCATGAGGACGTTGACGCCTTCCGGGATCTGGCCGCCGTGCTGATGGCCTTTGGAATACAGGAACGCCTGGTACATGGGCATCCCGTGCCAGACCGCCTGCGGGATGTCCCGGTAACCGGGCAGGATGAAGTCTTCGCGCGCGGTGGCGAATTCGCTGCCAATCATCGACGCCTCCTGGCCGGAGACGGGGGCGTAAAAGCCGAGACGGCCCTGGCGGGCGAGGCGGATGGCCCGCTGGTCCCAGATGCGCGTGAACACCATGCGGCGCATCAACTCGCGGAGTTGTTCGTCGCGGAGGTCCGGCATCCGATCCGGATTGACGACGTTTCCTTCCGTGTCCAAAACCTGCAGGTACGGTACCGGCTTGGACCCTAATGCCGTACTCATGAATGCGTTCACCTCTTCGCATCAGTCCGGACAAAGGAAGCTTCGGCTGAGGCCGACGAGCGGACTGGACTGGACTCGACCTCCCGCCCGGGGCGGGCAGGGCGTAGAGCGCGGGCGCCGCCCATGGCGCGCAAAGGATTGATACAGGTCCATATCATAATATAATACACGGCTGAACGTGTCGAGGAAGGTACCGAAAGCAACGGATATCTTCTGTTATATAATATCGGAACGAACGTGTATAACAGGTAACATGGACAGGAGGCGACGGCGCGATGGACAACATGCCGCCAGCGGGCGTCCGCCCGCGCCGCATCATCGAGACGCACACCCTATACAGTGTCCATTTGCAGGAGGATCGAACCATCAAGGTGTTCCTGCCGCCCGGATACCCGCAGGCCGCACCGTACGCCGTGTTGTATTGTCACGACGGCAACGAGTTCTTCACGCACGGACGGATTGCGACCATCGCCACGGAACGGATGCAGGCGGGAGCCCTGCAGCCGCTCGTCATCGTGGGGATGGCGGTGAACTTGGCGCGGCGGACCGACGATTACGCCGTCGACGGGGTTCGCCACGAGGCGTACGTCCGCTTCGTGGCCGAGGAGTGCCGGCCGTGGGTGGAGACGCGCTACGCCGTCCGGCGCGATCCCGCCGGTCGCTTCATGGCGGGGGTCTCGCTCGGCGCCTTGGCGTCGGTCAGCATTCACGCGCGCCACCCGGACCTGTGGCGCAAGCTCCTCCTCTTTTCGGGGGCGTTCACGCCGGATGCGGTGAGGTGGCTGGAACGGATGCCGTCGTTCTCGGAGATGGCGGCATACATGGTGGTGGGCGACGAAGAGACACGGGTGGAGACGCAGAGCGGCGTGTTCGATTTTTATCACGGACACTTCCTCGCCCGCGACCTGTTTTTGTCCCATGGCGCCGACATCGACGCACGCGTGGCCCCGGGCAAGCACGTCTGGGGCTTTTGGCAACGGCAGTTGCCGGAGGCGCTCGACTGGCTGGATCGGCACCGGGGCTGAGTCCGGTGCCGAACTCGGCGAGCACCGGGACGGAGTCCGTTACGCGTGCGGGGTCTGTTGCCGTGCGGAGCCGGGCCGGAAGCGGGTCCGGCGCCGGGACATCCCGCGGCTCGTGCGCATAGCGTGGTGATACGCACGCGCTGTCGTGCCGCTGATCGGCCGCATGAGTCGTTTGAATGTTCAATCTTTACCTGCAGAGACTGGCGGTATGTGGTCAAGGTGAACGCGAATATAGTTCATGTAAACAGCCATGCCTGGTGTCTCCGGGCGGGCGCGGCGACGCGGCAGCGGACGAGGCGATGTGCAGGCGGGCCCAGGCCCGGGATGAAGGAGGATGACCTATGGGCTTTCTCGAGCGTCTCCATCAATATCGGGCCGAAGAAGAAGCCCTCCGTTGGGAGGGCACCTTTGTCGACTATCTCGAGATTGTTCGGCAGAATCCTGGGGTCGCCAAGACAGCGCACGCGCGCATCTACGATATGATTGCGGCCGCCGGGATTGACATCGATGAAGACGGCCGGCGCCATTACCGTTTTTTTGAAAAGGAACTGTTCGGACTGGACGCCACCTTGGAGCGTCTGGTCGAGGAATACTTTCATGCCGCGGCACGCCGGCTGGACGTGCGTAAGCGCATCCTGCTCTTGATGGGGCCGGTGAGCGGCGGCAAATCGACCATCGTCACGCTGCTCAAGCGCGGCTTGGAGCAATACACGCGCACGCCCGAGGGTGCGCTGTACGCCATCAAGGGTTGTCCGATGCACGAAGAGCCGCTGCACCTCATTCCCCCGGAACTGCGGGACGAATTTGAGGCGGAGTACGGGGTGAAAATCGAAGGCAACCTTTGCCCGCAGTGCCGGTTGCGCTTGGAGACCGAATTTGGCGGCGACATCGAGCGGGTCCCGGTCGAGCGGATCGTCCTTTCCGAAGAACTGCGCATCGGGATTGGCACGTTCAGTCCTTCGGACCCGAAGTCGCAGGACATCGCGGATCTCACGGGCAGCATCGACTTTTCGACCATCACCGAGTACGGAAGCGAGTCGGACCCGCGCGCCTACCGGTTCGACGGCGAACTGAACAAGGCGAACCGCGGCATCATGGAGTTCCAGGAGATGCTCAAGTGCGATGAAAAATTTTTGTGGCACCTGCTCAGTCTCACGCAGGAAGGCAACTTCAAAGCAGGCCGGTTCGCGCTCATTTCGGCGGACGAAATGATCATCGCGCACACCAACGAGGCGGAGTACCGTGCGTTTGTCGCCAACAAGAAAAATGAAGCGCTGCAGTCGCGGATGATCGTCATGCCCATCCCTTACAACCTGCGCGTCGACGACGAGGTGAAGATCTACGAGAAGCTGGTCCGCCAGAGCGATCTCAAGGGCATCCACATCGCGCCGCATGCGCTGAAGGTGGCCGCCATCTTCTCGGTGTTGACGCGGCTCAAAGAGTCGAAGAAGCAGGGGGTCGACCTGCTGAAAAAACTCTACCTCTACAAT
The DNA here is from genome assembly GCF_014647315.1 of Paenalicyclobacillus cellulosilyticus. Taxonomy (GTDB): domain Bacteria; phylum Bacillota; class Bacilli; order Alicyclobacillales; family Alicyclobacillaceae; genus Alicyclobacillus_J; species Alicyclobacillus_J cellulosilyticus. The sequence goes on from NZ_BMOY01000060.1 coordinate 5,021, forward strand.
GGCCAGACGGTGGAAGGGTTGAAGGAGACGGACGTCAAGGAGCTCAAGCAGGAGTTTCCGGACGAAGGCATGACCGGCCTCGATCCGCGGTATGTCATCAACCGCATCTCGACGGCGCTCATCCGCAGCGACACCACGTGCATCAACGCCTTGGACGTGCTGCGGGCCATCAAGGACGGTTTGGATCAACACGCGTCCATCACGAAGGAGGACCGGGAGCGGCTGCTCAACTTCGTGGCCATCGCGCGCAAGGAGTACGACGAGATGGCGAAGACCGAAGTGCAGAAGGCGTTTGTGTACTCCTTTGAGGAATCGGCCAAAACCTTGCTCGACAACTACCTGGACAACGTCGAGGCGTACTGCAACTGGCAAAAGGTACGCGATCCCATCACCGGCGAAGAGCTCGACCCGGACGAGAAGCTGATGCGTTCCATTGAAGAACAGATTGGGGTCTCGGAGAACGCCAAGCGCGCGTTCCGCGAGGAGATCCTCATCCGCATCTCGAGCTACGCCCGGCGGGGCAAGCGGTTTGAATACAACTCGCACGAGCGTCTGCGCGAGGCGATTGAAAAGAAGCTGTTCGCCGATCTCAAGGACATCGTCAAGATCACGACCTCCACGAAAACGCCCGATGAACAGCAGCTGAAGAAGCTCAACGAGGTCACCGCCCGCCTCATCGATGAACACGGCTACTGCCCTGTCTGTGCGAACGAGTTGTTGCGCTACGTGGGGAGTCTGCTCAACCGCTGACCCGGCCCGGGCCGGGGCGGACGCGCAGGAGGGGAGAAGGATGGCGCGTGTCGGATTTACGCTGGAGAAGGAGGACTGGTCCCTGCACCGCAAGGGGCAACAGGACCAGGAACGCCACCGCGAAAAGGTCAAGGAGGCCATCAAGCAGAACTTAAGCGACCTCATCAGCGAAGAGAGCATCATCCTGAGCAACGGCCGGCAGATTGTGAAGGTCCCCATCCGGTCCCTGGAGGAGTACCGCATCCGCTACAACCACAGCAAATCCCGCCAGGCCGGCAGCGGCGACGGGGACACCCAGGTGGGGGACGTGATCGCGCAGGGGAGGCCGGATGCGGGGCAGCCCGGCCAGGGCCAAGGGGCGGGCGATGCGCCGGGCATCGACTACGACGAAGCGGAGGTGTCGCTCGAAGACATCGAGAGCCTGCTGTTCGAGGAACTTGAGCTGCCGAACCTGGCGCCGAAAACGCCGGAGCAGGTGACGGCGGAGGACGCAGATTTCCGGGATGTGCGCAAGAAGGGTCTGGCGGGCAACATCGACAAGCGGCGGACGTTGCTCGCGGCCATCCGCCGGCAGCAGCGGGAAGCGGGTACGGGCGGCGGAACGGAGGGCCGGCTGCGCATTCTTCCGGACGACCTGCGCTACAAGACGTGGGAGGAGATCGAGCGTCCGGAGTCGAGCGCCGTCGTGATCGCGATGATGGATACGAGCGGATCGATGGGGCTGTTCGAGAAGTACTGCGCCCGCACGTTCTTCTTCTGGATGACGCGGTTTTTGCGCACCAAGTACGAGACGGTGCAGATCCGCTACATCGCGCACCACACCGAGGCGCACGAGGTGAGCGAGGAGCACTTCTTCACCAAGGGGGAGAGCGGGGGCACCATCTGCTCCTCAGCGTATGAGTACGCGCTGCGGCTGGTGGAAAAGGAGTACCCGCCGTCCCGTTACAACCTGTATCCCATCCACTTTTCGGACGGCGACAACCTGACGTCCGACAACGAGCGGTGCGTGCGCCTGGTGCAGCAGCTGTGCGACATCTCGCAGATGTTCGGGTATGCGGAGGTCAACCAGTACAACCGCGCCAGCACCCTGATGTCGGCGTACAGCAAGATCACGCATCCGCACTTTCGCACGTTCGTCATCCGCGAGAAGGCGGACGTCCATGCGGCGCTGCGGGCGTTCTTCTCCCAGCGCCAAGGCGGGGTGAGGCCGGCATGAACCCGCGCGAGATGGCGGAACTCGAACGCAGCATCGAGCAGATGATGGACATCGCGGAGCGAAACGGGCTTGACTTCTACCCGATGCGGTTTGAAGTCTGCCCGTCCGACGTCCTGTACACGTTTGGCGCGTACGGGATGCCGACGCGGTTCAGCCATTGGTCGTTTGGGAAGCAGTACCATCGCCTGAAAATGGAATACGACCTGGGTCTCAGCCGGATCTACGAGTTGGTCATCAACTCGAACCCGTGCTACGCCTTTCTGCTCGACGGCAACACGCTGATCCAGAACAAGACGGTGTGCGCCCACGTCCTCGGTCACGCCGACTTCTTTAAAAACAACGCCCATTTCGCCGGCACGGCGCGCGACATGATGGAGCGGATGGCGGCGAACGCCGAGCGCATCCGCCGTTACGAGTTGGAGTACGGCCGCGCGCGGGTGGAGAAGCTGCTCGACGCGGGGTTGGCGTTGCAGGAGCACGTGGACGCGTCGCGCCACGGCCAGATGGGGCGCCGGTGGCGGGAGAGGCGGCAGCGGGCGGGCGATCGCGCCTTGGCGGACGACCGACCCGCGCGGCGGAGCGGGCCGTACGACGACCTGTGGGCGCTCGACGGCCGTGCGGCGGGGGATGCGGTTGGCCAGGCGGTGGGCGGTGGCGCGGCGGTTGGCGGTGCGGCAGGTGGCGCGGCAGGAGGAAATGTGGCGGCCGGGGGAATTTCGGCGGCGAGCACTGTGGCGGGCGGCAAGGAGGCTGAGCGCGGGGTACGGCTGGATCGCGGCGGAGATGAGCGGTGGATGGGGCAGAAGAAGCCGCCGTATCCGGAGAAGGACCTGATGCTGTTTCTCATCGAGCACAGCCATGTCCTGGAGGAGTGGGAGCGGGACGTGCTGTCGGTGCTGCGGGAAGAGATGCTCTACTTCTGGCCGCAGCTGGAGACCAAGATCATGAACGAAGGCTGGGCGACGTACTGGCACCTGCGGATCATGCGCGAGCTCGACCTCACGGAGGCCGAGGCCGTCGAGTTCGCGAAGATGCACGCGGGGGTGGTCTTGCCGTCGCGGATGAGCATCAATCCGTACCACCTGGGGTTGGCCATCTGGGAGCACATCGAGAAGCGGTGGAACGAGCCGACCAAGGAGGAGCGCGAGCGGTACGGACGCCAGCCGGGGCAGGGGCGGGCGAAGATGTTCGAGGTGCGGGAGACGGAGTCGGACGTCTCGTTCCTGCGCAACTATTTGACGAAAGAGCTGATTGAAGAGCTCGACCTGTACCTGTACCAAAAGGTGGGCAACGAGTGGCGGGTGGTGGAGACCGACTGGGAGAAGGTGCGGGACCACCTCGTGGCCTCCCGGGTGAACGGCGGCATCCCGGTGCTGTACGTGGAAGACGGGGACCACAACAAAAGCGGCGAGCTCTACATCCGCCACGCGTACGAAGGGGTGGAGCTGGACCTCAAGCACCTGGAGAAGGTGCTCCCGTACCTGGTGCAACTGTGGGGGAAACCGTGCCACCTGCAGACGGTGGTGGAGGGGCGGGACGTGGTGTTCACGTGCGACGGGAAGCGGACACAGCGGAGGTTCTTGTGAGGCGGGCAGCATATGGACACCCGATGACGGAGGCAGACCATATGACGTTGTACACCCCTCCTTTTCCAGCGAAGGAGGGGTTTTCATATGCCGTCTGCAGGCACGGGACGTTCGGCACGGCATGGCAAGCGAAGTTCTGAACGTCACTTCGCGAAGACCAAACGCCGACGAAGGCGGCGTACTACCAGCGCACCGCGGAGGACGCGCCAATTGGGCGGTGCTGCACGGACTTCTATCCGCGGCCGAAGCGGGAGAAGCCCGCGGCGGAACGGTACGTGCGGATTGACGCGGACATGGTGTACATTCCGCCGTACACGGCGCTGGCGCTGTTCGAGGCGGACGGGGCGGAGAAGGACTGGTTGAAGGAACTCCGACAGGAAATCTTCAACAAGGGCCTGGAGGTGGATTAAATGTACGTCATCCTTGACGATGCGCCGGCGGTGTATTACCACGTCATGGATTCCAAAGATGCCGATGGATGTTTGGAAGTATTCGCGGAAACAAAGGACCGCAGGCTCATTCGCAGAACCTTGATTGAATTGGGGAGAACGTATCAAGTAGCCCCGCTCAACCCTCGCAAGAAGAAACACTGCGGGCGCGTTTGCAAAGTGCGCGCGTTCGACGAGGATTTCATGCCACGTTTCGCCGTTGTCCAGTTTATGGACAATGGCCGGATCGGGAAAGTGGACCTTGAGGATTTGGCGGATGCGGCCAAATAACCGTTGGCGTCGGGCGTCGTGCGAGTTGGCAGTTAAGCATCATCTTTTGGCAAGACTCGTGGAGGCGAGGATACCATGAGGTCGACAGGCGTGGTGCGGAAACTGGACGAGTTGGGCCGGATCGTGCTGCCGATGGAGTTGCGGCGGACGATGGGGATTGAGAAAGGCGACGGCCTGGAGATATTCGTGGACGGGGAGTACATCATCCTCAAGTTTGACAGTTAGACCCCTGGGTCGAGGGTACGAACCGCGCTACGGCGCGGTTTTTTCGTCATTCTGGGTCACTTTCATGCCGAAAAGACGGCGAAGGAGAACGGTCTGAACTCGTTCGCATATCTGCAGCATCTGTTTGAGCGGCTGCCGAACACAGACCTGGACAGCCCGGACGCGTTGGATGTCCTGCTGCCATGGTCAGCGAGCCTGCCGGAAGCGATTCGAAAGGCGCTGTGAATAAGTTGTCAGACTGACGTCCTCACCCGGGCGATTTTACGCTTACTGAAGGGCTACCATACCGTGACGGTGGAAACGGTGGAAGAGACGCAGGTGCTCAAGCGTCCGACATGTGGGGTGAGCGTCAAATAGCGCACACCTGGCGTCAGTCCGTCTTCTGCGAGATGATCCCCTCCAGAATCCAGTCATGGAGGGATCACCGTGACAAAGGCCGAGTTGGAAGCACTTCGTAAGCTTTGGCGTG
>NZ_BMOY01000061.1 GCF_014647315.1 Paenalicyclobacillus cellulosilyticus
GGCGACGACGGCCGCCGCGGCCGCGGCCGCGGCAGGCTCGTGCACCCCGCGGCGCAGGGCCGCCACCAACCAGTCGCGCGCCGCCTCCGGCGTGAGCGCATCGAGATCGCCCATGTGCACCGGGTCTTGCGCCGGGCCCATCCACATCCGCTCCTCGACCGTCCCTGGCGCGAACAGGTCACGGATGCGCTGGAGCAACACCGCCGGCCGCACCTCCTTGCCGTCCGCGTCCGCGAGCGGGTAGGTGATCCACAGACCGCGGCTTGCCCGGGTGAGCACGGTGTACACCACGAACCGCTCCGCCAACTGGATGTCTTCCGTCAGCGGGCCGAGCGGCTGGCCGAAGAGCAGCGCGAACTGCGCCCGCTCGTCGTCGTGGATCAATCCCTGCGGATGGACGCGCCGGGGCAGGCGGCCGTCCGTCGCCCCCATCACGAACACGTACTTGGCTTCCCAACCCCCGGCGCGGCGGTAGTCGGTGACCAAGACGTGGTTCAAGCCCGCGGGGATGGTGGCGAGCGTCCCTTCCGTCAGGCCGCGGCGCAGGCACTCGACGAGAAACCCGCGCGGCACGGGATCCTCCCCTGCCGTCAGCGCCAGGTCGTCCAACAAGGCCAACAGCCGCTGCCACGCCTGCTCGTGCAGCGAAGCCTCCAGCGGGTTGTGCGATCCGCTTTCGTCCACGACCGCCTGCGCCACCCGGGCCTTGGCGCCGACCGCGCAGAGGGCGTCCCACACCGCCTGCGCCAATGCGCGCGCGGGCATGACGGAGGGCGCCAGGGCGGCGGCAAAAGGGACAAGGTAGGACGCAATGGACCGCCGCAACGCGTCCGCGCGCGCATCGTCCGCCGCCGCCCGCTCCGCCGCGGCGGGATCGGACGCCTCGTCACGGGCGAACGACCAAGGCGCAGGCGCGGCCCAAGCCGCCACACCTTCCACCTCGTACCGCTTGAGGTACGCGTCGAGCCAATCGGCGTCGGCGCGCGACAGCCCGCAGAAGTCGGAGCGGAGCACGCGCAACACCGAGGAAAGCGACAGCGACTCCTCCGCAGCCTGCACGAGTGCGAGCACGAACCGGGCCAAAGGGTGGGTGGCAAGGGACGGGAAGTCGTCGATGTCGGCCGGGATCCCGTAGCGCGCGAAACACTCGCGCAGGTAGGGCGCGTAATCGGAGACATGGGGCACAAGAACCCCGATGTCGCGATAGGCCGCTTCCCCGCGCCGGACCAAACGGTGGATGGCGCGCGCCACGCCCTCCGCTTCGGCCCGCGGATGAACGGCGGCCGCCAGCGCGATGCCGTCCCCCGCCGGACGCTCCGGCGGCAGCGCCGCGCCGATGGCGAAGCGCTCCAGATGGGCCAAACCCGGCGCGAGAAAACGCCGGCCGGGCGCGAAGGTGCGCACCTTGACCGCAAGCCCCATTTCCTTGGCCAGCGCCACCCCGGCGCGGAACCACCGCAACACCTGCGGCGCGAACACCTCGTCCGGGTGCGGGTGTTGCGCCAAAATTTCGGCGAGCGAAGCGGTGGGCCCGCGCAGCGTTTGCGGCAGTCCGGCCGCCGCCAGCAGGGCGGCGTGCGGTGGATCCGCCTCCGCCGCGTCACCCGGAGCCTCGCCGACAGAAGCGAGCCACGCCGGGTCTATCGGCACCGCCACCACCACGCGCGCCGCCTGCCGGGCCGCCTGCCACAAAAGACGCATCTGCATCGGCGCCATGTCCGCAAACCCGTCCACGTAGATCTGCGCGCCGGCGAGCACTTGGCGTTGGCTGAGCACGTCCGCCGCCAGCGCCACGGCCGCCAGCGGATCGTACAAGTCCCGGTCGGCGAGCGCACGCTGGTAATGGAGGTACAGCCGGCAGATGTCCCGCAACTTGCCGACGAGCGAACGGGAGCTGACCCCTGTGCGGCCGCGCGCGCCCTCCACCCGCGCGGCCGCCGACTCGAGCAGAGCTTCCACGGCGTCCGCGGCGACGCCGTACTCCGCCCACTCGGCGAACACGGCCAATATCTCGTCGAGAAACGGAATGGTGGGCGTTTCCCGTTGTAAGGCGGCGAGCGAAGGCGCCACCTGGTGATACACCGTGGCCAGCAGCAGGCGCCGCCCGGTCTGGGTCACGGGCCGGGCCGCCGGGTGGACCATCCGCCAGATGCGATCCGCCATCCGCTCGATGGACAGCACCTCAGCCCGGACCGTCGCCGCAACCCGGCTGAGCAGCCGGCGTTCCGCCGCGTACGTGTGCTCGCCCGGCACCACCCACCAGACCGGCGGGCCGAGCGGTCGCTCTGCCACCGCCGCGGCGACGGCGGCCGCCATCTCCTCCGACTTGCCGCTCCCGGCGCGGCCGAGCCAAAACTCCAGTACGGCCAATGACAACGCCCTCCCCCAGCTTGGCAGCGTGCACCCGCTGTCTTGCGCTTGGTTTCGGCACGCATCTTACGCTCCATTTCGACACGCCGTCCGGAGATCCTGTCACGCATCCCGGGGGCTGGGCGCATACCCAGCACCTGACCCCGCCGCTGGGCATATGTCGGTAGAGAGATGCCCAAAAGCATCCGCGAAAGGGGTCGGACCGTATATGCACGCAGGAACCGCTTCGGCGCCCGCCCGGCTGCAGACGCCTTCGGCCACGCGCATTCTCGTGGCCTCCGGCCTGGGCCTCCTGTTTGACGCCATGGATGTGAGCCTCATCTCGTTCGTCCTGGTGGTGCTTGGCAAGGAATGGAGCCTCTCCCCGGTATGGAGCGGGGTGCTCGGGAGCATGGGATTTGCCGGCATGGCGGTCGGATCGGCATTGGCGGGGTTACTTGCCGATCACTTCGGCCGCCGGCGGGTGTTCATCTGGACGCTGCTCGTCTACAGCATCGCCACCGGCCTGACCGCATTCGCGCCGGGGGTCGCCATCTTCCTGGTGCTGCGCTTTTTGGTCGGCTTGGGACTCGGCGGCGAACTGCCGGTCGCGACGACGTACGTGAACGAATCGTCGCCCGACGCGGTCCGCGGCCGCCGGGTGGTGTTGCTCGAAGCGTTTTGGGCGGGCGGTTCCCTGGTGGCCGCCATCCTCTCGCGCATCGTCATCCCGTCCATCGGATGGCGGTACGTGTTTCTGTTCGGCGCCCTGCCCGCCTTGTACGCCATCGTGATCCGGTATGCGCTGCCCGAGACGCCGAAGTTCTCCCAGGTCATGCGCAAGGCGCACATGCGCACCGCGTTGCGCACGCTCTTCGCCCGGCCGTTTCTCCGCGCCACGGCGGTGACGTGGGTCCTGTGGTTCATCATGAACTTCTGTTACTACGGCATCTCCCTGTGGCTGCCGTCCTTGCTCGCCAAGCAAGGTTATTCGGTCGTCACGAGCCTGAGTTACGTGCTCATCATGATCCTGGCCCAGATCCCAGGCTACCTGACGGCAGCCTGGCTCGTGGAGCGGTGGGGCCGGAAGAAGACGCTTGTCAGCGCGATGCTCTTGACCGCGTTCGCCGCCGTCGGCTTCGGTTTTGCCCCTTCCACCGCCTGGCTCATCGTCTTCGGCCTCTTGGTCAACTACTTTATGCTGGCGGCGTTCGCCGGCACGTACGTGTTCACCGTCGAGCAGTTCCCGGTGCGCGCGCGGGCGTCCGGCATCGGCTGGGCGTCCGGATTCGGGCGGATTGCCGGGATCATCGCCCCGTCGTTCGTCGGGCTGTTGGTGGCCGCGCACGCCACCTTCGCGGCCATCTTTCTCTGCTTCTGCTGCGCCATGCTGGTCGGGTTCGCGGTGGTCGCCTGGGCTGGCCGCGAGACGAAGGGAAGGCTGGTGGACTGACCCGGCACCTCTGGTCCCGGGCCGCCGCGCATACGGCGGGAGGTGCAAACATGCGGCGGGCGGATGCCGTCGCGGCAACGGCCGTGCCGAGGAGGTAATCCTCACGGCACGGCCGCGTTCCGCCAAGTCACCCGGCCAAGCGGAGCCCGCGCAACACGTGGCGCAACAAACCTTCCATCTCCGCCGTCGTCTCCGCCTGGTTGATGGCCTCCCGGATTTGCGCAGCCCCGGGGAGGCCTTTCAAGTACCACCCGGCGTGCTTGCGCATCTCGCGCACGCCGATGTATTCCCCTTTGTACTCCACCAACAGGTGCAGGTGGCGGATGGCCACCTCGACCCGCTCCGCGGGCGTCGGCGGCGGCAGCTTCTCTCCGGTGCGGAGGTAGTGGGCAATCTCCCGGAAGATCCAAGGGTTGCCGAGCGCCGCGCGGCCGACCATCACGGCGTCGCAGCCCGTCTCCTCCAGCATCCGCTTCGCATCCTCGGGTGACGCCACGTCGCCGTTGCCGATGACCGGAATGCGGACAGCCTCCTTCACCCGCCGGATGATGTCCCAGTCGGCCCGGCCGCTGTACATCTGCTTCGCAGTGCGGCCGTGCACCGCCACCGCCCGCGCGCCCGCCTCCTCGACCGCCAGCGCGACCTCGACCGCATTGACGTGATCGTCATCCCAGCCTTTGCGGAACTTGACCGTCACCGGCTTGTTCACCCGCGCGACGACCGCGCGGACAATCTCCGCTGCGTACTCCGGGTTGCGGGCCAGGGCGGCGCCCGATCCGTTTTTATAAATCTTCAACACCGGGCAGCCCATGTTGATGTCGATGAGGTCGGCGTTGGTCTCGCCCACCATCTCGGCCGCCATGACCATCGAATCCTTGTCATACCCGACCAGTTGCAGGCTGACCGGGTGTTCGTCCGGGAGGATGGTCAACATGCGCAGGCTCTTCTCGTTCCCGTGCACCAGCGCCTTGTCGCTGACCATCTCCGCACAGACCATCCCGGCCCCCATCTCCTTCGCCAACCGGCGGAACGGCGGATTGCACACCCCTGCCATCGGGGCGAGGATGACCGGGTTGTCCAACTTGACCCCTGCGATCTCGACCACGAGCATCCCCCCATCCAACTTCCATCTTCAGGCGGTGTCGCGCCGCCCGGATGCAGCCTGGATGGGATCCAGCTTAGCAGGAGATGACCCGGGCCGCAAATGACCATGCGCTACCTACCGCTGTGCCATCCCGGCGGTGAGAAACAGGTCGACCAGCCACCAGACGCCGACGATGAACAACAGCAGATGGCCGATGAACACCGGAAACAGGATGCACCCGATGACCGTGCAGGCCAGTATCACCACCCCGCTGGTCACGCGCCCGCAATACATGCGATGGATGCCCAAATACCCGAGGAAAAACCACAGCACGTACGCCAAGGCCACGGACCGCTGCATGCCATCGCCCCCCGGGCGGCGGGCGGCCGCAGGTCTGTCCGTCCGCGCCCCGCCGCATTCGATCTCTGCCCCATCGTATGGCGGGACGGCTTGTTTGTATGAAGCCGCGGCCCCCCCGCGCGGCGGGATCGCGTCATCCGCTCGTCACGCGGCAAGGGGGCTGCGCCGCGCGGCAAGGGGGCTGCGCCGCGCGGCCGCCGCGCCCGCGGTCTGAAGCGGGTCAGACCAGAACCGCAGGGCGCCCTTCCCACGCCAGCTTGAGCAGCCGCTGTGTCTCGCGGTACATCAGGCTTTTGCGCGGTGCGCCGAGCACCACCGAGACCCGCACCCGGCCGTGCTGGCGGACGGCAAACGCGAGGCAATACATCGCCTTCGACGTGTACCCCGTCTTGCCGCCGATGACCTCCCCGTACGGGAAGCGTTCGAGATAGATCAAGCGGTTGCCGTTCGCAAACCGGTGTCCTGCGATGGTGTACGTCTTGGTCTGCATCGCGCGTACGATGGCCGGGTGCCGCACCGCCTCGGCGAGAATGAGGGCGATGTCGCGCGCGGTGGAGCGGTGGTCGTCGTCGTGGAGGCCGTTCGGCGTCACGAAATGCGTACGGGTACAGCCGATGAGGCGCGCCTTGAGGTTCATCATGCGGGCAAACCCCGCCTGCGATCCGCCGATGGTCTCCGCCACGGCGTACGCGACGTCGTTGGCGCTCTTCATCAAGATGGCGTGCAGCGCGTCCTCCGCCGTGATGGTCGTCCCGGGCGGCAGGCCAAGGCGCACCCGCGCCTCCCGCGCCGCCCGTGCGCTCAGGTAGACGGGGGTATCCGGGTGGGTGTATTCGTCGAGGAGAATGGCGGTGACGAGCTTCGTGGTGCTCGCCGGATAGAGGGGCAGATCTGCGTTTTTTTCGTACAACAGGCGGTGGGAACCGGCGTCCAGCACCACCGCCGCGCGGGCCTGGATCGCGACCCGCTCCGTGCGCCGTTCGTCTGCGTGGACCGGGGTGCACTGCAGGGACATCGCGGCGGCCGACATCCACAACACCCACATGGTCCACCGCCGTCTCGCCGCCGTCTTGCCGCGCATGGAAACACCCCTTCACGTTACGGAATCAGGCAACAGCCATAACGTGAGCGCGGCTCGCCATCTTTATTCCGTCCCCGGCGCTTCCGGCTCCGGGCGGACCAGGATCCGCTTCGCCACCTGCTCGTCGAGCGGAATCCGCTCGCCGCCCACCTCAATCAGCACCCCTGCCTCGTACGGGCTCTGATGGGGCAACACCGTGAGCCGGGCCTCCGGGACGATGCCCGTGCGGTGCAAAAACCTAAGCAGGTCGAGGTCCTCCTCGGCCAATTCCAGAATGCGCACCACGCGCACGACGGCCGACGGTTCGACGCGCACGAGCGGCATCCCGGCCGGTTGCTGCCGTCCCTCTCCCGGGATGACGTTGCCGTGCGGACAGGTCGTCGGATAGCCGAGCTTCGCGAACAGCCGTTCCTCCACCAAGGGTGAGACCGCGTGCTCCAAACGGGTGGCTTCCACGTGGGCGTCGGCCCAATCGAGCCCCAGGACGTCGGTCAGCCACCGCTCCAACAGGCGGTGCCTGCGGATGGCCGCCTCGGCCTGCTCCCGTCCCTTGTCGGTCAGACGGATCTCGCGGTTCTCCGTCTGCGTGACGTAACCGGACTGCACCATCCGCTGCACCGTCTGCGTCACCGTCGGCCGGGAGACCCCAAGATAATCCGCGACCCGGGAGGGGGAAACCACCTCCCCTTCCGTATCCAGAATGTAAATGGCTTCTAAATATCGTTCCATGCCTTGCGTCGCTGGCACGTTCTCACTCCCTCACGGGCCGCTCACGCGAGCGTGAAGGCGCCCCATTCTGTACCGCCGAACACCATGCGCACGCGCTGCCCGGGCGCCAAGGGGCCGACGCCGGCGGGGGTACCGGTGAACAACAGGTCGCCGGCCGCGAGGCCGAAGTGTTGTGCGACGTGATCGGCGAGAGTCTGCAAAGAAAACACCATCTCCTGCGCCCGCCCCGCCTGACGCCGCACGCCGTCCACCCACAGTTCGAACGGCGTCGCCGCAATCCGCTCCCAGTCGAGGGCGGCGTACACGTCCGTGATCACGGCCGACCCTCGGAACGACTTTGCAAACTCCCATGGTTGTCCCGCGGCCTTGAGCTGTTGTTGCGCGGCGCGATCCGTCAGGTCCAACCCGAGCGCCACGCCGCCCGCCGCCATCTGAAACGGCCGCCCCGGAGTATGGGCCGCGGTGAACCACAGCACGAGCTCCAGTTCGTGCTGGATTTCGCCGCGGCCGGGCGGCAACGCCACCCGCCCGGCCGCCGGGACGACCGCATGGGTAAATTTTCCGAAGATGAGCGGCGCTTCCGGCAGCGCGTTGCCGAGTTCCTGCGCGTGTTCACGGTAATTGCGGCCGACGCAAAACACGTTTTTCACCTGGGCCGCCACCTCGCCGGCGCGCCACCGAAGCGGGCCTGTCCCGCAGTTCGCCAATGCCCCTCGCCCCTTTCCTGCTCACCGTCCGCGCTGCGGACGGCGGCGCACCTCCATGAACAGGCTCCACGCGAACGCGGCCAGCAAACAGGCGAGAAACACCCAACCGGCAGCCGCCGGCCGGTGCATGGCGGACGTCCATCCGAACAGAATGAGGATGCTCGCCACGGCGCCGCCGGCGAGCCAGGCGTCGTCGACCAAAAGCCCCCACAGCACCTTCCACACCCGCATGCCGCTTCCCCCTTCCCGTCATCCGCTCGCCGCGCGCGCCCGGCGCAGCAACCCGACAGCACACCCAGACGCGGCGAGATACACCGCCAACAGCACCAACACCGACACGTCGCTGTGCCACCACGTTGCACCGGCACCCTCACCGACCCAGAGCGTGCCGAAGCTGCTCAGCATGACGCCGACGATGAACTTCACGGTGTTCTCCGGAACAAACTGCAGCGGTTTGCGCAGAAGAACCCCTGCCAGCACCACCGCCGCTACCGCCGCGATCCCGCCTGCCACCGCGCTGCCCATCGCCCGCCCGGTCAGGCCCATCGTCAGGATGATGAAAGCGGCTTCCAATCCCTCGAGAAAGACACCGTTCCAGGCAGTCGCCACACCGAACACATCCCAGGCGCCCCGGCGGACGCTTTGCCGTTCTTGCCGCGCGATCTCCTTTGCGTACGCCTCGTCCTCATCGTGCAGCGCCTTGTATCCCGCGTAGCGCAATACCGCTTTGCGCAACCAACGCAAACCGAACAACAACAGGAAGCCCCCGAGCACCACCTGCATGACGGCGAGCGGCACGTAGGCCAAAAGCAGCGGCCCGAACACCCCTATCAACACCGCGAGGCAGAACAGCGCGAGCAGGGTCCCCGCCATGGCGTTGCGCCAGCCTTTGACCACGCCGACCGCCAACACGATGGTCAGCGCTTCCACAAATTCCACCGCCGTGCCGAGGAAACTGCCAAGGAACACGTACCCGTTCACCGCGTGTTTCTCCTCCCCTGGCGCGCCCGGCTCACCGCCCGCGCCGGGCCTTGTTCGCCCTGCATCCTTCACACCGCATCCTTCACCCCGCGCCCTGCAGAACATCCTGCAGCGCGGCCGCCGTCGCGTCGGCAAGCCAAAGCGCGGCATGACGGGCCATGTCCTCCCGGCTGGCGCCCGCGGGCGTGGCGGCGACAAAGCGTTGGACGCCCAGTTCGGCCAGCGTCTCGTGCCCCGGCCCCAACGCGCCCGAGATGACCCAGCACGGCGCGCCGGCTGCGCGGGCGAGCGTCGCCACCCACGCCGGCACTTTGCCGGCCCGCGACTGTCCATCCGTACGCCCCTCGCCCGTGAGGACCAGGTCGGCGCCGTGCACTGCGGACGCAAGCCCCGTCACCTCCGCCAGCCAACGCGCGCCCGCGACAAACTCGGCCCCGGCCAGCAGGTACAGCGGCAACCCAGCCCCGCCCGCCGCGCCAAGGCCCGGCACGGCGCGCACGTCCTCGGCGGCGCG
>NZ_BMOY01000062.1 GCF_014647315.1 Paenalicyclobacillus cellulosilyticus
AGTAGACACGCACGGTGGCTTCGTCGTCAAATGTGGACGACGGATTTTACACCACTACTTGAGACTTTAACATCAGCTGGCGACTGGAACAGACCCTGAACATCCAGTTCGTTTTGGAGGCTGCGAAATCGGCCCTGCAACAGGGAAAACCGGAGATCTGGAATAGCGACCAAGGCAGCCACTTCACCAGTCCACAGTATACGGGTCTGTTGAAGGCCGCAGGTGTACAAATCAGCATGGACGGGCGTAACCGGGCTGTGGATAACATCTTCACGGAACGGTTCTGGCGGACGCTCAAGTACGAAGAGGTGTACACGAAAGAGTACGCCAGCCCGAGTGAGGCGAGGGAGTCAATCAGAAAATTCATTCACTATTACAATCATGAGCGGCCACACCAATCGTTGGGGTACCACACACCTGCCGGGATTTACCTGAAGGGGATGAGGCCAGATGACCCTATACGTCCTCAAGCCTCTACCGAACATACATATTGTGGAAAGGAGAGTGCTTAAAGACTAGGGGAAGCCGCTTCGCTCCTCCCCTCTGGCCTTCGGCCATTCACCCCTCCCACTCCTTCAACTGGAAGACACAGGAGGGATAGCGAGGCGAGATTGTAGCTTAGTAACGGCAAAAAATTTGTCTTGACAAAGGGGTCCACCGTAAACGTTCATGCACGACTTCCATCCCACGGGCACCTCCATTGAGCGGGCATCCGCAACCGCTTGGCGACCGAAGATTCGAATTCTACTGTGCGTGCATCCCATAGAGGAGCGACAAACCGTGGTTCTCGAGGTCGCCGGCTCCGTCTCACAATCGGGCTTTATGCACCACCGTCAAACGAGCTCTGGCGGCTGCTGACGCGATCGTATCGCAATATCTCCTCATTTTCATACTCCCGTGGCGTCGAAGTCCGACATGGATGTCTCACATATCATCAGTGTTTTTACTCAGCATTTCGCATGAACATGCAATAAATTTGATTACTCGGACACGCTCCTAGACGCTTGCAAAGCAACGACCCATGTGCGCGACGATGTGGAGATCGGCAAACTCTGCGTGCGCAAGCACGTACATGATGGGTCTGGGGGCAAACCATCGCGCAACGCCTTGCTCCAAAGGCCGCCCCATGATGATCTGGGACACATCAAGCGCTCGCGCGGTATCTACAATCACAGGCCCAATGCTTTTACCCTCGCGGATCAAAAACTCCGCTCCAAAACTTTGGGCGAGCTCCTTGATCTGTTCTAGCTCTTTGGTTTGTTCAAGCGTGAGCGCAGGTTCTGTCTGGACGACGAGTACATATAACTTTGCCTTCAGGCGATCTGCGATGCGCCACCCGCGACGAATGAGTCGCTCGGAATGAGCTCGATAATTCGTGCAGACGAGAATTCGCTCGGCTTCCTCCGGGCGCAGCGGAGAATCGACGCGGTGTTCGACGTCGTCGGCCACTTCCCGCAGCGCGAGCTCTCGTAAAGCCGCCAAATTCGCAGGTTGAAAATAATGGTTGAGTGCGCGCTCTGCCTTTTCCGGCGGATAAATCTTGCCTTGCATCATCCGCTCTATGAGCGTCTCAGGCGCCACATCGATGAGTTTGACTTCGCTTGCAAGCTTCATGAACCAATCTGGCACGCGCTCTTTGACGGGAGCGCCTGTGAGCTGTTCTACCCTATCTTTGAGGCTCTCGAGGTGTTGGATATTGACCGCCGTCACTACGTTCACGCCGTGCTCGAGCAGATACAAGATGTCTTGGTATCGCTTTTGAAATCGACTTCCCGGCGCATTCGTGTGCGCGAGCTCGTCGATGAGCACGACATCCGGCCGTCGGGCGAGAATCGCTTGGATATCAGGCTCCTCATAAATCTGACCAGAATATGCAATTTTTTTCTTTGGGATACGCTCGAGATCCCCTATTTGCATCTCGGTCTCCTTCCGGCCATGCGTCTCAATGTGTCCGATCACGACGTCCACGCCGCGCTGCCGCCAATCGTGTGCATCTTGGAGCATCTTGTATGTCTTTCCTACGCCTG
This sequence comes from Paenalicyclobacillus cellulosilyticus, assembly GCF_014647315.1. Classification (GTDB taxonomy): domain Bacteria; phylum Bacillota; class Bacilli; order Alicyclobacillales; family Alicyclobacillaceae; genus Alicyclobacillus_J; species Alicyclobacillus_J cellulosilyticus. Next base: position 2,028 of record NZ_BMOY01000062.1, read on the forward strand.
GGGCCGCCCCCACGTAGACCGTGAGTTTCCCTGGGAGCTTCTGCTCTCTCACCAGCCGAACACTCGCCCAATTGCGCTGCGAGAGAGCAGAAGGTGCGAGCGAGCGCCAGCCCACGACGCGCACGTCGACAAACGGCAGGCGCTTGATGAGATCTTTTGCCGGAGATCGCCAACGCGCGAGGGGCCAACGCACAAACCCCGGCCGCGACTGCCCAACGACAATCTGAGATGCCTCGATGCGGCGTGCGACATTGGCAATGACTTCTCCGAGCGGACGGTCGTTTTTAGGCTCCAAGATCCACTCCGCGCCAAAACGCTCGGCGAGCTGGCGTAATCGCTCTACCTCCTCTCGAGATCGTTCCGTCATCCGATCTTCCGCGGTCTCCGCCACATACACGGCAAATAAGTCTCCTTGCATTCGCATCGCCATCCGCCGCCCGCGCGAGAGGAGTGCCTCCGCTCGCTCAGGGTGCCCCACAGAGACCAACACCACTTCTTTGACACCCACAAACCCCGGCCCATCTTTGCGCTCATAAGCCTCGTGCAGTCTTTCATCCACGTCATCCGCCACAGCCCGAAGCGCCATGACACGCAACCAGGACAGATTCTCCAAGCGAAAGAAGTGTTGTAACGCTCGGTCGACGCGGTCTTTCGGATAAATTTCGCCGTCTCGCAAGCGTTGCCGTAGTGTCTCTGGCGTCACGTCAATCACGGTGACTTCGTCCGCTTGGCGAATGAACTCGTCGGGGACCGTCTCCACGACCCGCAGCCCAAGCGCTTGATACGCCTCCTCGCGAATGGAGGCGAGGTGCTGGACGTTGACTGCCGTCATCACCGAGATCCCGTGCGCCAACAAATACTCGATATCCTGATACCGCTTCTCATGGCGCATTCCCGGCGGGTTGGTGTGCGCGAGTTCGTCAATCACGCAAACTTGCGGCCTGCGTCGAAGAATGGCTTCGAGATCCGGCTCGTGAAAAATCGCTTGCCCCACTCGGATTTCCGCAAGCGGTACGAGCTCCAATCCTTCAAGCAACCGCTCGGTCTCCAGCCGACCGTGCGTATCGACGTACCCAATGACGACGTCTACGCCTGCTTCTTTGAGCCGGTGTGCTTCTTTAAGCATCGTGTATGTCTTTCCAACGCCAGGCGCCGCACCGATAAACACGCGCAACCGTCCCCGCTCCCCGGCTCTCACATTGTCAGAAGTCATCCAGGCCCTTTCACCGCTCAAGATCCATTCCCCTTTCGCGCCTGCGCGAGCGCGTGATTGAGCTCGTTCACGTTCACCATGGGAACCCCGTAAAGTCCGAGGCGAGGTTCGATGACATGCGACTCGACGAGATGCCGAAGCCACGCTTCAGACATTCCAGTCGCTTTGGCGATTCGCGGGATCTGATCCAGCGCATCTTGGAACTCAATATCAGGATCCAGCCCAGAAGCGGACGATTCGACCATCGAGGGTGAAATGTTTTGCGCCGAAAGGCTGGGATTAGCCTTGAGCACATCACGCATATTGGCTTGTACCTCCTGCAGAAGCGCTGGGCTCGTCGGCGCATCATTCGAGCCGCCTGACCCATCGCCATTGTAGTTGACGGCCGACGGCCGCGGAGCAAACCACTCCGGCCCCTTGTAAGGCGCTGCGATGAGATAAGACCCCACGATCTCCCTTCCGGCTTTCATCAGGCTTCCTTGCGACGAGAAAGGGAACAGTAGCCAACCAATAAGGCACCCAAAAAGCGGGTACAGCAATCCCAAGACAAATGCCGATGCAAAGGTGAAGCGGATGGCCCGCAAAAGATTGATCATGACGAAAATCCCCCTCCTATGAAATGCGCTGCGGTGAGCGCCAGGTCGATGATCTTGATTCCCACAAACGGCGCGATCACACCTCCCACGCCGTAGATGGAGAGGTTTCGCATGAGCAAGCGCATGGCGCTTTGCGGCTGATATTTCACGCCACGCATCGCGAGCGGAATGAGGATGGGGATGATCACAGCGTTGAAGATGAGCGCGGAGAGAATCGCGCTTCTCGGGCTCTCCAAGTGCATGATATTGAGTGCGCCGAGTTCGGGAATGAACGCCGAGAACAGCGCCGGGATGATCGCAAAATACTTCGCCACGTCGTTGGCGATGGAAAACGTCGTGATTGCCCCGCGCGTGATGAGAAGCTGTTTGCCAATGGCGACCACTTCGAGCAACTTCGTTGGATCGGAGTCAAGATCAACCATGTTGGCAGCTTCTTTGGCAGCTTGCGTGCCGCTTTGCATTGCGAGACCGACGTCAGCTTGGGCGAGTGCCGGCGCGTCATTGGTCCCATCGCCTGACATCGCGACGAGCCGCCCTGCTTCCTGTTCGCGGTGAATTAAGCGGATTTTATCTTCCGGCTTCGCCTCAGCGACGAAATCGTCGACGCCTGCCTCGCGGGCAATGGTCGCAGCCGTGAGCGCGTTGTCGCCTGTGCACATGATGGTGCGAATGCCCATTTTCCTGAGTTCCGCAAATCGCTCGCGGATGCCAGGTTTGACGATGTCTTTGAGGTATATAACCCCATATACTTCGTCGTTTTCCACTACGACGAGAGGCGTTCCGCCTTCACGTGCGTTCTCGACCTTTTCGTCGAGATCGGACGGGACGCGGCCGTTTTGCGCCTCGACGTAGCGCTTCATGGCATCCGCCGCGCCTTTTCGAATGCGAGTGCCGTCGGGGAGATCGAGGCCTGACATGCGCGTCTCCGCGGAAAACTCGACGTTGCGCGCACGGGCGTAATCCTCGCGCCGATACTCAATACCCATCTGTTTGGCGAGCTCGACGACCGAGCGGCCTTCAGGTGTCTCGTCAAAAAGGGAGCAAAGCGACGCAACGGCAGCGAGTTCTCGTTCATCGTGGCCTTGAACGGGCAAAAAGGCATAAGCCAGGCGATTGCCTATCGTGATGGTTCCCGTTTTGTCGAGGATGAGCGTGTCGATGTCTCCCGCCGCTTCGACTGCGCGGCCCGATTTTGCGATGATGTTGAAGCGAATGAGCCGGTCCATTCCCGCAATCCCGATGGCTGAAAGCAACGCGCCGATGGTCGTCGGAATAAGACAGACGAATAACGCGACGAGACTCGTGATATCGACACGCACGCCGAGCGCTTGGGCTACGGGAGGCAAGCATACAATCACGATGAGAAAAATAAGCGTAAGCCCTGCGAGCAAAACCGTGAGCGCGATTTCATTCGGCGTCTTTTGACGCTTGGCGCCCTCAACGAGATGAATCATCCGGTCGAGAAATGTCTCACCTGGGTTTGCCGTCACGCGGACGATGAGTTCATCCGAAAGGAGCTTCGTACCCGCCGTCACCGAGCTGAAGTCCCCGCCAGCGCCGCGGATGACAGGCGCAGATTCGCCTGTGATGGCCGATTCGTCAACGCTGCCGATGCCTTCAAGCACTTCGCCGTCCGCAGGGATGAGCTCACCCGCTTGGACGCGGACGATATCGCCGCGGCGGAGTGCCGAGGCAGGAATCTTCTCCCATTGATCGTCTCGCTTGACATAAGCCATGAGCTCCGCTTTCGTGCGCCGCAGCGTCTCTGCCTGTGCCTTCCCCCGCCCCTCTGCAAGCGCCTCCGCAAAATTGCCAAACCAGATGGTGATGAGCAAAATGAGTGTAACCACTCCATTGTAAAAACGCGCACCAGCCTGATACCCGGTGGATTGTATTCCGAACAGTGAGGGTTGAATCGTCAAAAGCAGGGTGATCACGGCTCCAATTTCCACAACAAACATCACGGGATTGCGGACGAGTACTCTTGGATCAAATTTAACCAAAGCGTCGACGACCGCCCGTCCTGCGATCGCCTTGGACCAAGAACGGCGTTTTTCCATCGCACATCCCTCCCACATCACGAGCGCAACGCGAGTTGAAGTGATTCGCCGATGGGCCCGAGCGCCACATACGGGAAAAACGTAAGCGCGCCGACAATGAGCACAATCGCTACAAAGACGGCTCCAAACGAGAACGTGTCCGCGCGAAGCGTCCCTTCGCTCACTGGGACGATGTTTTTTGCCGCGAGTGAACCTGCGATCGCGATCATCGCGATGATGGAAATGTAGCGGCCGAAGAGCATGACCAACCCGAGCATCAGGTTGTAAAACGGCGTGTTACCGTTGAGACCAGCAAATGCAGAGCCGTTGTTCGCCGCTGCCGATGTAAATGCATATAAGACCTCCGAAAAGCCGTGAAGGGATGGGTTTGCGATGGATGAACGTCCCGCAGGGGTCGCCATCGCGATAGCTGTCGGGATGAGGATGACAAACGGGTGGACAAGCATCGCTGCAGTCGCGAGTTTGACCTCGCGCGACTCGATTTTTTTACCGAAAAACTCTGGCGTTCGCCCCACCATGAGCCCGCAGATGAACACGGTGATAATGAAAAACATGAGGATATTGAGCATGCCAGCGCCATCACCGCCGAACACGCAGTTGAGCATCATGAGGACGAGCGGCACCATGCCGCCAAGCGGCATTAGACTGTCGTGCATGGCGTTGACTGCCCCGGTTGTGTAAGCCGTCGTCACGGCGACAAACGTGCTTGTGAGCGGGATCCCAAACCGCACTTCTTTGCCTTCCATATTGGGCCCGTGGATTCCCAGCTTCGCGAGAAGCGGATTGCCTGCTGCCTCCGCGTGATAGACGACGAGCGCGCCAAGAAAGACGAGTGCCGTGAGAAATGCGCACAACACCCATCCAAGCTTCGGCGCGTTGAGAAAGCGAGCGGCTGTAAATACAAACGCCGTCGGGATGAGCGACATGGCCCAGATCTCGAGCATACACGTCCAGACGTTCGGATCTTCAAAAGGATGCGCCGAGTTCGCGTTGAAGAACCCGCCCCCGTTGGTCCCGAGCTGCTTGATGGCTTCGAGTGTCGCAACAGGTCCACGCGGGATAATCTGCGTGCCGCCTCCGAGCACGTGTACTGTGACGTAGCCTCCGAGTGTCTCCGGGACCCCTAACGCCATCAGCGCGATCGACCACACGAAAGCGAGCGGCAGAAGCACACGCAAGAGCGCGCGCGTAAGATCCACCCAAAAGTTCCCTAAAGCATTTGCCTGTCGGCTCCGCATGCCGCGCAGAAACGCAATACAGGCTGCAATGCCTGTGGCCGCGGATGTGAATTGCAAAAAGGTAATGGCAATCATTTGGCTGAGGTACGACAGCGACTGTTCGCCTGCGTAGTTCTGCCAGTTTGTGTTGGTGAGAAAGCTCACTGCCGTATTAAAGGCGAGGTAGGGAGGCATGGGTCCGATGTGGGCTGGGTTGAGCGGCAACCACGCCTGAATGCGTAAGATCACGTAAGCAAACACGCCCATGGCCGCATTGCTTAACATCAGAGCGCGAAGATACGCCTTCCAATCCATCTCGACTTCGGGGCGAATTCCCGTCACACAGTATAATACGCGCTCAAAAGGCCGGAATACGCGATCGAATGGCACTTGTTCTCCGTCAAACACTTGATACATGTAGCGACCGAGCGGAACTGCAAGCGCCACGGTGACCGCCAAGACGAGCGTGATGGCCAAGACTCCACTGAAGGTCATCTGTCTTCAGCTCTCCCTTCCTCTGCTCCTGCTCTTAATTCAAAACTTTTCTGGATGAAACATCACATAGACGAGATAGCCACACACTGCGACAGAAACGGCGAGCAAAAACCACACGAGCTGCTCCTCCCCTCAGGCGCGGTCAAAGAAGCGATAGATGCAGTACAAGACGGCGAAAGAGCCAAAGAGAAGCGCAAGTGAGATGACATCCTGCACGCTGCTTTCCACCTCCGACATCCGCCAGCATACCCACGGAAGGATGAGGAATCGAATGAGGAAATGAAGCTCGGTATGTAAAAATCGCGTTAAAACCCTTCGATCGCATTCTCGCCGATGTATAACAGTCATAGTGGAACGTGAAGGTGAGGTAACACGATGAGGACGTTTATCCCAAAATGGCAGATCTTAAAGACCTCTGATCAGTGGGCCAACGTACCCTTGCTTTCAGCATCATCGCTCGATCCAGCACGGCAAGCTGAATGGAAGCGATATGGCGCTTCTGTGGGTATGGTGCTGTTGCTCACAGGACTCGTGTACGCCGTGGATTTTCGGTTTGATCGCATCAACATCGCCATGCTATACCTGATCCCGGTCGTCATCTCGGCTGTCCGATTCGGCCTGGGGCCTGCGATCACGGCTGCCTGCACGGGTCTTATGGCATTTGATTTTTTCTTCGTCCCTCCCATCTTCAGCTACACCGTGAGCGATCTCCGCTTTCTCGTCTCATTTGCGGTGTTCTTGCTTGTCGCGATGGTCACCGCATCCTTGGCTTCTAATGCCAGGCGCCAGACAGAAGAGGCGACGACGCGCGCCGCCATCGCCCAAGCGCTTTACGTTCTCAGTCGCGAACTTAACAGCATTTCCGACGCAGAGGCGGCGATTCAGGCCGTCCTCTCCCAAGCTGAAAAATTGTTTGGAGCTCCCGTCGCGCTCGCTATGATTGAGCACGGCGACATACGGTTGCATCGCACAAGGGAAAGCGCCGATCCGCCTATTCACCGAAAAATATTGGAATGGGTTTACGAACATGGAGAGCTCGCAGGTTTCGGATCAAAATCACATCGACAGGCTGTCGTAATCTACCTCCCAGTACGAGCTAAAGAGCGGGTTCATGGCGTTCTCTGCTTGGGGCGCGGCAAAAATCGAGTGACTCTGCCAACGAGGCCAGAAGCCGTCGACGTGCTCAAGGCGATGGCCAACCTCCTTGCCATCAGCCTCACGCGCCTGTCTACGCTCGCTTTATTTGTCATCGTTGTCGGCGGGGTTTCTCAAATTGTGTGGCGGAGATGGGAGGAT
>NZ_BMOY01000063.1 GCF_014647315.1 Paenalicyclobacillus cellulosilyticus
GCCGCCTCAGCCCCAGGCTCAGCCCCGGACGCTGCCACCCCGGGCGTCGCCGCGATGGCGCGGGGGCCGGCACCCGCCTCCCCGCCGTCTGCCCGCACCGCCTCGGTCCAGGCGCCATCCGCGCGCATCCGGCGCGTCGCCGTGAGCGGACACGCCCCCGCGTCCGCCAGCACGAACACCGACTGCAGCTGCCGCAGATCCTCGTGCGCCAGGAAGTACGCCTGCATCCCCGGATGGATGAACGCGGCCCTCGGCTCTGCCCGCGGCACCACGCGGTCGAGCTCCGGCACCGGCATCGCCGGATTGATGGGCACCACCGTGGCGCCATGGCAGAGGATGGCCACATAGATGACCGCGAACGCGTACGAGTTCGGCAGCGCCAGCACGACCCGGTGCCCCTTGCCCACGCCGGCCGCCGCGAGCCATTGCCGCACCTGGGTGACGTCTTGCCAAAACGCGCCGGCCGTGTACCATCTGTCTTTGTATGCCAGAAGCGGTTCTTCTCCACGCTGCGGAACCGCCGCCAGTCGAAGGCTCAGTTGTGACATGCGCACACGCTCCAGTCTAGGTCATGAATTCTCCCGGCGCTGCAAAGACCTCGCCGCGGCCGTTCCGCCGGCATCCCGGCCTGCGCAGCGCCTCCGGCCAACTTTCCGGCGTGAGCAACCGCGGCGGACACCTCCAATTCCCGTCAGCGGACAGGCGCCTTTGCGCCGTGGAGCACCGCGTTCGCCTCCGCCTCCAACTCCTCGAACGAGATGTCCGTCCCCGCCTCCTCGATGCTGATCCACGCCGTTTCGCGGCCAAAGACCACAAACGGCAGCGCCAGCACCAACAGGGCAATGCCAATGGCCGCAAACAGCAACCGGTTGCCCCACGCCGCAAGCAGCGCCGGGATGAAGTACAGCGTCACCACGCCGCTCAACAACCGGGCGAACATCTCGCTGAAATACACCCCTTCGCCGCGCAACCGGGTCGGGAACTGCTCCGAGACGCAGATCTTCGAGACCGGAAACACCCCGAGCCCGAAGAACGACGTCAGAAACGCCGCCAAAAGCACCCACGCCGGCGCCTGCGCCAGCGCGAACAAGCCGCATCCGACGCCGGCGAGCAGGAAGTAGAGCGACAGGACCCGCTTGCGGCCCCAGCTGTCGGCGAGATACCCTTCCAGGACCGATCCCAGGCCGCCGACGACCATCATCATGCCGGTGAAGAGGATGGAGTTATCCGCCTGAAAGCCCCGGTCCTGCAGCATGGTCGCGCCGAACGTGAGCACGATGTAAAACAGGACCAACGCACCCATCAACTGTAACGCGACGAGCAGACCGCGCCCGATGTACGGGGGCTTGAACAAGAGCTTGAGGTTCGCCACCCGGTTGGCGCCCTTGTGGATGACCACAAGCGCCCGCCGGTTGATGAGCGTCGTGTCGTGGGGCAGCCCGGCTTCGTCCTCCAACCGCTCCACCAGACGGCGCACCTCCTCCCGCCGCCCGCGCTTGAGGAGAAAACGAGGCGACTCGGGCAGCCAAAGCCAAAGCGGAATGAGCAGCACCAGCGGCAGCGCGCCCATCACGAACGGCACCCGCCAGGCCACATCCGCCGGGAAGCGGTGCAGCGCCCACACGGCGGCGATGGTCGGCACGACATAGGCCGCGGTCAAAAACCCGTTCGAATAACCGACGCTCACCGCCCGCCGCTTGGTGTGCACAAACTCCGCCAACAGGAGATAAGGCATCGGGATGACCGCCCCCTCGCCGAGGCCGGCGACGAAGCGGACCAGCCACAGCCCCCAGAACGTATGCACAAACGCGCCCAAGAGCGTCACCACCGAGAAGAACGCCACGCCCCACAGCACCACCGGCCGGCGGCCGAAACGGTCCGCGATGACCCCGGCCGGAATCATGCCCAAGACCACGCCGAGCGTCGAAGCGATGCCGAGCAGCCCCTGCTGGGCGTGGGAGAGATGCCACGCGTCCTTGAGCTCCGAGACCACCGGACCGACGATGCCGATGTCGAACGCTTCCGCCAGCCACACCAAGGACAGGATGGCCACCAGCCCCACCAGGGTCGGCGTCATCGGGATGCGATCCAGGCGCGCCAGCAGGTTCTCGTCCTCGAACAGTTTATCCTCCAACCGCGCGCTCACGCGCTTTCACCCCCGCGGGTGGAAACACCCGAATGGTGAAGTTCATTGTCGCAGATTTGCCTGTAAATCTCCTTAAAAACGAAACGGACACGCGGACAGCGTCCGCCGCTGCGGCCGCCTACCGTTCATCCGGCGTCTTGTCCTCTCCCGCGGCACGCAAGCGGAGCCGGCGGCCACCCTTACGAAGCCCGCGGCAGGCGCGCCGCCTTCGCCGCCCGCGGCCACGGCGTGCGCTGGCCGACGATGTAGCCAAGCAGCGGCACACGGGCGATGGCGCGCGCCAACACAATGCCGCCGCCGTAGACCACCGCAATCGACACCGGCACCAGCCACCGGCGCAGGACAGGGTGCGGGTGGAAGTGGTAGACCGCGATCGCGACGTAGTGCAACAGGATCGGATGGACGAGAAAGACGCCGAACGACGCCCCGCCCGCCGCCAGCACAAACTTCGAAAACCACCGCACCCGCGGCGCCTGGCGGACGTCGGCCCACGCGATGCCCGCGCGCAGCAAGGCCATGGCGACGAGAAAGCTCCAGACCACCATGATGGGCTGCAGCACCAGCACCGCCATCGTCTCGTTCTCGTGCCAGACCATCCGCTGCAACCAGAAGTGTCCCCAGAGCACCGCCAAACCAAGCACCAAGGCCGCGTACACCGTGCGCGGATGCGCCTTCAACCACGGCCGCCACCGATCGTAGTGGACAGCCATCAGCCCGCCGGCGATGAACCAGAACTCGTACGTGATGACGTTGCGGTCCCGGTACTGGATGAGCGCGTGCAGCCACCCGGGCAATCCGGCGAGCGGCATTTGCTGTAGGACGGCCTCGTTCAGCCACATCAACCCAAGCTCGACCAGGAAGCTGACGGCGAACACCCAGCCGTGCCAGCGTTCCGTCGCCTTCAGCAGCCGCACCACCAGCGGGAAAAGCAGGTAGAACTGCATCGAGATGACCAGGTAATACAGAAAAAACTGGTTCCCCGTCAGGAGCGACTGCCAGATGGTTTGCGCCAGGTACGGCGCCGTCCATTCGAAACCCTTCAGGTACGTGCCTTCAAACAGGATGTAGATGACCGTCCACGCGATGTACGGGATGACGATGAGCTTGAAACGCTTCGCCCAGAATTCCGTGGCACGAAATGTTCGCCGGTAATAGGTGACGAACAGCACCATACCGGTCATAAACATGAACACTTCGCGCGTGAAATGCAACGCCACCAACGCCGCCTCGTAGCCAAGCTGCGTCGGCGACAACTCCCGCTCAAACAGGTTGTAAAACGAAATGGTGTGCACGCACGTCACGCCGAGGATGACGAACGCACGCAACAGATCGATCTCGTACAGGTGCTGCTTTTTGGGTTTCTCTGTTGCCGCCGCGTCAGCCACAGGCACACCCCTTACATTTCTTATAAAATCTTACAGACCCAAACCCACAACCCCGGATTGGGCCTGCTTTTGTCCATCACAAGTTTACAAAGCGCAGCCCTATTATACGTTAAGAACGGCTGCCGACAATGTGGAGAAGTTATGGAGGTGATGCCCGCGGCGATCACGCCCCCCGTTGCATCCTTGCCCTCCCCATGGTACGCCTTGCCCATGGTACGCCTGGACGCCGCTTCGCGGCGGCCGGCCTTGCCCGGCCGCCATCACCGCGCCCGCTCCTGGACGATGTCCCGCATCCCCGGCCAGTGCAGCCAGATGTCGAGCATCGGCTCCTGCCACCGCTCGCGCGAAAAGTCTTTGTGGTAGAGGCGAAAGAACACCGCATACCGGATGTACGGCGAGACGTTCATCGCCACGCCGTGCGCAAGTTGGTAATGGGCGAAGATCACGTCACCCACCTGGCCCAACACCTGCTTTGGCTCGGGCAGCTCGACGGGCGGCATGCCTTGGAGCAGCGCTTCCGCGCCATGTTGACGGAAGTACTGTTCGTACAAGCGGTGAGTGCCCGGCCACACGGTGAAGTTCCCGGCGTATTCGCGCGTGACGTCGGAGAGCAGGACGCCGACGAGCATGGTGAAGTTTTGGATGGTCCCGGCAGGGACGCCGTTGTGCGGGCTGTGCATACCGTCGAGGTGCGGCACCGGAGGCTTGGGCGGGTCTTGGAGGACAGGAAAGCGCAGCGCAATCTGCGCGCTGGTGACCGGCCGGATGTTACCTTCCCCGAGCACCGACTCGGCCAGTTCCCAGGCGGGTGTTTTGTTGAGGAGGTCCGTGATGACCGGATGGCGCTGCAGTTCGCGGCAGAACGATTGCGCCCGGTAGACGGGCATCTCCTTGGGGTCCATGCCTTCGCCGAGGTTGGCGTGGATGTGCTGCAGCGCCGCCTCCACCATGATCCGCGGGACGACGCCCGGCACCTTGACGAAACCGTTTTCAAAGATTTCACACCGCTGCGCGTACGACAGCTTCATGGCCCGACCTCCTCGCGGAGCAAACTGCCTGCAGATGAGGCTATCTACAGGTTACCAGTTCGCCCTCGCCACGGCAACGGGTGCTTTGTGTGCATGCGCGGGTACCAACATACGATGTCCACCCGCCTGCGAGCAGACCGACGTCCCCATATGTCCTCAATTCAGGAGTTTTCGGACTTCCTCGACGGGCAGGTTCGTCAACGACGCCACCTTGTCCGGTGCCATCCCCTCCTTGAGCAGGTTCCTGGCCACTTCCAAGCGGCCTTGCTGCAAACCTTTCTGCTCACCCATTTCGAAGATCTCTTCTGCCATTTTGCTCATGCGGATCAGCTCCTTCTCAAGCCGTTTTCGTTCGTCGTCCGAGAGCACTCGCCCAGATAGTCCCAAGATGGCCGCGGTGACGAAATCCCGTTCATCCTGAGGAAGCCGTTCCATGATCGAGATCACAATGCGAAACGCTTCTTCCCGGTTTTTTCGCGTTCTCTTCATGCACAGAGCCAGCGCGAGGCGCGTCCGGTCTTCCGGCGTCCACACACCCATTCGCAAGTCCTGCATCACAATATCGAGCGCCTCATCTCCGTCCAGCTTCGACAGATAAATATTTTCCACTCGGTAACAGATGCTGCCCGCGAATACGCGATCTGCTACCGATTCCGCCGACGCATACAGTACCACCGTGCGAATGGGATGCTGATAGCGACGAAACAACAATGCATCGTACTCAAGAAACCTGTGCAGGTCGTCCTGCCGAAATGACGTCTGAAATTCCAGGTGCAACAGAAGCCCGGAATCCGTTCTCCACAGCATGTCCACCTGACGATTTTCCACACTGGGCAAATCGGTGGACAAGGCCTCAACCAACCGGAGGTCTGGCAGACCCAATACAGCCAGCCCGCCGTTTGACCATCCCTGAGCCAACTTGCGCTGGATGATGTCTTTGGCTTGATGCATCTCCGCACCTCTTGCCATTCATTATATGGGGGCGAGATGCGCACGTCGATGACCCATGGTTGAAAATCTTTCGCCACAGAAGATATTTGCCCCGCGATTCTCGTTCCGCACTCCATGCAAAGGGGGCACCCCGTAATCAAGGGAGCAAACGACACCGCGCCGCCAAAGCGGTATACTCAAAAGCGACGGATACGATCGCGCCTCCCAGTTGCCGCGAAGCTTGGGTGCACCGGGGCGCAGGATGGATGATGAACATGGCAGATTACGGATTCGATAACCTGGTGGACATTCACACGCACGTGATTCCCGGCGTCGACGACGGGCCGCGGACGCTGGAGGATGCCGCGCGCCTGCTCACCGCGTTGCGCGCAAGCGGTGTCAACCGCGTTTTCTGCACTTCCCATTTCAAGAGCCCGCACTTCGACACGCCGCTCGAGGACCTGCAAGCGCAATTCCAGCTTCTGTGCGCCGCGCGCGCCAAGTTACCTGAGCCCGGCGCCTGGCCGGAGCTTGTCTTCGGTGCGGAGGTGCGCATCTCCCCGGCCATCGAGCCGGAATTGCGCGCCTGCGCAGTCCCGCGCCTGGGCGAGACCGACTACGTCCTCGCCGAGTACCCGTCGCGAGACATCAAGGTGAGCGACTTTCAGCTGCAATACGAGCTGCGCGTGCGCGGGTACAAGACCATTCTCGCCCATCCGGAGCGCAATCTGCTGCTTTTGCGGTGCCCGGAATTGGTGGAGGACTTGATGGAAAACGGCATGCTGATGCAGGTGACGGCCGAGTCGTTGCTCGGCGACGAGCGGAAAGGGGATCCGCCGACGCGGTTCGCGTGGGAGATTGTCCGCAAGGGGCAGGCGGCCCTCATCGCCTCGGACGCGCATGACCCTGAACACCGCCGGCCGGTGTTGCGGCAAGCGTACGAGCGGATCGCGGACAGGTTGGGAGAAGCGGTGGCGCTCGCGTTCATCGAGAACGCCAATGCGGTGTGGGAAAACCGGACCTGCCGGCCCGTGCCGCCGTCGTTGCCGAAGCACCGCTTCATCCTCATTCCGCCTCGGCAGCGCCCGCACTGATAGGGGCCATCATGACGCGCGCCGACCAGGGCACGCTCCCGCGGCCGTGGCGCGGAAAGATGGTGTGCATCCTGGGAACACCGCCTGCCGCCCCATCGTCAGTGACGGCCGAACCACCGCCTTAGACCGCCGCGATCCCGCCGCGGCCGGTGTTCCGCCACCCAGGCGGCGCGCAGGCGCTCAATTTCGTCCCGCAGCGCCTGCCGTGCCGCCGCGTCGTCCGCGCCGCTCTCCCGCGTGCCGACAAGGACCAGGTGCGGACGCCCGGCGCGGCAATAGGGACACGCCGTGTACTGTTCATACGCCGCCGTATCCCCGCCGCAGGCGCGGCAGAAGTAATAGAACATGCGGATGGACGACGCCAGCAGTTGCTGACCTTCGCTCACATGCTCCGCGTGCACATGTTCCTCGCGGTCCTGCACAGCCAAGCACCTCCCCACCCGGCGGCGCTCCAATCCGTCCGTACGGAATACCATGGGAACCACGCGGGAACGATCCGACGTAATATTGTGATACTTTGTGTGCAAACACAGGCGGCAACGCACTGCCGCCCGTCATCTGTCTCTGATATCTTCTTAATATGCAGCCTACCGCCATTGTATCACAGTTCCCACAGGCCGTCTGCAGCAAGAAGTGTCGAGGCATGTCGAACGAAACGAAAAGGGAAAAGAGATGCGAGATGCTAGACCAACGCCTTTCGTTGCACCGGGCGGGACGCGGTGGCGCGCGGCACGCGGACCACGTACGTGCTGCAGATGAGATCGTGGAGCGTTTGCTTGTACTTCGTCCATCCGGCCAGCATGAAGCCGATGCTGAAGCTGAACAACGACAAGCACATGGCGAAGTAGCGGCCGATGACCACGCCCCACGTCAGGGGCCGCCCGTCATCGCGCACGAGCACATGGCCCATCGCCATCTTCCCCAAGGTCTGGCCGGTCAGCTTTTGCAGGACAATGAGGTTCACCACGCTCGCGGCGACGAGCACGAGGCACTCTGTCACCCAGGCCGCCGGACCGTACCAGTGCAGTGCCGTGAACAGCGAGGCAAACAGCACGACTGCAGCCAGGGCGAACACGCCATCGATGAGCAACTCGGCCACCCTGGGCCAGAATCCAACGTGATCGAACCCGGTTTCTTCCCGGCGCATCGAGAGCTTCTCATTCCTTTCTAGCGTGTTAAGTAGAGATGGGACGCGCTGCACGCTGTGGGTCAGTAGGAGGCCGTGCGCTTCGTGCGAGCGTTCTATTTCAACGACGCAAGTTCCTGCTGAAGGGCTTTATAATTTGGATCTGACTTCGGCACCTTCTGCAGGCCTTCCTTCAGTACCGCGCGAGCCGCCGCTTTGTTTCCGAGCGTGACCTCTGTAATGGCGAGATTCAGCCATCCGAACATGTACTTCGGACTGAGCCGGGTGGCCTTTTGATAATACGGCAATGCGGCGCGCGGTTTGTTCAGTCCGCGCAAATATACGTTCCCGATAAAGTTCTCGATCTCGCCGTTCTTCGGTTCTAAGGTTGCCGCTTTCTTGTAGTAGTTCAGCGCCAGTTGGTATTGGCCGTTCACGTACGCACTTCTTGCCGCGTCGAGTTGAGCCTGCACGTCCTTCGGGCGCTGGCGGGCCACTTGAATGAAATGCTGGAGCTTGGCCTTGCCGAAGTACGCCGTTCCTCCGAGGATCATCGTCTGACCGGAGTTGCTCTGGCGGACCACGGTGCCCTGCTTTTGCGCATTCGGCTCGGCGTTCGCCGTGCGATTGGTCAATCCGCAACCGGTAAGCGTCAAAGCGAGAACGAGGCTCGAAAGAATCGCTACTCTCTTCATGTAGGTGCCTCCCATGTGCGTCTCACACCGCTACCTTACCACACAATGCAGCACTGAACAATCGAGCGCCAGAATGCCTATATATACATGACCACCTCCGATAAATGGCGTCATTGTGGAATTGGCCGTAAACCTCCGATGTGGAAATCAGGGACGCGAGTGCACCCGACACAGATTCCGCGCCACGTCGCAGTTTGGTGAACTGGAAATCAGAATGAAGACTTGCGGGAATGATGGGACTGACGCGGATTCCCTATATATGGTTCTATGAAAGCGCGATCATTTGTAAATTTGATCAGATATGGAAACGACCTGCGC
>NZ_BMOY01000064.1 GCF_014647315.1 Paenalicyclobacillus cellulosilyticus
TTGGAATGCGCCACAATTCCAGGTGACAATGACGGTTGGAAAAACGCCGTCAAATAAAGCGAGCGTGGACAACGGGCAGCGGGCACGAAAACTCCATCTACGAATTGTCAGGACCGCCCATCACGTACGACGATCTCGCTGCCATGCTCAGCGATGTGCTTGGCCGTGCGGTACCGGTGGAGCATGTGGACGATGACCGGTACGCAGAGATCATGGCTGGTGCTGGGGTGCCTGAGCCGATCATCCCATTCTTGGTTGCCATCCAGCGCGCCATCCGAGAAGGAGCGCTGGACGTCGTCAGTGACGACTTCGAAAAACTGTTGGGCCGGCCCGTGACACCTGTTCCGCAGGCGATTGCGGCGATGGTCGAGCGGCTGCGCGGCTGAGTCATCGGCGCTGCGACGACGAGCATCATCTCCTGCGCGATCCGCATCGCATCCGGGAGCCGCTGCAGGGCGACTTCATACCACACGCCATCCCCGAACGTCCACCCGACGACAAAGGAGGGCCGGTTGCCGTTTTGGTCGGCAAGGACGAACCCTCTCATCACACCTCGGACGACAGGCCCGTGGCGAACTGTCCATGTGTCAATCGTGCGCGCAAAGCTCAGCGCCTGTTGCCCTTGACTGTACGCTCCGAATGTGTGCGTGAGGTATTGCCAACGTCCGCTCGACCAGAAGAAAGCATCATCCTGTACTTTGTCCACGTGCACCCAAATGGCCTTCTTTCCCGATGGCAGGCGAACCGTACGCTCAATCCCGCCGTCTGCCATCGGTTCGCGTACATGGAGATGTATAACTGAATCGAACCATTTCTCTTGGTCTTCGCGGCGGCCCTGAAAAGATCCCTCGAACGTGGCGTCGGAAAATGTGCGCGTGTGGCTATGTGCAGGTCGCCAGAAGATGTCTGCGCCGTATCCTTGGGCATCCGTATCCAAAGTCACGGCCAACGCTTCACCAGGCCCACGAGATTGCAGGCCGCTCAGTTCCGTCGGGCACATCACGGGTACCGGACTGTGCGCCAACAGCCAGGCGACGGCAGCAGCGGGAAACTTGCCGTCACCGGGCACACCGAACGTGGCGCTCAATCCAGGCAGAGTCTGGGCGGACTTGGTGGCTGGTGTCGCCACCGCAATCTTCGGATCCCCATTCACAACGACAAGGGTCATGGCAGAGCCCATCACGAACGAACGTACAGCCAGCGTCCACCATTTCATCCCCCAGGCCGTCAGCACCATCGGGAATCACCTTCTCCGCATCGACGATTCATGGACGATAGAAACCACGCCCAACTGGTCGGCTGAGCCAAGACCACAGCGAGCCGGTGTCGACGCGGTATGGGACGATAGGAAAGTCAGCGTTCGTATTGGGATCCCACTGGAAGTGCAACTGGAAATCCTCTCGCATAGATGACGCTCGCGGACTTCTTTCGTCATGGATTCGTGAAATACCTGCCCAAAATTCGATGGGCGCCGCATTGCGGGCGTGGAAGATGAGCCGTCACATTGCATATCATTATGATTGTTTTTACTCAGCATTTCGCATGAACATACAATAAATCTGAGACACGCTCCTAGGGCACCCTGCTGACGCGCGACACCGGCGCGATCGACGGGAACAACGCGAAGAGGCTCGTGCAGATTGGGAGCAGCAGTGGGTTGGGAGGTCGGAATTGGGGGAGTGAACGGGGCCCCCACCATAAAGGTTGGGGGCAGACGTGTGATGTCCGAATAAATACCACAGAACTGGACCGCGACAGTGCCTCGTGCCGTCGTGTTGCTCCTTCACCTGACGGATGCCGGTATTGCTGCTATGTGACCGGCCTTTAGTGTCAGCCGCTAGCTTCCCAGAAACTGGCCATTATACACCAGGTGCCCCCTCGATGGCCCCGGCCCAGCCGCCCTTTGCTTTGCGGTGATTCTGAGTCAGCCCGCACGTTCGACCAAATGCACGCCCTGTTCCCACACGTTCGGCGTGACAGTTTTACGCAACAGATGTGTCGCCTGCCGCAACCAGTACTTCCTCTGCTTGTGCCAATGTCGAGCTGCTTGGAGCAGCCGTGTTGCCTGCGGGTCCGCGGCGATCAGCCGCGACATCGCCGCTGCCGCCTGCTTCAGGTGGGCGTATGCTTCCAACAGACATTCCACTGTCATGACTACGAGTCGCGTCTGATCCTCGTCCGTCCACGTCCAGCCACGGTTCAACCGTAAAAGGTTGCCTGCTGCGGTGTTCATATGATAACTGGTTTCATAATTTTGCTTGTGCACCGCAGCCAACTCCGGTTGATTGGCGAGTGTCGGCAACCACTTCATCTCCGTAGTTAACGAACAGAAGATTTGTTCGGCTCGAATGCTGTGTCTGAGGTGTTGCAGAATCATCTCCCAAGGTGTCGCATACACGTGAATTCCTTCCACGGTACTCCCTCGCTTTCTCCATCTAACAGGCTCTCCATCGGTATCATATGGGCGTCTTTTGTCCCGTGTTCCAGAGAGGCGGACGCAACGCCTCGCATCCTGCGGCGCTTCCTGGACCGGTACGGCACCGTGTTCGTGAAGCCGTCGGGCGGCTCACGAGGCCGCGGCATTATCAAGGTGTGGCGGGCGGGCGGACACGTTTGGGTGAAGCACACGATCCATCCGGCGCGATCGTTCACCTGCGAGGACGAGGCAGTGCGACACGTGGAGCGGCTGCAGGAGAACGGGGCGTACATGGTGCAGCAGGGCATATCACTGATTCGGATTGGCGGGCGCCCTGTGGACATCCGCGTGATGGTACAGCGGACCCGCCCGTGCGGTCCGTGGCTGTACTCGGGGATGGTGGCCAAGGTGGCGGGGCCCGGGAGTGTGGTGACCAACGTGGCGCTCAGCCACGGCCGCGTGATGGAGGTGAAACAGGCGCTACGCACCGTATTCGGTCCCCGACGTGCCGAGACTTGCGTGCGGGAAATGAAGCGGCTAGCCCTGACGGCCGCTCGTCACTTCGACACATATCAGCCCTATCGGGAACTCGGATTCGACATCGGCATCGACCGCAGCGGAAGGGTTTGGCTGATCGAGGAGAACACGGGGCCCAGCCACCACCTGATGAAGCAATTGAGGTCCAATCCCGGATTGGGCCGGTTGATTGAACACCGGTGGAGCCAGTACCAGCGAGCACTGCGCAGCAACAGGCGGCGAGTTTGACCGTCTGCCGCTTGATGGCGCGGCAGGCACCGAACTCGCCAGGGCAAAAAGGTGCTCCGTATGGTACTTGGATCAAGATATGAAGATTAGCAAAATATTTGCAGCCAACATGAAAACGGCCTCTCGGACAACCCGAAAGGCCGCGTCACACTTGCATTTTTCTGGAGGCGCTACCCGGATTCGAACCGGGGAATCGAGGTTTTGCAGTTCTCGGGGTATCATATCACCCTGTCCGCCATGTTCCATTACGTCCGCGAAGTCCGCTTCCGTCCGTGTGTTCTCATCGTCATGTGATACTGCGTCCGGGCTGTTTTGTCACGTTCGTTTGCAATTTGGTTTGCAATCGCGTTTGCAATCGCATCAACCCCTCCCCATCGGGCATCCTACCCACCGAAGGGAGGCATCCAACCTATGGCACTCGGCCAAAAACGCAACACCCCCGTCGTTCCCCAGTCCGCCCGCGTCCTGGAACAACTCAAATACGAGATCGCACATGAACTCGGCATCTCCATCCCGCAAGACGGTTACTGGGGCACGATGCTGACGCGCGACACCGGCGCGATCGGCGGGAACATCACCAAGAGGCTGGTTCAGATTGCGGAGCAGCAGTTGGCTGGGCAGCAGTAAATCTGTTGTGGTTCACTCCGGCGTGTCATATACTGATGGGCACGGAACACACGTTCGGGGGTGAAACCATGCGCGTCTCTTCCATCCTCCGCGAACTCCTCGTCCTTGAATACATCGAACGCCAACTGTATCGCCGGCGCCGCGAACTCAAGCAACAGCTCGCGGCCGCCGGCGTGCGTTTTGTCGAGCGCGAAGACACCGAACTCGACACGATGATCCGCTACGTCGAGCGCGGCTGGGAGCGGCAGGCCGTGTACATGCGTCCCATGCTCGACGCGGAGGCGGAGGGGCGGTTGCGGAGGGCGGGGGTGGGGCGGCGATGAACAAGGCGAGAGGAACATCGCTCATTGAACGTTTCACCAAGCCGACACGCTCTACCCTCCGGCACGAAACTCCGCGATACGCTGCTCCCACTGTTTGCGTAATTCTACTCTCGACACCTGCAGCACCCTCCTCGATGTCGTTTGAGACGATTATCCAGTCTCACGCCGACCGATACGAGGTGTGCTGCGTTTGACGGATACGTTTCCGGGTTCGGTTTCCGGGTTCGGTTTCCGGGTGGTCGACACTACTCAACTTTGGCTACTGGTTGCGATTCCGAGATCTATATTAAAGAGGACCAGAACGGCGAAAAAACCGCGCCGTAGCGCGGTTCGTACCCTCGACCCAGAGGGGTCTAACTGTAAAACTTGAGGTAATTACCTTTAAAATTTAATTATAGTAGACAGTGAGAGGTCCATAAGATTGAGTTTTTGTTGTTGGATTCCCAACGTATACCTCGTAAGTCCCTGACGGACAGTTAACGTAGTCATTTAGAGCGGACACGGTACCACTGATAATCGGACCCGAGTACTGATTGTAATTGTTCACGTTCACGACGATAATTTGCGCACCATCAGCGAAGTATCCTCCAACGGAAATACCTCCGGCAACCGTAGTCGCAATCGCAATCTCCGCCGCATAACCTGGAGGCACGTTTCGCGCATAGAATGGACCTTCACTGCCTCTTGCTTCTGGTTGGATCTGAATAGACGTCGTAAAGTTTTTCGCATTAGCAAAAGTAGAAAGAGGAACGAGAGTGGAAGTAGGTTCCTGTGTGTTCTTAGCAAACGACGCCCCAGGAGTCAAAACAACGACCAAAGCTGCTCCGATACTTAACAGACTCTTCTTCATTATCGATCATCCTTTCAGCACTTATTGTCTACTATAATATATCATATTTGTATTAGTGTAAATGGTGTTGAAAATTTTTCTATTTAAGGTAGATACTCTAATTGAAATAGACATTTATGGAACTATACGATTGGGACGTAGACTTCGTGGATGCAATGTATACATCGTACGTACCTGGAGGAGTAGCGATGTAGTTGCTGCTTACGATAACTTTGCCAACCTTCACAGAACTCGTGTATATTCGACCACTATTGACTTGTATGCAAATAATGTACCCACCGTCATAAAAATTGCCCTCCACGGCAATTCCGCCTTTGAGTGTCGTTACTGAAGCAAGAAGATGTGCATGGCCACTCTTAACCGTTACATTGAATGGGCCGGTAAAGCCTCTCATTTTGGATGGCACTTTAAGAGTCGAAGGTTCCGGTCTTGCCGGAGTCGGGTTACCCAATTCAGATAATGATGGAGAATTATAAGAATTTATTATTGATATAAGTTTTTGTTTGTCGTTGGACTCCAATACTGATAATGGGATCAAAAAACGTTGCACCGATGCATACGCTTCTTGCAGCCAGTTCGGTGAAGCATAAAAAGCAACTGGTACCAAGCTGAGCGTCAATACACAAGCACTAATCCACAACCCTGTGCGGAGCGTATTCATTTTTTTATGAAAACGGATTGGGAATAATGATTCGAAGTTACTGAGCATTTCACCGTTACTGGTCTTCTCACTAGATATGACCTTTTTGGCCATAGATTCGAAATCAATCCCTCTCGTATTGATTGATAAATAGTAGTTCTTAAGTAAATCCTCAACGTCTTCCAAGGACTCAAAATTAGAACTCTCCATGAACTTCCTCATGAAATCTCCTCCGCTCACTTGAATTATTCATCTGTGAACGTTCTGACTTTGCTTTTGTCGACAAAAGATTACGTCTGATCTGTTTCAGTGCCCTGTGGATTTTGACTCTGACGGTGCTCGTGGGAATCCCTGTAATTGTAGATATATCCTTGCAAGTGAAATCCCCACCGTAACGTAGCGCGATTAGATATCTGTCAAGGTCGGACAGTTTAGTTAATGAGAGGGCAATGTCAATTTGGTCCTCGATGTTTGCATAAGGTTCGCAGCATTCTACGAACGAGATGTTGCTCTCCAGATCGACTTCGTGCCGGCGCCTTGCATGCCTCTGGTAATCGATAAAGGTATTCCAAAGGATTCTATAAAACCAAGCTCGTGCATTCCCTGTAATTGCTACTCTTGATCTCCATGCTCGTAGAAATGCCTCCTGAACCAGATCTTCTGATAACTGTAGATTGCGCGTCCAACTAAATACTATGCGTAATGCCTGTGAACCTACTTCTTGCGCAAAACGAGTGAAGCTTTCTTCATCATCCACACCAACATGGGGCCATTCAGGAGGATTTGATGTCACTCATAATCCACCTCTTTTTCTTTGTTCTATATTCATTTGACCGATAATGATCTGAAAATGTTTCACTCTCTTAATCCGATTGTCGATCTTAACGGGGTACTAATAGGATGGTGTTAGCACACACCTCATCTTCCGCGCCCGCAATGCGGCGCCCATCGAATTTTGGGTAGGTGTTTCACGAATACATGACGAAGGAAGTCCGCGAGTGTCATCTATGCGGGAGGATTTCCAGTTGCACTTCCAGTGAGATCCCAATACAAACGCTGACTTTCCTATCATCCCATACCGCGTCGGCGCCGACCCGCTGTGGTCTTGGCTCGCCGACCAGTTGGGCGTGGTTTCTATCGTCGATCGCCATGTGCAGGAAAAAGTGGGCGTGGAACCAGGTGACTGCCGCCTTTCCCATGGCTGGTAGTGTCCCGTCAAGACCAGATATCAAATGTCAAGGGGTTGAATACCTTTGGCCTACATAATGTAGGAATCCAAAAATTCAGATATATATTCCCAGGACCGAATACGGGTTTGTCTAATTTCTATAATCATACATGTATTGCATATGGTTTCCTGTCACGTAACACGGCGTAAATGATATGCGTCAACTTACGAGCGACGGCACCTATCGCAGCCAAGTGATGTTTGCCCTGTGCCCGCTTTTGCTCATAGAAATCCCTCAATGTCGGGTCGTATGTCTTCGCTGTCGTGGCAGCTAGCCAAATGGCTCGTCGAAGGTACGGTGAACCACGCTTAGACATTCTGTTGCGGATTCCAGTGAACTCCCCGGATTGATGTACAGTCGGGTCAATCCCTGCATAAGCAACGAGTTTAGCTCCGCTAGAGAATCTTGAGTGAGACATCCATGTCGGACTTCGACGCCACGGGAGTATGAAAATGAGGAGATATTGCGATACGATCGCGTCAGCAGCCGCCAGAGCTCGTTTGACGGTGGTGCATAAGCGTCAAACCGTCCCCACCTTGCATGGGTGAGGGCGTCAGTCTGACAACCTATTCACCGCGCCTTTCGAATCGCTTCCGGCAGGCTCGCTGACCATGGCAGCAGGGCATCCAATGCGTCCGGGCTGTCCAGGTCTGTGTTCGGCAGCCGCTCAAACAGATGCTGCAGGTATGCGAACGGGTGCCCTTTTACCCACACATTGCATCCCAAATGCCACGCTAACGCGCGCGCTTCAATTGTTTCCACGATTCAAGGATGCCATCTCCTAACTCCTTCCTGCATTTACCGCATACCATCTTTCCGTAAAACGCTACCAAATCCTCCGCCTCCCCGCAAAACACACACCCCGGCGCGTACTTCCGCAGGAGGATGTACTCCCCGTCCACGAATATCTCCAGGCCGTCGCCTTTCTCAATCCCCATCGTCCGCCGCAACTCCA
>NZ_BMOY01000065.1 GCF_014647315.1 Paenalicyclobacillus cellulosilyticus
TGCGGCGGTGTCGCCTGCGCGCGCCGCCCTGTTGTGCCCGCCCGCCGCAGCCGCGGCGCGGCTCGCGTCCGGCGCCCCGGCGGACCTCTCCGCAGCTTGCGCCAGCATGGTGTCGTACGCTTGCCGCCGTTCCGGGTGGACGAGGATGCGGTACGCTTCCGTCAGATAGCTGAACACCTCAGCGGCGTGCTTAGACGCATTCCGGTCCGGGTGCCATGCAGCCGCCAAGGCGCGATACGCGCGCTTGATGGCCGCCGCATCCGCGTCCCGCGGCACGCCAAGCACCTCGTAGTAGGTGAGCTGCAACGGCTGCCGGCAACGGCCGCAATATGCTTTGGCCAGCGCACGCTTGCTCAACAACACCCGGTTGCCTGTCCGGCAGTGCGGGCATGCGCGAATCTCCGTACGCTGCTCCACGCGACCACCTTCCATCCCGGGTCATGGCACACCCTCACGTCTCTGCGGAGCCGCCCTCCGTGCGGTGCGGCTCATCCGCCGCAGCGGCTTCGCCGTGTTCACCCTCCGCCGCTGCCACCGCCGACGGAGAACGCACCCCGCTCGGCGTCTTTGCGGGCGGTGCCAGGAAGCCGCCCGCAACAGGCTGTGCGTTGGGAGCGGCCTCGCTGTCCGCCGCGGCACCTTCCGGCACCCCAGCCGATGCCGCCTCTGCCGGTGCCGCCTCTCCCGGTCCGTGCGCCATGGGCTGGCTTTGTGCGTCGTTTGCCGCAGGCGCCGGCTGCGGGCGCGCGCCCTCCGCACCGGCCAAGACGCGCAGGTTGTACAAAATGAGCAATCCGCCCAAGACGATGACGAAAACCAAGAAGGCGATGATGAAGGTCACGTCGCTCACCTCCCGGATACCGCGGTGCCGGATGCCACCAACCGGTCCGCGCGCCGCGTTGCGCTCCCGGGTCCGGCGGCACCTGACCGCCGGCCGCAGGAGCGGTGTTCAAACCATCCGTAAAGCGGGCGTCATCCTGTACCTCGGTTCACGGGGTCCGTATCAATGCCAAACCAGCCGTTCTTCAATCGGCTTGCGAAGCCAGGAGCTTGCGCGCCTCGGTTTCGGGAAGCTGCGGCACCTGCCGCGGCGGACGCTGCCGGTCGGGCGGCAGCACGCGCCGCAGAAAGAACGAAAGGACGAACGCGATCCCGCACAAGACCACGGAGAACAGGAAGGAATCGTTGATGCCCTGGATGGTGGCCTGCACGTTGGCGAGCCCGTACAAGAGCTGGATGGTCGCGGCGTGCCCCGTCTGCAGCGGAACACCGAGCTTGAACGCCAGCGCATGGCTCAGTTGGGTGACGGTTTGCACCAAGTTCGGGTTGGCCAGGGACACCGTGTTTCCGTACTGAGCCAGGTGATACGAAGCCCGCGTCGACATGATGGAGACCATGATGGCCGTCCCGAGGGAAGCCGCCACCGTCCGCGCGGTGTTGGCCGCCGCGGTACCATGGCTGTTCAGCGCCCGTGGGAGCTGATTCAATCCGGCCGTCATCACCGTCATCATGATGAACGACATCCCGAACATCCGCAAGGTGTACAGCCACATCACATGCCCGTACGTGGTGCTGTCGGTCAAATTGGCGAACTCCCACGTGGTGACGATGGTGACCGCCAAGCCGAACAGCACCAGCGGCCGCGGTCCGATGCGGTCGAACAAGGCGCCCGCGACGGGGGACATGATGCCTATCAGGATGGACCCGGGCATGAGCAACAGACCGGCCTCGAGCGGCGTGTAGCCCCGGATGTTTTGAATGTAAATCGGCAGCAGGATCATGGCGCCGAACATCGCCATGTTGACCACACAGCTCACGATGGTCGACAGGGTGAACATCGGGTAGCGGAACACCTCAAGCCGCAACAGCGGCTCTTTCGCCGTCACCTCGCGCAGGATGAACAGGATCAGAAACACCACGCCGACGAGGAGCGACGTCACCACTTCCGAATCATGCCAACCCTTGCTGCCCGCTTTGCTGAAGCCGTACAACAGCGCGCCGAAACCGACCACCGACGTGACCAACCCCAGCCAGTCGGCCCGGGGGGACGTCCGATCCGTCGCGTTGCGCAAATAGAACACCGCCAACACGATGTCGATCACGGCAATCGGAATGACAATCCAAAACAGGAGCCGCCACGAGTAGTCCTCGACAATCCAGCCCGAGATGGTGGGGCCAAGCGCCGGCGCGAAGATCATCGCGATGCCGATGACGCCCATCGACCGGCCGCGCGTCTCGGGCGGGAACAGGTTCAGGGCCACGGTCATCAACAGCGGCATGATGACGCCCGTACCCACCGCCTGGATGATGCGGCCAATCAGCAGCACCGAAAACGTCGGCGCGATGCTGCAGATGAACGAACCCACCGTGAAGGACACCATGGACGAGATGAACAACTGCCGCGTCGTGAACGTCCCGATGAGATACGCCGACAGCGGGATGAGGACGCCGTTGGTCAACATGTACGCCGTCGACAGCCACTGAATGGTGTCGGCGTTCTCGTTGAACGCGGTCATCAGGTGCGGGATGGCCACGTTGAGCAACGTCTGATTGAGAATGGTGACGAAGGCGCCGAGCAGCAGGACCACCATGTTGGGGACCACGTGGAGCTCTTGCCGCCCGGAAGTGTTGCGGCGCGCCTTGGCCGGTATGTCACGAGCCGTCACCCGTCACCACCCCTCACCGATGGATCCGGACCGTCGCGCTCATGCCCGGCACCAGTCCGATTCCTTGATCCCCCTGCAGGCTGATGATGACCGGAATGACCTGGGTCACCTTGGTGAAGTTGGCGGTGTCGTTGTTCTGCGGCAACAACGAGAACGTGGCCGCGGTGGCGAGACCGATTTGGCTCACCGTGCCCTTGAGGGTGATGCCGGGGTACGCGTCGACCGTGACATCGACGTCCTGGCCCACTTTCACGTCGCTGATCTCCGTCTCCTTGATGTTCGCGGTCACCCACAGGTGGTTCAGGTCGTACGCGTAGGCGAGCGGCGTGCCCGGCGCCACGAACTCATTGTTCACCGCGGAGTTCAACACAATGGTGCCGTCTTGCGGCATCGCCACCGGGACGAGCTTGCCGCCGCCCACATCGATGTCGCCCACCGCCTGACCGGCGTTGAAGTGTGCGCCAAGCGCGCCCTTCCAATGCACCAGCTTGCCGGCCGCCGGCGCGTCGATGGCAATCTGCTGCCCGCTGACCTGAGCGTTGTCCGTGCTCAGATACATCGTCGACTGGTTGTACAGGTAGTAGCCGACGAATCCCACGACGATGATGACGAGGATGATGAGGATGTTGACCACCAACAAGCGTCTCGCATTCACGTCCGCCCATGCCTCCCGTCGCGCAATTATTTTAGTGACATAATCATCACGGACGGTGTTCATTATATACCGCAACCGGGCCGGAACACAATGCCGTGGATCGCGGCGGGCCAGCCCGCGCTCCCCTTGACAAACGTACCCCCCGCGTGCGCAAATATTCGTGGATGTCAGGATCCAAAGGAGGAACCAGGATGGCAGGCGGCCTGCTCGGCACCGACGTGGTGACGCAGATTGGCATCATCGTCCGCGACATTGAGAAGACGTCGCAAGCGTTCGCAGACTTTTTCGGCGTCGAGAAACCCAAGTGGTTTCTGACCGACACCATCGACAAGACGCAGGCCACCTACCGGGGTGAGCCGTGCTACGGGCGCGCCAAGCTGGCGTTCTTCAAACTTGGCAACCTCGACATCGAGCTCATCGAGCCGGATGAACACCCGAGCACATGGCGGGAATTTTTAGACCAGCACGGGGAGGGCGTGCACCACATCGCCTTCGTGATCCAAGGCATGCAGGAGAAGATCACCCTGCTTGCCGGCCGGGACATGCCCCTGGTGCAAAAAGGCGAGTACACCGGCGGCCGGTACGCCTACATCGACACCGTGCCCCAGCTGAAGGTGGCGATTGAGCTGCTGGAGAACGACTGAACGGCGCCGCCGCGACCGGGCGCAGGACAGCGCCGGGCGCAGGTCAGCACCGGCCGGTACCGGGCTTCCCGGGCCGGCCGGCGTGTTCTCTGCACGCGTGTTGCGCCTGTGTGGCCTCAGTGGGCCGCGCCCGCGGCTTCCCGCTGTCCGTAATACGCCCCGGGCCCGTGCTTGCGCTGGTAGTGCTTGTCGAGCAGCGACTGCCCGATGGGCTCGACCCGCGGGTTGAGCATCATGGTGTGATAGGCGAACTTCGCCGCCTCTTCGAGCACGATGGCGTTGCGCAAGGCATCGAGGGCGTCCTTGCCCCAGCAGAACGGCGCGTGCTGACGCACCAACACCGCCGGAACGGCCAGCGGATCGCGCTGGCGGAACGCCTCGGCGATCACCTTGCCCGTCTCCAGTTCGTAGTGGCCGCTGATCTCCTCTTCCGTGAGCGCGCGCGTGCACGGCACCTCGCCGTAGAAGTGATCGGCGTGCGTCGTGCCCAGCGGCGGGATGGGGCGGCCGGCCTGAGCGAAGATGGTGGCCCATGGCGAATGGACGTGCACAATGCCGCCAATCCCCCGGAACGACCGGTACAAGTACACGTGCGTCGGCGTGTCGGACGACGGGTTCAGCCGTCCCTCCACCACGCGCCCGTCGAGATCGACCACCACGAGGTCGTCGATGGTCAATCGTTCGTACGGCACGCCGCTCGGCTTGATGACGACGAGCCCCGTTTCCGCGTCGAGGCCGCTGACATTCCCCCATGTCAACTTGACCAAGCCCAAGCCCGGCAGCTGGCGGTTGGCTTCGAGCACCTGCTGTTTCACTTCCTGCAGCGACATCTGCCTCGTCTCCCCTTTCACGCATCGCAATCTTCATGCTAGAGGAAATCGCGGCTGTGCGCAACGCGGCGCGCAAGTAGCGCACAGGCGTCCCGTCCGTCAGCCGCCGGCGCACGCCGCTTGGTCAAGCGCGCGCCGACGCCTCCGGGCTGCCGCGGACGACAAACGCGTCCTTGACCAGATACCAGGTCTGCGGCGACTCGTTGGGCAACACCCACATGCTCACGCCGCGCAGGCGGTAGTCGGCCACCAACCTCAGTTTGACCACCGCCGACAGGGCATCCTCAAACCACACCTCGTGCACAGTGCCCTCCTCCTCATACCGGTAACGCGGCGCCGCCGCGGCCGCATCCCAGCCGACAGGCGCCCGTTCGACGATGGCGAGGTTCTGGGCCGTGTTGTTGGACACCTTCGCCGCTCGTCCTGCGTCCGGATAGGGCAGGGGCCAATCGTAGCCATAGAGGCTGATGCCCATCAGCACCTTGCCCGGCGGGATGAGGCGCGTCACATCGTCGACGGCGTCCCGCACCTTTGGATACGGCGCGATGGGGTTGGGCGGTCCTCCCACCCATCCCCACTCGTACGTGCGCAGCTCGACAAAGTCGGCAATCCGCCCGAGCGCCCGGTAATCGTATGCCCGCCCATCGTCACCGGCCGCGGCGGGACCGGCCGCGGCACCCGCCCGCGGCGGCAGCGAAACCGCGAGGCGAAAGCCACGGCCGCGCAACGCGGCGGCGAGATCGGCGATGAACGAGGTGTACAGGTCGCGATCGGCTGGAAAAAGACCCTCCCAGTCGGCCATCACACCCCCGAACCGGCGCGTTTGCACGAGCCCGACGACCTGTTCCACCACCCGCTGCCGCAAAGGAGGACGGGTGAGTACCATGTGCGCCAGTTCGCGGTTGAAGCGGTTGCCGTCGAAGTTGGTGAGGGTCAACAGCGGCACCATGCCCTGCCGCAGGGCCGCTTGGCGCGCTTCTTCGTCGCGCCGCGGCAGAACGGTACCGTCTGCCCGCACGGTGTAACTGAAGACCGACAGGTACGTCACCGACGTGACGTCGTGCAAAAGACGCGCGTCGCTCGGGGAGCCGGTGGGCAACAGGTAGGCGTTGACCTCGATGGGGTAGCGGCTCGCCACGCGTTGCGGCACATAGACGACTTCCCCGGCCCGCCACGCCGGCACCGCGCCTTCCGGCACGCCGAGCCAGTACGCAAGGCGCCTTTCGTCGACGCCGATGCGCCGCGCCACCGCCGCCAGGTCATCGCCGGGGCGCACGGCGTACGGCGCAGCCAACAGCGGCGGGCCAGGGTACAACAGGTGCAGCCCGGGCGGGAGGACCTCGCCGGTGCGATCCAGTTCATTCAAACGAAAGATCTCCTCCGCCGTCGTGCCGATCCGCTCGGCGACCGCGCGGACCCGGTCTCCTGCCCGGGTGGTGTACATCCACATGGTCAACACCCTTTCTCGCGCTGGGATGGCCTTCTGCCATCCGTATGGCCGGCGCGGGCAGTTGGTGCGCGACCACAGGGCTTGGGTCCGCCGCCCCTGCTCCGCTATACTGGGGACGAGCCCCCGCGAGGGGCGGCAGGAGACGGAGGTCTGTCATGGCACAGCCGTATATCGCGGAATACAAAGTCGGGAAAGCTGTGTACTGGATCACGGAGGAAGGATTTGTCGACAACATCAACCCGCGGATCCCCGGCGTGGCCATCACGTACCCGTGGGATGAGATTTACGCCTCCCTGGAATTTGAGCAGGAGCGGGATCCGGTGACCGGGCTCGTGCAACCGGTCCTGCGCTGGATGCGGGTGTACCTCAAAGGCGGGCAGATGATTGCGCAGATGCACATTCCGGACAACCTGCGGCCGGCGATGCTGCGGTTCTACGAGCTGTTCAAGGAGACGCAGGCGCGGGTCACCGGCAAGACGCGCCACCGCTGACGGCGGCGGTCGCACGGCCCGCGCCGCGGCGCTTCACCCGGTCCGCCGCCGGCGCCGCTTTGCGCGCGCCTGCTTGCG
>NZ_BMOY01000066.1 GCF_014647315.1 Paenalicyclobacillus cellulosilyticus
CCGGGAAGCGAATCCGCACCGGGCGGCGCGTCCCCTGGGCTGCGCGGGGCCCGCGGCGCCGACGGCACTGGCGTGCATGGGCGCTCTTCGTGGCGGCCGGCATCGCGGCCGGATCTGGCGGCGCGTACGGTTGGTCGCGCACAGCCGACGGACGTGCCACCGCAGCCTGGTTGGGGCAGGCCGGCTTGTGGCATGCGCGCGTCACGGCCTTGCGGACGGTCGACGCGCGCGGCGTGGTCGTGGATCTCGCGCTCCTGCGCGTCATGGCTCCCCAGGGCGATGCGGTCGTGGGCGGGGCGGTGGTGTGGCCGGTCTGGGGCCGGGCGGCGGCACAAGCTGCCACGCTGCAGGTTGGCGATGAAGTGTGGCTGCAAGGCGCGCTCGTCCGGCCATCGCCGGCGCAGGGAGGAGC
This sequence comes from Paenalicyclobacillus cellulosilyticus, assembly GCF_014647315.1. Taxonomy (GTDB): domain Bacteria; phylum Bacillota; class Bacilli; order Alicyclobacillales; family Alicyclobacillaceae; genus Alicyclobacillus_J; species Alicyclobacillus_J cellulosilyticus. The sequence continues at coordinate 413 of NZ_BMOY01000066.1, forward strand.
GCGTGCACCCGGGCGTGCCTCCGGCCGCCGTCTGGAGCTGCGCGGCCGGCTGGCGCGGGTGGTGCATCGCCCGCCCCCTTGGCTGCGTGCCCGTGCTTGGCTCGGAAGGGCGCTTGCGCGGCTGCCGCTCCCTGACTCCATCCGCTCCGAACTGCCGCTTTGCCTGTCCATCGTCTTCGGAGGCGAGGATGTGCCGCGCGGCGTGCACGACGCCTTCCTCCGCGCAGGGCTTTTGCACGTCCTCGCGGCGAGCGGGGCCAACGTGGTGTTGCTGGAGCGCGCGGCGGCGCGGGGGCTGCGCCCGCTCTGGCGGGGTGTGCGCGTAAGCTGGCTGCCGCCAGCCACCATGCTCGCGTTCACCTGGGGATTCGCCGCCTTGTGCCAGTTTTCTTCGTCCATCGTCCGCGCCGCATGGATGGCGAGTTACCGCCACCTGGCGGCGCTGTGCGGCCGCCACGGCGCGTCCGGGCACGCGCTGTGGTTTGCGGCGGTCGCGATGACCGCGGCGGACCCGGCCGGCCTCACCTCCTGGAGCGCGGTGCTGTCGTTCGTCAGCACCGCGGCGGTGATGGGGGCGCTCACGCGGCAGCCGAGCGCGAAGCCGGCGCCGGCCACGCGGTGGCGATGGCTGGCCCGGCGAACGGCCGGTTGGGCTTGGCAAGCGGTCCGCGTCTCCGTGCGGGTCGAAGCGGCGGTGGCGCCGCTCCTCGCGGTCGCGTTTGGTCAGTGGACGCCGTGGGCGGTGGTGGCGAACGTGGTGGCCGATCCGTTGCTCGCCTGTTTGCTCCCTGCTTGTGCGCTCCTGTGCGCCTTGTCCGTGCTGGCGGCGGCGTTTCCCTGGTGCACGCCCCTGGCGGCGGCGCTCGCGTGGCCGGTGGGACTCGGGGTGCGCGCTTTGTCCGCGTGGGTGACGTGGCTGGCACACTGGCCCGGGGCGTTGGTCGCCCTCCCGCCCGTGTGGCCAGGTTGGCTGGTGCCGTATTATCTTTTGTGGTGGCTGTTACGGCGCGTGGGCAAAATCGGCCGTGAAAATCTGCGTCTTCGGCGCCGCGGCCGTGCACAAGCTATGATATAATTTGGCAGGCTGCGTGGGTGGCACCGCCGCACTTGCCGAATGGTCTGCGCCACGTCCGGTCAACCTAACAGCCAACGGAACAGAACCTGCGCTACATCGGGAGTGGGAGAAACCATGAGCAAAATCGTGATTGTCGGTGCGGGGTACGCCGGCATGATGGCAGCCACGCGCCTGGAACGCTTGGCGGAACCGTTCACCATCATCAACAAGCACGCGTACCACTACTTCACCACGCTGTTGCACGAGGCGGCAGGCGGGCGCGGCGAGCCGGACAAGTACCGGGTCGACATCAAGGAGGTGCTGGCCAAGCCGTCGTCGGAACTGGTCGTCACAGAGGTCACCGGGATCGACCGCGAGCGGCGGGTGGTGCGCACGGAAGCGGGCGAGTTCCCGTACGAATACCTGGTGTTCACGCTGGGTTGGGTGCCTGAGTACTTCGGCATTCCCGGCTTGGCTGAGCACAGCCTGGTGCTGCGCAGCCTGAACGCGGCCAAGCAGATCCGCAGCCACATCGAACGCGAGTTCCGGCAGTACCGCGAGGACCAAAATCCGGTCCACCTGCGGATTGTGGTCGGCGGTGCCGGGCTGACCGGCGTCGAACTCGTCGGCGAGTTGCTCGATTGGCTGCCGGAGTTGTGCATGACGCTCGGGGTTCCGTGGGACCATGTGGAGGTCCAGAACATCGAAGCCATGCCGATGATCCTGCCGATGGTCGCGGAAAACCTGCGCGAGGTGGCGGCGCGGACTCTGACCGAAAAAGGCGCGAAGCTCCGGATCAACACCAAGATTGTGCAGGTGACGCCGGGGCGTGTCCACCTCGAAGGCGGCGAGGTGGTCGAGGCAGGAACCATCATCTGGACGGGCGGCGTGCGTGCCAATCCGCTGCTTGAACAGGCCGGGTTCACCGTCGACCGCCGCGGCCGCGCGAAGGTCAATGAGTATCTGCAGTCGGTGGACGATCCGCACGTCTTCGTCGGCGGCGACAGCGCTTGGTGCGACGGGCCGGACGGCCGTCCGTACCCGCCGACGGCGCAGGTGGCGTCCCAGATGGGCCGCGCCATCGCCGACAACGTCCATGCGCTGGTGCACGGCCGGCCGATGAAACCGTTCCAAGCCCACCTTAAGGGTACGCTCGCGTCGCTCGGCCGCGAACTGGGCGTGGGCGACATGGTCGGCGTGCCGGTGAAAGGGGTCGTCGCCGCCGTCGCGAAAGAGGCGTCGAAGGTGAAGTACCTGTTGGAACTGGGCGGCGTACGGCTGGCCGCGGCCAAGAGCGGCGAGCTCGTCCACCTCTGATCCGGAAGGCGCAGACCCGCGTTCGGCCGGCGCAGGCCGGGCGCCCGCATGACTCGGCAAGTGGGAGCGCGTCCCTTGCCCGCCGGCCGCGGCGAGTCGACGTGGCCGGCGGTGCACGGGACGCGCTTTTCGTGGGGGGGGACGACATGGACGCGCTGGCACTCTGCCAACGCTTGCAACAAGGAGAACCGTTGCAACCGGTGTACGTGCTGTACGGAGAAGAACCGGTGCTGATGACGCGGTGCGTCGAGGCGCTGCGGTCGCGGCTCGCGGATGACGCCGGCCCGCCGGCAGTCCTGCGTTTCGATTTCGAGGAGGACGGGTGCAGCGGTGCGGTCATGGCGTGTTCCTCCGTGCCGCTGTTCGGCGCTGCCGATCTCGTCGTCCTCACGCGGTGCACCGCGTTCGCCGCCTCTTCCGGCAAGCAGAAGGGCGACACTTCATCCCTCGAAGCGTACCTCGCCGCGCCGAATCCCGGGCGGGTCTTCGTCATCCAGGTTCCGGCATCCAAGCTGGATGAGCGGAAACGTTTGACCCGGTTGATCAAGCCTTATCCTCAGGTCGCATGTCAGGTACCCAAACCGGAGGTCGCCCGGCATTGGCTGCAGGTGTTCGCACAGGAACGCGGCATCGCCGTCACGGCGGACGCATTGGCTGAGCTGTGGCGCCGCCGGCCGTCCCTGTCGGTGGCGAATACGGAATTGGACAAACTATGGACGTATACAGGGGGGAGGACCATCACCGCCGCCGACGTGGCGGAGGTCGTGTCGGCGCCGCTCGAAGACAACGTGTTCGCTTGGATCGACGGGGTGGTCAGCGGGCGGGTCGAGCAGGCGCTGGCGGCCGTGGCGGACCTGTATGCGACAGGCCAGGATCCGCTGGCGATGCTCGCGCTCATCGCCCGTCAACTGCGCCTGATGTGGTACGCGCGGGCGGAAGGCGGGCGTGTGGCGTGGGCGGACCTGGCGGCGCGCATCGGCGCGCATCCGTACGCGTTGCGCGTCGCCGGCCGGCAGGCGCGCCACCTCCCGCTCGCTGCCTTGGAGACGCTGCTCACCCTGGTCGCCGACGCGGAGTACTGGGTGAAAACCGGCCGCCGCGACGTGAAGCACGCCCTGGAGGCGGTGGTGCTGCGTTGCGCGGCGGCCGTGCACTTCCATGGGGCTGACGACTTCCATGGGGTACAAGGCGCATACGAATGCAGATAACCCGGCCGCCTCACGCAGGCGGGCCGGGCTGCGGTGTCTTCTGCCACCGGGCTGCGGCGTCTTCTGCCAACGCGCGGTCACTGCGCCTGGGCGGCTTGCGCCATCGCCGCGTTGAAGCGGCGGGTCAGGCGGGATTTTTTGCGGTTCGCCTTGTTTTTGTGGATGATCCCTTTGGTCACCGCTTTATCCAATGCACGCGTCGCAATGCGCAGCGCGAGGCGGGCCTTCTCCAGGTCGTTTTGCGCCATGGCGGCTTCGAACTTCTTCAGCGTCGTCTTGAGCGCCGAACGCAACGACGTGTTGCGCAGGGTCCTGCGCGCGGTGACGCGCACGCGTTTTTTGGCCGATTGGATGTTTGGCACACTCTCACCCCCTTGCCGACGCCAGCGTACAGACAACGGTCAGTTTAACACATGGTTCCCGCGGGCCGCAACATGCAGCCGCGCGGGGGACGGGAGGGAATATCATGCGCGGGATGGGTCGGGCGCGCACGGGCTGCGCGCGGTGGTTTCGTCAGGATGCGCATGCGGTGGGCAGGACGGACGCCGGGGAGGATGTGCGGGCACCGGCGGCGGACGAGCATGCCGGCGCTGAGCTTCCGGCCAGCCCGCACACCGACTTGGCGCTCGAAGCCAGTGCGTGGGCGCGATCGCAAGGCATACGCCTCGATGGTGTCCGCGAGGAGCGGGAGCAACCGGAGGAAGGCATCACCGTCACCCGCGTCCACGTGGAGACGGCCGCGGCGGAGCGTGCGCTCGGCAAGCGGCGCGGCCGCTACGTGACCATCGAGGCGCCCGGCCTGCGCCACCGCGATCCCGATTTCCAGGAGCGGGTGTCGCGGCGGTTTGCGGCTGAATTCGCGGACCTCCTGCCTGTGGGGGAAGATGCGTCGGTGTTGGTGGTCGGGCTCGGCAACGCGCACGTGACCCCGGACGCCCTCGGCCCGTTGGTGGTGGAACGCTTGCTGGTCACGCGGCACCTGTTTCACTACATGCCCGAGGCGCTGGGCGAGGGCTACCGCACCGTATGCGCGGTGGCACCCGGGGTGCTCGGGGTGACCGGGATTGAGACCGCGGAAATGGTCAAAGGCATCGTCGAACGGGTGCGCCCGGACGTCGTGATCGCGGTGGATGCGTTGGCGTCCCGCGCGCTCAGCCGCGTGAACGCCACCATCCAGATTGCCGATTCCGGCATTCAGCCGGGGGGAGGGGTCGGCAACCACCGCCAAGCGCTGGATCGAGACACCCTCGGTGTCCCCTGCCTTGCGGTGGGCGTACCCACCGTCGTGGATGCGGCGACCATCGCCCACGATGCCATGGACCTGGTGTTGCGCCACGTGGATACGGTGCTGCCGGGAGACGGTGCGAGCCAATTGTTGAACCGGTTCACACCGAAGGAGAAGTGGCAGCTCATCCGGGAGGTGCTCGAACCGCTCGGCAACAACCTCATGGTGACGCCCAAGGAGATCGACGCGTTCATCGACGACATCGCCCACGTGGTCGCCAAGGGACTCAACGCCGCGTTGCACCCTGGCGTCGACTTTGCCGGCGCCGATGCCATCACGCACTGACGTCCGCGGACAAGCCGGCACGGGCGAGCACCGCGGCGACGTACCGCTGTGTCTCCGGAAAGGGCGGAACCCCGCCATACGCGGCCACGCGCGCGGGGCCCGCGTTGTACGCCGCGAGGGCGAGCGCCCAGTTGCCGCCGAACTGGTCCCGCAACCGGGCGAGATAGCGCGTGCCGGCGAAGATGTTTTGCACCGGATCGAACGGCTGGGTCACGCCCAAAGCCCGGGCGGTGGCCGGCATGAGCTGCATCAGTCCCATGGCGCCCGCCGGGCTCACGGCCGCCGGGTCGCCGCCCGATTCTTGCTCGATCACGCCGCGGATGATGCCCGCCGGAACTCCGTACTGCGCACTGGCGGCCGCCACGGCGGCGTCGATCTCGGCCGCGGTCGCGGTCGCGGCCGCGGTCGCCGGGCTGGCGCCAGGGTCCGCCGCCGCAG
>NZ_BMOY01000067.1 GCF_014647315.1 Paenalicyclobacillus cellulosilyticus
GGTCAAATAGTTTGATTTTCATATGAGTGATCCACTTCCCCTTGGGTTAGATTTTTTCGTGAGTTGACACGTGGGCATGGTAAAGGGTTGCCTGGTTCCGCCGCCCAAAAGCGCGGCAAAGCGGCGGGCGGACCGGCGGGACTCGCGTTCGGCACCTGTGTCAATACACGAGCTTCGGCAGGCCGAGGCGGTACTTGCCGCGCGACTCCAAACCCCCGATGCCGTCGGTGCCGGTGTAGGTGGAGCGTACCACGTCGTAGACGTTCACGGTCTCGTTGATGGGCGTGTAGGCAATCTTCTCCGCGATGAAGACCGGATCGAGGGCGTGGATCATAATCCGTTGCGGTGAACTGGCGAAGTTCGCGCCGGCCTCAAGGATGGCCTCAAAGTGGGATTGGCAGGCGCCGGCGATGATGATGAGGTCATCCATGCTGCGCGCGTAGCGGCGGGCGTTTTGCACGGCGCGGACGAAATGGCCCGAGTTCCGGTAATTGGAGAGATTCGCCAGGTCCTTGCCCTTGCGAATCACCCCGTCGTGACCGGTGATGATGAGGATGTCGGGTGTGTAGCGTTCCAACAGGTCGCAGACGACGTTTGGCATCTCCGTCTCCCGCACGTGGTGGCCGAACGCCCGGATGCCGAGTTCCCGGTACATGTTGAGGCACTTTTGCAGGTAGGTGCCATCCCCGTCCAAGTGGAGAACTCGTCCGGGCCGCTCAAAAAAATCAGGGCTCGACTGAAAGCGGGCCTCCTTGCGCAACGCCCGTTTCTCCATCTCGATGGCCCGCCGCGTCTGAATGAGGCGCATGCACTCGTCCGCGACGCGGTGGTAGCGCATCTCGAACTGCCGGCGCTCGTCGTCCGTCAGGCGTTCGAGATCGGAGAACGGCGCGTCGGCCATCAACCGGACGTCAATCCCCTTGAGGATGGCCACCTGGGCCTCCTCGTCCAGCTCCACGATGACGAAGCACAGGTCTCTGCCGTACGACTTGCGTGTGACCACATCCCCAACCTGCCACACTGCTGGAGCCTCCTCCCGCACGACGGTACCGCGCGGCTTGCACCCCCACGCGGGCCAAACGCCCGGCGGCGTCCGCCGGACCGTGCCCGTGCGCGGGCGTCCCCGGACGGTCGTCACCCCAGCATATGTACAGGGAACAGGAGGTGTGCTTCCCGCATCCCTTGACAGATCACTGCCCCTTGACGGATCACTGCTTGGTGTAACGGTCAGCCACCTTGGACGCCCCGAACGAATCAGGTTTGACGCGCGCCTCGTAGCCGTTCGCCGTGATCCATGCGACAATCTCGCGGATCCACTGCTTGGTCTCTCCGTGATCGCCGACGTCGAGGTGCACCTCGATGCTCAGCTCCAGCCCGGCCCGCAGAAGTGCTTCTTCGAGCGCGGTGCCCACCTGCAGAGAGTAGGACGCCTCCATGAACATCCGCTGACGCAGCGACGGGATGTACGGCTGGCGTTCGCGATGGACGTAATACGTCCCGCCATGGCCCACCCGGTGGACGATGACCGCGGTGACGAACACCACAGCCCGCTCTCCCCACTTGGGTTGCGAATCGGTGCCGACCATGATCTTGAAGACATCCTGCGGATACCGTGCTACCTGTGCCGTGATGTCGGCCGCCACGTCGTCCAAATTCATGGTTCCGCGCGTCGGGCTCATGAACGTCCACATGCCGAACCGCCCCCTTGCGCCTGGCGTTCAGCATGTGGACCGGCCAGGCGCAGTATTTTGCCTGGCGCGATTAAGTCGCCGTCAACGCCGCCCACGCGTCGGCGACGGCGGCGAATTCCTGAAGCGACAGCGTCTCGCCCCGCCGCCCGCCGTCCACGCCGGCGCGGGCGAGGACCGCCGCACAAAGTTCCTTGCTCCACTCCAGGCCGCCGGTGAGCGCGTTGGCGAGCGTCTTGCGCCGGGTGGCGAACGCCGCCCGCACGACGCGGAAAAACATCTGCTCATCCCGCACCGCCACCGGCGGCTCACCGCGGACGCGCAGGCGGACGACCGCCGAATCCACCTCCGGCGGCGGCAGAAAAGCGCCCGCCCGCACCTGCAACACCCGCTCGACCGAACAGCGGTATTGGACCGCCACCGAGAGCGCCCCGTAGTCCTTGCTGCCAGGTGCTGCAGCCAAACGCTGCGCGACCTCGCGTTGCACCATCACGACGATGCTGTCCATGCGCACACCGGCTTCAAGAAGGTGGAAGAGGATCGGCGTGGTCACGTAGTACGGGAGATTGGCGATGACCTTCACACCGGCGCAATCGTGAAACCGGCCCCAGACGTCGGGCAGGCGGAGCTTGAGCACGTCGGCGAACACCACCTCGACGTGCGGGAGACCGGCGAGGACTTCGGCAAGGACCGGCCGCAGGCAAGCGTCTTTTTCCACCGCCACCACCCGCCGCGCCCGCGTCGCCGCCAGACGCGTCACCACGCCCGCGCCCGGTCCGACCTCAAACACGCCGTCGTCCGGCCGCAGCTCGGCCGCATCGATCAATCGTGCCAGCACCCGGGCGTCGATCAAAAAATTCTGGCCGAGCCGCTTCTTCCACGTGAACCCGTGGCGCCGCAACAAGCCTTTGAGGACCGCCGGATCCGCAAGCGCAAACGGGTTGGACAGCGGCTGCGTCGTCATGGCCCATCCTCCGCCAAGGCCCGGCGGACCGCCGCGTCCCACTCTTCGCGGCCGACGCCGAGCGCATTCAGTTTGTGTACAAACGCCTTCGCATTGCCGTAGCCGATGCCGAGCCACTCCCCCACCGCCCGCCGGCGGGCGGCCGCGTGCGGACCTGCCACCAGGCCGGCGGCGGCCAAGTCCGCCAGCGTGAACCGTGGCGCCGCGGCGTCCGCCTCCGGCCGCGATCCCGCCCGTACCAACGCCGCGCGGATGACGGCGGGATCGGCATGTTCGATGCCCACGCCGCGGGCGCTCACCGCCCGGCTGCGCGGGACAAACGCGTGGCGGCAACCGGGAATGAGCCCATCGAGGCGCCGACGGATGCGCTCACCCGGACCGTCCGGGTCGGTGAGCACGATGATCCCGCGCACCGCCGCCGCCCGCCGCAACTCCTGGATGACGTGGCGCGGGATACGTTCGCCGCCGAGCACCCACACGTCGGCGTCGACCGCGCGTTGCACCGCCTGCTTGTCGTGCAATCCCTCGACGACCACCAACTCGGCGATGCGCGGCCGCGCGGCGTTGCCGCCGTTCATGGCAGCGTCAGGCGCGGAAACAGCCGCCGCGCATTGTCGGTGAGCGTGTGCGCCAAGTCCGCCAGCGCCAAGCCGCGCACGTCTGCGAGCCGTTCCGCCACCAACCGCACGTGCCCGGGCTCATTGCGCCGCCCGCGGAACGGATGGGGGGTCAGATACGGCGCGTCCGTCTCGACGACCATCCGCACAAGCGGCACCTGCGCCGCCGTCGCGCGCACCCTGTCCGCGTTCTTGAACGTGACGGGCCCTGCATAGGAAATGTAAAACCCTGCCGCGATGCACCGCCGCGCGATCTCGATGTTTTCCGTAAAACAGTGCATCACGCCGAACGTATCGGGATGGCGCATCTCCTCGATGAGGCGGACCGTATCTTCCGTGGCATCCCGGTTGTGCACGATGACCGGCAGCCGCTTTTCCCGCGCGAGCACCATCTGGCGGCGAAACGCCTCCTGTTGCACCTCCGGCGGCGCCACGTTCCAGTAGTAGTCGAGCCCCACCTCGCCGATGGCCACCACCTTCGGATGATCCGCCAAGGCGGCGATGGCGGCAAAGTCCCGTTCCGTCACCCGGTCGAGCGCCTCCGGGTGAATGCCGACGGCGGCAAACACCTGCGGATAGCGCTCGGCGAGCGCGATGGCGCGCTCCGAAGAGGCGACGTCGACGCCCGGGACGACGACGGCCGCCACGCCCGCCGCTTCCGCCCGGCGCAGCACCTCGTCGAGGTCGTCCCGGAAACGGTCGTCGTTGAGGTGGCAGTGGGTGTCGATGAGCACGCTAGCGCACCTCCGCCCCGTTCGGCATGTCGTCCGGGACCGTCACCAGTTGCAGCCGGTCGCCTGCCGACGCCGCGAGCACCATGCCGTACGACATCACCCCCCGCAGCTTCGCGGGTTTGAGATTGGTCACCACCACCACCTTACGGCCCAGGAGCGCCTCCGGCGCGTAGTGTTGCGCGATGCCGGAGACAATCTGCCGCCGCTCGCCGCCGAGATCGACCTCAAGGCGCAGCAGCTTGTCGGCGCCCGGGATGCGCTCCGCCGCCACCACCTGCGCCACCCGCATCTCCACCTGGTCGAACTGTTCGATCCCGATGATTGGCTTGCCGGCCGCCGCGCTGCCGGCCGCGCTGTCGGCGGGCGGCACTGCCGTATCCCGGCGGCCGGCCGCGCCCGCGACCGCATCACCCAAGCCGTTCCCGTTCCCACC
>NZ_BMOY01000068.1 GCF_014647315.1 Paenalicyclobacillus cellulosilyticus
CGCCGGCCGGCAAGGGCTGCCCGCCCGCGTCGCCGGCCGCCGCGCGCAGCGCCCGGTACAGCCCCGTGAGGTCGCCTGCCGCGGCCGCGGCTGCCCCGACCATGGTGCCCGTGCCGGCCGCCGGCAACGGTTGTGTATCGTCCCACACGCACAGCGACAGTAAAGCCGCCTGCGCCGCGTCCGGGGACACGCAGCGCACCACCGCCGGGAGCAACCAATCGAGGTACGTCCGCGCGGAGACCATCACGTCCACAGGCAGCGGCTTCCCGCCGGAGGCGTCCGCCACCGCCCGGGCCCGCTCCACCTGACGGCGCGCGTCACGGCAGGAGCCGACGAGGACCAGCTTGTCGCGCGCGCGCGTCATCGCCACGTAGAGGATGCGCGCCTCCTCGGCCAGGGATTCCGTCCGCTCCGCGTGCTCAATGGCGATGTAGGGCAGGCTCTTCCACCGCCGCACCCCTTCCTCGTCGACACACTGCGGACCGAGGCCCAGGTCGCGGTGCAACAGGCAGGCGCTCCCCCGCGACGACAGGCGAAACTGCTTGCCGAGGTCCATCACGAACACCACGGGAAATTCGAGGCCCTTGCTCTTGTGGATGGTCATGACGCGGACCACGTCTTCGTGTTCGCCGAGCGCCCGCGCTTCACCGGTGTCCAGCTCCGCCGCCAGCGCGCGCGCCGCGAACGCCACGAACCCGAACACCCCGTCCACCGATGTCCGGTCAAACCAGCGCGCCCGGTCCAACAGCAGCTCCACGTTCGCACGCCGCGCGAGCCCCCCCGGCATGCCGGTCAGGTACGACCACAACCCGGTGTCCGCGAGGACTTGCCGCAGCACCGCCTCCGCCCCGGCACGGCGGGCGAGCGTGCGCCACGCGTCGAGTTGCGCCAGGAAGCCGCGGCAGCGCGCGGCCAATTCGGCGTGGACGCCCGCGCCGCGGGCAGCCTGCGCCACCGCATCGAAGTAGTTGCCGCGCGCCGCCAGCCTGATCTGCGCGAGGTCGACGTCGGTGAACGCGAACATCGGCGATCGCATCAGCGCCACCAGCTCAATCTCCCGCCTTGGGTTGTCGATGGCGGCGAGCGCCGACAGCAGCCAGCGCACCTCCAACGCCTCGTAAAAGCCGCTCGACGTGACGCCGTACGCCGGGATGCCCGCGCGGGCGAGCACCTCCAGGACACGGTTCATCCGTCCCGCCGCCGACCGCAGCAGGATGACGATGTCCCGCCAGCACAGCGGCCGGTAACGCCGCAGCTCCTTGTCCCATACCTGGCGCCGCGCTGAGCCGGGCAGGCGGCCCATCCAATGCTGAATCTGCCACGCGACGAGCGCCGCCTCCCGTTCGAGCGCGGCCAAGTCCTCGCCCGCCAACGCTTCTCTGTCCGCGCCGCCGCCCGCCGCAGCATCGCCGTCCACCGCATCGCGATCCGCCGCGCTGCCATCGTCTTCCTGCGCTACGACTTCCGCATCCGCATCCACGTCTGCAACCGCTTCCTCCGCGTCCCCGGCGCCGTTGCGCTCGATGACGTGTACCTCCACGGCGCCGCCGAGCGCATCGCCCGGCGCGTCGTCCGCTTTCCTGCCTGCGCGCATGCGGGCGCGCTCATCGTAGTCCAATCCGCCAAAGCCGCGCGTGAACCACTGGGCGAACAGGAAATTCACCGCCGCCACGACCTCGGGCCGGCTGCGGTAGTTGTCCTGCAGGTCGACGACCACGCCGCCCCGGCCGCCGGACAGCGTTTCGTACGCGCTGAGAAACAGCCGCGGTTCGGCCATCCGGAAGCGGTAGATGCTCTGCTTGACATCGCCGACGACAAACAGGCTTCCCGGCCGGGCGACGGCCCGGAGGATGGCGTCCTGGATGGGGCTGATGTCCTGATACTCGTCGACGAACACCTGGACGATCTCGTCCCGCAGGCGCAGCGCTTCTCCGCTCTCCGGGTCTTGCAGCACGGCGAGGGCAAAGTGTTCGAGGTCGTGGAAGTCCACGGCGCCCAGCCGCCGCTTGCGGGCTTGGTAAGACGCCATAAACGCCGTGACGAAATCCACGAACGCCGCGACGTCCGGCGCCAGCTCCCGAATGTCCGCCGCCCATTCAGCCTGCGGGCGGGAAAGCACCTCGAGGACCGTCCGCACCGCCTCCTTCGCCCTGGCGCGCGCCGCCTTGACCTCCTCCTTCCAAGGGCTGTCGCCCGCCCGCACGCGCCGGTCGAGCTCCGCAGCCGCCGCGGCCGCGGCCGCGAGCACGCCGTCCCAGTCGCACGCCGCGGCCGCTTGGAGCGCGGACCCAAGCGCTTGTGCCGCCTGCACCAGCGCTTCGGCGTACTTCTTGAGCGTGGCGTCCCGCGCCGCCAAGGCGGCCCCGTCATCCGCCTGTCGCCGCGCCGCCGCCAAGTGATGCGACACCCAGGCGAACACCGCCGGCCGCCAGGGGGCGAGCGGATCGGAAGCGTGTTTTTCCGCCGTGAACCGATCCGCCACGCCGCGCAACCAACCGCATGGGTCCGGTTGGCTGCGGGCAAACGCCGCCACCTGTTCGACGAGCGGAAACCATCGCGCCGGGTCCTCCGCCTGAAAGCGCGCGAGCATGCGCCAAAATCGCGGATCGTCTTTGGCGAGCGCTTCTTCCAGGCACGCCTGCAACAACTCCGCGCGCAACAACTGCGCCTCGTCGTCCTCCAGAATGCGAAACCCGGGCTCGAGGCCGAGGCGCAAAAAGTGGCGGCGCACCATGTCGAGGCAGAAGCTGTGCAGGGTGGAGATGCGCGCCTGCTCGAGCAGAGCCAGCTGCCGGTACATCCGCCGCGCCAACGCTTCTTCGTTGCGCGCGCGGGCGTCCGCCAGCGCCTGCATCAGCCGCTGCCGGATGCGATCCCGCATCTCGGCGGCGGCCGCCTCCGTGAACGTCACGATGAGCAACTGGGTCAAGTCGTGGCCGTCCTCCACCAGGCAGCGGAGCACGCGCTCCACGAGCACGGTGGTCTTGCCGGAGCCCGCACCGGCCGACACCAGCATGTCGGCCCCGCGCTGCTCGATGGCTTGGCGCTGCGCCAAAGACCATTGCGTCTGTGGGTCTGCGCTCACGGCGTTCCCTCCTCTGCGGCCCACTCGCCCAGCCGCCGTTTCGAAAAGGATGGCAAGCGCCGGTACAAGCCTGCGTCCCAACGAGGATCCATCTGGCACACGGCGCGGTAGGGACAAGTGCGGCAGGCGGTCTCCTCATGCCCAATCCGGTACGGGGCGATGGCGGTCTCGCCGTCGAGGATGCGGCGCCCGAACGACCGCACGTGCTGCCACGCCCGCTCGACCACGAGCCGCCACAAGGGAGCGGGCAAGGCGTCGGCCGAACTGGCGAGCCGGTCCTGCCGCGTGTACACCTGCTTGAACAACTCCGTGGCCTCGCCTTGGAGCAACCGCCAGTCGTGCCATCCGACCAGCGCCCGGTCGTCGACGAGCAGGCCGCTCGCCCGCATCGCTTTCCAGGCCGCAAGGCGCGCCGCGGCCGGAGCATCCGGCGCCGACGTCAGCTTGACCTCCCGCACGACGGGGAGATAGAGCATGGACGCCGGTTCGGCATCCCGCCCGAAGAGCGATCCCGCCTGCGCCATGACCACCGCCGCGTACACGGGCAACTGGATCTGCAGGCCGTGCGCCAACCGCGTGAAGTCGATGCCGCGCGGGCTGCTCTTGTAGTCGATGATGCGAAACGCCAGCCTCCCGTCCGCTTCCACCGTGTCGATGCGGTCAATCCGCCCGCGCAGCCACACCCTGCGGCCGTCGCCGAGATCCACCGCGACCTCTGGCTGGCCTTCCTCGCCAAACACCCATTCCACGAAGCGCGGTACGAACGCCCCGTAACGCGCGTGGCGGGTGAGCACCACCGCGGCCGCCGCGAGGGTGCGGGCGGCCTCCAGAACCTGCGCGCGCCTCGCCGCCCGCCGCTGCCAGGCGGCGTACCGCGGCTCAGCCAACAGCCGCGACACGACGTTCGCCATGGCGGCGGCCGCCGCGTCGTCATCGAGCTGCCGCCACCGCTCCATATCGGTCCCCTGCTCGCGGACGAACGCAGCGAGCGCGTCATGGAGCAAACTCCCGCGCTGCGCGGCGGTGATGTCGGGACCGTCCGGTTCGCGCAAACCGAGCCCGTACGCCGCGAAGTGGCGAAACGGACAGGCGGCGAACGCTTCGAGGCGCGACACCGCGAGGCAGAGCGGCTGGCCGTACAACGCCTCCGCCAAGGCGGGCGGAAGCCCGGGGCTTGCCGTCCGGTGTCGGAACCCGCGCAAAGCGAAGCGCAGCTGCTCCCGGCGGCCGCGCGGCACGAGGTGCCAGGCGACGACGGCCGCCGCGGCCGCGGCCGCGGCAGGCTCGTGCACCCCG
>NZ_BMOY01000069.1 GCF_014647315.1 Paenalicyclobacillus cellulosilyticus
ACCTGGAACAGCGGCTCCGCCTTCTTTTTTACGTCATTTGGGCCAGGTTTCTGGGGTATGGTGGGGCTGGTGGCGGATCACTGAAGCTGGCTTGAACGTTTCTGGAAAGGCCTTCGGGGGAAGATCAGAGCACGAGCATGAGCCGTAGGGGTCAGATGAAAGACTCGTTCAGCAGACCCTATTTATGCCTTCGCCATCCGACGTCGTCCAGACGAGCGAGCGTGTGGCCATGACGTCAGTGAATGGTGCCGAATTCTGCGGGGATGCCATGGCCATTCCATTCGACGGCCCGTGGACGGTCGTGCCTGCAGATTCCTCGTTGGACAAAGAGTGGGGTGTGGGTAGCGAACAAGTACGTCTTCGCATCCCGGTGGCGCGCTTCCGCTCCCAATATGATGACCACTGGGAAACCATCCGATTTTGCAACCGCGAGGAGGAAGCGGGACACTGCGGCAGGTATTTGACGAACTGGCAGGCACGGTGGATCACGCGGCGGGCGTCCTGGCACTGCGACAGCGCGGAACCGGTTTTGTTCTTCCGCAAAAAATTTACCATCGACCGGCCGTTCCAAGAAGCCCGACTGTGCATCACTGCGGTCAATCGGTTTGAGCTCTACGTGAACGGCCATCTCGTCGCAATCGAGAGAGGGTGGGATGACCCGAAGCTCATCGACCTGACGGATCACCTCGTCTTGGGTGAAAACACACTGGCTGTGAAGGTCATGAACGACACCCCAGCCAGCGGCATCAACTTGTTGGCGGTGGAAAGGTTCGATCCTTCATGGTTGACTTCGCTATTATGCCATCTCCGTATCTGGGGGGAAGACATGCCATGGGATATTGTGTCCGACGCGAGCTGGGTGGTGACGAACCGGGAAGATGAAGACTGGATGGCCCCGGACCATCCGGCGGAGCGTCTGGCGGTTCGGGTGGATCCCAAGGAACATGAAGGGTTTTGGCTCGCTACCCCAGGCTGGGTGTACGCCTGGGAGCGAGGCAGACCGCCGCTTTTGCCGTGGGGACACCTGCCGCTGTTTGGCGAGTATGTGCGTTTTCCTGTTCGCTTGACGTATGAAGTCACGCTGCCGCCAGGGACAGAAGCGGTGTTCAGGCCGGACATCCAAGGCGAATGGTCGGCGTGCATCGAGGGTGTACCCGTGACGGATGTGTTGTTGCAGCAGGGTGTTGTACACCTGACACCACGCTCCCATCCGGCTAACTTCACCATCGATGTTATGGCCGAGGACTTTGCGTGTGGTGTGCGAGCGCCCATTGAGATAACGGTAGCCGAGCGGGAAGCAGAGCTAAAGCCATGGGACAGGTGGGGACTTCACTGGTTCTCTGGCCGTGTCATCTACCGTAATGCGTTTTGGTTGCAAGACGCGGATGGGGTCGCGGACAGCGTGGAGCGGCGCGAAGGGGGAAAGCGGCGCGTCGAGCTCGATCTGGGCACGGTGAAGCACCATGCGGAGGTATGGGTGAACGGAAAGTTGGTGCGCGTGCTCCTCTGGCCTCCGTACAGGGTGGACATCTCACACGCGGTGCGGCCGGGCCGAAATGAGGTGTGCATCATCGTGTCGAACTTGATTGCGAACCGCATGCGCTACGGTATCCTCGACGAAGGCCGCGCACTCGGTTGGAACCGGTACTGGATGGAGGACAACATCGACCGGGATAAGCATAATTTGGAATCCGGGCTTCTTGGCCCGGTTCTTATACGAATCGTATGAATGAATTTGTAACCAGATGGTAGAACATCGCAGCTCGTGAAAGGCAGCAAGTATATCATGTTCAATCCATGCTGCGAACTTGTATGAAGGAGGATACAGTGGTGTCACATACATATCAGAACCTCACAGCCTTGCAGGATTGGGAGAACCACCAAGTCTTGCACCGCCACCGTCTGCCCGCACGCGCCTGCTTCGTCCCTTTCTCCGACGAAACCTCGGCGCTCGCCCATGACCGGGCGCTGTCCGACCGTATCATGCTGTTGAACGGGATGTGGAAGTTCCACTACGCCGCGGCGCCCGCGTATGTCCCGGCGGCGTTTGCCGAGCCCGGGTTCGACGCGTCCGACTGGGCGGACCTGCCGGTGCCGTCCCACTGGCAGCTCCACGGCTACGGCCGGCCCCACTACACCAACGTCATCTATCCCTTCCCGGTCGATCCGCCGCGCGTCCCGTCCGACAATCCGACGGGCTGTTACCGCAGGACGTTCATCTTGCCGGAAAGCTGGGCGGGCGACGTCATCCACCTGCGGTTTGAAGGCGTGGACAGCGCGTTCCACGTCTTTGTGAACGGGCAGCTCGCCGGCTACAGCCAGGGCAGCCGCCTGCCGTCCGAGTTCGACATCACCGAGCTCGTCCACCCGGGGGAGAACGTGATCGCGGTGGCGGTGTACCAGTGGTCGGACGGCAGCTATCTCGAGGACCAGGACATGTGGTGGCTGTCCGGCATCTTCCGCGACGTCTATTTGCTGCGGCGCCCGCACCTCCACCTGTGGGACTGGTTTGCGCAGCCGAGCCTCGATGCGGCGTACCGGGACGGCACGCTCGCCGTCACGGCGAAGGTGCGCAACCAAGGGCGCACACAGGTGAGCGGCGCCAGGCTTCATGGCCGCCTGCTTGACGCCTCTGGGCAAGAGGTGGCCGCAGGGGTGAGCGAGGTGCCGGCGGCGGGCCCCGGCCAAGAGGCGGCAGCCGCGCTGTCGCTCGTGGTGCGAGAGCCGCGCAAGTGGTCGGCGGAAGACCCGTACTTGTACCACCTGGTGCTCACCCTGGAGGCGGACGGCCAGGTGCTGGAAGTGGTGGCGGGCCGCGTCGGCTTTCGCCAGATTGAGCTGAAGGGCGGCCAGTTGCTCGTCAACGGCGTGCCCATCCTGTTTCGCGGCGTCAACCGGCACGAGTTCCATCCCGATTTTGGCCGCGCGGTGCCGTACGAGGCCATGGTGGCGGACATCCGCCTGATGAAGCAGCACAACATCAACGCCGTGCGCACCTCGCACTACCCGGACGATCCCCGCTGGTACGACCTGTGCGACGAGTACGGGCTGTACGTCATCGACGAAGCGGACCTGGAGACACACGGCTTCCATCCGCTCGGCGCCTGGAACCGTCTCTCGGACGATCCCGCCTGGGAGGCGGCGTACGTGGACCGCATGGAGCGCATGGTGCACCGGGACAAAAACCACCCGTGCGTCATCCTGTGGTCTCTCGGGAACGAATCCGGGTACGGCCGCAACCACGAGGCCATGGCGGCGTGCGCCCGCGCCATCGATCCCACCCGGCTCATCCACTACGAGGGCGACCGCGAGGCGAAGACGGCGGACGTCGTCAGCACCATGTACACCTCGGTGCCGGAGTTGCGCCAGCTTGGCGAGCGCACCGACATCCCCAAGCCGCACATCCTCTGCGAATACGCGCACGCCATGGGCAACGGGCCGGGCGGGTTGCGTGAGTACTGGGAGGCGTTCTATCAATATCCGCGCCTGCAGGGCGGTTTCGTCTGGGAATGGTGCGATCACGGCATCCGCACCCGCACGCCGGATGGCCGGGAATATTTCGCGTACGGCGGCGACTTCGGCGACGAGCCGAACGACGGCAACTTCGTGATTGACGGGCTCGTCTTTCCGGACCGCGTCCCGTCGCCGGGGCTCATCGAGTACAAAAAGGTGATTGAACCGGTGCACGTGACGCCGGTGGACCTGGCGGCAGGCGTTATTCGTGTCCACAACCGCTACGACTTCCTTTCGCTCGACCACCTGGTGATGGTCTGGAGCATCGAGGCGGAGGGGCGCGTGGTGCAGTCGGGGACGGCGGCGCTGCCGCACATCCCGGCCGGGGTGTCGGCAGAGGTGCGGCTGCCGTACCGGTGGCCGGCGGCTGCGGTGCCTGGGTGTGCGCAGCCCGGGGGCGCGCAGGGCGAGCATTGGCTGCATGTGCGCTTCCTGCTGGCCGCGGCCACGCCCTGGGCGGACGCCGGACACGAGGTGGCGTGGGCCCAGTTGGCGCTGCCGGCGGCGGCAGGCGCGGCTGC
>NZ_BMOY01000070.1 GCF_014647315.1 Paenalicyclobacillus cellulosilyticus
GCGCAGGTCGTTTCCATATCTGATCAAATTTACAAATGATCGCGCTTTCATAGAACCATATATAGGGAATCTGCGTCAGTCCCATCATTCCCGCGAGCCTTCGTTCTGATTTCCATTTCACCAAACTGCGACGTGGCGCGGAATATGTGTTGCGCCAAGCGGCGCAGATGCTCGCTCCAGAGTTCCTGGAGCAGAGGCAGGGCCTGCTGCGACGTCATCGCGATGGGTTCCGCAAGCTGTTGCTCCAGTTTCAGATAGTCCACGCCGCCCTTTGGGTCGACGAGATACACGCGCCAACCGCGCTTCAGCGCTTCAAGCAGGATGTGGCGCACCAGCGTCGATTTGCCGGACCCCGTGCCGCCTGGTGATGAGAACATGGGGACGTATATGAGGGTTCTACATGAACACCTATGTGTACGGTCATCTTGGTATCCCCCATGGTGCGGTAGGCCAGGGAGGCAGTGCGGGCTTTTCGGAGAACTTCAAAGTCTTGTCGGCAGTAATCCTGCAAGCATGCAAAAAGAGGTTAACTGGTCCCCGAAGGGAGGGCACACCATTTGGTAGGATTTCGTGTGCCGTCTCTTGGCACATGGTACCTTCCGGTACCGTTGGCAAATGAATTCTTTCTCGCCGTGTATCTGTTCACGCCGCATCGATAGTGTGGATTTGCACAGCCTGAGAAGTTCGGTGCTTTAAGTGAATTTTAATCTATGCCGCTTATAACACTGTATGTGTTTACACGAGTCTGAGATTGAAGCGCACAAGGAGGGTGTTTAGGGATGAAGCCTATTGTTTTGACGGTCTAAGATTCTCCCGGTGGTATCTGATTCTTTCATCCATTCAGGGCCGCTCAGACATTGTCGGCGAACTTGTTCCAACGAAAGAGATAGCAAAGCGGTGTCCGGAGGAATCTGCGCTTCTCCAGCCAGTGCAAACTACCTCCTGCCAGCAATCAACCAGAGTTTTCTGCAACCCACGAGATCGAGAACTCGATGCGATACCTGTAGATGGACGAACGAGTTCCAGGTTTGGATCCAACACCGTTTCAGCCTTCTGGCCCATCGAAGCCTAAGGCTGCTTAACACCAAAACGCTGCTAGGCACGATAAGCAAACGGACCAGCCTGTCCTGACCAGCTCCACCAGGGACCAGCAGCGCTTCCCACAGGTTGTTTTCAGTGCTGCAGTTCCGCTGGGCCTGCGCCGCGCGTGTGACGGAATGCCGCGTTGTTGTAGAAGCTCAACAGATCCTCGTGACATATCCATGCGTACGTTACGATTCATCGTGATCGGTCCAGTTCTTGGCAATTAATGTGGCATTTGCAGACTTAACTCAGGTGTCATCTTACAAGATGTTGTCCCGTCCTTGTCACGTGTTAGGCGGGAACATTGTAGCGACACATCCATCGCTGTACATATTAGGTGAACATGTCACAAAACATGATTGGATTCGTCCATTACTATAGCAACTATGCACCCGGATGCACGGTGCTCGCTCGCGCACGTCCGCGTCAAGACATCAGTCTCCCGTTGTGCCACGAATGGAGATGAGAAAGCCCAAAACGAGAATTGTCCGGAGGGAACCGTACGTATGAAACAGAAGCGACAGGAATTCAAGTGGTGGACCTCAACGCTGATGACGGCGTCCTTGACCATGTTCAGCGCAGCCGCAGGTGTCACGGCCTATGCGAACGCCAGCAATGGACATGTCGGACGTCCCGATTCCGCCATCTACGTCAGCGCGGTGCAATCGACCGGCGTCTCCACTTCAGCGGATTCAAGCTTCGACGGATCGGTTGCCCAGCCTGAGAACATCGCCGTCGCCGCGGCCGATATCGCCTCGTCGGCACCACCGGATGCAACCGACATCGCGAGTCAGGCGCAGATCATTTCTCTGCAAGTCACGGGGACGCCGGACCAGGTGTTCGCACAGCAGGAGACCAAGTACCTACCCGTGGGGAACAGCATGTCCGAACCCGGCAAGTGGGCTCGGTTCCTGCGCCAAGGTGGGCGAGAAATCACGTTCTCTCTTGGAGGTCTACGGAATGTCTCGTCCATGTCTCTGTCCTTTGAACAGAATTCAAAGAGTGGAATCTATTGGCCAACATCGATGGAAGTTCAGGTATCCATCGATGGGCTGACGTGGTACGTGCTTAATGACAATGATTTGGATGCGACCGTGCAAGGCGACGTGAAGACGTTCACTTTAACACCTTCAAGCCCCGTGCAGGCCAGTCTCATAAAGATTGTCTTTCCAGTACGCGTATGGGTCTTTGCAGGGCAATTGCATATTTGGTCCGTCAACCAGACGGGGGTGCATCCCGCTCAGGTCGGAACCCCCCTCGTGCCTCGTAATTCTAGTTCTTCTACAGGGCTGCTCACGTCAACCCGCCTGAACGGTGCACGCCATATCTTGCTTGTCTATACAGGTGATCATGGTCAGTTGGGCAAGTGGAGTGCACAGGACTTCCTGCCGATGCTCGAGTACATCGATCCGAACGGGCGCGCAGAGTCACAGATGTTTGACACGATGCTGTTTTTGCCTTACTCGAATGCTGGCGGCACAGCGACAGGATGGTCGAAATATCTGGACGATTTGTTTGGGCCGGACGGAGAGTTTGCCCACCTCAACGCCGCCGCGGAGCAGGCAGGACGACAGGTGTTTTCCGCGAGGACAGTCAATGTCATCTTCACGATACCTTATCCCGACTCGAGCCAAAGGAATTTTGGCGCAGTTTCGGACGGTGGTCCCAAACTCAACTTCTCGGTTGCTGACGTAGGCGATGAACAGTCTCTGCAAAACCGGAAGACAGCGATTCGGTGGTACTATGACGAGTTCATGACGCGTTGGAAAGAAGCCGGCTATCCTCATCTGAGGCTGATTGGGGTGTATTGGTACAAGGAGACCGACCCTTCTTCTGACGTTCCGTTGATTCAGTATGTCCGCGAACTGGCCAGCAAAGACAACCTGTTGCTCTTGTGGATCCCAGCTTACGGCACGAGTATCAGTGATTGGCAGAGCATGGGTTTCGACGGGGTCATACTACAGTCGAACTATTATGAGACCACGAATGCCACATTGCAGCGGGTTGAAAACGCCGTCCAAACGGCTGAACAGAATGGATTAGGCTTGGAGATAGAACTAGATGGCGGGGTGTTCACGAACACAGACCTGGCTACGCGCTATCGGAGCGAGTTACAGAGCTTTGCAAGCGTCCTTCCACCATCGTCAGATGCTGTATTGGTGTTTTACGCTGCATCGAAGGTGCTTCTGCAAGCATATGAGAGCCCCAATACGGCTCAGCGTTCAATATACGATGAGACAGGTTCTTGGTTAATGGCTCACTGACATAATGTCGTCGCTAACGAGGTGGAGGTTGCCGGATCCTGTCTCCTCCACCCGGCGACGCGAAATGCCACGGGCAAAAAAAGAGACGTTCCACGTCCGGGGCACATCAAATGGCGGCCAGCAACCCGCGAACGGCGACTTCTACATCCCAGGTGGCAGGCTCCGCATGCGTGTCAGAACCGGGCGGGCGTAGCGTGGGTTGTCCCACAGATTCGCTTTTCGCAGTGCTTCCTCGAACGAGTCGTGGTGATACCCAGCAGGGGGTCACCCTGCCGTTTGTCCATCGGCCAGATACGGTGGGTGGCCCTGACCCGTGCCAAGTGTCGTCAACCAGTGCAGCCCGATGTTCGGGCTGGCCTTAATATGTCTCCAAAATCCATCAGAAACACCTCGTGCCGGACCTGCATCTCTGTAGCGGCCCGTACCGGTTCTCTCGGGTCACAGATTCCGCGCCTGATCTTCGGGCAGGGGACGAATTTCGACAGGAATCCAACCTGTGCACAGCGAAAT
>NZ_BMOY01000071.1 GCF_014647315.1 Paenalicyclobacillus cellulosilyticus
TGTCCACGCTCGCTTTATTTGACGGCGTTTTTCCAACCGTCATTGTCACCTGGAATTGTGGCGCATTCCAACGAAGTTTGGCGGACACCGACAACGAAGAGACCCCGCCGAAGCGGGGTGAGAAGAAATAATCATGGATATCACGGTAAGCGAGCGATGTATCGCGTGCCGCTGCTGAGCAAAAACGTTGTCCGTGAGCGCAGTTTCGGGTCGGGGATGACCACGTACCACCCGCGGGGCCCGAGCTCGAGTCTGCAAGAGATGTAATGCCCTCCGACGCGCAGATCCAATACGTCTCCGCAGTGCAGGTCATACGTGAATGCCGGGCTCTCGAACGTCCACCGGTCGTATGCGGGTGTGTAAACAAGGCTCCCTCGCTTCATCCTCCCGTCACCTCCAGCCACGCCCGTTCCACATGGCTGGTGTCCACCACCTCGTCTTTGCGCAGCGCCGCATCCAGCATCGCACTCTTGCAAACCACACCGACCATGCGAGGATTGCCCTGCGTCATCTTCGCCACCCATTTCATCGCATCCGGGGAGAAGATGGGGCGTGTCGCACCCGCGGCGGTCAGTTGCTGCGCGATGTACTCCGGGACCTCCGCTTCGGTCAGCCCGGTCATGTGGTAGCGAATCTGGATCCGTTGCGACAACGCGGAGAGCACCCGCAGCTTCATCCGTTCGCGAAGCTCCGTTTGGCCCACCAGCCACAGGGAGATCGGGGAAAACGAATCGGCCCGGAAATTGGTCAGGTACCGGATGTCCGCCAGGGTGGCCGGATCCAGTTCGTGGGCTTCATCCACCACAATCACGGCCTGCTGGCCTTTGCTGTACATCTCCTCAAGGACGCGGTGAGTGAGCAATTGATTGTCGACGAGGCGGAACTTGGGTTGAATCTGAAGCTGCTCGAGCAGGACCCGGTACAGCGTTTTGGATGTCAACCCCGCGCTGGCGATGTACAAGAACCTGTATTCGCTCTCGTCCAAGCGCTTCATGACGGCGCGTACCGCGGTCGTTTTCCCGGTGCCGGTATCCCCGGTGACGAGCGCGATTTGCCGGTGCTCGGCGGCGTACGTCAGCCGAGCCGTCAGTTCCTGGTGATTTCGGAACTGCACCAGCTCATCCACCGGAATGTCCCGTTCAAACGGTTCGCGCCGCAGGCCAAAGAACTGTGCTATCATCCCTCATCACCCCGCGCCGCCGAAAACTGTATCCGTCCCAAACGCGCCTTGCGAGCGCTTGCTTCTTTCTGTTCGAGATGCTCCAAAAAGGAGACCCCGGCAGGCAGAGGTTCAGACTCGTCCGGCAAACAGGCCTCCACCCGCTTGTCCACATGTCTGCGCAGCGTCATGGGCACCGCGTCCGCATAGCGGCGGCCCTCATACCAAACCTGGATGCGGCGAAGGTCGAAGGGGTTGTAGCGAAGCTGCACCTTCTTGCCGGCGAGCACCGGTTCCACTTCATACGTGTTTCCTTGTACCGACACACAAGCCGTCTTGTCTGCCTTCGCCCCGTACGTCCACAAAAACGCCTCCTCCAGTACCTGCGGCTCGACGAGTCGCAGTGCTCCATGGGTGGCCAAGACATCTGCCGGGCGTTTTTTGAGCGTGGTGTGCACCCGCTGGTGGTACATCTGCTCCAGCCACGCCCAGAAGTAGCGGTTCAGGTCATCCAGGGACTGGATGGTGCCTTTCCTCACGCACAGTTCCGCCTCCGGACGAAACGATCGCTCCACATACCCGAAAAATTTTTCAATCTTGCCTCGACCCTGAGGAGAATACGGGCGTGTGTGTCGAATCTCAAACCCTAGCCGCGCGGCGATCTCTGTGAGCTGCCCGGCGTGGTACACCTTGGCGTTGTCGCAGTAAAAGATGCGTGGTGTGCCGTGGGCCGCAATCGCCTTCTTCAAGGCATCCTCAATCACGGGCAGGTTTTCGCGGAAGTAAAACGCGGCGTAGCAGATATACCGGCTTTTGTCGTCGAGGACAGCGACAAGCCGGGCCACGCGCATCTGCCCACCGGCATCCACGTCGGGCACGCGCAGAGAGTCACAGATGTCGCACTGCCAAATCTCATGCACCTCGCTGGCGGTGTACCGCTGCCAGGTTCTTACCGGTTTCCGCGCAACCTTGGCGCGAGGGACACCAGCTTTGCGCAGATGTGCCGCGAGCGTGCTGCGACGGATGAACCCTGGTGCGGCCAAACCCTCCATTTCCAGCATGGCGATGATCTGCTCCACCGTGCGCGCGGGCTGCTCCTTGCGCAACGCAATCGCCCGGTCAATGATGACCTGGGGCAATGCACGGGGGCGGCTGTGGTCCGAGCGACCTGCGGGATACAATGCCTCGAACCCGCCCCTGCGGTACAAGGACAGATATCTCTCCAATGTCCGCACGGACAAACGCCGCTGTGTTCCGTCCGGCAGCACATACACTCTCCCTGCAGCAGCCTCCAGCGCCGCCTGGAGGGTGCCCTTCTCCCGGCTGTGCAAAAGCGGTGCAATGACCTCATACCGAAACTGGGCAATCTGCTTCCTGCGCTCTTCGTCCATGGTTCTCACCCCTCTGACGAGCTTGTCAGCCTGATTGTCAGTCAGGGTGAGTGCCGCTCTGAAGATCGACTTTTGTGGGATGAGACAGATGTTTTACGGAGGTGGCGTCGGCAGAAGGCCGTACGAAACCCTGTTTCCCGACAGCGATGGGGCAAACACGTAGAGGATGAGGCGAAGCAGGTTCCAGTTGCCCGAGTCTGCAGATGGACCCGCCCACACAGTCAATCGCTCATAGTAAGCCATGACCCACGCGTCCCTGACACCCGCTCGCAGGCGGGAGAGTGACAGCTCAGGTGCCTCGCGCTGCGCCAACGCGGTCAAGGCTGGGAGGATCTTGTGTACCTGAAGCACCAACCGCCGGAACCAACGCCTAAGCGTGGCCATGTCAAACAGATGAATCCCCCGGACATCCAGATGGCGTAAGACGGTCTCGTAGGACTGTCCCTGGGCCAAGCGGTAACAAGCCTCATCCTGCAGGGGAATGGTTGCTCTCTGGTAGGGCGAGAGGAAAGTTGGCAAGAGCGCGAACGTGTGGCGACAAGCAGGACAAAACCGGCGACGAATGAGAAAAGGGCGAGTGACGTCCATGGGTCTACGAATGTAGACACCATGGCGGTACGTGAACGGATGACCGCACCATATGCACGGCACGTCACGAGGCCCCAGGGAATCTACGAGCTTTTCATACTCGTCTCTCTTGACGGATAGACATGCAATGGATACGATGGGCATGACAGTTCCGGATCCGAGCCCCGGAGCCGGGACTGACGCGGGTTGTGGATGAGAGTTGGGCTGCCAAACCCTTTTTGGACTCCATCCACAACGGGCCGCGCCGCATGGTCTTCACGGGACTCATGCGGCGCTTTCTACATTTTTGGACAAAAATCCTCCCATCTCCGCCACACAATTTGAGAAACCCCGCCGACAACGATGACAAATAAAGCGAGCGTAGACA
>NZ_BMOY01000072.1 GCF_014647315.1 Paenalicyclobacillus cellulosilyticus
GGTTGTTCGTCATGCATGAGTTTGGGGGAGCCGTGGAGGGAATGCAAGGTGGGCGGGATTTGACGCTTACGACCCGAAAACAGATCGATGGTTCATCGATCATAAAGCAGAACGACTTGCCACCTTACCGGGAGTTCCCGCTGTAGCTCTGGGTGGATCGCGAGCGACTGAAAAAAGGATCGTCAGACGTGCGGGTCTCAGTCACCTGGCGGCTCAGTTCAGGAAATTGTCGACTGAACCACTTGAACTGAAAACCTTGATTCAGGAAGTCCGGGATGAGATCAGTGCATGCCCAATGTAGGTTGTGTCGACCTGAAGGGACGCTGACGCAGATGCCTTCGCGCTTCGGCAAGAGCTCCGTGAAATGGGAGTCATTGTACCACGCTGTTCACGGTGACCATATGACAGACAAATAACACGAGTGATCGCGCGATATTGACACTTCGAACGATACGTATTATCTTGATTTCATACGATGTGGAATCGTTCTCACATTGCAAAGGCATAGTAGGAGCAGGCTTTAACAGGGGGTGTCCTCGAAATGTCCTCCTGAGTCAGATACGGGGTGAAAGCGTCATCCTGTGAGATCAACACTGGTTCGATGGGGCTGGCAAAAGGGAATGTACACAAATTTTGTGATGATTGGCGGATTTCTTGGAGCGGGAAAAACATCGATGATTGTGCGGATGGCCAGATATCTTCGCTCTCTGGGCGAGAGTGTGGCGGTCATCACGAATGATCAGGGCTCCGATCTCATCGACACGAGGACGATTGCTGCGGCTGACGCCTTCGTGGTGGAAATTGTCGGGGGGTGTTTTTGTTGTAGGTTTCATGAGCTTGAGAGTGTCATCCAGGGGGTGATCAACGAGCACCATCCCACATGGATTCTGTCGGAAGCGGTGGGCAGTTGCACGGACTTGGTGGCAACGGTCATGCGACCCTTGAGGCGGTTGTACCGCGAAACGTTGCGGTTGCGTCCGGTCAGTGTCGTGGTCGATCCCGCACGCGCCCTTTGCTTACTCTGTGACCGACCTCAGAATTTCTCTGAGGAGATTGCCTATTTGTACCGCCAACAACTGTGCGAGGCGGATGTCATCTTGCTGAATAAGTCGGATGTGACGACGCAGTCCGTCTCCAACGCAGTACGGAGTGTTCTGAAAACCGTCAATCCGGGTGCGACGATTGTTCAGACGTCGGCACTGACAGGTGATGGTTTGACGGATTGGGCCGATCTGCTCTGTCATGGCACTGAGAAGGTCGCAGAAAACCCGCTCGTGCAACTCGACTATGACGTATACGCGCAGGCAGAGGCGCAGTTGGGCTGGGTCAACCTGCGCGTGGAGGCCAGGGGACGAGAGCCGTTCAGCGCATCAAAATTTCTGCGGGAAATAGGGGCCGAGCTGCAGACGCGGCTAAGGGAGAAGCGGTTTGAAACGGCGCATGTGAAAATGCTGGGATTGTCGGCGCGGAGCCCTGTGATTGGCAGCCTCACCACCTCCGCCGGGCAGTGGCGATGGAGCGACTCTGGCGACACCATGACACCAGAGGCGCTCATCCTGGTGAATGCCCGTGTCAGTGCGCCGCCTGAGGAACTTCTGGATTGCGTGATGCGGAGTCTTGACATCGTGTCCACAGCACGCGGAATACCATATGGCGTCATTGCCTCCCAGGCCTTTCGCCCGGCCCGTCCGACTCCGTCCTATCGGGAGGCCTAGTCTTTGACGCCTCGACATGTTCAGTACGAAGCGTTCTACAAGAACGGGTGATGGTGAATGGGTGCAGAGGGATGGGGCGGGATCACTTCACGATGAAGCGCGACAGAATCCTGGTGGAGGTCTTTCCTAAGTTTTTCGCGGAGTACGATGAAACGGCCGATGCGTGTGGTCCAGACTGCATTTGCTCCGGGGTCACAATGGGCCAAATCCAGCGGCTCAACGAGGACTTCCTGGGCATGGTGCACCGCGTGGCCAACGATGCTGAGGCTCCAGTAACCGTTCAGGTCTATCGCTATACCTCCCGTGACGATCGCGCGTCTGCGATCGCGAGGTTAAATGAATTCATGGGACGTTTGGGATACAAATCATTTCACGAAGGTGAAGAGGCTCGGCAAATACTGGAATTGATGACTCCGGTGTTGGCGGTATCCGGTGAGATATGTGCTTTCGGAACGTATCCGCCACGGGAGGCTTTGGAGCGCGCGCTTGGTGTCTTGTGAAGATGAAGACGAAGGCTTAACAACTGGAACTTCAGTTCCTGTAGGAAGTCAATCAAACAGACGACGTGAGGTGGGTATAGTGGCATCTGCTGCGGACCAATGGCAGGAGATGGGTTCGTCGAGACGATACCCTGGAACCGCCAATCGAGCGGCATTTTTGCTCGGTGGAATTGGCACGGGCAATGTATCGCTGGGTAGCCGGGGAGATCTCAGAGACTGGGAAATTTTTAACCGCCCTGGGAAAGGTGTCAAATTGCCCAACACGTATTTCACCATCTGGGCGAAAAGTGATGGCGAACCTCCAGTCGCGAAGATCCTCGAATCCCGTTTGACACCGCCGTACGATGCTTCGCATGGCCTCCATCCGTCCGATGCGGGCGGACTGCCTCGCCTGGCACGTTCCTTCATGCGGGGTGAGTATCCGTTTGTGTGGATTGACTTCGAAGATGATGACCTGCCGGTGTCCGTTCAACTTGAGGCGTTCACGCCTTTTATCCCGCTGAATCCAGAAGATTCTGGAATACCAGGTGCCATCTTCACCTATCGTGTCACGAATTCATCCTCTCGGGCCGTGGAAGTCACGATCGCAGGCTCATTGTTCAATCCCATTGGCGGAGTGGGACGTGATCGATTTGGCAATGTCAGCGGCCCGCGCCTCGGGGGCAGCCTCAATCTGTACCGTGCCGAGCAAGGGATAACTGGCCTTGAACTGACGACTCGCAAGTACGCTCCAACGCAGCTGGAATACGGCAACATGGCTTTGATCACGACCAATCGGGACGTTTCTTACAAGCGAGCGTGGTACCGCGGGGCGTGGTTTGATGAATTGCAGGAATTCTGGACTGACTTGGTGGACGATGGACGTCTCACGGACTTAGGATATGAAACGCCGTCTGAGGATGGGAGATCGGATACGTGTTCACTCGCTGTGCACGAACGGATCGGGCCGGGTGAGACGCGTTTGTTTCGGTTTGTCTTGAGTTGGTATTTTCCAAACCGCCTCAACGGCTGGAGCGAGGAGCATCGTGTTGGCGAACCAGGCAAGGAGCTGACGCAGAATTACTATGTGAATCTGTTCTCCGACGCGTGGTCCGCTGCTCGTTATTTGGTTTCAAACTTTGAACGACTCTACCAAGCATCCATGGCCTTTCATGACGCGCTCTATTCGACCGTTAAAGTCTCAAGTAGTGGTGTAAAATCCGTCGTCCACATTTGACGACGAAGCCACCGTGCGTGTCTACT
>NZ_BMOY01000073.1 GCF_014647315.1 Paenalicyclobacillus cellulosilyticus
GTGTTACAGCCAGCGTATAATGGCCATAAGTTGACGGCGTTTGTTGTCCAGAAACTGACGGATTCGGTGGCCATAGTGGATAAACGGGGCAACTCATCCGAGCTGCCCCGCTGCCACTGAAGTTTAGAACTGAAGTCTACAGATAAATCTTGGCATCATAGATCCCAGCTGTTCTTAACGTGAGCACCGTTGATTTGCCATCTGTCGCCCCGGGAAAGACGATGCACCAACTGCCCGCCATGTCCACTTCCAACCGTCCCCACACAAACTGCCTGCCTATTCGTAAGCCAATCTCTTCTCCACAGTGCAAAGACACAAAGTCGTCCCCACACTGAACAGAGAAGCGGTCCCACTGTCTGTCGTAACGCAGGGTGCCTCGCTTTGCAGTTTGCCTGGTCATGACAACTCCCCCTGTATGACCAGATGCACGATGTGATCATCAATGATCCGGTGCTTCGTCTGGGCACCGTACATGAGGCAGTGTGTACACACCTTGTTGATCATGCGTGCTGCACCACTGGAGAATTGATAAATCTCGTCGATGGCCTTGTCCGAGAAAATCTCATGTTCGGCCCCGGCGTAGGCCAGGTGACGTCGGATGTACTCACCAACCTCAGCCCGGTCGTAGTACGGGAGCTTGCACTGTATGTCGATTCGTTGGCGGATGGCGGCATACGCCTGGAGGTTTAGACGCTCCCAGAGTTCACTTTGCCCGACCAGGATGAGCGCCATGGGGCTTTGCGCATCCATGCGGAAGTTAAGCAGGAAGCGCACTTCCTCCAACATCTCGCGGTCGAGAAGATGAGCTTCGTCTACGATGCAAACGGGCTGCACGTGGTGAATGCCGCGCATGAGTTCTATCTCGCGATGCAACTGTCGCTTTGCGTCACCGCGGTAGAACTTCGACTCACACCCGAGCTGCTCCAACAGCCCTTTGTAGAAGTGGCGAGGCGTGAGTTTCGAGTCTGACAGGTAGAGGACCTGGTACTTGGCGCCATCCAATGTCTCCGCAAAACGGCGAATGGTGGTGGTCTTTCCCGTTCCGCAGTCCCCGGTGACGACACAGAACAGTTGCCGCTGCGCCGCGTAAGAAAGCCGTCCCAGCGTGTCCTCCAACGATGGCGATGTGTAGAGCTCTGCGGCCGGAATGTTTCTGGCGAACGGGGTGTACCTAAACCCGTAAAATGACTCAAACATCTCCCTTCACCTCGTTCCACGCGGACGCGTAGGAGATGGCACGTGCCTGTCTGTGTTGACGTTGCTCATGTTGTTTCTGCGCAGCACCCAGCAACCTGGACGCGTCTGCTGGTTGGGGCCCCAAATGTTCTGGTAACTTGGGTCGTTTGCCGGCCCGTTCGCCGATGACCATGGGGCGAGCTTTCCACGGTTCATGTCCCTCGTACTCGATGGTCACCTCGCTGATGTCTGCTGGATCGTAAATGACGTCCACCGTGCAACCGATGAATGACAACCCCACCTCATACTTCCGGTCCATGAAGCTGATGCATCCGGACTTGTCCACTTTACGTGTCTCGGCATGCAGGAACGCATTCGCGAGGACCTCCGGTTCGACAAATCGCAGTGCCTTACGGTCACTACGGTACGCCGTCTCGGGGCTTATGGACTGATTGTCCGTGGAGAGCGCGGCATGCGGCTTGTTCTGGTAGCATTCCGACAGCCATACGTTGAATTTCTGATTCAACTGCTCCAGGGTCTGCGGTTTGTCCAGGGCAATCTCGCTGAGAAACGAGTCAACCGTCCGATTGAACTTCTCCACTTTTCCCTTGCTCTCGGCAGCGTACGGCTTGGTGTAGAGAAGCCGTATCCCAAGCTTGGAACAGGTCCGGGCCATCCAACGGGTTCGGTACTGTTTTCCGTTGTCGAAGTATACAGAATCCGGGACGCCGTATTTCTGGATGGCTTGGCGAAAACAATCTTCCACGATGGCCTGATCGAGGGTGGGGTAGAACTCGGCATGGAGTACGTACCGCGTGGCGTCGTCCAGGAACACGACGAGGTAGACCTGTTTCCTTGCACCGCCAGGCCCGATGGGCAGATATGGGCCGAACTTGATGTCTGACTGCCACAGTTCGTTTCGATGCCGATGCTGAAACCGGCGTGCGGCGGTACCGGTTGTGGTGTACATCCGCATCTGACGGGCGCTGTACCCACGCTCCGCCAACTTCTCCTGCAAAGTGCTGCGCTTGATCTGGCCTGGCGTTGCATGCCCCTCCCACTCAAGGATCTGAATAATCTGGGAGACGCTGCGCGTGGGAACCTCCCGTCGCAGCAAGATGGCCTGTTCCAGAAGCGACTCCGAGATGGCCTCTGGCCTTTGATACACCTTGGGTCTCGGCTTGAGACCCTCGAATCCTTCCTTGCGGTACTGGGCCAGATACCGGCGAATCGTTCGTTCTGAGAGACCCGTTTGTGCGCAGATCTCACCCCTGATCTGCCGCGCACGGCCTGCATCCAGGCCGTCTGCAAGCAGCGGAGACAGCATCTGCACCCGATGTGCGGCGATTTCCTCCGCCTTCCTCGAATCTTTCATGCCAACCACCTCCATTTTGGTAGGGTCAGCATGAACGTACTTCGACCAGACGCGGATCAACACGCCGAACGGGTATGTCTCCACAAATGTAGATTTACAATCGGCCGGACAGCACGTGCCAGCCAACCGGGATGATGTCCAATGACCCGTCCGATTCGATGGAGTGCGGTTTGCGGATGAGCGGACGAACTCTCCACAGTCCACTGGAAGCGGATAGCGATGGACTCCAGGCAGCCAGCGGCATATGAGGCAAAGTCTTGGAACCACTGACGCCAGCGCCGCAGCGTTGATTCCTCAACGCAAGCAGGCGTCGCCTTATCCGTGATAGCATCCTCAATGACCTGTGCCTCGTGGCGACGATAGGGAACCAGAAAGTTCGGCAGTTCGTGGTGGATCTTGTTGCAATCCCGGCAGCGCAGCCGGCGGATGATGAGTTTTATCTTGTGGCCGGAGCTCTGAATCCACGTCCTCTTCCGACTCCCGATGGTACGAAGCTCACCTTGGCAACAAGGGCAGGGGACATTCTCCGCACTCCGAACAAAAAACACCGGTGGTGTGGCTTTCAACAAGCTTAAAGTTTGATATACTGACCATATCGAGCGGTGGACGCCCCTTGTGATGCTGTTGGCGCAGCACCACGTAAAGAGGGGCGTCTTTCCTTTCGTAGGATATGGTCATTTTACTCAGCAATTTTCGGACAGGCAATAACGTCAGCTTTCAGCCATTTAGAGATGGCTAAAACAC
>NZ_BMOY01000074.1 GCF_014647315.1 Paenalicyclobacillus cellulosilyticus
GAACGGCGAAAAAACCGCGCCGTAGCGCGGTTCGTACCCTCGACCCAGGGGGTCTAACTGTCAAACTTGAGATGAAGGAATCTGCCGTAACGTGGATGCGAACGCCCTCAAGCGCCTGCTCGAACTCCCTGACCAAAGCACATATGCGGACTTGCGGGACGAAGTGTCTTGATGCTCCTGCACTTGAACACGGGCATCCGTCCGGGTGATGCATTGGGACTTCTCCCGCAGCACTTCAACCTTTTCGCCAGGGCAGTGACCATTCCCGCAACCAGTTCTCTTAAGAAACGAGTTGCTCGACATGGTCACCACCATCAAAACAAAACTTATCGAGATGATCGCGGTTCGGGCGGAGGTACGGAAAGCCAAGGCCCGCCGTGCACACGAGCGTCATGCGACGACATTGCGAGGCGTGTGTCGGTCGGATACACGGGGCGCTGCCGCCGCTGGGGCGGTTCAGTTATGTCCGGCGCCGCGCGCCAGGGCGGGGTGGCGAACATCGAGGGCGGCCGCGGCGGCGCGGTGCGCGGTGTGCTGTGGGATGTCCCGGATGAAGAGATGATTGCGCTCGACCGCCGCGAGGGCGCGCCGCGCTTCTACGCCCGGATCCCGGTCAAGGTGAAAGCGGACGGACGGTGGGTCATGGCGGAGACGTACCAGTTGGTTCGCCCGCTGCCGAACGAGGCGGCCCCGTCGTGGGAGTACGCGCGGCTCATCCTCGACGGCATCGCCAACCCCGCTTACCGCAAGAAGGTTGAGGAGCATATCCTGGCGCTCATGGCGCGAGAGGAGTTGATGCGTTGTGTCTGATGTGCTGGCGCGGATTTTGGACGGGACGTTTGATACGGCGTGGCGGGAGAAGTTCTGGACACCGCTTCGCGAAGACCAAACGCCGACGAAGGAGTTTCTGGTGAAGTACCTCGACCGCGAGGCGGCGGAGACGCACTGTCTCGCCGGGATCCTGACGTACGTGATGGAGTACCCCTACTTCGACACCGACGACGAGGTAACGCGGGCGCTGATGCGGCTGGAGATTGTGAAGCCCCTGCACCATGCCCTCACGATGCAGGGCGTCCGGTCGCGGATCATGTACGGACCGGTGAAACTGCTCGACAACACCGAACCGCCGCCTTACGCCGATCCCGAGGAAGCCGCGGAGTACGAAGACATGGAGTGGAGCGACGAGGAACCGGTGGAGTGGAGCCTGTTCAACGACCGGACGCTCATCCAGTCGCTCATTCAGAACGAAGCGCTGATCGTGATGGAGCGCGCGGACGTGTTCGTGTTGCGCGGCGACGCGGCGCTGCGCAAGGCGCAACAGGGCCACTGCGGGAGCTGCCGGTACTTCATACGGGACGAGCGGGGCGGCCTGTGCACGGCGTACTACCAGCGCACCGGGGAGGACGCGCCGATTGGGCGGTGCTGCACGGACTTCTATCCGCGGCCGAAGCGGGAGAAGCCTGCGGCGGACCGGTACGTGCGGATCGACGCGGACATGGTCTACATCCCGCCGTACACGGCGCAGGCGCTGTTCGAGGCCGATGGGACAGAGAAGGATTGGCTGAAGGAGTTGCGGAAGGAGATCGCGGAAAAGGGGCTGAAAACCGATTAACTCGTGCCCGTCGAAATGACAATCGCAACAAAAATAACGGTGGAACCGTCATTTGTTGTAATCGTTGATTCGGAGCTCGCAGACGGAACGAGACCACGAGAGGCAGGGAGACAGGTCATGAGGTCGACAGGCGTGGTGCGAAAGCTGGACGAGTTGGGCCGGATCGTGCTGCCGATGGAGTTGCGGCGGACGATGGAGATTGAGAAAGGCGACGGCCTGGAGATATTCGTGGACGGGGAATACATCATCCTGCGGAAGTACATGCCGGGGTGTGTGTTTTGTGGGGAGACGGAGGATTTGATGGAGTTTAGTGGAAAGATGGTTTGCGGGAAATGCCGGGAGGAGTTAGGAGAGGGCATCCCTGAATCGTGGAAGAAATCTAAGCGAGCGCGTTAGCGCAATATGTGGGTGAAAGGGTGCCCGTTCGCATATCTGGAGTCTGTTTGAGCGGGTGTCGGCAATTTGACGCATACGATTATCATGTGTGC
The DNA here is from genome assembly GCF_014647315.1 of Paenalicyclobacillus cellulosilyticus. Classification (GTDB taxonomy): domain Bacteria; phylum Bacillota; class Bacilli; order Alicyclobacillales; family Alicyclobacillaceae; genus Alicyclobacillus_J; species Alicyclobacillus_J cellulosilyticus. The sequence continues at coordinate 2,101 of NZ_BMOY01000074.1, forward strand.
TAGGAGCGTGTCCGAGTATTCGATTTTCCTGTATAAAATGCTCATAGAACTGCATATCATTGCTGTTTTTACTCAGCGTTTCGCATGAACATGCGTTAAATTTGATTACTCAGACACGCTCCCAGGGAGTGCGACTCGAATTGAATCGTTACCAGATGGGCGAATATGTCGAAGTCACCTTCGGTCGTCACAAAGGTAAAGAAGGCGTAATCGTCGAGGCGAAAAATACGTTTCGTTTTGGCTGGACCTATACGATTCGACTCGAAAACGGGAAGCATATTCATGTTTGCGAGAGTGAGATTAAGCCGAGATCGGAACCGCGGACGATACGCTGACCGCAAAGGAGTTGGCGAAGGATGAATGGTTGAACGACGGAGGAACAACGTGTGATGTTCGCCGCGCTGGGCATTGCCGAACCGCGGCGGGTGTTGCAGATGACGTTGGACACGCCGTTCACGCCGCTCGGGATGTAGTCACTACACGAGTTATCCACAGCCCCCACGAACCCAATGGCCGTCGGGATTCGTGGGGCCTTGTATGACTACCAACTGTCGAACTCGGGCATGAGTATGGGGGAGCCGTGGAGGGAATGCAAGATGGGCGGGATTTGACGCTCGCGCATGGAGCGAGATGGGGTGTGACTGGAGCAGATCATCTGGTACGGGTGACAGTGGTACGCGCCAATGGGAAGCCGCTTGCCACGGTGTGCAAGAAGGCAGTAAGCGACAGCGCCATGAAGTGGGTGCAGTCGTGCACGTCTAATCGTGAGGCGCTGGCGCAGAAACAGCGGGTTGCAAGTTATTGGCTTGAGGTGCGTCTGCCGGTGTTCACAGGACCGCATGCATGTATGCGTGGATCAAAGTACGGCCTGCGAGAGATCGTACGTATCCTTTGTGACGATAGCCTAAAGGTGCTTGGATGTTGACAGAAGGGTTACCAGGCACAGAACGTGACGATGGGCGCGGAAGATGGGTAATATAGTAAGCGGTTAACTTTCTCAATCAGGGAGACTGCTAATGGTGTTACAGCCAGCGTATAATGGCCATAAGTTGACGGCGTTTGTTGTCCAGAAACTGACGGATTCGGTGGC
>NZ_BMOY01000075.1 GCF_014647315.1 Paenalicyclobacillus cellulosilyticus
GGCCGGTGCGGCGCCGGCTGAAACGCCTGTCACCTTGGCCGCGGCCGGTCCGGCCGGCGGGCGCAGGGCGGCGGCAGGGGTGGCGGAGACGGCGGCGGCCGTTGCTGCCAGCCTGCCCGGGCACAAACTGGTCGCCGCCCACGAGCTGTTGCAGAGTGTACGGGAATACGGACACTTGGCCGCGCGTGTCAATCCCCTCTACCCGCCGACCGAAGAAGTGCCGCGCATCAGTCGTGAAACGTACGGGCTGAGCGAGGAGGATCTGGCCGCGATGCCGGCTGCGGCGCTGTGGCCGGACGCGCCGGCCGACGTGAAAACGGGTCTCGATGCGTACCATCGCTTGCTCGAGGTGTACACCGGACCCATCGCATACGAGTTTGCGCACGTGCACGAGCCGGACGAGCGGGAGTGGTTGCGCCGTGCGGTGGAGTCCGGCGAGCTGTGGCCGCGCCTGTCGGCGGAAGACAAGAAGGCCCTGTTGTACCGCCTGACAGAGGTCGAGGGCTTCGAGACGTTCCTGCATCGCACGTTCGTCGGCCAAAAGCGGTTCTCCATCGAGGGCGTCGACATGCTGGTGCCGATGCTCGACGAACTCATCAAGCGGGCGGTGTTGAGCGGCACCCGCAACGTCATGATTGGTATGGCGCACCGCGGCCGCCTCAACGTGCTGGCGCACGTGCTCGGCAAGCCGTTCGCGAAGATCTTCTCGGAGTTCCATACGGCCCCCAACAAAGAACTCGTCCCGTCGGAAGGATCCATGGGCATCAACTACGGTTGGACGGGCGATGTCAAGTACCACCTGGGCGCCAGCCGGACTATCGGCCAGGGCGAGGTGGTGCAGGCGCGGCTGGTGTTGGCCAACAACCCAAGCCATCTGGAGTTCGTCAATCCGGTCGTGGAAGGCTTCACCCGGGCTGCGCAGGATCAGCGGGATCGCCCCGGTGCGCCTGTCCAGGACCTGGATGCCGCGATGGCCATCCTCATCCATGGCGACGCAGCGTTCCCGGGCGAGGGCATCGTCGCCGAAACGCTCAACCTGTCGCGTCTGCCCGGTTATCAGACCGGCGGGACCGTTCACATCATCGCCAACAACCTGCTCGGTTTCACCACCCCGGCGGAACAAGGGCGCTCGACCCGTTATGCGAGCGACTTGGCCAAGGGGTTCGAAATCCCCATCGTGCATGTCAACGCGGATGATGTGGAGGCGTGTTTGGCGGCGGTTCGCCTCGCCGTCGCCTATCGGGCGCAGTTCCACAAAGACTTCCTCATCGACCTCATCGGCTACCGCCGTTGGGGACACAATGAAATGGACGATCCGGTGGTCACGCAACCTTTGTTGTACGAGCGGATCCACGTGCATCCGCGGGTACGCGAGATCTACGCCCAGGCGCTGATCGACGCGGGCGTGGTCACGGCGGAAGAAGTGCGGCAGATGGAGGCGAAGGTCCAGGAGACGTTGCGCCAGGCCTACGCCAAGGTGCACGAGGTGAGCCAGGAGGAAGACGCCGACCTCGCGCCGGAAGACCCGTGGCCGGGCAACGGCCAGGCGCCGCCGGTCACGCGCGAGCTGTTGGAGGAGATCAACCGCAAGCTGCTTGAGTTTCCGCCGAACTTTGCGGTGTATCCGAAGTTGCAACGCATTCTGGAGCGGCGGCGGCAAGCGTTCGCGGAAGGCGGCGTGATTGACTGGGCGCACGGCGAAGCGCTGGCGTTCGCCACCATCCTCGCCGACGGGATCCCGGTGCGCCTGACCGGCCAGGACGCGGAGCGCGGCACGTTCAGCCAGCGCCATCTGGTGTTACACGACATCCACACCGACGCGCGGTACGTGCCGTTGCACCACTTGCCGCAGGCCAAGGCGTCGTTCGCCATCTACAACAGCCCGCTGTCCGAGGCGGGGGTGTTGGGGTTCGAATACGGGTACAGCATTCAGGCACCGCGCGCGCTGGTGCTGTGGGAGGCTCAGTACGGGGACTTCGCAAACGCCGCCCAGGTCATCATCGACCAGTTCATCGCCTCCGGCATCGCGAAGTGGCGTCAGTCGTGCGGACTGGTGATGCTGTTGCCGCACGGGTATGAGGGGCAGGGGCCTGAACACTCGAGCGCCAGGCTGGAGCGGTACCTGCAGTTGTCGGCCGAGTACAACTGGGTGGTGGCGAATCCCACCACGTCGGCCCAGTACTTCCACCTGCTGCGGCGCCAGGCGCACCGCGGCCAGAAGCACCCGCGGCCGCTGGTGATCATGACGCCGAAAAGCCTCCTGCGCAATCCGGCGGCCGCATCGCCGTGGCAGGAGTTTGTGGACGGGCGGTTCCAACCGGTGCTGGAGAGCCGCTTTGGACGTCAACACCCGGAGCGGGTGAAGCGGTTGGTGTTGTGCAGCGGGAAGGTGGCCATCGAGTTGGAGGCGGCGTTGCAGAACGTCCCGCAGCCGGATGCGGTGCACATCGTGCGGCTGGAGCAGTTGTACCCGCTTCCGGCGGCGGCGCTCAAGGAGGTCCTCGCGCGCTACGGACATGTGCAAGACGTGGTGTGGGCGCAGGAGGAACCGGAGAACATGGGTGCCTGGCGATACATCGAACCGCAGTTGCGCGCGTTGTTGCCGGATCGCCGTATCCGGTACGTCGGCCGGCCGGAGCGCTCCAGCCCGGCGGAGGGGCTGGCCGACATGCACAACGTGTTGCAGCAGCAGAACATCCTGGCCGCGCTGGGGTTGGATGCGTGAAAGAAAAAGAGAAACATGCGAGGGGTGGAGGAGATGTTCGAAGTACGGGTCCCGGAATTGGGCGAATCGATTGTCGAAGCGACGGTGGGGCGTTGGCTCAAGCAGCCTGGAGATCCGGTGGCGGCCGGGGAAGCCGTGGTGGAGCTGGAGACCGACAAGGTGAATCTCGAGGTCATCGCCGAACAGGGGGGTGTGCTGCACGACATTTTGAAGCCGACAGGCGAGACGGTCGGCGTGGGCGAGGTGCTGGCCACCATCGCCGCGGCCGGGGAAGCAGCCGGCACCGCAGCGGCCACGCCTGCCGCCGCGGGCGCGGCCGGTACCAAAGCGGCCACGCCTGCCGCTCCGGCGCCGGACGCCAAGGCGCCTCATGAGACGCCCGCGCGGGCCGCGGC
>NZ_BMOY01000076.1 GCF_014647315.1 Paenalicyclobacillus cellulosilyticus
ATGCGGGCGCCGCGGCAGGTCCGGCCGCGGGTGCTGCCGCAGGCCCGGCTGCAGGCGCTGCGGCAGCGGGGAATACTGCCAGCCGCGATGCTGCCGCAGGCGATGCCGCGCCCCATCCCGCGCATCGCCGCCGCGGCCCGCAGGCGCTCGCGGGACCGATTTGGAAGGCGCTCGTCATCTTCCTCATCCCGCTCATGCTGAGCAACGCATTGCAGTCGCTCAGCAACACCATTGGCAGCGTCATCATCGGACGGTTTCTCGGCGTGCACGACCTCGCCGCCATGTCGGCGTTTTTTCCTGTGTTTTTCTTCCTCATCTCGTTCATGATTGGCATCGGCAGCGGCAGTTCCGTCCTCATCGGCCAGGCGTTCGGCGCGCAAAAGATGGACCGGTTGAAGGCGGTGGCCGGGACGACGCTCACGTTCACCTTTCTCGTCGGGTTTGTGCTCGGGATGGCGGGCGTGGCGTTCACCGCACCCGTTTTGTCCGCCATGGGCACGCCGGCCAGCGTGCTTGCGGCTTCCATCCATTTCGGCCGCATCATGTTCGCGTCGCTGCCCGTCCTGTTCGTCTATGCGGTGTATACCACGTTTCTCAACGGGACGGGCGACTCGCGCACGCCGTTTTACTTCCTGGTCGTCAGCACCGTACTCGGATCGCTCATCGGACCGGCGCTCATCTTCGGATGGCTCGGCCTGCCCCGCCTCGGCCTCGTCGGCGCGGCCTGGGGCAACCTGTGGTCCACCCTGTTGACGCTGGCGCTGCTCATCCTGTACCTGCACGTGCGGCGGCACCCGCTGCGCGTGGACGCGCAGCTCGTCCGCAACCTGCGGATTGACCTTGGCCTGCTTCGGACCTTGCTCAAAATCGGCATCCCCACCGGCGTGCAGATGATCATGGTGACCTTGTCGGAAATCGCCATCGTGAGCCTCGTCAACCGTTTCGGTGCGGACGCCACCGCCGCCTACGGCGCATACTACCAGGTGGCCAACTACGTGCAGATGCCGGCGGTCAGCATCGGGATCGCCGCGTCCGTGTTCGGGTCGCAGATCATCGGCGCGGGCGTGTTCGAGCGCCTCAAGCCGCTGTTGCGCGCGGCGACGCTCGTCAACTACGCCGTCGGCGGTGTGCTGGTCGCCCTTTGCTACGTCTTCGCTCGCGACATCCTGGCGCTGTTTCTCACCAGCCGGCACACCCTGGACATCGCGTACGAGCTGTTGATGATCACGCTCTGGAGCTACCTTGTCTTTGGGAACGCGGCGGTGCTCTCCGGCATCATGCGGTCGAGCGGCATTGTGTTCTGGCCCACCCTCTTGTCGATTCTGGCCATTTGGGTCATCGAGATCCCGGTCGCGTTCGTGCTCTCCGGCCGCATCGGCATTGACGGGGTGTGGGTGGGCTACTGCGCGGGGTTCGTCGCCAACCTGGGGCTGCAGTACGCGTACTACCGCCTGGTCTGGCGGCATAAGCGGCTGACGAGGTTGATCCATTGAAACCTGAGTTGGATGGCAAGTAGCAAGTAGGAACGAGTCACCAACATGGCCATGAGCCAACGGACGACAGCCCGCGAGCACCATACGGCGCGAACACGGCTCCAGTTCGCGGGCTGTATTGCCCCCATGAACCCGTTGGCATCAAAGCTTGGTTCACATCATCGTACGTAAGTATTTCAAGGGCGAGCATCCCAGGTGCTCAACGCCTTTCGGCATCACAGCTTCGATCACGCGGACGAGCTACACGATAAATCAACACCGCAAAAGTGCTCAACGCCTTTCGGCATCACAGCTTCGATCACGGGGGCGGCTGCGCTTATGTATGCCACCGTAGCTTAAGTGCTCAACGCCTTTCGGCATCACAGCTTCGATCACTTGAAGCGAAGAATTGACGGGCGTTCATTGCGAGATGTGCTCAACGCCTTTCGGCATCACAGCTTCGATCACAACACACCATAAACTACATGGTAATCGGGTGTTCCATGTGCTCAACGCCTTTCGGCATCACAGCTTCGATCACGCGGACGAGCTACACGATAAATCAACACCGCAAAAGTGCTCAACGCCTTTCGGCATCACAGCTTCGATCACAAATATGGGCTGTATACTACTTTCTGACCCCATGAAGTGCTCAACGCCTTTCGGCATCACAGCTTCGATCACCAGAGTCGTGACGATCAATGTGTCTGCCCAGCTAATGTGCTCAACGCCTTTCGGCATCACAGCTTCGATCACACGGCACTGCGCTTCTGGGGCTTCTCATCGCGCTCATGTGCTCAACGCCTTTCGGCATCACAGCTTCGATCACCTAGTATCACTTTCGATAGCGCGGGCACCCCATAGTGCTCAACGCCTTTCGGCATCACAGCTTCGATCACATCAATAAAGGCGACGCGCGTGGAGCAGTTATCCTGTGCTCAACGCCTTTCGGCATCACAGCTTCGATCACGCGGCTATATATGGGCAGTATGGACAAGCAGGAATGCTAGTGCTCAACGCCTTTCGGCATCACAGCTTCGATCACCAGGGCGCTGTGCGGCTTGCCCGTCGGCTTTGTCCGCGTGTGCTCAACGCCTTTCGGCATCACAGCTTCGATCACTTGAAACGACAGGTCTGGATCCCGTAGAAGACGAAATGTGCTCAACGCCTTTCGGCATCACAGCTTCGATCACTCGCCACGCTATCACCTCCTTGCTTGTCCATATCATATGTGCTCAACGCCTTTCGGCATCACAGCTTCGATCACCCATCGAACTGCTCGGCAAAAGAATCGGGTAGATGTGCTCAACGCCTTTCGGCATCACAGCTTCGATCACGTCGAACCAAGTGGCGCCTCCGGTGAATGCAGTATGTGCTCAACGCCTTTCGGCATCACAGCTTCGATCACTGGTTCGGGCGCTCTCGTCAGCTTGTCCACGATACAATGTGCTCAACGCCTTTCGGCATCACAGCTGTCTACGCTCGCTTTATTTGTCATCGTTGTCGGCGGGGTTTCTCAAATTGTGTGGCGGAGATGGGAGGAT
>NZ_BMOY01000077.1 GCF_014647315.1 Paenalicyclobacillus cellulosilyticus
GTTGTTCGTCATGCATGAGTTTGGGGGAGCCGTGGAGGGAATGCAAGGTGGGCGGGATTTGACGCTTACGTTTATCCACAGGTTTGTAATACAGGCTGGTACGATTGAGGCTCAACAACTCAGCCTGTGTGGACAGCGGAATCTCGGAATTATCCCGTTCAACCATCTCCAGGCGCTCTTCACGAGTCCGAGTTGAGGCCAGATTTTTTTTTTTGAGCCACTCGACTTGAGTGGTTAAACGACCGATTTTGGAATAAAGTTCCTCGATCTCCTTTTCATATTCCTTTTTCGCAACAGCGGCGCTCTTCTTATCCACATCCTCGAAGAGGGTCGATAGGTTGTCCACAGCCGTGTTCTTCCACCGGTGCAGCATGGTTGGATGAACCCCGTGTTCCGATGCCAACTGAGCAACCGTCTTTTCTTCCCTAAGAAGTTCCAGTACGACCTGTGCTTTGAATGAAGCCGAGTAGTGTTTTCGCATGCCCATAGTGTAGCTTAAACAGCCCCCTATCGCTTGTTCAGTTTTCTGGGACCACTATACTATTTCCTTCTCACTTTGTAAGCACATATTCAATGATTTCTTCAAAAAATGCCTTGACTATATGAATTTCAGGGTTTATATTCGTTGGATGAGCACATCCATTTCTTAAATCAAGCCAGTGTTTAAGTCGTTTTTTTACATACTTATCATATATGTGCATCTTCTCGCATACTTCTAATAATTCTATATCCCTATAATCTACTAGGTCATCGATGTGATTAACGGATTTTCTTTTTGATTGAGGATACATTTTTCTGAATTCATCATTGAAATTACTAAAACCGATGTGCTCCACTTTCTTTCTAAGATGGTAAATGGTTGCTGTCCAACCCATCAATACTGCGGCTCTAAAAGCAAGTACTGTGGAATGGAGACAACGAATTGCTTCTTCAATGTATTCCCGTTCATAATAGTCGGCTATTTCGAAAACTTTTTTCTGAAGGCTCTCAGATATCTCCTTAACGGTAACAGTTATCTCATCACCGAACTTAAATCCTTCTTTTTCAGCTTTTCTCATAACGAGGTTTTTACCGGCGATAGTTAACGAGTAATTCCCGCTTTTAGTTTTATTGATTAACTTGCGCTTTCGCAAATCAGATAGAACCTGACTGATGTTAGATGGTGATGGTTGAGATGCTTGTTCAAAAGCATCCCTTATTTCCTTTGGTGATAGCTCATTGGCCAGCTGAAATGAATTGTAGTACATGATAGCGAGTGTGATTTCAGCTTGAGTATTCACGCCCAAGTTCTTTAAGAACTGTTCTAAGCTTAAATTCATAAATTTTCACCATCATTTTAATTTATTGTCCGATTTTGTTCTCTGCATCACCGTGAAAGGCGTTTAAAAGCTCTTTGACTTTCTCTATACCTGGCTTCATAATGCGGTATTTAGATTCTTCTTTAATTACTAACTTGGATGGAATTGATTTCCTATCGAGCGTCATCTGAATCGTGGACCGATTGACTGATTGTTTAAAACGCTCTTTAAGAATATTGGCTGCTTGAACAGCCGATAGACCCTTAATTTTGGAATACTGATCAGCAATATATAAAACAATAAGAGCCCTCGTTTCAACATCAGTGTAGGTATCTACTAGCTGTTGATAAACTTGATCCTCTTCAAAACGGGCAGCTATAAGTTTCTGTATTTCTTCCTGCTCCACCTTTTTAATCCTAGTAAATTTTCGTTTGTGTTTGACAAAATTCTTCGGTAACGCATTCTCCTCTCGTTCTGCACCAATAACTTCTTCTCTTTTTATATCCTGATGAGAATTTTCAGGTAATGACGCAACGGCCTTTTCCGTGCCAACAGAAAGAAGTTTACCCTGTGATTGCTCCTGTATAGGCTTAGTTGAAAAAATATTACTAACACCCTGGAACAACTGAGACCAAACATTTGAGATGAATTCAGGGTCATGATGTACTTCAATTTCCTGCTCTCCGTTCCGTAATCGGATTGAGTATTGCCGATTTTTTTCTGCCATAGTATGGAGCCTCCTACTCAAAAACTATTTTACTCGTTTTTTATTAACTATTTTGCTCATTTTTTATTCTTCTCTTCTGACGCGCTTTGAATTCTGGTGATTTTGTTTTCTGTATAACGTCCAAAGCAAACTTAGATTCAAGAGCCTTACGGCCACTACTAGTAATGTAAAACTGTCCAGGATTATTAAGGGATTCATCTAGCCATCCATTTGATACAGCCCAACGGAAATCTCTAGAAAAATTCTTGGGTGTTGGTTCTCCGCACTTTTGAAAATAAGGTTTTATTTCTTCAGGTTCAAAGCTTTCACGTCCTAAGATATCAATAATGTAACTGGCAAAACAAAGGATTTTGTCGGGGTTCCTCCTGGGATTAAATAGGTTAAAATATTCTGCTACCGAAAGATTATCTTTATTAACTTCTTGCCTTGTCTTTTTGTCTAAAATGTGAGAAGGAAATGAAGTATCAGATAAACAAATTTGAACTATATGTGAAGCTTTTTCTGGTGTAATATCAGTTTCGAAATTCAGACCAGGGCCGGTTAGTTTAATTTGAAACTTAGCTTCTAACACATTAACTCCCCCTTATAATCTTCGAGCCACAAAGCAGGCAGTATACTACATGTCTTTCTTGTAAGAATTGTAAGTTACGTAGACGACAAAGTCAACATACCGCGATCACTCACTTAAAATCTAACTGAAAGGGGTCCTGATCACTCAAATCGAAATCTAACCGAAGGGATCGTTGTGCGAATGTCATTGAAGAGCCGCCGTGAGTATCTGACCAGCATGCGCGAACGCT
>NZ_BMOY01000078.1 GCF_014647315.1 Paenalicyclobacillus cellulosilyticus
TTGGAATGCGCCACAATTCCAGGTGACAATGACGGTTGGAAAAACGCCGTCAAATAAAGCGAGCGTGGACACATCCAGCTCGAGGAGACGGCTCAGCTCGCCAAGATGGCTGCTGAATCTGAGCGGCTGCGAACGGCGCTTTTGAACTCGATCTCACACGAGTTGCGCACGCCGCTCACAGTTATCCTGGGGGCCATTGAAACGCTCGAAGATGCGAACATTTTGCTTTCAGAGGAGGACCGAACTGACCTTTTGCGAACCATTCGTCAAAACGCCAAGCGCATGCATCGGCTTGTCTCTAACTTGATTGGGATGGCACGCATTGAAAGCGGCATGCTCGCATTGAACCGCCGCTGGGTGGATCTCGCCGATGTCATCTTTCAATCGATTCGAGACACAGCGGAGTTAACGGAAGGACACCCTGTTCGCGTAGAGTTAGAAGAAGACCTTCCGCTCCTTGAGGCCGACGAAGCGCTTCTCGCCGAAGCCATCGCGAACCTCTTGACGAACGCCGCGAAATATTCGCCGCCCGGGTCGCCCATTGACATTCGCGCGCGTGCTGCAGAAGGCGGTGTTTCCATTTGCGTGATCGACAGAGGCATGGGGATTGCGCCGGAAGAGGGGGAGCAGCTCTTCGAAAAGTTCTATCGCTCGCCGCGCGCCGCCCACGTCCCAGGGACGGGGCTCGGGCTTGCCATTGTCAAGGCGGTAGCTGAAGCGCACGGCGGTTTCGTCTGCGCGTCGCCCCATAAGCCAAAGGGGGCTGAATTTCAACTTTGGCTGCCCATTCGAGGTGAACGTAAACCATGACGCAAGGCGCCAAAATTCTCGTCGCGGACGATGAAACGGCCATCCGCAAGATGTTAGATGTCGCTCTGCGCGGACATGGCTTTCAAGTTCTCGAAGCGAAGACGGGTGAAGAGGCACTGCTTGTCGCGAGCATGGAGCGCCCCGACCTCATCGTGCTCGATTGGAGCTTGCCAGATATGGAAGGCATCGAAGTCCTGCGCAAGCTTCGGGAGTGGTCGCCGGTGCCCGTGATCATGCTTACAGTGCGAGACGCAGAAGAAGACAAAGTCATGGCGCTCGACGGTGGCGCCGATGATTACGTCGTCAAACCCTTCGGCGTCAAAGAGCTCCTCGCACGCATCCGCGTCGCACTGCGTCATGCATATCGCGGTGACACCGCTTCGCCCGTCCTTGATCTCCATGGTATCCGCATCGATCTCCAAGAAAGGCGCGTTTATAAAGACGGCGAATTATTGCGGTTAACTCCGATTGAATACGACCTGCTCAAAGTCCTCGCGCAAAATGCCGGCAAAGTCGTGACACATGCCCAACTGTTGCGCCAAGTATGGGGGGATGTTGATCCTGACAACGCGTCACAGTACCTACGCGTTTACATCAGCCATTTACGAAAGAAGATAGAGAACGATCCGGCGCACCCGCGCCGCCTGCTAACGGAGCCCGGAGTAGGGTATCGTCTTATAGGTGAAGAAGTATGAAGTATAACGAAGGAAACGCCAACAACCATCTTCCGCGCCCATCGTCACGTTCTGTGCCTGGTCATCCTTCTGGATGCTTTTCGCATTGAAGCGGTAAATCCCCGTTCATCCATCCGCCATGAAATTGCGATCATTTGTAAATTTGATCCAATCTGGAAATCCACCACACACCGACCCAAGCGGCCGTCACGCCGTTTTTTGCACCCGCGTGTAGATGCTCATTTGTCCAAACCCAACATCCCCAGCACTCGGTCCACATCAGGATTCCGCTTCGGTGTGACGGCTCGAATCACCCTGCCTTATTCCGCGTGGAAGTGCATCACTTCCAGCGGCTCGAACATCTCCAACACCGACAACGCAGTCGGTCGCCAGCTCTTTCGCTTCCCCGGCAATTCAAGCAGCGCCTTCTCTTCCGCCATCTTGGCTCGAATCACGTACTCCAGGGTCACGTACAGCATGGCCGCGATCAATATCAAGCACCCAAACGACTCGACTCGCCCGGGATTCTGCAGATACACGTTATGCTTCGTGGACTGTTCCGGATGCTACTGTTGACAAACGACTCGACTCGCCCGGGATTCTGTAGATACACCGGCCCCACGAAGTAGGGACTTTTGAGGAACCGAAACCGCCCTTCGACCTCATGTTGTTCTTTGTACGCCCGCAGTACCTCCGCATTGCTCAGTCGTTGTTCGTCTAATTCGTTGGTGAACATCGAAGCCATTTGCTGCGCTTGTGCCAACGCCTCCGGCGCCGGGTCCTGGATGAGCACCCGGTTCCGGTACACCACGCGCGTCGGTGGCGCAGACGCGTCCTTCCGTGGCCGCCCACATGGTAAGCGTCAAATCCCGCCCACCTTGCATTCCCTCCACGGCTGCACCAAACTCATGCATGACGAACAACCCCGCCGGGGAACCAGCGGGGCAGTTTCGCATACTATGCTTTTTTCG
>NZ_BMOY01000079.1:0-292 GCF_014647315.1 Paenalicyclobacillus cellulosilyticus
CTCTCAAGCGCCTTAGTATTCTCTACTCGTCTACCTGTGTCGGTTTGCGGTACGGTTCCTTATAAGCTGAAGCTTAGTGGCTTTTCCTGGAAGCAGGGCATCAATGACTTCCCGGTGCACCGAAATGCCCGGACCACTTCGCACCTCAGCGTTAATAGAGAGCCGGATTTGCCTAACTCTCCCGCCTACATGCAAGTACCAGGTCAACCAACGCCTGGCTCATCTAGCCTTCTCCGTCCCCACATCGCACTTATAAAAAGTCCAGGAATATTAACCTGGTTCCCATCGACTA
>NZ_BMOY01000079.1:387-754 GCF_014647315.1 Paenalicyclobacillus cellulosilyticus
AGGTTTTTCACCTTCTTTATCGTTACTCATGTCAGCATTCGCACTTCTGATATCTCCAGCAAACTTCTCAGTTCACCTTCGCAGACCTACAGAACGCTCCCCTACCACGTGCACATAGTGCACATCCGCAGCTTCGGTGTATGGTTTTAGCCCCGTTACATCTTCCGCGCAGGCCGACTCGACCAGTGAGCTATTACGCTTTCTTTAAAGGATGGCTGCTTCTAAGCCAACCTCCTGGCTGTCTATGCCTTCCCACATCGTTTCCCACTTAACCATAACTTCGGGACCTTAGCTGGCGGTCTGGGTTGTTTCCCTTTCCACGACGGACGTTAGCACCCGCCGTGTGTCTCCCGTGATTCAATTAGCC
>NZ_BMOY01000079.1:777-1093 GCF_014647315.1 Paenalicyclobacillus cellulosilyticus
GCATCGGTTTGGTAAGCCATGACAGCCCCCTAGCCGAAACAGTGCTCTACCCCTGGTAATCATTCACGAGGCGCTACCTAAATAGCTTTCGGGGAGAACCAGCTATCTCCGGGCTTGATTAGCCTTTCACTCCTAGCCACACCTCATCCGATAATTTTTCAACATTACCCGGTTCGGACCTCCAGTTGGTGTTACCCAACCTTCATCCTGGACATGGCTAGATCGCCCGGTTTCGGGTCTACTCCCAGCGACTCGCGCCCTATTAAGACTCGATTTCTCTACGGCTCCCCTAAACGGTTAACCTCGCCACTGAAAG
>NZ_BMOY01000079.1:1170-1536 GCF_014647315.1 Paenalicyclobacillus cellulosilyticus
TGCTTGTACGCAAACGGTTTCAGGGTCTATTTCACTCCCCTCTCCGGGGTTCTTTTCGCCTTTCCCTCACGGTACTGGTTCACTATCGGTCAGTAAGGAGTATTTAGCCTTGGATGATGGTCCACCCATCTTCAATCAGGATTACACGTGTCCCGACCTACTTCTTCGTGTGCTTAGTTCTTCATGAAACTTCCGTATACGGGACTATCACCCCCTATGGTCGGACTTTCCAGTCCGTTCTACTTCGTCTCATCATAAATCACACCAGGCTCCTCTCCGTTCGCTCGCCGCTACTGAGAGAATCTCAATTGATTTCTTTTCCTTTGGGTACTTAGATGTTTCAGTTCCCCAAGTTCGCCTCCATAG
>NZ_BMOY01000079.1:1688-2046 GCF_014647315.1 Paenalicyclobacillus cellulosilyticus
ACTGCCAAGGCATCCACCGTTTGCGCTTCTCTTCTTGACCATATAACCTCAATAATTTGAGATCATACAATCCAGGTTTCTCGTAGTTTTCTCCTGAACCCTAAAGCTCAGACTACGACGCTTGTGTCGTCTTACAGACCTAAGTCCGTAAAACTGCCTCTTTAATATCTACCAAATTGTTAATGAACGTCCGGATTTCCCAGATGAAAACATTCAACCAAATGCTTTCATCTGAACAATCTTCTTTCCGCCCCGGATTTAGCTTCGCTAATCCGGGTTACACGAGACTCGCTCGTGTGGTGGTGGAGCCGGGGAGATTCGAACTCCCGACCCTCTGCGTGCAAGGCAGATGCTCTCC
>NZ_BMOY01000080.1 GCF_014647315.1 Paenalicyclobacillus cellulosilyticus
CATCTTTAAGCGCATTCGATGAGTGCTTTTAAAAATGGTTACTTCATCAGAAGTGATTAGCTCTTTAACAATTTGGAAAGCTGACAAAACAACAATTTATTGTTGTTTGTAAAGTTCTCAATGTTTGTCTTTAAGACAAACACCAAAATAACACATTCAAGTGTTCTTGGAATTTGAGTCCGGCAAAATCGAGTCTGCATCATGTATAAAAATTGCAGACAACTTTGGTGACTTGTTCATCAACTCGAAACTCCTTCGGGTTGTATGGTTAAGTGACTAAGCGTACACGGTGGATGCCTTGGCAGTCAGAGGCGATGAAAGACGTAGTAACTTGCGATAAGCCCAGATTAGGTAGTAACAACCATTTGAGTCTGGGATTTCTGAATGGGGAAACCCACGTGCATAAGCACGTATCCTTACCTGAATACATAGGGTAAGGAGGCGAACCGGGGGAACTGAAACATCTAAGTACCCCGAGGAAAAGAAATCAACCGAGATTCCGAAAGTAGCGGCGAGCGAAATTGGACTAGCCCTTAAGCTTTACACGCGTTAGACGAACGGTCTGGAAAGTCCGACGATACAGGGTGATAGTCCCGTAGTTGACGACGTGTGTTCAGTGAAATCGAGTAGGGCGGGACACGTGATATCCTGTCTGAATATGGGGGGACCATCCTCCAAGGCTAAATACTACTGACTGACCGATAGTGAACCAGTACCGTGAGGGAAAGGCGAAAAGAACCCCTGTGAGGGGAGTGAAATAGAACCTGAAACCGTATACGTACAAGCAGTAGGAGCAGGCTTTGTCCTGTGACTGCGTACCTTTTGTATAATGGGTCAGCGACTTATATTCAGTGGCAAGGTTAACCATCTAGGGGAGCCGTAGGGAAACCGAGTCTTAACTGGGCGTTCAGTCTCTGGATATAGACCCGAAACCAGGTGATCTAGCCATGGGCAGGTTGAAGGTTGAGTAACATCAACTGGAGGACCGAACCGACTAATGTTGAAAAATTAGCGGATGACTTGTGGCTAGGGGTGAAAGGCCAATCAAACCTGGAGATAGCTGGTTCTCCCCGAAAGCTATTTAGGTAGCGCCTCGGACGAATACTACTGGGGGTAGAGCACTGTTAAGGCTAGGGGGTCATCCCGACTTACCAACCCTTTGCAAACTCCGAATACCAGTAAGTACTATCCGGGAGACACACGGCGGGTGCTAACGTCCGTCGTGGAGAGGGAAACAACCCAGACCGCCAGCTAAGGTCCCAAATTACTACTAAGTGGGAAACGATGTGGGAAGGCTCAGACAGCCAGGATGTTGGCTTAGAAGCAGCCATCATTTAAAGAAAGCGTAATAGCTCACTGGTCGAGTCGGCCTGCGCGGAAGATGTAACGGGGCTAAGTAGTAAACCGAAGCTGCGGCAATGTGCTTTTGCACATTGGGTAGGGGAGCGTTCTGTAAGCGGTTGAAGGTGTGTGGTAACGCATGCTGGACGTATCAGAAGTGCGAATGCTGACATGAGTAACGATAAAGGGGGTGAAAAACCTCCTCGCCGGAAGACCAAGGGTTCCTGTCCAACGTTAATCGGGGCAGGGTAAGTCGACCCCTAAGGCGACGCCGAAAGGCGTAGTCGATGGGAAACGGGTTAATATTCCCGTACTTCTTACAATTGCGATGGGGGGACGGAGAAGGCTAGGTGGGCCTGGCGACGGTTGTCCAGGTTCAAGTGCGTAGGCTTAAGAGTTAGGTAAATCCGGCTCTTTTTAAGGCTGAGACACGACGTCGAGCATCTACGGATGTGAAGTCATTGATGCCATGCTTCCAGGAAAAGCCTCTAAGCTTCAGATTGTAAGGAATCGTACCCCAAACCGACACAGGTGGTCGGGTAGAGAATACCAAGGCGCTTGAGAGAACTCGGGTGAAGGAACTAGGCAAAATGGTACCGTAACTTCGGGAGAAGGTACGCTCTCGACGGTGAAGTCCCTCGCGGATGGAGCTATTGAGAGTCGCAGATACCAGGTGGCTGCAACTGTTTATTAAAAACACAGCAC
>NZ_BMOY01000081.1 GCF_014647315.1 Paenalicyclobacillus cellulosilyticus
GGGTTGTTCGTCATGCATGAGTTTGGGGGAGCCGTGGAGGGAATGCAAGGTGGGCGGGATTTGACGCTTACATCAATACGCTCTGGTCGCTCATGATCCCGGGCCTCATCAACAGTTTTTATTTGGTAATCATGAAAAACTTTTTCTTGGAGTTCCCCGAAGAACTCAAGGAATCTGCCCGCATCGACGGTTGTAACGAGCTGCGTGTCTTGTTTCAGATTGTCCTCCCGCTTTCTCTGCCCGTCATGGCAGCCTTCGCGCTCTTTTATGCGGTGGGGATTTGGAATCAATATTTCAATGCCATCCTTTACATCAACGATCCGACCAAATGGCCTGTACAGGTTGTTCTTCAGCAAATAGTGATCAGTGCCACGGGTGGGATCGGCAACGCAACCTTCTCCTCCGATGCGGTTTCTTACTACGGTGAAGCGGTCCGCAATGCGGTGATTGTGATTGCCACCATTCCCGTACTGATGATCTATCCGTTTTTGCAAAAACACTTCACCAAAGGGATTCTGTTGGGTTCCGTGAAAGGCTGAATGGAGGCCTGGATGGTCATTGGAAGCAAGAAAAATCATTTCATTTCATAAAGATTGGTTATTTAAAAAAGGGAACGACCCAAGTGCATATCGAACGGACTGCGATGATGCCGGTTGGCGGAAGCTTGATCTGCCGCATGATTGGAGCATCGAGGGTTCCTTTGATCCGAACATGGCGTTTGGCGGGTGTCAGGCTTATTTGCCCAGATACGAAATCGCATGGTACCGAAAAAGATTCCGTTTGGAACCAGATTGGAAAGGGAGAAAAATTTATATTCAATTCGACGGCATCATGAGCCACAGTGAGGTTTGGATCAACGGTCACTTTCTCGGAAAGAGGCCCTATGGATATGTCGGTTTCCAGTATGACTTGACGCCGTTTGTTTCTTGGGAAGAGGAAAACGTATTGGCAGTCAAAGTGGACAACACCATCCTACCGCCCGATCGTTGGTATTCCGGTGCAGGCATTTACCGCAGTGTGTGGTTGATCTGTGTGGATCCCATCCATGTGGCGGGGTGGGGGACGTTCGTCACGACGCCGGAGGTTTCCCCGGCGGCGGCAAAAGTTTCTCTGCGCATCACCTTACAGAATGGACACCCACATGATTCAGAGTGCATACTGGTCACCGAGATCCGAGACCCGCACGGCACCGTGTGCGGGCGCGCCGAAACCCCGACGATGGTACCCGCGGGCGGTGCGGTGGAATGTTCACAAACCCTCGAAGTCGCTTCTCCTCAAGTATGGTCTCCTGAACAGCCGGTGCTTTACACGGCGCATACGTTCGTGTACCGCGACGGGCACATGGTGGATGGTGTGGTCACTCCATTCGGAATACGGAGTCTTGTTTTCGACCCAGACAAGGGCTTTTTGCTGAACGGCGTGCCGACAAAATTGAAAGGCGTTTGCATACACCATGACCTTGGCTGTCTCGGTGCGGCGTACCATCAACCGGCGATGGAACGCAGATTGCGTATCCTCAAAGCGATGGGGTGCAATGCACTTCGTTTTGCGCATAACCCCATGGCACCGGAATTGTTGGACCTCTGTGACCGGATGGGTTTTCTGGTCATCGCCGAGGCGTTCGACAAATGGAAATCCCTTTATTATGAACACTTCTTTGACGAGTGGTGGGAGCGAGATCTCGAAGCGATGATCGTGCGCGACCGCAACCACCCTTCTGTGATCATGTGGAGTGTCGGCAATGAAGTGGAGAAGCAAGGACAGCCCTCCATGCTCGCCATCTTAGAACAATTGGTGAAGTTCTGCCATGAAAAAGATCCGACCCGTCCTGTCACGTGCGCCTTGGCACCCAACGTGGGTCCACATGAAGATCGGACGGAACTCATCAAAAACGTGGCGCAAAGGGTGGACGTGTTGGGCTTGAACTCAAGTTTGACAGTTAGACCCCCTGGGTCGAGGGTACGAACCGCGCTACGGCGCGGTTTTTTCGCCGTTC
>NZ_BMOY01000082.1:0-1170 GCF_014647315.1 Paenalicyclobacillus cellulosilyticus
TGCGGCTTGACCGCAGCATCCATTGGGTTTGATGTGCCTAGCATGGATGCTGTGCTTTAAGCCATAGATATCTACACAAAAAGAATAATTAGTATTTAATATGGGATTTTAGTAAAAGTGGATAATAATAAATGGATTTAGAGTTACGCCATAAAAAGCGTTATGAACAATTAGTAAGGTCGCATATGATAACGAGTGATATGCTAAGTGCCGGGGTAAAAAGTAGTTTAAAAAGCAGACAGTCATTTAATGAAACGCAAGCTGCATGGCGCTTTTTTAACAATGAGCGCTGTGAGCTTGGGGAGTTAGCCAAACCGCTGGTAGCGCATGGAGTAAAACATTCAGAAGACTGCGCTCAGTATGGATTAATGGTGCATGATTGGAGTGGCTTAAGTTATAAAAAACATACGAGTAAAAAAGACCGTTATGGAGTGCATAATGAGGAAGAATATGGATATGAGCTGCAAGCCAGTCTGTTATTAAATGATGAGACAGGGAGTCCCATAGCGCCTATTGCGTTAAATGTAGTGACTGCCGAGCGGGTATTAAGCACGTACACGAAGGAAGCTAACCGAGCAGCAACGCATATAGAAGAGCTTGCCAAGCGAATACATTATATCGAAGAACAGCCCTTTAAGACCCCTTTAGTTCATATAATTGATAGAGAAGGTGATTCCGTTGAGTTAATGCGAGACCTTGAGGGGAAGAAATGGCTTATTAGGTGTCGAAGTAATAGACATGTGACCTATCAAGATGTTTCGATAAGAGTTGATAAATTGGCGAATCAATTGGTCTTCAATCAAGCGCGAACGATACACTATAAAGGACAAGAAGCAAAACAATACTTGGCAAGTACCCAGGTATTAGTCACTCGAATGGCACAACCGAAAAGAAAAAAAGAAGGTAAGCCAAAACAAATAAAAGGAGAGGCTGTACCGTGCCATTTTATTGTAAGTAAAATTCAAAATAAAGAAGGTAAGATAGTAGCATGGTGGTATTTATTATCGAATGTAGAGGTCGATAGTACTACGCTTACGCTTTGGTATTATTGGCGTTGGTCTATTGAGACTTTTTTTAAGCTCCTTAAATCCGCAGGCATGCATTTAGAATCATGGCAACAAGAAACAGGCGAGGCGATTGCTCGTCGATTATTAGTAGCTTGTATGGCTT
>NZ_BMOY01000082.1:1273-1590 GCF_014647315.1 Paenalicyclobacillus cellulosilyticus
CGATTAAGCGGGAAACAAATGAAATATGGCGTAGAATATACAAAATCAGCTCTTTTTACAGGGCTTTGTTCTCTTCTTAATGCACTCGATTTATTAGAACGATATGACCCAGGAGAACTTAAACAAATGCTTCGCCAAATAATAGGAGAAGCATTTGTGTAGATACCTATGGCTTTAAGCACAGCACCCATGCTAGAAACCCTCAAATCTGACCATATTGCGGTCAAAATCACTGTGCGTAGACGTGAATAAGTTAATGTTTGAAACACAACCTACCCGCTGTGCTTTAAGCACAGTACCCATGCTAGAAACCATCA
>NZ_BMOY01000082.1:1664-1930 GCF_014647315.1 Paenalicyclobacillus cellulosilyticus
GTTTACGCCCAGCCCCATGCTAGGACCCGTCAAATCTGACCATACTGCCGTCAAAATCACCGTGCATAGACGTAAATAAGTTAATGTTTGAAACACAACCTACCTGCTGTGCTTTAAGCACAGCATCCATGCTAGGAAATCAAAATTATAAAAGATGCGACACTCAAAATTGTGAGATGTCTTACTGCTTCAACTGTTCCTTTAAAGCCAGCAGCTCATCTCGTACCACCGCTGCTTGCTCAAATTCCATATTTTCAGCATGTGCA
>NZ_BMOY01000083.1 GCF_014647315.1 Paenalicyclobacillus cellulosilyticus
ACAAAGTGGTAAGCGCCCCCCCGAAGGTTAAACTACCTACTTCTTTTGCAGCCCACTCCCATGGTGTGACGGGCGGTGTGTACAAGGCCCGGGAACGTATTCACCGTGGCATTCTGATCCACGATTACTAGCGATTCCGACTTCATGGAGTCGAGTTGCAGACTCCAATCCGGACTACGACGCACTTTTTGGGATTCGCTCACTTTCGCAAGTTGGCTGCCCTCTGTATGCGCCATTGTAGCACGTGTGTAGCCCTACTCGTAAGGGCCATGATGACTTGACGTCGTCCCCACCTTCCTCCGGTTTATCACCGGCAGTCTCCCTGGAGTTCCCGACATTACTCGCTGGCAAACAAGGATAAGGGTTGCGCTCGTTGCGGGACTTAACCCAACATTTCACAACACGAGCTGACGACAGCCATGCAGCACCTGTCTCAGAGTTCCCGAAGGCACCAATCCATCTCTGGAAAGTTCTCTGGATGTCAAGAGTAGGTAAGGTTCTTCGCGTTGCATCGAATTAAACCACATGCTCCACCGCTTGTGCGGGCCCCCGTCAATTCATTTGAGTTTTAATCTTGCGACCGTACTCCCCAGGCGGTCTACTTAACGCGTTAGCTCCGAAAGCCACGGCTCAAGGCCACAACCTCCAAGTAGACATCGTTTACGGCGTGGACTACCAGGGTATCTAATCCTGTTTGCTCCCCACGCTTTCGCATCTGAGTGTCAGTATCTGTCCAGGGGGCCGCCTTCGCCACCGGTATTCCTTCAGATCTCTACGCATTTCACCGCTACACCTGAAATTCTACCCCCCTCTACAGTACTCTAGTCTGCCAGTTTCAAATGCAATTCCGAGGTTGAGCCCCGGGCTTTCACATCTGACTTAACAAACCACCTGCATGCGCTTTACGCCCAGTAATTCCGATTAACGCTCGCACCCTCCGTATTACCGCGGCTGCTGGCACGGAGTTAGCCGGTGCTTCTTCTGTCGCTAACGTCAAATAATGCAGCTATTAACTACACTACCTTCCTCACGACTGAAAGTGCTTTACAACCCGAAGGCCTTCTTCACACACGCGGCATGGCTGCATCAGGCTTGCGCCCATTGTGCAATATTCCCCACTGCTGCCTCCCGTAGGAGTCTGGACCGTGTCTCAGTTCCAGTGTGGCTGATCATCCTCTCAGACCAGCTAGGGATCGTCGCCTTGGTGAGCCCTTACCTCACCAACTAGCTAATCCCACCTAGGCATATCCTGACGCGAGAGGCCCGAAGGTCCCCCTCTTTGGCCCGTAGGCATCATGCGGTATTAGCCATCGTTTCCAATGGTTATCCCCCACATCAGGGCAATTTCCTAGGCATTACTCACCCGTCCGCCGCTCGACGCCGTTATCGTTCCCCGAAGGTTCAGATAACTCGTTTCCGCTCGACTTGCATGTGTTAGGCCTGCCGCCAGCGTTCAATCTGAGCCATGATCAAACTCTTCAATTTAAGATTTTGTTCGGCTCAATGAATACTGAACATTACATAAAGTAATGTTTGAATTGACTGTGCTGAATCTTTCGATTCAATGGTCACTTCGTATCATTGAAACCTAATTTGATACCGAGGTATCGAATTGGATTA
>NZ_BMOY01000084.1 GCF_014647315.1 Paenalicyclobacillus cellulosilyticus
CTTCCGACAAGGAATTCTGGTCTCTGAACGCGAATGCATGTGCAAGGATTTTGCAGTCAACGGCCAAAAATCTTTGCACATGGAGGACGTGTCCATGTTCCGTCCATCGGAAAATCAGATGATTCTCCCAGGCGATTTCTTCCTGCCATTCGGCGGGAAGTTGAATGAGAACAATCGCTGGGTCAAGCTCGCGCAGATGATTCCGTGGTGGAAAGTCGAAAAGCACTACGGGGAGCAGTTCAGGTCCCGGACGATGGGCCAAGAGGCGTATCCTGTGCGTATGGCACTTGGCGCTCTCATCATCCAACAACGGCTGGGTTTGAGCGACCGGGAAACGGTCCAGCAGATTACGGAGAACCCGTATCTGCAGTACTTCATCGGACTGCCCAAATTCCAGGATGAGCCGCCGTTTCACCCTTCTCTGATGACCCACTTTCGCAAGCGGCTGGGCCCGGACATCATCAACCAGGTCAACGAATGGATTGCAGAGGAGAAGGACGAGCATCACGATGAGTCGGATAACCAAAACGGCGGCTCGACAAGTCAATCAGACACCCACGCTTCCACCGAACACACCGAGGACGCAGCAGGAGATGTTGGGAATCAAGGGAAGCTGCTGTTGGATGCCACGTGCGCGCCGGCAGACATCGCCTATCCGACCGACCTTTCGTTGCTCAACGAGGCGCGTGAGAAATTGGAGGAAATCATCGATGTTCTGCATGCGGCTTTGGGAGGTGGCAGGCGAAAACCGCGGACGTACCGGGAGAAAGCGCGTAACGCGTACCTGGCCGTGGCGAAGCGGCGTCGTGTGAGTCCGCGGGTGTTGCGCAAAGCGATAGGCAAGCAGTTGCGGTATGTGGCACGGGACCTGCGCATCATCGGGCAACTGAAGGATGAAGTGGGGCTGGGGGTGCTCAGCAAGCGCCAGCACCGGCAACTGATGGTGATCTGCGAGCTGTACCGGCAGCAGGAGGAGATGTATCGCAAGCGCACGCGGCGGATTGAGGACCGCATCGTCAGTATCTCACAACCGCACGTTCGCCCGATGGTTCGTGGCAAGGCGCGGGCCCATGTGGAGTTTGGTGCGAAGGTGGCGGTGAGTCTTGTGAACGGATATGCAAGGTTGGAACGGTTGGACTGGAACAACTTCCATGAGGGTCAGACGTTGCAGGCGGCGGTGGAAGCGTATCGGGAACGGTACGGTTGCTATCCTGAGGCGGTGCTGGCGGACAAGGTGTACCGTACAAGGGAGAACCTGCGCTACTGCAAGGAACGCGGCATTCGCTTGAGCGGGCCTCCATTGGGGCGGCCGTCGAAGTTTATGGAGGCACAGCAGCAGCGTATGGAAAAGGAAGACGCGGCTGGGCGCAATGCGATTGAAGGCAAGTTTGGGGAAGGCAAGCGCCTGTACGGGCTTGGGTTGATTCGTACGCGCCTGCAAACGACCAGTGAAACGGTCATTGCATTGCAACTGTTGGTGATGAACCTGGAACAGCGGCTCCGCCTTCTTTTTTACGTCATTTGGGCCAGGTTTCTGGGGTATGGTGGGGCTGGT
>NZ_BMOY01000085.1:0-225 GCF_014647315.1 Paenalicyclobacillus cellulosilyticus
ATACCATTTTTCAAGTAAGTTAGATAATTCAGGAGTAACCGTAACAAGCCCTAATTCTTCACAAATATCGGTAACAGACGGTTCAATGCCTTTCTTCTTTAGCTTCGACGCGGCTTGACAGACTTTTTTATAATCAACTTCTTGCCTACGCATGAATCCCTCTCTAGAATGGCATTCCATTATTATTAACGGCAAAGCAGCGGAATACTTTAATTTGTAACACTA
>NZ_BMOY01000085.1:321-692 GCF_014647315.1 Paenalicyclobacillus cellulosilyticus
AGCCCTGACCTACTCGAAAAATTTGAGGTCGGAACGGTGGTATATTGTGTAATTCATACAGGAGTAATCATGTCTCAAAAAAAATTTGAAACCAGGGCTATCCACGCTGGCCAATCCTCTGATCCCGTCACAGGCGCGGTCATGACACCCATTTATGCCACCTCCACCTATGCTCAGTCTGCTCCAGGTGTGCATCAGGGTTATGAGTATTCTCGAACCCATAATCCAACTCGAAAAGCTTATGAAGATTGTTTAGCTAATCTAGAATCTGGGCAATATGGATTTGCATTCGCAACCGGTATGGCTGCCATAAATTCAGTCATTGATATGCTCGATTCAGGCGATCATGTCATTGCCATGGATGATTTGTA
>NZ_BMOY01000085.1:814-1118 GCF_014647315.1 Paenalicyclobacillus cellulosilyticus
GAAGAAGCCATACGCCCAAATACTAAATTAATCTGGGTAGAAACACCTTCAAACCCGATGCTAAAGCTTGCAAATTTACGTGAAATTGCTGAAATTGCAAAAAGAAAAAAGCTCATTAGTGTAGCGGATAACACATTTGCAACCCCATGGCTTCAAAGACCTTTGGAATTGGGGTTTGACATCGTTGTCCATTCGGCTACGAAATACTTAAATGGGCATTCAGATGTGGTCAATGGGGCGGTCGTTATTGGTGATAACGCCGAGCTTGCTGAAAGACTCGCTTTTTTACAAAACTCCTGCGGTG
>NZ_BMOY01000086.1 GCF_014647315.1 Paenalicyclobacillus cellulosilyticus
CTGACGATCCGGCCGCGCTTGTAATCCAGCTTCCGCCATCCGGACCATGTTCTTTTCCGTCACGATTCCGCGGTCTCCGACGAACACGCACTGCTCCACGGCAAATTGCTTCTTGAGTCGTGTCAAGACGTCCGCCACGGTCTCCTTGTCGGCGACATTGCCCGCAAACACCTCGTGGGTGATGGGGATGCCCTCCGGAGTCACCAGCAGCCCCAGCTCCACCTGCTCCAGGTCCGGACGATGGGTGCGCGAGTATCCGTACTCGCCCAAGGGGCACTCGTGCCCGTACAGATGCGTGCTGGTCACGTCGTACAACACCAAAGACAACTTGAAATTGAGCAGGTCCGTCAGCCGGTTGTACAGCACCTGTTCCAACTGTGGCTTGATGTCCATGAGGTAATCCAGGGCCCGATAGAAGTGCTGAAGCTGCCAGGGTTCAGAGCCTGCGTCGGGGAGGTACAGGTCGTCCAGCGTTTGAAACAGGTGGAGCTTACTGGATGGGTCCACCAGCCGGTGGATGACCATCGCCTGTATGTAC
Organism: Paenalicyclobacillus cellulosilyticus; assembly: GCF_014647315.1. Lineage (GTDB taxonomy): Bacteria > Bacillota > Bacilli > Alicyclobacillales > Alicyclobacillaceae > Alicyclobacillus_J > Alicyclobacillus_J cellulosilyticus. Next base: position 539 of record NZ_BMOY01000086.1, read on the forward strand.
CGGGCGACATCGAAAGCGACGCCGCGATCCTTGAGCGCATGGCGGATGGCCTCCGTCAGCCCAAGCTGATCCCACAAAAATTGGACCACATAGGGAACGCCAAAATGGAGAACGCGATGGGACTGAAAATCGTCGATGGAACCCGTGGTCCGGTGCTGTAGGAGAGACTCGAGTGTCCGGATAATCTGCTCAATTTCCCGCTCCGAGTACTGACTGATGTTGCCGAGGCTGGCGATGCGACGCTTTTTGACGGTCCCGCCATCTCGATAGGACTCAACGATGTGCAGGTACTTGTAGGTCTTACCGTCGGGCTTTTTTGTGGATACAATTTGCGCGAACAAGGGGGTCACCGCCGTTCGTTTTCATATCCACAATAGTACCTTATTAATTCCGTGAAATCAATGGTTAAAACAAAACTAGTTTGACCTACATTTTCGTTACGAAAGTGGCCCAGAACGGCGAAAAAACCGCGCCGTAGCGCGGTTCGTACCCTCGACCCAGGGGGTCTAACTGTCAAACTTGAG
>NZ_BMOY01000087.1:0-742 GCF_014647315.1 Paenalicyclobacillus cellulosilyticus
AAATCTTTCAGCTAGGATCTTTACATCAGAATTCTGGCCAATATATTAATCCCGCTAACAAGCATATGGCTTCTTGCTCTTGGCTTTGTAAGTCGCACAACATGGTCACCTTATTCAAACTTTCTATATTAATCAGGGACGTTGCCTATTATGATATTAATTAAATAGCCATTTTACGCGACTCATCCATAGCTTGTGCTTCTAGATGAAATGCTTGATGTAATGCTCGGACTCCATCATCAAGCCTCGATTCATCGATAATCACAGAGAGCTTAATCTCTGAAGATGTAATGAGTTGAATGTTAATGTCTTGATCGGCTAATACTTTAAACATCATGGGGGCTACTTCAGGGTGACTTTTTAAACCCGCTCCCACCAAAGATAGTTTTGCCAAATGTTCGAATCCCTTTACTCCTTTAGCATTCAATTTTGTCGCGAGTTTACTTAACAACTTGTAAGTCGGTTTATATTCATCCTGATGAACCGTAAAACTAAAATCAGCCAAGCTATCAATCGGGCTGTGCTGCAAAATCATATCCACACTCACGCCAATGGTACTTAATTCCGCCAGCAGGCTCGAAGCAACGCCTGGGCCATCTGGAATACCGTTTAAGCAAATTTTGGCTTCATTGCGACTAAAGGCAATACCAGTAATTGCAAACGATTCCATGCGTGCCTCTTTTTCAGAAGTAATCAACGTACCTGGCCCTTCTTTAGAAGAGGATAAAACGCGTAACGGGAC
>NZ_BMOY01000087.1:767-1031 GCF_014647315.1 Paenalicyclobacillus cellulosilyticus
AACTTACCAGCAAACTCAACCGAGCGAATTTGTAACACTTTGGCACCCAGGCTGGATAATTCAAGCATTTCTTCAAAGGTGACTTGATCAAGACGCTGGGCTTCTGGCACCACTCTAGGATCAGTTGTATACACCCCATCCACATCGGTATAGATTTGGCATTCATCTGCTTTTAACGCAGCCGCAAGAGCCACGGCTGTGGTATCCGAACCGCCACGACCTAAGGTCGTAATATTGCCGTCTTTATCAACACCTTGAAATCCA
>NZ_BMOY01000088.1 GCF_014647315.1 Paenalicyclobacillus cellulosilyticus
TGTTTGGCGGTGAATTTCTCACCGCCATTGGCGTGAGAGTTGTACCGACATTCCGCCATCTTGGTGGTCGTTGTTCCGTCAGTCACTTCAGGTGTGTAGGAGCGGCCGGTTATCCAGCCGCCCCCCGTTGCCACTCCTGGTCCGCCAACACCCGCTGGATGTGGGCGTCCTCCACCACATCACTGTTCTTGGCCGCCGCATCGTACAGGGCTTGCAGGCAGATTTGATTGACCACCCGTGGAATTCCTCGGCTTGCTCCATAAATCAGGTGTAAAGCGCTGTCCGTAAACAATGGCGCTGCCTTTCCGGTCAGCTGAATTTGGTGACGCACGTAGTCTGCTGTCTCTTCCCTGGTCATTCCGGTCAGGTGGTACACCATCTCAATCCGTTGCGAAATGGCCTCGTATTTCTTCAACCGCAGTTTCCGCCGTAACTCCGGTTGCCCAACCAAAATCAGCGGGAACGGGGACACGGCGTCCATCCTCTGGTTTCGAACAAACCTCAACTCCTGCAACATCTCCTCGGAGATGTCCTGCGCCTCATCAATCACCACCACCCACCGTCTCTCGCCAGCAAGCCCGCCAGCCTGGACTCGTTCATTCCAGAGCTTCCTCGCCCGGTTGACGGAATAAGGACTCGCCTCCCCAAGATAGGAGAGAAGTTCTCCGTAAAACTCCCTTGGTCGCAGGCCGGGTACACAAATGTAGATGGGAAGCCATTTCATCTCGTCCAACCCGCCAATCAGCCGCCGGATGAGGGTGGATTTCCCACTGCCCACTTCACCGGTCAGTAAACCCAGTGCGTTTTGTTCAAGCACCCATTCCATCCGGGCCAAGGCTTCCCGGTGTGCGGCTGTCTCGTAAAACTCATGCCCTTCCACGTTCCGTCGAAACGGCAGCTTTTCTAATCCCCACTTCTCCTGTGGCGTCATGAGCGCTCACCATGCTTTACATCCGAAAATCGCAGCGGGGATCCCTGAGCCGCCTGCCTGCGCCGGTTGTCCGCTGCCTCGAAGAA
>NZ_BMOY01000089.1 GCF_014647315.1 Paenalicyclobacillus cellulosilyticus
TGGTGCCAAAGAAAGTGAACGTTCGACTCTTCCATGGCCTGTACCGTCTTCGCCAGTCGTGTGCAGCCCTCATGGTCTGACCGATCCCACAATTTATGTCTATGGAGCCTTCTCACCCTCTCGACTGAGAATGGGGTTGTACCCATTCTGGAAGGGAGATGGTGGAATGGACCGGAAGCGTGCGGAGGAGATTGCGGCGTTTCGATATGGGATGATTGCTCCCATTGTGAGCCGGCAGACACCGCTGTCCCCAGGGGAACTGCATGTGTATCTCGAACATGCGGTGAAGCAGTCCTATGTGATCCCAGGCACCACAAGAACGACGCTCAGCGTGCGGACCTTGGAGCGGTGGATTGCGGCGTACAGAAAAGGTGGATACGACGCCTTGCTTCCCAAGACCCGCAGCGATAAAGGCCGCCACCGGCTGCCGGACGAGGTGATTCAAAAGGCCGTGGCGTTGCGGCGGGAGCGGCCTGAGCGCAGCGTGGAGCAGATCATTCTCTTGCTGGAGGAGAGTGGGGTTGTAGCACCGGGCACGGTGGCGCAAAGCACCCTGGCTCGCCATTTGCGCCGTGCAGGAGCAAGCCGCAAGGAGCTGCTGCGCTCCGACGACCGGGGATACCGGCGCTTTGAGGCGGAAGATGTCCATGTCTTGTGGCAGGCGGATTTTAAGCATGCGCTGTACCTCCCTGATCCGAATCATCCACAGCGCAAGAAAAAGACCGTTCTATTCGCCATCCTGGACGATTACTCGAGACTCATTGTCCACGGGCAGTTTTATTGGGACGAGCAGTTGCCCCGCCTGGAAGACAGTTTGAAAAAAGCGATCCTGCGGTATGGCATCCCCGAACAACTGTACGTGGACAACGGTGCGGTTTTCTCATCCCAGCACCTGCGGCGCATCTGTGGAAAGCTTGGGATTCACCTTTCGCACAGCAAACCCTACCGCCCTGCTGGGCGGGGCAAAGTAGAACGCCTGTTCCGGTTTCTCGACAC
>NZ_BMOY01000090.1 GCF_014647315.1 Paenalicyclobacillus cellulosilyticus
TCTCTCCACAAATTGTCATCATCAGATTAGTACACTGAAGATGTTGTTACACGTAGTACGGGTAACGATATTTAAAGCCTGGCGATGTTCCAAAACGCTATGGTCGCCAAGCAAATTCTTTAATTCGGAAAGCTGTTTCTGTGTTCTCTACACATTCAATTCTGTTCTTGCTTCGAGTCCATCAAAACCCCTTGGGTGTTGTATGGTTAAGCCTCACGGGCAATTAGTATCAGTTAGCTCAATGCCTCACAGCACTTACACACCTGACCTATCAACGTCGTAGTCTCCGACAACCCTTTAGGATACTTAAAGTATCAGGGAAGACTCATCTCAGGGCTCGCTTCCCGCTTAGATGCTTTCAGCGGTTATCGATTCCGAACTTAGCTACCGGGCAATGCGTCTGGCGACACAACCCGAACACCAGAGGTTCGTCCACTCCGGTCCTCTCGTACTAGGAGCAGCCCCCTTCAATCTTCCAACGCCCACGGCAGATAGGGACCGAACTGTCTCACGACGTTCTAAACCCAGCTCGCGTACCACTTTAAATGGCGAACAGCCATACCCTTGGGACCGACTTCAGCCCCAGGATGTGATGAGCCGACATCGAGGTGCCAAACACCGCCGTCGATATGAACTCTTGGGCGGTATCAGCCTGTTATCCCCGGAGTACCTTTTATCCGTTGAGCGATGGCCCTTCCATTCAGAACCACCGGATCACTATGACCTGCTTTCGCACCTGCTCGAATTGTCATTCTCGCAGTCAAGCGGGCTTATGCCATTGCACTAACCTCACGATGTCCAACCGTGATTAGCCCACCTTCGTGCTCCTCCGTTACTCTTTGGGAGGAGACCGCCCCAGTCAAACTACCCACCAGGCACTGTCCGCAACCCCGATAAGGGGCCAACGTTAGAACATCAAGCATACAAGGGTGGTATTTCAAGATTGCCTCCACAAATACTGGCGTACTTGCTTC
>NZ_BMOY01000091.1 GCF_014647315.1 Paenalicyclobacillus cellulosilyticus
AGTAGACACGCACGGTGGCTTCGTCGTCAAATGTGGACGACGGATTTTACACCACTACTTGAGACTTTAACTCTCCCAACAGTGCATGAACCGTACCGGGATAGACCTTGATCGATACGCGGTCATTCGCCAACGTCTCTCCAAAGCGCTTAGTGACATCGCGCATTTCCACCGCAGGTATGGTCGCCATGGGGAACCCCCTCTCTTCAAGGTTGCGGAAGTGAGCCTTGCACTCCCTGGACAAACCAGTTGAGGTTGAGGATTTGTTCGTCGGTCAGGGTTTTCCCTTTGGGGACCTTCAACTTGCCGTTTTGATCGTAGATAGGTCCAGAGAAGATATGGAGCTTACCGGAGATGATCTGCGATTTCGTGCGCAACACCAGTTGCTTAACCGGCGCTGGTACGACAGAACCGAGCGGAGCTATGTTGACAGTACCGTCCGCCATGTCTCCCAGGTAGTGCCCGCTCTTCCACGTGCCATTTTCAATCGCCTTGACGGTACGCACGAAATACGGTCCCCAGTTCCAAATCGGTGAGGTGATATACGCTTTCGGGGAAAATTTGTATTCGTTAGAATCATTGCCGATGGCATAGGCACCCTTTTCCTGAGCGGCTTGCAACGCTGCGGGAGAATCTTGATACGCTGCGATGACATCCGCTTTTGCTGCCAACAGGCTTAACGCCGCACTGCGTTCCACGGGTGGGTTGTACCACGTATTGGTCCAGACTACCTTGACGACTGCCTTGGGATTCACACTGCGCACACCAAGCGTGAACGCATCGATGTTATATACCAACTCTGGAATCGGAAAGGCGGCTTCATACCCGATGATGTTGTCTTTGGTCATCTTTCCTGCAGCAATCCCTGCCAAATAGCTGGCTTCAAACTCAAGTTTGACAGTTAGACCCCCTGGGTCGAGGGTACGAACCGCGCTACGGCGCGGTTTTTTCGCCGTTC
>NZ_BMOY01000092.1 GCF_014647315.1 Paenalicyclobacillus cellulosilyticus
ATCCCGTACTAATCGCCACAGGAAACGACTGGCGTGCGGTTGAGGCGGGAGTGCACGCTTACGCTTCAAGAAGTGGTCGTTACAAGGCCATCACACAATGGCGTTATCAGGATGGTGAGTTAACCGGTGAATTAACAGCACCGATTATTGTTGGCACTGTTGGCGGTGTTACTTCCTTACATCCAACGGCTAAGATGTGCCTTCGCATGATGGGAATTGAAACCGCGAATCAACTATCACGGGTAATTGCTGCGGTTGGACTGGTCCAAAACCTTGGTGCAATTAAGGCCTTATGTACCGAAGGTATTATTCAAGGGCATATGAAACTTCATATTGATAACCTTTTAATGGTAGCGGGGGCGACTGATGAAGAAATGCCCTTGCTTAAAGAGCGGTTACAGAATTGGTTGCACCTCTACAAACGCGTTAGTTTGAACCATGCAAGTCAATTATTAGCTGAAATTCGAAACGTGGCATCTCTCTAATGGTTTGGTCGATTCCTGCAAAAACATTTTTACTTGGGGAATATGCGGTTTTAGCAAATGGTCCCGCGCTCATTTTAACGACCTCTCCTTGTTTTAAGATTAGCATGGTTGCTGAGTCCAGTTTGTCCGGAATACATCCTGAGTCTCCTGCCGGAAAGTATTGGACTAATTGCAAACAAGCAAAAGGTTTAAGCTTTTATGACCCTTATCATGGTTTAGGAGGAATGGGAGCTTCCAGTGCTCAGTTTATTGGCGCTTATTTAGCGAGCCTTACTGATTCAGAACCCGTTCATGTTTCTTCTTTATTAGAAACGTATTTTAACTACGCCTGGAATGGCAAGGGTCTTTGTCCCAGTGGGTATGAT
>NZ_BMOY01000093.1 GCF_014647315.1 Paenalicyclobacillus cellulosilyticus
TGCCGCCGCCGGCCGGAGCCTTCTCCTTCTCCGGCTTGTCGGCCACCACCGCCTCGGTGGTCAGGAACAACGCCGCCACGCTCGCCGCGTTCTGCAGCGCCGTCCGCGTCACCTTCGCCGGATCGACGATGCCTGCGTCGATCATGTTCACCCACTCGCCGGTCGCCGCGTTGTACCCGAAACCGACCGGCTCCTTCTTCAGCCGCTCGACAATCACCGAGCCTTCCACGCCCGCGTTCTCGGCAATCTGCCGCACCGGCGCCTCCAGCGCCTTGCGCACCAGGTTCACGCCGGTCAGCTCGTCGCCCGTCGCCTGCACCTTGTCCAGCGCCGGAATGACGTTCACCAGCGCTGTACCGCCGCCGGACACAATGCCCTCTTCGACCGCCGCCCGCGTCGCGTTCAGCGCGTCCTCGATGCGCAGCTTCCGCTCTTTCAGCTCCGTCTCCGTCGCCGCGCCGACCTTGATGACCGCCACGCCGCCCGCCAGCTTCGCCAGCCGCTCCTGCAGCTTCTCGCGGTCGAAGTCGGAGGTCGTCTCCTCAATCTGCATCTTGATCTGCGCGATGCGCGCCTCAATCTCTTTCTTGTCGCCGTACCCGTCGACGATGATGGTGTTCTCTTTCTCCACGCGCACCTGCCGCGCCCGGCCGAGCTGCTGCAGCGTCGTGTTCTTCAGCTCCAGGCCCAGCTCCTCGCTGATGACCTGGCCGCCGGTGAGAATCGCGATGTCTTGCAGCATCGCCTTGCGCCGGTCGCCAAAGCCTGGCGCCTTGACCGCCACCGCCGTGAACGTGCCGCGCAGCTTGTTGACCAC
>NZ_BMOY01000094.1:0-300 GCF_014647315.1 Paenalicyclobacillus cellulosilyticus
TACTAACACCCGTACTCGGATCATCATCATTTTTACTGCGGTAGTCCTTATCATTGCGGTATTAGTGGGAGTTATCCGGTTTACCACAGCCACTTCTCCTGGACGTATCCCGGGAAAAACGGCTATTGCTCCTGGAGCAGGGGATATTCAATCCGTGCCTGGTTCGATTGACCCAACGGCACAATATGCGGCATTACAAGCACAGCAAAACATTGAGCAAGCTCAAACTGCAGCAAAAACGGGTGGAAGTGCCATCCCAACCATTATTCGAACGCAAGCGTTTGGTGCAGGAGTACAAGC
>NZ_BMOY01000094.1:343-778 GCF_014647315.1 Paenalicyclobacillus cellulosilyticus
GTTTTTCAACGCTTGCGCTTGAAGACGTTGCCGGGCCACAAAAAGGCGCTTGGTTGCAATCATTAAAAGATGCTAATTGCAGCAAATCTGCTGTAGAAAGCGCGGTTAAGGAGGGAGCTACGCTAAGTGGATTAAAGGAAGCATGCACTTGCGTTCAGTTGAAAGAAAATGGTTATTCGCTTAATGACTTGCAGCAAGTTTGTAATTGTAAAGAGTTACGCGCTGCAGGTTTTAATGCTACACAATTAAAAAACGCTGGATTTAGTGCAAGTCGACTAAGAGCTTGTGATTTTGATGCGTGTGAATTAAGGAATGCAGGATTTACGGCGCAAGAACTTAAGGACGCAGGGTTCTCCGATGGAGAATTAAAAGGTGCGGGATTTTCTCCTGAAGAGATAGCTCGTGCAGAAGGGTTACCCAATGGCATTACTGCAG
>NZ_BMOY01000095.1 GCF_014647315.1 Paenalicyclobacillus cellulosilyticus
ACATGAAGAAATGCTAGAGTGGGTCCATGATGAATTTGATCCTGATGCTTTCGATCCCAAAGAAGTCGTGTTTGATTAACACCATTTATGCTCTACCCTTGTAACTTAGCCTTGTGTTTGGAGTGATGGCCCAGGATTGTTAACGTTTTGTTATCTTCAAATCTTCATGCTCAAAAGCAGAAGCCATGCGGTCAATCTCCCTTTTTGTCAAACCAAATTGGCTAGCAACCGAACGCCATTTACTTGCCGCTAACGCAACCTCTTTTATAATTTCAAGTGCTCTTGCTTTCTTTATCCGAAACTCATCAATGACGGAAAGCGCCAAATCAATAGAAGCCGTTGGATCATCATAATCTATCGACGTTGATAACATACGTGCTTTCATTTCAAGGGGGGTTGGGTTGACATCATAGGCAGGTGACAACCTCCAACCTTTATGACGTTCATATAAAAAACCATGATTTCTTAAATGATCATCTGTGTTTGAAATCATTACGGTAAAGATGATACGCCTCCACAGTTCTTCTAAATCACTGTTTGGACTTGCACCGTGTTGAGTAATGGCGTAAGCGATTTCAAGATAGCTGTGGGGGTCATTATCCTTTGCACCTAACATACTCATTGCAGATAAGAATGGAACACGCTGACCTTCGTGACGATCAAAACGGCGCAGAATCAGCACTGGTTTTTCCATGATTGTTTCCAGACGCCAATCGGTTGTTTTAATACCCGCTTTTTCTGCAAGTGTCAGCGCAACGGCTTCCCA
>NZ_BMOY01000096.1 GCF_014647315.1 Paenalicyclobacillus cellulosilyticus
TGCTGTGTCTGGTTATCGCAGGTTCAATTCTTGGAGGCTTGATCATCTCAATTCGCAAAATGCTCAATCTCTTAGGAGGTGAACCTAACGATGTACGAGAAGCGGTTCAAGCGGTTGCACAAGGTAACATCCAAACTAGCTTTGATACCGTCGCTCCAAAAGGCAGTATCTACCATGCGGTTCAGAATATGAGCCAATCATTGGCAACCATGGTGACTAACCTTGAACAATCGATGCACGCTCTACGCGATGAGCTATCAGCAGTAGAGTCGCGCTCAAATTCCATCGCCGATCTTACCGTTTCTCAGCAGCAATCGACCGCAATGATTGCAACAGCGATGACAGAAATGGCTTCTTCCGCTAACCATGTGGCAAGCTCTGCTAGCGACACAGCACGTAATACCGATGAAGCAGATAAACAAAGTCAGCACACTCAATCACTGATCCACAGTACGGTAGATAACATCCAAGGTCTTGCGACTCAGCTGAATACTGCAAGTAAAGCGGTTGCCGATCTCGATCAAGATGTAAACAACATCGTGAAAGTCCTGGATGTAATCGGGGATATTGCGGAACAAACCAACCTATTAGCCTTGAACGCTGCAATTGAAGCAGCTCGAGCAGGCGAACAAGGACGAGGCTTTGCTGTAGTAGCAGATGAGGTGCGTAATCTTGCAGGTCGAACTCAAGACAGCACAAAAGAGATCCA
>NZ_BMOY01000097.1:0-224 GCF_014647315.1 Paenalicyclobacillus cellulosilyticus
CGTACTCCGAATAAAATCGCGCGCATTCGCTCAAGGCATTACTATCAATATCCTGATTTATTTAGTCATGAACACATTCCAGTTGATGTTTGCATTAGCCCTGAAAAATTAGTCACTGAACACATTGTGAAATTAATTGATTATCCAGGAGCGTCCAATATCCTTGATTTTTCCGACGGTCGCGTTCGTCTTGTAACGATTAAGCCTCAATCTGATGGAATCAT
>NZ_BMOY01000097.1:340-703 GCF_014647315.1 Paenalicyclobacillus cellulosilyticus
TACCAATGGAAGAGCAATGCGTTATTGAAAAAGATGATGATGTCTTGTTTATTGCCTCCCCACAAGCCATCCAGCAAGTATTAATCGCATTAGGTCGATATACTCACCCCAATCGCCGCTTAATCATCGCAGGTGGTGGACATATTGGCAGCAAATTAGCTCAAGCCCTAGAGTCCCATTATCGTATAAAAGTCATTGAACATAACTTTGAACGTGCTAATTACCTCGCGTCACAATTACATAAATCCACAATATTACAAGGTGATATTGCGGATCGTGATTTATTAGTTAACGAAAACATTGAATTTACGGACGTATTTTGTGCTGTAACCAATGACGATGAAGCAAATATTATGTCTTGCC
>NZ_BMOY01000098.1 GCF_014647315.1 Paenalicyclobacillus cellulosilyticus
GCCCCGGCGGCGCGCGCGGCGCCCGTACCGCGCCATCGCCCGGCCCGCGCGGAGCGTCCGGCCGCGGTACGCGTTACGGTCGGGAGGCGAGTCCGGATGCCGGCCGGGCTGCAGGCGTCTCCACCCCTGCCTGCGGCTGCCCCGAGGCAGGCGGGGAGACTGCTTTTTGGAAACAAATGGTATGCGGCGGCATCCGGTACGCCTCGACGAAACCGAGTTCCTTGGTGAACGCCACACTCTGCGGCTGGCGTGCCAGAACGAGCACCTGCAGGGTGTGCGCGCCCAAACGGCGCGCCTCCTCCTCCAGGTGTTGCATCACCTTCTCACCCCACTCTTTGCGCCGCCCTTTTTCCAACACCAGGGCGTGGATGTGCATGATCCCGTCCGCGCCGACCAAGTACGTGTAATAGCCGATCCGCTTTTCTCCCTGCTCCACGACGACCGTCGGCATCCCCGATTGGATCAACTGTTCGAATTGGGCGCGCGGGAACGGTTCCCCGGTCGCCTCCTGGTGCGCCCGGCCCAACTGCTCTTCCGTCAACGCCACAATGAACGCATCGTCCTCCGGACGGCGCGGGCGAAACGTGAGCTCTGCACCGGTAACCAAAGCCCCTTTGCCGCCTGGCGCGGCCGCCTGGCGCTTGCGCTTGCGCGTCACCGCGCCTGCCGCGCCGCGCGGCCGCGCCGGCTCCTGCCG
>NZ_BMOY01000099.1:0-350 GCF_014647315.1 Paenalicyclobacillus cellulosilyticus
ACACCCCATCAAGTATTTCAATCCCAATTAGATCATATCACATTTTTAGAGGATCATTCCATACTAGAGACAGTATTTTTAAAAAGAGCAAAAAGAGTCGTAAAATTAGATGGGACGATTACGTTGGATAAGAAATTATATGAAGTTCCCGCTTCTTTCATTGGTCAGAAGATTGATCTTCGACTCGATGATCGAGCGGTGTATGTGTTTGAAGATGGAAAAAAAGTAGCACAAGCGATAGCCGTTAACATGGAAGATAATGCGCATGTCAAACGAGCCCCATCCCCATTTGCGATAATGGATACGGTTCAACGGAAGGGAGAGACGGATCATGTATAAATCCTTTTATT
>NZ_BMOY01000099.1:397-696 GCF_014647315.1 Paenalicyclobacillus cellulosilyticus
GATGCGTTTGAATCTACGATTTATCAAGGAGCATTAAATGGTTTAGCGTACTTACAAAAGTCGAAAGGAATCGGTTTAATTATAGGTGATCCTGGGGCTGGAAAAACATTTACATTACGAAGTTTTAAGGAGTCACTCAATCCATCTTTGTATCATGTCGTCTATTTTCCATTGTCTACTGGAGGAGTGATGGATTTTTACCGAGGGTTGGCTTATGGTTTAGGTGAAGAACCCAAATTCCGCAAAGTAGATCTATTTCGCCAGATTCAATCAGGCATTGAACAAATGGTGGAGGAACG
>NZ_BMOY01000100.1:0-333 GCF_014647315.1 Paenalicyclobacillus cellulosilyticus
GTAATAACCAACTTCACTACGACTACCTACTGCGACTTTCACCGTAGTATCCTCACTACGCCTACCTACTGCGGCTTTGACCGCAGTATCCTCACTACGCCTACGTACTGCGGCTTTGACCGCAGTATCCACCGACCTTGATGACTTCTAGCATGGATGCTGTGCTTAAAGCACAGCACGTAGGTTGTACGATAAAAACCAACTTCACTACGTCTACCTACTGCGGCTTTGACCGTAGTATCCTCATTACGCCTACCTACTGCGGCTTTGACCGTAGTATCCTCATTACGCCTACCTACTGCGGCTTTGACCGTAGTATCCACCGATCTTCAT
>NZ_BMOY01000100.1:394-695 GCF_014647315.1 Paenalicyclobacillus cellulosilyticus
TAAAGGGCGTAAAAATTGACCCGTATAGGACTCAGCACAGGACGCCACTTCTTCAGGCGTGCCGGTAGCGATAATTTCGCCTCCCTTACTGCCTCCTTCAGGGCCTAAATCGATAATCCAATCCGCTGTTTTGATCACATCAAGGTTGTGTTCGATGATTAAAATGGTATTTCCTTGATCACGTAAACGAGTCAGTACCTTTAACAATTGTTTTGTATCATGAAAATGTAGTCCGGTAGTAGGCTCATCCAAAATATACAAGGTGCTTCCCGTTCCTCGTTTAGATAATTCACGGGCTAAT
>NZ_BMOY01000101.1:0-258 GCF_014647315.1 Paenalicyclobacillus cellulosilyticus
CATACGTGGAAGAGCTTTCTCGTATTTCTGAATCATTTGTTTCCGCACACCCTAACGCAGGTTTGCCGAATGCTTTTGGAGAATATGACCTTTCTCCAGAAGATATGGCAGAGCATGTAAAAGAGTGGGCTAGCAGCGGCTTTTTAAATCTGATTGGTGGCTGTTGTGGTACAACGCCGGAGCATATTCGCCAAATGGCGCAGGCCGTTGAAGGTGTTACACCTCGCGCTTTGCCAGATTTGCCTGTGGCTTGTCGTC
>NZ_BMOY01000101.1:391-692 GCF_014647315.1 Paenalicyclobacillus cellulosilyticus
ATCAAAGAGGAACAGTATGATGAAGCATTAGAAGTCGCGCGTCAGCAAGTTGAAAATGGTGCCCAAATCATCGACATCAACATGGATGAGGGGATGTTAGATGCACAGGCTTGTATGGTGCGTTTTCTAAACCTATGTGCCTCAGAACCAGAAATCTCCAAAGTGCCAATCATGGTCGACTCTTCCAAATGGGAAGTGATCGAAGCGGGTCTGAAATGCATTCAAGGTAAAGGCATTGTGAACTCTATCTCTTTGAAGGAAGGCAAAGAGAAATTTGTTGAGCAAGCTAAACTGATCCGTC
>NZ_BMOY01000102.1:0-254 GCF_014647315.1 Paenalicyclobacillus cellulosilyticus
CAAAGAAGCTTCTTTTGCATTGGACTCAGCAATAATTAATTGTTGATTCTCACGTTTACTGGCTAAAACGATCGGAATAATGCCCGAAATACCTCTAAGGCAGCCATTGAGTGCTAGCTCAGCAATAAATTCGTGCGAATCTAACTTATCAGGAGGTATTTGTCCTGAGGCGGCCAATATGCCAATGGCAATGGGGAGATCAAACCCACTTCCGCTTTTGGGCAAGTCAGCAGGGGCAAGGTTGACCGTGATTT
>NZ_BMOY01000102.1:332-687 GCF_014647315.1 Paenalicyclobacillus cellulosilyticus
CAGCCGTTTCAGCGAGACCCACAATAGTAAAAGAGGGTAGGCCATTCGATAGATGAACTTCTACAGAGACTGATTGCGCTTCAATCCCTAATGCGCTACGAGTTTTGGTAATGGCTAGGTTCATGATAATTCTCTACTTCCCTGATTGGACCAAGCCATTTTAACGAATCGAAGGATTGGAGTCGATGTTTAATTAACCTAAATTTGGTAATTGAATGTAAATCGATTCATTTGTCGAATTTAGATTAGTGCGGTTTAGATTTTTTTTTCGAAAGCGCATCAATTTGTTTTTGTAATGCTTCTACTTTTTCACGGGTACGTAATAATACTTTAACTTGCACATCGAATTCTTCAC
>NZ_BMOY01000103.1:0-263 GCF_014647315.1 Paenalicyclobacillus cellulosilyticus
TAATCCAGGCGGACTTTTAGATTCAGCTATCCAAATTTCCGATGCCTTTATCAATAATGATAAGCAAGGGGAGGAAGAGAAAATTGTGTATACCGAGGGAAGACTACCGGGTACGCAATTCACCGCATTGGCTAATCCTGGTGATATCTTAAATAATGCACCTATGGTCGTGCTAATTAATAATGGTTCCGCTTCAGCTTCAGAAATTGTAGCGGGTGCGCTTAAAGATAATAAACGAGCCGTCATATTGGGAACACAAAGCT
>NZ_BMOY01000103.1:404-683 GCF_014647315.1 Paenalicyclobacillus cellulosilyticus
AGCTGAAGATGAAGCTAAGTTTACAGGATTTACCGAAGCTGATTTAAATGGTCATTTGCTCAACAACAACAGTAATGATCCAAAAGCTAAGGAAAAAATACTATCCTCCGCACCAACGACTGAAGACGAGCAAGATTTGATACACAATGATTATCAATTGTATGCCGCTTTAACCATTCTAAAAGGCTTAGCGATTGCTCATCGCTAAATAATGGTTACAGACTTATTTTTGTAGGCGTAGTTAGATTGTATTGCAACTACGCCTTTTTATTTGCGTCC
>NZ_BMOY01000104.1 GCF_014647315.1 Paenalicyclobacillus cellulosilyticus
AATAAAAAAATTGCCTCGATTGGGCTTCGAGTTAAAAATGGCTGTACTTACCACGGGATTGCATTGAACGTTGCCATGGACTTGAGCCCATTTAAAGGAATCAATCCTTGTGGATATGAAAAAATGGAAATGGTACAAATAAAAGATTTTATTTCAGAAATCCAATTTGAAGCTGTAAAAGAACAATTTGCTCAGTTATTTTTAACTTCTTTTGAACAGGAACCATGACCTTATTTTCGGATTATTTACAGCCGTTAACTACTTGGATATACGCCAATCCTCATTGGGCATTGTTCTTTACGTTTTTAATTTCTTTTACTGAGTCTCTAGCCATTATTGGGAGCATTATTCCAGGTTCAGTGACGATGACAGCGATTGGTATCTTGGCAGGATCGGGTGTCATGAGGATTGATCTCACGCTTCTTGCGGCCGCGGCAGGTGCCGTCGCTGGTGATGGCGCAAGCTATCTTTTAGGTTCTATTTTTAAACATCGTCTCCCGAATATGTGGCCCTTTAGTCGCAATCCAAATTGGCTAAGATATGGAAGAGATTACTTTGCAAAACACGGAGGCAAGAGCGTTTTAATCGGTCGTTTTATTGGTCCTTTGCGTTCAATTATTCCTCTTATTGCTGGCATGATGCACATGAATCGCTGGCATTTTTTGATAGCAAATGTCGTTTC
>NZ_BMOY01000105.1:0-320 GCF_014647315.1 Paenalicyclobacillus cellulosilyticus
CCTTATTTGTAACCAATGCATTAAGGCGATTAATACCTGTTCGAACATGGGGCGGTCAATCTTATGACGTGAATCATCCCACTATTCAGAAGCTAAGATTGCTTATCACCTCGGATACAAACCGTTTCATGAGCTCTTAGATCGCTTTTGTTTACAATACTGGTAAAGGAAGTAGGCGAGAGCAAAAATTACGATAATTGCTAAAAAAATCCGTTTATATAAGACGCTAGAATTGGCAAGGAAGTCTATTCCTGCATAACCAAAATACGTTGAGATAATTTCAATTGGAACAAGAAAAATAAAGGTGCTTACGATATAAT
>NZ_BMOY01000105.1:381-677 GCF_014647315.1 Paenalicyclobacillus cellulosilyticus
TGACTAAATTTTATTCGTGTTAAACCTAATCCATAGTTCACTAAATTAAATGGAACAATGGGTACCAGTCTTAAAAACGCAACAAATTGCCACCCACGCCGCTCTACCCCTCGAATTAAAAGGGTAATATGCTTATTTTGCTTAGAATGGACCCAGTCACTGATCCAATAACGGCTAATCGCAAAAGCAATAGCAGCCCCCATTGTTGCACCAATCACATTAAAAAAAGTACCGAAAATTGGCCCAAACAAAGCTCCTCCAGCTAAAGTAACGACCATGGTCGGTAGAAAAAAAAG
>NZ_BMOY01000106.1:0-283 GCF_014647315.1 Paenalicyclobacillus cellulosilyticus
TACACCGTTTATGTATGATGCGAATTTCATTTCTATGATGGCAAGCTTTATTGCTGGCGGATTGTTATTTATCTTATCCATTCCTAAAGGAACCATTCGATGCTCTTACGGTCGATGGGATAAGTTTATTGTATAAACTCCGAACTGGGGTTGTATAAGTTTAAAAATTTAATACAGTGCGTGCGATCATAAAATAAATTAAAAGTCCACTTGCATCAATAACAGTGGAAACAAAGGGCGCACTGACTACGGCTGGGTCAAGTTTTAAAACTCGAGCAAGTAT
>NZ_BMOY01000106.1:401-664 GCF_014647315.1 Paenalicyclobacillus cellulosilyticus
TAAGCCGCGGCGCCTAACGTCATTCCTAACAAAATTCCGACACTGGTTTCCCGAAGAGCGATGATAAAAAAATCACTGACCCGGACGTCTTCAACGGCTAAAGCACGAACGATGGTTGTGGAGGATTGAGATCCAGTATTACCGCCAATCCCAATGAGCAAGGGAATAAATAAGGTCAATACAATGACCTCATTTAAAGTTGATTCAAACATATTTAAAACATTAACCGTTAATGTTCCGGCAAATGCAAGCAAAGCAAGCCA
>NZ_BMOY01000107.1:0-323 GCF_014647315.1 Paenalicyclobacillus cellulosilyticus
GTTCAGGCAGAAGAACTTCGTCTGACTGATTTAATCTCTGGCTTTGTAGATCCTGACGCTGACGATACAGCAGCGCCAACCGCGACTCACATCGGTTCTGAACTGTCTGAAACTCAATTAGAAGAGGAAGACGAAGAAGACCTAGAAGATGATGAAGAGAGCGATGACGATTCAGATGATTCAGAAGAAGATGTAGGTATTGACCCAGAGCTAGCGCTTGAGAAATTCAACCAGCTACGCAGCACATACCAAAATCTTCAGCTAGCGATCAATGAGTACGGCTACGACAGCCCGAAAGCAACCGTTGCTAACGAAATGATGCT
>NZ_BMOY01000107.1:369-663 GCF_014647315.1 Paenalicyclobacillus cellulosilyticus
CGACCACCTAGTGAACGAACTTCGCACAGCAATGGATCGCGTTCGTACTCAAGAACGTTTGATCATGAAGTCTGTGGTTGAATACGGCAAAATGCCGAAGAAATCGTTTATTGCCCTATTCACTGGTAACGAATCAAGTGATGCATGGCTAGACGAGATCCTAGCATCTGACAAGCCATACGCTGAGAAAATCAAACGTAACGAAGAAGAGATCCGTCGTTCAATCGCTAAGTTAAAAATGATTGAAGAAGAGACATCTCTAAACGTACAAAACATTAAAGACATCAGCCGTCG
>NZ_BMOY01000108.1:0-310 GCF_014647315.1 Paenalicyclobacillus cellulosilyticus
CCGTTCCTAAGGTAACATCCACATAAGGACTAAACTCAGTTACCATGGGTTTTTCTTGATAAACCACGTTAAGACTTGCTGGAGTGTCCGCTTGCAGTAAGATAGACGCGGGTGTCACTTCAGCTTGGTAGCGTTTGTTATCAACATTAACCACCGCAGCACTGAATTGATATTGGCGATTGCTGGGTAACTTCCAATCTTGGGTGTGATTGCCAAGGGTAATCGGATACGTATTGCCTTTATTATCTTTTGCTGTAATGGTTGCCGTTTGATTCGCTGGCAATCCAGATACGGATAAATTCACTACCGT
>NZ_BMOY01000108.1:376-661 GCF_014647315.1 Paenalicyclobacillus cellulosilyticus
GGGTTTTGAAGCCGTGCCATCAATTGTTACGGTATTGTTCGGGCTAAATTGCGCCACATAGCTGTGCTCTGAACCATACAAGGTGGCCACTGACAATTGATAAGCATCACCTACCTTAAGATTATTAATGAGCGCTTGCCCATTCCAATCAATGGGTTGAGCAGGTAATTCGGTATTCTTGGTTAAATTTTTAATGGTTAATACTGGGCTAGCCAAGCCTTCTTCAGGCTTTGCCTGATTTAATGTCACCTGAATCTCGCCATAAGCAATGGCTTGCTGATAGCG
>NZ_BMOY01000109.1 GCF_014647315.1 Paenalicyclobacillus cellulosilyticus
AAGGTAATGGTTTTAACCCGCTCTGGTAAATCCGTATCCACATGAAATAGCAAGGGCATATCCATGGCTTCATGACCATTCAGCGTTTGTTGGGTAAAACAAAAACATTCGGTTTTTTTTAAATATTTTGCAGCAATCCCTGGAGTGACACTGGGTATCGCTTGCACCGTCATGCGATGATTTGTTTTATTTTCAGCATAAAACGACAGCTTAGCAATTTCGCCAGGATGCACTCGTAATTTGTGCACCTTGGGATAAAAATCCCAAGGTATCCCGCTGTTATTGGTTGCAACAAATTCAACCAAAACTTCACGCTCTTTCTGAATCGTTATATGGCTATCATATGCCACCGCTTCCGGGTTTGTTTTGCCATTGATATTCAACGCTTTGCAAAGACTGTTGTAAATAGGTACCAGTGCAAATCCAAACCCAAACATTCCAACCACAATGGCAAATAACGTCACTAATAATCTGGTATGTGATTTTACAGCCATTTGATACTCAGTGGATTTTAGGTGGCGTTGAGAAGCTGTGATAAGGTGGAGGAGACGATAAGGTCCACTCTAAACCATGAGCACCTTCCCAAACTTTAGCATCCACTTTCGGACCATGACGACGTGCGGTTTGAATGACGTTAAATAAAAACAATAACTGCG
>NZ_BMOY01000110.1:0-376 GCF_014647315.1 Paenalicyclobacillus cellulosilyticus
ACAACAGCTCCGCTCTTCAAGAATTAAGAGAGCAAACATTAGTCGCACTCTTAGGGAAGGTTCAGGAAAATAAAACGAAACTTGATCAAACAGAAGGTTTAGTTACAGCCGCTCGCGATGAGCTAAAAGCCATTGAAGAGGAGCTAAGACAACAGTCTGGTGAAGGAAGAGCAAGAATCTTAGCCGAAATTCAAGAACAGATAGGGCAAAAATTGGCAACGTTAGAAAAAATTACTGAAGCCGTAACGATTGCTAAAAGAACGTTATCCCCTTTACCGGATAGAGATATCCATGGCGAGAAAGAAGCCTTGTTAAGATTAGCCGAGCAGCGCAAAGACGCTCTTCGCGAAGCAGATGAGCAACTGGCTGATTTTCA
>NZ_BMOY01000110.1:423-656 GCF_014647315.1 Paenalicyclobacillus cellulosilyticus
TTATATTCCTGCCTCTCATGTTCCAAAAGATCAATTAAAAGCCTATCTTGAATGCACCAAAGAACTGAGTGATTATATTGATAGTATCTATGAACGGGAAGAACGCGCTTCAGCCAGATATGGACTTAATTTGTCCTATTTTTTTGATCGTGTCTCCCATCATTTATCGATTTATTCGTCCAGTAATTTAGATTTAGAAATAGAAGACTTACTCAATATCATTCAAGAGAAAC
>NZ_BMOY01000111.1 GCF_014647315.1 Paenalicyclobacillus cellulosilyticus
AAGACAAACTCAAGCTTGTCCGCTCACTGATAAAGCCACCTAGCCCCGCCTGCACTTCACCGGCAATTCGTGATTTATCGTTAATGCTGTCTCGGTCATTAAACTGCCAGCGGCGATAGGCAATCCCGCCTTTGAGTTGAGCAAATACGGGTATTGTGCCGAAAGAAGCGGTTTTCAAAGTCACTAGCGCATCAAGCATCGGCTTCACCGTCGTTTGAATCGGAAGACCGCCAAGCGCATCAATGGCGGCTTGTGATGGGAAATAACGCATGGTGTTGCCGCTTTGCACGCCAACTTCAAGACCCCAGGTCAGAGAATTACCAGTGTATACATCGCGGCCAATGGCAAAGCGACCCACAGCCGTTTGACCATCATCTCGGAACATATCCTCATACACGGTGTAGCCAAGACTGCCAGTCACCGACCAGGGATGAGAAACAGGAACATCCACTGCACCCATGCTGCCAGCCACTGCAGGCAGCGTCATGCACGCCAGCGACAAACCAAGAAAACCAAAACCTGCTCTCTTTAAAAAGCCAGCGCTGCTTCGATGATCTGTTGTGGTTTGATGACGGAAAACAGGAGTTTTAAAAGGCTTACTATGCAGAAAATTAATTAATGAAGAAAATAAACCAGAATTGATTGATTG
>NZ_BMOY01000112.1:0-264 GCF_014647315.1 Paenalicyclobacillus cellulosilyticus
GCATTCACGACACTCGCGTCGAGACTGCCATGCCATACGCCCCAAAAACGGTGTTGGCGCTTTAACTTTAGCGCTTTTCCTTCGACGTTTAAGCCAGAGAGTTGCCAGAATGGTTCGTGCGCTAATTGGATTATCTGACTACGTTCAATATCAAGTTCTTGGATATCCACTTCTTGTAACGCGCTGGTGGCAGCCTTCCACCAATCCTTGTTGTCATCAGACTGGATAGCCCATTTCAATCCTTGAACAGAAGCCGTGTCGAGT
>NZ_BMOY01000112.1:349-648 GCF_014647315.1 Paenalicyclobacillus cellulosilyticus
CTCAGTTCTTGGAGCTGGATATTCTCGGGCGTGAAAATGGCGTTCAAGCGTGGCTCTATTGCGGTTTGCTCTTGGAAACGAACACTGTCAGCTTGTAAAGACACTTTGGCAGTGGCATTCCATAGAGACGCAGGCAGTGAGGCATCTTCAATGGACAGTTCAAGGTTTTGCCAGTGCCATTCCCCCCATTCAATATCGGCGTTAAGCAAATCGAGGCTATTGATGTGGTTGATGGTGAACGGCAATTCTTGCCACGGTTTAGAGAGTAAAGATTGTCGCTGTGTATTGGTGATTGCCAA
>NZ_BMOY01000113.1 GCF_014647315.1 Paenalicyclobacillus cellulosilyticus
TAAAGTCATGACTGAGCAATACACGTTTGTTTCAAAGTTAATAGAAGCACGCTTTCCCCCTTACGCCAAAGCTATTCCTAAAGAGCAAGATAAGCACGTAGTGCTGGAACGTGATGTGTTAAAACGAGCCCTGTCACGCATTGTCATATTGGCCAATGAAAAATCGCGCGCGGTATTGCTGCATATGCAAGACTCGCAATTAACGCTAGTTGCCAATAATCAAGAGCACGAAGAGGCGATGGAACATCTAGAAGCTAAAACCCAGGGCGATGAGTTAAAAATTGGTATTAATGCTGGATATTTACAAGACGTTTTAAACTCTGTCCCGGAAGGTCCTTTGCAATTGTCTATGACCAATAGTGATAGCAGTGTGTTAGTGGAGTCATTACAGGATGAGACGTATCAATACATCATCATGCCGATGAAAATTTAGGACCTTGTCATTCATGAACCTCAATCAACTTGATGTTCATCATCTGCGCAATATTTCTGAAGCTCGGCTTAAACTTCATCCAGGCTGTAATCTCATTGTGGGAGAAAATGGCAGTGGTAAAACGTCTCTTTTAGAATCCATTTACCTCCTAGCAACAGGGCATTCCTTTAGAACACGAGAAACCAATCCATTGATTCATGAAGGGCAC
>NZ_BMOY01000114.1 GCF_014647315.1 Paenalicyclobacillus cellulosilyticus
GACTTGGGGGCGATGAATTTGTGGTACTTTTCATTAACACCACGGCTCAAGAAGCAAAGCAACGCATCGAAGAAATGATTCGAAGAATCCGTTCAACGCAAATTCGATTTCAAAACGAAACACTTCCCAGAGTCCATTTATCTGCAGGATTAGCTACCGCCCCAGAGCATGCTACAGCCGCCAGTGAATTAAAGAGGGCTGCGGATGATGCGCTTTATGTAGCAAAAAACTCTGGTAAGAATCGTATTCAAGTCTACTCTCCCCAAAGCGAACCCTAAAAAATAAAGCTATAGATCAGCACGCAGAGAAGCCATGGGCTCTAATAAAGAAGCCCGACGAGCTGGATAAAAGCCAAAAAATATCCCAGTAACCACAGAAACAGCAAAACCGGCTAAAGGAGGTACAATATAAAGAGTAAAAGACCAATGATTAAAAAGAGCTATCATCCAAGTCAAGGCCAATCCTAATAAAACTCCCAAAAAACCACCGGACAAAGACAAAATCACCGATTCAACCAAAAACAACGCTTGAATTTCGCGATTTTTAGCTCCTAATGCTTTTCGAACACCAATTTCTTTTTTTCGCTCGCTCACGGCAACCAGCATGACGTTCATTACCCCAATCCCACCAACCACTAA
>NZ_BMOY01000115.1 GCF_014647315.1 Paenalicyclobacillus cellulosilyticus
GAGCAATCGTCCCTGGAATCTGAGCATGTGTTTTATCCAGAGCTAGGACAAACAAATCCCTTTTTACATATGGGGCTTCATTTAGCAGTTCGTGATCAAGTCACAACCGATCGCCCCAATGGGATTCGTTCCATTTTTCAAACACTCGTTCAAAAACATCATGATCCACTTTGTGTTGAGCATAAAATGATGGATTGCTTCGCAGAGACATTATGGTTAGCAGAGCGTCATCAATGCATGCCGGATGTATCGCACTATTTAAGTCTTTGTAAACGTCTTTTAGCTACTTCCCTATTCTAAGATGTTACAATTCGACTTATAGTAGGAGAGTATTTTTTTGATGCGTTTTCAATTTATGGAGATATCTATGAAGCGTCTCTTTCTATTATTCTTGGCGTTCATTTCCTTTTCTACCTGGACGTATGCAGATACACCTGAAGCCAATGGCTCACAAGCTCCCGCGGCAGCCAGTAATAACACCGCGACTTCTTCGGACTCAGAAATGAATAATTCAAAGGCAACGGATGAAGCCGATGATCAACAGGACGATGAAGATGGCGATGAGCATGATAGCGATGAAGATGATCCAGCCCAGGACCCTGATCCCGAAGCGGATGTTGGTACACCTTCTT
>NZ_BMOY01000116.1:0-229 GCF_014647315.1 Paenalicyclobacillus cellulosilyticus
AATCAGGTAACGCTTAGTCGTGGAAACAAGATCTTGCTGCGCCAAGCTACGGTAAGTCTTTTTGAAAAACAAAAAATCGGGCTTGTAGGGCGAAATGGTTGTGGAAAAAGTAGTTTTTTCAGCATGGTGCTGGGAAAATTAACGCCGGATACCGGGGTGTGTCAGTTAAATGCCCAACTTCGCATCAGCCATCTTTCGCAAGAGCTTCCTGAAAGTGATCTACCCGCAT
>NZ_BMOY01000116.1:312-626 GCF_014647315.1 Paenalicyclobacillus cellulosilyticus
GGCTGAAAAAACGGGTGATGATGAAGCCATTGTGATCTGTCATGATCGCTTATCTCAAACCGGTGGATATAGTAAGCCAGCACAGGCTGCTTCTATCTTAGCTGGCTTGGGATTTTCAACGAATGATCAAACATTAAGTGTGAATAGCTTTTCAGGTGGATGGCGGATGCGTTTGAACCTTGCGCGTTGCTTGATGACTCCGGCTGATTTATTACTGCTTGACGAACCCACGAACCATTTAGATCTTGAAGCAATATTCTGGCTTGAACGTTGGCTTAAACAAAATCCAGCTACTGTGATTGTGATTTCCCATG
>NZ_BMOY01000117.1:0-264 GCF_014647315.1 Paenalicyclobacillus cellulosilyticus
CCCAGTTTTCTCACATCACCATCAATACGAACCATTGGTGGTACACCTGCAGAAAGATGTAGATCCGAAGCATTATGTTTTACACTAAAATCCAGTAACTCAGTGATATCCATTTAAAATCCTTAAGTCTAAAGTACAGCTATGAGTAGTATTCAACAAAATATTGAACATATCACCTCTCAAATTCGACGCGACGAACAAAAATGTGGTCGATCTCCAGAGTCAGTGCAACTTCTAGCGGTAAGCAAAACTAAACCTGTCGAG
>NZ_BMOY01000117.1:362-626 GCF_014647315.1 Paenalicyclobacillus cellulosilyticus
GCGTCAGTAAAGTTCAGCACTTTGCCGAGCATTATCCAGATAATCGAATCGAATGGCACTTCATTGGCCCGATTCAATCGAATAAATCGCGACTTGTTGCTGAACATTTCGATTGGGTTCACACCATTGATCGCGCTAAGATCGCACAGCGACTCAATGAGCAACGTCCGCAAGAACTCAAACCATTGCAAGTGCTGATTCAAGTCAACACCAGTGGTGAAGATTCCAAATCTGGCGTTAGTGACGCAGAAATATTCGAACTGG
>NZ_BMOY01000118.1:0-274 GCF_014647315.1 Paenalicyclobacillus cellulosilyticus
GGCGATCGGCATCTAGTAATCTTAGCGCGCAAGGAAAATTAGCGAGGTAGTCGTGGGTAAAATTGTAGCAATCGCCAACCAGAAAGGTGGGGTCGGCAAAACAACAACGTGCATTAACTTAGCGGCTTCGATGGCGGCAACAAAGCGCAAGGTTTTGGTGATCGATCTCGACCCTCAAGGCAATGCTACGATGGCCAGTGGTGTCGACAAATACATGGTTGATGCCACTGCATACGATCTTTTGGTGGAAGAAACCCCATTTGATCAAGTGGTC
>NZ_BMOY01000118.1:364-625 GCF_014647315.1 Paenalicyclobacillus cellulosilyticus
CAAATTGATGGAAGTGTTCGCGCGAGAAGTTCGTTTGAAAAACGCACTGTCGACAGTTCGCGATAACTATGATTTCATCTTTATTGATTGTCCTCCTTCTCTAAACCTTCTTACAATCAATGCTATGGCTGCAGCCGACTCTGTGCTGGTGCCGATGCAATGTGAATACTTTGCGTTAGAAGGTTTAACTGCTCTTATGGATACGATCAGCAAGTTAGCGGCTGTGGTAAACGAAAACCTCAAGATTGAAGGTTTACTGCG
>NZ_BMOY01000119.1:0-273 GCF_014647315.1 Paenalicyclobacillus cellulosilyticus
ACCCCATAGTAAAAAAACTTTTGCTTAATGACTCACGGCTTAGGGTTTCAGGGCGCGCACGAATATAACGATATAAGATCCAAATAATAACACCCGCTGCAATGAGTCCTAATATTTGATACAACGTTTCCATTGGATAATCCTCCTAAACAAGCCCTAATCTTTTTCAAAATCAAACGCATCAGAAAACATGATTTCTCGATTGATCTGATGGTTCATTAAGAAATCACGTGTACTATAAACCATATCAAAGGGGCCTGCGATCACAATTTG
>NZ_BMOY01000119.1:370-624 GCF_014647315.1 Paenalicyclobacillus cellulosilyticus
AATGTTTCTTTGCTGGTGGACGTTATATGAGAAAAATATTGAAATTGAGGAACATGTGTTTGCCAGTGGTGGACACGTTCATCCATATACAAATCACTTTGTGACCGAGCGCCCCAGAATAATTCAAATGGTAGCTTGGATCCTTGCGCCAAAAGATGTTCTATCATGGCTTTAATGGGGGCAAATCCAGTGCCTGCTGCGAGAAATAAAATAGGCTTTTCAAAATCCAAGTTACGAATATGACAATTTCCCAT
>NZ_BMOY01000120.1:0-280 GCF_014647315.1 Paenalicyclobacillus cellulosilyticus
AAAAAGCAGAGAATTTCCATATTCTTGTTCTTGGACTTTGCAAAACGTGACTTTACCTGAGATTAGGTCCGTCTGACAATTCATTTTGCTTTCTTAAGAAAACGATCGTTAATCTACCCTTATAATTCTCTGGCAAAAACTCTATGATTACCCTAGGATATAAACTTCTATCGATAAAAAGGATTTTATCAAATGTATATCTCTGCACTGAATGAAGGCGGCACCGAAACACGAGTAGCCATCTCCCCTACTTCGGTTAAGCAGTTTTTAAAGTTAGGTT
>NZ_BMOY01000120.1:381-623 GCF_014647315.1 Paenalicyclobacillus cellulosilyticus
AGCCGGCGCAGAGATCATGTCTCTTCGCAAGACTCTCCTTTCCCATACCCATATTCTGGCCACCGTGGGTGAGCCCTTAGTGGAAGAAATTAACGATCTACCTCCAGAATCTCTTTTAATCGGTCAAATTGATAAAAACTCAGGAAGTAGTTTAATTAAATGGTGCCTTAAACATCGAGTCAGTGTTTTTTCAATGAACTTAATCCCACGCATTTCTCGTGCTCAAAGCATGGATGCGTTAT
>NZ_BMOY01000121.1:0-289 GCF_014647315.1 Paenalicyclobacillus cellulosilyticus
CGGGCTTATTTTGAAAGATCACGGGTATAAACGCTACTAATTCTCTTTTTCAAGTTTTTTTGTCATTAATAATCCATGGCTATGTGCTAAAATTAATCAATACAATGATTATAAAATCATTGGATGATTAAGGAGAGCAACATGGCTCATATTTTACGATCACTTTTGCCACAGCCAAGAAGACCTATTGTTAAGGTATATCCTGATGTTGTTGTCAAACAAGGGGTTGAACTAATGGTTCATGAAAATATTGGCGCTTTAGTTGTGGCAGATGAAGATGACTTCTACG
>NZ_BMOY01000121.1:353-619 GCF_014647315.1 Paenalicyclobacillus cellulosilyticus
AAGGACTTATCACCCGAAACAACTAAGATTTCCGAGGTCATGTGTGCTGATATTACCATTCTTAGCATCACCGATACGATTGAAAAAGCCATGGAAGCCATGACGCTTACCAAGCGTCGTCATATTCTAATCGAAGAAGATGAAAAAATTGTTGCCATCGTTTCAATTGGAGATATTCTATATAATCTTCTTGAAGATAGAGCAAAAACGATTGAGCACTTAGAAAAATACATCCATACGTACTAACTTAGCATGGAGCACCTGAT
>NZ_BMOY01000122.1:0-240 GCF_014647315.1 Paenalicyclobacillus cellulosilyticus
TTGAAAACCTTGGATTGAGAGCGATTACCGAGCGGCCTTATGCACTTAAGTTTGGTAAAGGAAAAGTAACCTGGATCAATGACTTTATTTTACAATATACCAATGGCTCCGCATTTGATTTTGATGAAATTCGAGATTTGTTTCAGAAAGCCTTCACTCATATTTGGTTTAATGATGCCGAAAATGATGGATTTAACCAATTGGTACTTGGTGCAAGTTTAGATTGGCGCCAAGTTTCTG
>NZ_BMOY01000122.1:374-619 GCF_014647315.1 Paenalicyclobacillus cellulosilyticus
TTGGCAAAAAAATTAATCAATCTTTTTGAATTACACTTCTCACCAAAGGAAATTGAAAATCGTGAAAAGCAGATTCATGCCTTAGTTGCTGAAATATTAACGGACTTGGATTCGGTTGAAAATCTTGATGAAGATAAAATTATTCGTCAATACGTGCAAGCTATTACTTCAACCTTACGAACTAATTTTTACCAGGTTGATGAGGATGGCAAGCCAAAATCATATATTTCAATCAAACTAAACAG
>NZ_BMOY01000123.1:0-281 GCF_014647315.1 Paenalicyclobacillus cellulosilyticus
ATGGGCGATATAACAATTAAAAACTGGAGGTGTTGCATAGAGAGATTTATGCGCAATGTGCGTTTGATAATCCATCATAGTTGGCAAAGGCTTATTGTGATGGTTAGCCAGAATATCGTTATGAAGAATTACAACTGTCAAGCCTGGGATTGAAATATTTTTTTGAGCACCCGCAAAAATCAGCCCATAATCTCTAACGTTTATAGGTTCTGTCAAAAGACATGAGGTCATATCGGCAATTAGCGGCATATTAACCATTGGCACAGGGACTTTTACGCCAT
>NZ_BMOY01000123.1:352-619 GCF_014647315.1 Paenalicyclobacillus cellulosilyticus
TTAGATGAAGCTCAGGTACCTTAGTAAACTCATTTGCCTTAGAGCTGCCAACACAGCAAGCATCGGCTATTTTTTTAGCTTCATTAAAAGCAAGCTCAGACCATATGCCTGAAACCCAATATGCTCCAACCCTATTATTCTGAAGCAGGTTCATAGGAATCATTGAAAACTGCATCCGAGCCGGGGCTGGAATAAATAAAACATGATACTCAGAAGGGATCTTTAAAAGCGCTCTTAAATCATCCTGAGCTTCATTCATTAATGATT
>NZ_BMOY01000124.1:0-277 GCF_014647315.1 Paenalicyclobacillus cellulosilyticus
GGGTTACTGCAACATATAAAAGTCTTTGGGTTTCATACCTATCTTTTTCATAGTCTAACTGTTGTAAGTAATCATAAACTAAACATACATCTTGATGCAGCGCCTTCATGGGAGATATAAGTAAGAGATCGCGTTCTTTCGTCGGTAATTTTAACCAGCGTAATAAAGGTTTGTCAGGCGTTTGGGACTTAGAGCTTAAGCCAGGTAGAATCACCGCATCAAATTCAAGTCCCTTTGATTTATGTATGGTCATGATTTGCAATCGTGAAGGCGTGAC
>NZ_BMOY01000124.1:339-617 GCF_014647315.1 Paenalicyclobacillus cellulosilyticus
GATTTGACCATGCGCTTCAAATTGATTGATTAAGTACCAAAACTGTTCAAGATCGGCTTGTTCTTCTTCAGTTAATAAACTCGTTTGGTGTAGATTAACAAGCGTTGTAGTAATCCATTCCACTAACGGATATTGATAACGTGTGTTTAAGGCGTGATCCATAACTTGATAAATAAATTTGCAACGTGTTTTACCCTCAGTGCTCAGAGCTGTAATCACATCGACTTGAGATAAGGCATAGAAAATACTTTTTGATTTAGCAAAAATCGCTAAATGAT
>NZ_BMOY01000125.1:0-294 GCF_014647315.1 Paenalicyclobacillus cellulosilyticus
ATTGTGGACCAAGTTCCTGTTCATAGGGTTTATATTTTGGAATGCAGCCTAAATGAGTACAGATCCCAATCAATACTAAATATTCGGGTTTAATCGAGCGAAATTCATTCTTAGCATATTCAGGCTGCTGATCAACCAACGATTTAGGATCTCTTAGCAGGACATCATGATCATCTAAGCCTTCAAGCATTTCTTTAGTGCGACGGATAATCCAAACGGGTTTTCCTCGCCATTCGACTGTAATCTGTTGACCAGGTTCTAATTTACTTAAATCGACCTCAACGGGCGCTCCAG
>NZ_BMOY01000125.1:337-614 GCF_014647315.1 Paenalicyclobacillus cellulosilyticus
CCAGGATGAAACAAAAGGAGTTAACGCACACAACGCACCAATCCCTCCTAAAACACCAGTTGAGGTTAATAAAAATTGGCGACGCTGTTCATCCACCAGCTCTTCATCTGGTTCCATTTCTGGGGTTGGATCGGTTTTGTCATTCACAGATGCATCATCCTGATTTTAAAAACGATAAAACCATTTATATCAAAGAATGAGCCCTTTGAAAACGGCGAACGTACGCTCACAAACATTTCAATCATAAAATACGGGTGAAGTACAAGCCTACAACTCG
>NZ_BMOY01000126.1:0-259 GCF_014647315.1 Paenalicyclobacillus cellulosilyticus
GCTGTTTAGTTTATTAATTTTTGGTCTAGCCATCTTATCCAGAAAGCCTAGCTCTCATACTCAAAAACTGGTTTTAGAGCCTTTAACTGAAACTATTTGATAAGGTTATAGGAAGGACGCATGAATAATAAGATTGGGTCTAATTTAAAATTTGATCTCCCCGCTTCTCTTGTAGTCAGTTTTGTTGCGTTACCGCTTTGCCTTGGAATCGCTCTGGCTTCGAATGCACCTTGATTTTCAGGGATTATTGCAGGAATTG
>NZ_BMOY01000126.1:304-614 GCF_014647315.1 Paenalicyclobacillus cellulosilyticus
TAGCCAGTGGTTCTGCCGTAGGTGTTAGTGGTCCTGCAGCAGGGTTGGCGGCTATTATCATCAGCTCACTTGAAAAGCTAGGTTCTTGGGAAGCATTTTTATTAGCTGGCGTTATTGCAGGACTCTTACAATTAATAGCTGGTATTTTTCGTGGAGGAATCATTGCTTATTATTTTCCATCCTCAGTTATCAAAGGCATGTTAACTGGGATTGGTATACTCATTATCATTAAACAAATCCCCCATCTCATAGGCTATGATATTACACCTCTTATTTCTGCTGACTGGACAGGCTTTCCGAATTTGCTTGA
>NZ_BMOY01000127.1:0-299 GCF_014647315.1 Paenalicyclobacillus cellulosilyticus
GAAAATCAAAGAGAGACAAGACTTTGATGTGTTTAAATGTAAAAACAATGAATGCCCGTATTATCAAAAGAAGCGAAATGGGATGTCCTCAAAGGAAAAGAAACGTTTTAAAAAGGACCCGCAAGCATTTAAAATGAGATACATTTACCGAAAGTTTCGTATTGATTTCCAGCCTTTATCCAAGGAATCTCCGGAGCTTCCGATAGTCGACCTATCAAGAATCTATTCATCACCACATGTATTAGGGCTTACTTTGACCTATCATGTGAATTATGGGCTTTCAGCCCGTAAAACAGCGG
>NZ_BMOY01000127.1:343-610 GCF_014647315.1 Paenalicyclobacillus cellulosilyticus
TGGTGTGGCCATTTCTCATCAGACAATCCTGAATTACGTAAACAGTGTGGCTCTTATTCTTAAGCCATACATCGATCACTATCCATACGAATTGTCTGATCAATTCTGTGGTGATGAAACCTACATTCGAGTAAACGGCCGTTGGCATTACTTGTTTTTCTTTTTTGACGCCGTGAAAAAGATTATTCTTTCTTACCCGGTATCTCCCAACCGAGATACAATTTCCGCCATTCGTGCGATAGATGAAGTTCTCCTAAAGATGGAAGA
>NZ_BMOY01000128.1:0-268 GCF_014647315.1 Paenalicyclobacillus cellulosilyticus
AGTGCTTTCAGATCAGCGACAAGATAAGGGTTAACTACCGTGAATTCTCCTGATAAATTGGATTTTACATAAAGATTTTGGTAAGTCGGCTCGATGGATTGGGAAACACCACAAATATTGGAGATGGTTGCAGTCGGGGCAATTGCCATGACATTAGAATTGCGCATGCCTTCCGTGCGTACTTTAACGCGTAAAGACTCCCAATCTAAGCTTTGGGAACGATCTTGCTCTAAGTATTCACCCCGTGCTTGTTGAAGTAGGTTAATGG
>NZ_BMOY01000128.1:329-608 GCF_014647315.1 Paenalicyclobacillus cellulosilyticus
GTTCTTTTGCAAGCTCACATGATGCTTCAATGGCATAATAGCTAATCAATTCCATTGAGGTATCGGCAAAGCTTATTGCATCGTTTGACGCATAATCGATTTTTAGCTCATATAAAGCATCTTGAAAGCCCATTAAGCCCAAACCAATTGGACGATGTTTCAAGTTTGAGTTGCGAGCCTGGGGAACGGAATAATAGTTAATATCAATCACGTTATCCAGCATTCGTATGGCTGTTTTGATGGTTTTTTGCAGCTTTTTCTGATCAAGTTTGCCTTGTT
>NZ_BMOY01000129.1 GCF_014647315.1 Paenalicyclobacillus cellulosilyticus
TGGTCTTTACAGCAATTTTAGCACGGCTTCCAGGTTCGCGCGCAGCGGCTTTAATTTCAATTACGTTCTCGCCAATTTCAGGCACCTCGATGCGGAACAATTCAATCAGCATTTCATTGCGAGTACGGCTTACCAGCAATTGTGGACCACGCGATTGTTCTACGATGTCATAAAGATACGCGCGTACGCGATCATTGGTTCGAAACATCTCTTGTGGCAGCATTTCACAACGTGGCATAAACGCTTCCGCTTTTCCGCCAAGATCAATAATCACGTTGTCGCGAGTGACCTTTTTAACCATGCCATAAACGAGCTGGCCAAGCTTACGCTCGGCTTCGCGGACTTTTTGCATAATGACCTGACGAGCCGTTTGCGCGGCAATACGGCCAAATTCAATGGATTGCATAGGCTCTTCGATGCGATCACCTTCTTCGGCATCGGGTTTGCGTTCACGCGCTTCTTCTACAGTGAGTTGACGCTCTGGAAATTCAATTTCCTCTTCTGGAAGGACTTCCCAATATCGAAAGGTTTCATATTCGCCAGTTCTTGGATCCAAATGAACTCGTACACCCAACTCCATCCCTGAAAGCTTTCTCGTTGCAGACTC
>NZ_BMOY01000130.1 GCF_014647315.1 Paenalicyclobacillus cellulosilyticus
GTGGCGCCTCGGGCGGGAGCGGCACCGCCCAGGGCGGCGGGGCCGCCGGCGCAGGCGGAACGGCCGGCGCGGGCACGGGAGCAGAGCCAGCTTCCGGCGGCCAGAGCGGAAGCCAGGGTGGCAGCGGATCGAGCGCGCACACGTACGATCCGGCGACCGACGGCGACCTCATCCTCTTTCAGCTTGACACAGGGGCGTATGAGACGCTCATCAATGGCCAGGTGGCGCAGGAACTCAAGCTGCCGAACCTGGGACCGGATGTGGTCCAAGGTGTGACGGGGCTCGATGCAGGGTACGACAGCCGCATCACCGTCTATCTGGGTGATGTGAAGTTCACCATACCCTGTGTGGTGGATCCGAAGTACGACGGCCCTTGCTTGTTTGGTTACCAAGCGTTTGCCGACAACGGCTGGGACGTGCTGGTGTCGCAGAAGCACGGGACGCTGAGCATCATGAGCTCGAACGCATGAATGACGTTTATGGCTTCAACGGCCGGGCAGCGGCGGGTGAAACGGGCGCTTCCGCGCGGCGGCCGGGCAGCGGGCAGCGGGCAGCGGTCAGCGGTCGGGCAGCGGGCGACGACGGCCGGGCAGCGGGCGACGGCGGG
>NZ_BMOY01000131.1:0-237 GCF_014647315.1 Paenalicyclobacillus cellulosilyticus
ATTTATTATTTAATTTAAAACCGGGGGATGCCATCGACATTAATGGACCTTTTGGTCGGTTAATTCTAAAAGATGAAGTGCCTAAGCGCTACATTTTTGTAGCTACCAGCACAGGAATTACCCCTTATCGTGCTATGTTGCCGGCGTTGCAAAAAAGATTAGAAGAAAATAAATTACTAGAAGTCGTTATTTTGCAAGGCGCTCAAAAGAGCGAAGACATACTGTATGGCGATGAAT
>NZ_BMOY01000131.1:356-606 GCF_014647315.1 Paenalicyclobacillus cellulosilyticus
ATTGGATCATGAGCGGCGCGGTTATGTTCAGACTGCTTTTCCAACGCTTGCTTTAAATCCTGAACAGGATTTGGTTTATCTTTGTGGTAATCCAGGTATGATTGACGAATCCTTTGCCTATCTAAAGGATAAAGGGTTTGATATGCAACGCATTGTACGGGAGAAATACATCTCTTCTAAGTAAACGATAAAAAATCAAGTGGCGAAAAAACCAGTATCTTTATGTAGAATGGGTATATAACAATAACAG
>NZ_BMOY01000132.1:0-241 GCF_014647315.1 Paenalicyclobacillus cellulosilyticus
GGGGTTTTGCGGTTGGTGATGGAGTTGGATGGCGAGACGATCGTTCGCGCTGATCCGCACATTGGGTTGCTTCATCGTGCTACCGAAAAGCTCGCTGAAACGAAGCCTTATATTCAAAGCATTGGTTATATGGACCGTCTGGATTATGTATCCATGATGTGTAACGAGCACGCGTATGTACGTGCGCTCGAGAAATTACTTGGCGTCGAAGCTCCAATACGAGCTCAATACATTCGCACCA
>NZ_BMOY01000132.1:310-606 GCF_014647315.1 Paenalicyclobacillus cellulosilyticus
GCTATTGCGCTTGATATCGGTGCAATGACGGTATTTCTCTATTGTTTTAGAGAGCGGGAAGCGCTTTTTGATTGTTATGAAGCGGTATCGGGTGCTCGAATGCATGCAACGTATTACCGTCCTGGGGGCGTTGCGCGTGATTTGCCCGATAGTATGCCAAAATACAAGCCCTCGCGCTGGCATACTGAGCGCGAAGTTGAAAAGATGAATGAAGATCGTGAAGGAAGCCTTCTTGACTTTTTATGGGCGTTTACTGAACGATTTCCTACTCGTGTAGATGAATACGAAACGCTCTT
>NZ_BMOY01000133.1 GCF_014647315.1 Paenalicyclobacillus cellulosilyticus
ATGGCGAAAGACATCAAATTCAGCGAGGAAGCGCGCCGTGCGATGCTGCGGGGCGTCGACGCGCTGGCGGATACGGTGAAAGTGACGC
Organism: Paenalicyclobacillus cellulosilyticus; assembly: GCF_014647315.1. Taxonomy (GTDB): domain Bacteria; phylum Bacillota; class Bacilli; order Alicyclobacillales; family Alicyclobacillaceae; genus Alicyclobacillus_J; species Alicyclobacillus_J cellulosilyticus. The sequence continues at coordinate 89 of NZ_BMOY01000133.1, forward strand.
TCGGTCCGAAGGGCCGCAACGTCGTGCTCGAGAAGAAGTTCGGTTCGCCGCTCATCACCAACGACGGCGTCACCATCGCGAAGGAGATTGAGCTCGAGGACCCGTTTGAGAACATGGGCGCCCAACTCGTGAAAGAGGTGGCGACGAAGACCAACGACGTCGCGGGTGACGGAACGACCACCGCGACCGTGTTGGCGCAGGCGATGATCCGCGAGGGTCTGAAGAACGTCGCGGCGGGCGCGAACCCGATGGCGCTGCGCCGGGGTATCGAGAAGGCGGTGGCGGCCGCGGTGGAGGAAATCAAGCGGATCGCCAAGCCGGTGCAGGGCCGCGAGAACATCGCCCAGGTGGCGGCCATCTCCGCGGGCGAGCGGGAGATTGGCGAGCTCATCGCCGACGCGATGGAGAAGGTCGGCAAGGACGGCGTCATCACCGTCGAGGAGTCGAAGGGCTTTACGACCGAGCTGGAAGTCGTCGAAGGCATGCAGTTTGACCGCGGCTACATCTCGCCGTACATG
>NZ_BMOY01000134.1:0-265 GCF_014647315.1 Paenalicyclobacillus cellulosilyticus
GAACTTCACGGACGCTTGGTTCACGCAAATCCAGCGTGGTTTCTGCAAACAAGTAATGCTGCACGTAAATTTGGAATTTGCCATCTAACTCATACAGTGGGCCGTTGATGGTTTCTTCGTTATAGCCATCGCTAGAGTAGCTGTTATTGCCATTAATCGGACTACCGTCTGCATTGTAAGAGTCAGAGAAATCACGACCACCTACAATTCGAAAGATTGGCGCGCTTGCTTTACCTCGATCACCTTGACGCCATGCTACGTGTTT
>NZ_BMOY01000134.1:367-605 GCF_014647315.1 Paenalicyclobacillus cellulosilyticus
GCGGCGGTAGGCTTCGCTGTCCAAACTGCCGACATTTTCCATGTCGATTTTAGGCTGTTGGTTTGGCCAAGATTCAGTAGTGCTTTCAGCGTCGACTGCTCGCTTGAAAATAATTACTTCAATATCAAATTGACGCGCAGCCCAAGAAGGCATTGAGACACATAGAAGCAATAACGGGATCAATATTCTCATTCGACTATTAGCTCGTTGGTAATAAATTCTGTTTAAAATCATTCAG
>NZ_BMOY01000135.1:0-229 GCF_014647315.1 Paenalicyclobacillus cellulosilyticus
CTGCGATGAATAGGATACCTTTGTGTTGGAACACGTAGAACAGAGTGATACTGATACCTGCAATCATACCCGCGATAGCACCTTCTTTGTTGATGTTCTTACTGAAGATACCCATCATCAGAGCCGGGAAGATGGAGGACGCCGCCAGACCGAAGGCCAGTGCTACCGTACCTGCCGCGAAGCCCGGTGGATGCAGACCCAAGTAACCTGCGACTGCAATGGCCACCGC
>NZ_BMOY01000135.1:307-604 GCF_014647315.1 Paenalicyclobacillus cellulosilyticus
TACCCCTTTGATTAAGTCGTGGGAAATCGCGGACGAAATCGCCAGCAATAGACCCGCTGCGGTTGATAGTGCCGCCGCTAGACCACCCGCTGCGACCAGTGCGATAACCCAGTTAGGTAGTTTCGCGATCTCAGGGTTAGCCAGTACCATGATGTCGTTATCAACTTTCAGTTCGTTAGTTGCAGCATCTGATGTGTAGTTGATGTTGCCATCACCGTTCTTATCATCAAAGCCTAGCAGACCCGTTTTCTCCCAGTTTTTGAACCAAGTATGACGTTCGTCATAAGCCAAGTGTTG
>NZ_BMOY01000136.1:0-254 GCF_014647315.1 Paenalicyclobacillus cellulosilyticus
CAATAATTGGGCTCGCCAATACCAGTTCTGATTCAACATACTTGTAACTTCGGTGATGGGTTGCCCAGCAGGTATGGTAATTAACCCAAGTTGGATAGCACTGACTCCTTGCATAGCGACCCAGTGACTGATTGTGCGCTCCTTAATGCGTTGAGTATAGTTCACATCTTGTGACGTAGCTTTTAATAGGGCGGTGAGCGCAATAGCGAGCACGGCGAGCGCTAATAACACTTCAATTAATGTAAATCCGTTTT
>NZ_BMOY01000136.1:335-602 GCF_014647315.1 Paenalicyclobacillus cellulosilyticus
TCGAATAGTAACAAGCTTTGTCTCATTATCCAGATTAAAGCTTACAACAAAAGGGCTCATATCACCTGAAGCGTTAATTATAATTTCTGGGCCATCTTTTTGAGGCCGGTTCGTATCCCATTGCAAGCGAGCGGAGGTAGGAATTTTTTGGAATGAAAAAATCCCTTTATCAGAGACTTTTTGCCAAATACCTTGTGGACTATAACGAACAACTTGATATCCTTTGGAGCTTAAATCGATGCCTAACGTACTCGCTTCCAGTATGGC
>NZ_BMOY01000137.1:0-252 GCF_014647315.1 Paenalicyclobacillus cellulosilyticus
ACTTGGTGTTATCGTTATCCTTAGGCGTTCGCCCATTTTGTTTTCATGGCGAAAACTTGGTTTTGTAAGCCTAGTAGCTGGTTTTAATAAAGGCATGTCTGGAGGTGGTTATGGGCCAATCCTAACCAGTGGTCAAATATTATCCGGTATTTTAAACAAGCAATCGGTCAGCATTACGGCTTTAGCCGAAGGGGTGGTTAGTTTGGTTGGTTTTGCTACGTTTTGTTTATTTTCCAGAGTTAACGTCAAGTG
>NZ_BMOY01000137.1:340-601 GCF_014647315.1 Paenalicyclobacillus cellulosilyticus
TTAGTCGGGTCGTTCATTTAAAAATTGTGATCGGTTTAACGAGTATTGTTCTCGGCCTCGCCATGCTAATTCAAAAATTGATTTAATTTACCCGACATCCCGCACGGGTGTCTTTTTATCTAAAAAATACTGTGGTGCGAAATGTCGGATTTACCTTGGGTTGTATTCAATACGAACCAGCCTATCGTTTTTAAAGTATAAACTGATATTTCGCACTTCGTTTGCTACGTTTCCTTTTCGCCAAGTGTAGGCATAATCCCA
>NZ_BMOY01000138.1:0-240 GCF_014647315.1 Paenalicyclobacillus cellulosilyticus
TACTTGCCAACCTAAGGTTTTTTCCTTTTCACTCATCCAAAAACCAGGAATAACGTGTTTCAATGTCATCGTTAAATTGACCAGTAGTCTTGGAGTAAAAAAAATCCAGGCCAAATGCAGCAAAAAAGGATTAAAATAACGATCAATTTGGGCTATCCATGCGCGATACGAGGATAACTCGCCAGTTAATGGGGCCAGCGAAACCAGCAATCGACGGGAACGTATCGTCATTAAACGCAG
>NZ_BMOY01000138.1:333-600 GCF_014647315.1 Paenalicyclobacillus cellulosilyticus
TGCTAGGCGTTAGAGAAAGAGCTTTAAATTGATAGCCATATTGCTTAAGAAACGCTTGATACAAAGCCTGCTCTTGTTGCAATCGTAAGATTTCACGTGGAACATCCAAATAATCACGATTTAAAATGAGCAGAAGTTCTGCTAAAGCTAGAGCCGTCTCGACTTGTCGGCAGCGGATTATTGGATCATGCTGATGGACAAGATCATGGGCCAGCTGCGTACAGAAGAGATTATATTCCAAATTTAAAACAGCATAATTTCTAACAG
>NZ_BMOY01000139.1:0-258 GCF_014647315.1 Paenalicyclobacillus cellulosilyticus
AAGTCAGCACACACGCAATTAAGCGACGATCCAGTTTAAGCTTCACAAATACGCCCAAAAGAGGTGGAATCAAAATTGGAATAAAGGCGATATGAACAGGAATTACGTTCTGAGAAGACATGGTTACGAGCACTAACGCCACTAATACAGCGTATTTAAGGCCAGTAGTCGATGCCGCACTTTCTTTGCCGTTTAGGCGTTTAATCACGCTTTTTGCGAGCAGGTCAGTGATACCAGATTTAGAAATGGCAACGGCGA
>NZ_BMOY01000139.1:369-598 GCF_014647315.1 Paenalicyclobacillus cellulosilyticus
GCCACCAACAATGGCACTAAACGTGAGGGCGACCACCACGTTTACACGCATCAATGCTAACACGAGCATGACGCAAACTGAGATAACGACAGGATTCATACTATTCCCAATATGTTGTGTTTACTTATTATTCTTCGTTAACAAGCGGCCAACCGCCGAGGGCCTTCCATTTGTTCACGATGCCACAGAATAACTCTGCAGTTTTTTGTGTATCGTAAAGGGCAGAGTG
>NZ_BMOY01000140.1 GCF_014647315.1 Paenalicyclobacillus cellulosilyticus
GGGTTGTTCGTCATGCATGAGTTTGGGGGAGCCGTGGAGGGAATGCAAGGTGGGCGGGATTTGACGCTTACCTTCATCCCCGAAGCCTACGAACAAGTCGAGGCAGGGCATATCCGGACGCTTGGCGAGTTGAATGACGCATTTTGGGCTTGGGTCGATGGGTATTACCACTTGCGAAAACATGGCAGCACGGGACAGTCTCCCAAGGAACGGGCAGCGGCGAGCAACCGTACGCCCAAGCGGGTTTCAGAAGCGGAACTGACGGACATTTTCCTGTGGGAGGAGGAGCGTACGGCCGACAAGGCGAGCTGTGTCTCTCTAATGGGCAACACCTATGAGGTGGACCCTGAACTGGCCAGGCAGAAAGTGACGCTACGCTATGACCCGTTCGATCTTACGGTGATCCAGGTCTGGAGTGAGGGTAAGAGATGGCCTGACGCCAAACCGGTGGATTTGATCCGACGTTATGACCGGCGGGTTACCTCGGCCGTGAAAGGCGACAAAGAAAGTACGGACCACGTCTCTTTCTTCGAGGCAGCGGACAACCGGCGCAGGCAGGCGGCTCAGGGATCCCCGCTGCGATTTTCGGATGTAAA
>NZ_BMOY01000141.1:0-252 GCF_014647315.1 Paenalicyclobacillus cellulosilyticus
AATATCACTTGTATCGCCTTCTAAAGCCTTCAAAGCTGAGCCAACAACAATTGGAATATCATCACCAGGAAACTCGTACGAGCTCAATAAATCTCTTACTTCCATTTCTACTAGCTCTAACAGCTCCGGATCATCAACCATATCGGCCTTATTCAGATAGACCACTATATAAGGAACACCAACTTGGCGAGATAGTAAAATATGTTCTCGTGTCTGTGGCATAGGACCGTCAGCAGCAGATACAACTAAAAT
>NZ_BMOY01000141.1:340-596 GCF_014647315.1 Paenalicyclobacillus cellulosilyticus
CCTGGGCAATCTACGTGTGCATAGTGGCGTGCGGCTGATTCATATTCAACGTGAGCCGTCGATATAGTAATACCACGTTCGCGCTCTTCTGGAGCCGCATCAATTTGGTCATAAGCTTTTGCCATGCCGCCATACTTCTTCGCCATAATCGTTGTAATTGCAGCAGTAAGTGTCGTCTTACCATGGTCTACGTGACCAATCGTGCCTACGTTTACGTGCGGCTTTTTACGTTCAAATTTTTCCTTTGCCATTTCAA
>NZ_BMOY01000142.1:0-254 GCF_014647315.1 Paenalicyclobacillus cellulosilyticus
CCAAGGAAGCATGATACTAGAACAAGTTCGAGACATTTATCAAAGTTCTCGCCTTTCTGCCAAAGAAGTGTCCGATCTGACATGGGTATTGTCTTGTAGCAATAGAGCGATAAGCGAGCCTAAAGATGAAGCAAATATTCGTAAATTAGCTGGACTTTCAAAAGAAGTGTCTGGTCATGCTTCGCCTAAATGGAGAAAGCTAGGTGCAGCGCTTGCGATCTTCGCATGCGTTGCTTTAGTGGTGGCTGGGGTTT
>NZ_BMOY01000142.1:340-595 GCF_014647315.1 Paenalicyclobacillus cellulosilyticus
TGGTTTAAAGGCAGGAATAACAGGGGTTGCCGCTTCCGGAGTCGTAGGATTGGGGTTATTTCATAAAAGCAAAAGCGATGGTCTCGCCAAATCGGTTGAAGACCTACAAACCACTCTTAAAGACCTTAATAAGAGGTAAAGCCCACTCTTCCAAATCCATTTAAATAGGAATAGATGTTCTAATTAAACGCCAACTTAACAATCCTTCATTGATGAAGCGATGCGATTCGCTATTGCATTCACTCCCCGGATCAA
>NZ_BMOY01000143.1:0-249 GCF_014647315.1 Paenalicyclobacillus cellulosilyticus
GGTGAAGACTTCGACTTAGCATTAATTGAGTATTTAGCGGCTGAGTTTAAGAAAGACTCAGGCATTGATTTGCACAACGATCCATTGGCGCTACAACGTCTAAAAGAAGCGGCTGAAAAGGCGAAAATTGAATTGTCTTCAGCCCAACAAACCGATGTGAATTTACCTTACATTACAGCCGATGCCTCTGGTCCTAAGCACTTAAACATCAAATTAACCCGTGCAAAGCTTGAATCGTTGGTTGAAAAA
>NZ_BMOY01000143.1:359-594 GCF_014647315.1 Paenalicyclobacillus cellulosilyticus
TATCCTAGTCGGCGGTCAAACCCGTATGCCTTTAGTCCAAAAAACGGTCCAGGATTTCTTTGGTAAAGAACCTCGTAAAGACGTGAATCCTGACGAAGCCGTTGCTGTGGGAGCAGCTATTCAAGCGGCCGTTTTATCCGGGGATGTTAAAGACATTCTGTTATTAGACGTAACCCCATTGTCATTAGGTATTGAAACATTGGGCGGGGTGATGACCAAACTGATTGAGAAAAAC
>NZ_BMOY01000144.1:0-249 GCF_014647315.1 Paenalicyclobacillus cellulosilyticus
ATCAAGTATAAACAGGGCTTTCGTTTTATTCATCCTATTCATAATTTATTTTGCATTCCCGAGTCACCTTTTATAGAACGAATCATAGGTGGGAAAATATATCACTATATGTTTGATTCAACCGCAGCCCATGGTGGAACCATCTTATGGAAGTTAAATAAAGAATATTTAAAAGCTGCAGGAGCAGGCCAATGTTTATAAAATCTTCGGTGTTCTTGCTGATGTTGATATTGGTCGCTCATCGAGCTT
>NZ_BMOY01000144.1:340-594 GCF_014647315.1 Paenalicyclobacillus cellulosilyticus
ATGATGCTTTTACGCTCAAAATTGCTGACTTAGAGGATGATGGATTTATAAGCACTCCTGATGCGTTTTGCGAAGCACAATATAGCCGCCATTTTGGAACGCATTTTTTTGGGACCGTCGTTTGTGAAGATGAGTTTTTTCTCATTCTAAACCATAAAAAAGTTCGGTTAGATACCGCAATAAATCATTCATTAAATTCCAAAATTAAACCGGGTATTCCTTTTTCCGTGCGATCGTTTTGGAAGAAAATTGAT
>NZ_BMOY01000145.1:0-229 GCF_014647315.1 Paenalicyclobacillus cellulosilyticus
GATAAAGCATCGAAAGTGGCCAGTAAATTAGTGAAAGCACCGAAAAATGATCGACGTGCCCAAGTGAAATATGAACAAAATGGCACAACCCGTTATAAAGGAGTGTACGGAAGCTACCCAAGTTATGAAGCCGCTCAGCAAGCCTTAAAAACATTGCCTGAAGAGGTACGTGAAGGGGCAAAAATTGAATCTTGGGGAAGCGTACAACGGGTTGCTGATTAACTCTAAG
>NZ_BMOY01000145.1:336-593 GCF_014647315.1 Paenalicyclobacillus cellulosilyticus
ATGAAAGAAATTTTGGCCAATCCCGATGCATCAAGACGTTGGGCATTAAATTGTTTAATCGAAAACGCGTAAGTTTGATGCAGTTGTCTTAACCACTGCATAAACATCACAAAGGGCACGGATTCAAAGGATAATTGAATATCACCCCCGCTCAGTTGTTGAAGCTGATAAGGAAAAGGTTGAAATAACGGATTTTTAAGTTTTCTAGAGAGTAAGGACAATAATTGCGTGTTCGTTAAGTTTTGCTGCGGTTTCAG
>NZ_BMOY01000146.1:0-250 GCF_014647315.1 Paenalicyclobacillus cellulosilyticus
AGAGTCGTAGTGGGTCCTGTAGTTAAGCCACAGGACGTAGGGCCAATCTCCTATGTAAGACTAGGCGACTAAATCCCCTACGTACCTCGGCTTGACCGAGGTATCCAGCAGTACGAAGTGAGTGATTAGAGTCGTAGTGGGTCCTGTAGTCAAGCCACAGGACGTAGGGCCAATTTCCTATGTAAGACTAGGCGACTAAATCCCCTACGTACCTCGGCTTGACCGAGGTATCCAGTAGTACGAAGTGAAT
>NZ_BMOY01000146.1:344-592 GCF_014647315.1 Paenalicyclobacillus cellulosilyticus
TTTTATGAGTTTAAAATGGCCATCACTTTAATTATTTTCTCAATTATCCTTTTGACCCTGATTTGTGTGGCGGTCATGCTTTATAAGGTTAGGCATCAACCTGTAGTTCCGCTCACACCATCGCACTATTTAAAACTAGGGGTTAGCGGTGTGATTGCTTTTATTGCCGATACAGTGGGGGTTGGTAGTTTTGCTGTAAATGTGGCCCTTGCCAAGATGTTAGGTACGTTTAAAGACGATGAGTTGCC
>NZ_BMOY01000147.1:0-243 GCF_014647315.1 Paenalicyclobacillus cellulosilyticus
AATTGAATAACTTGCTTCGTCTGCATAGAGTTTAACTTTTTTTTCTGCTAGTAACTCCACCAGTTTAGGCAAATCGGTCAGTCTATTTTTATGAATAATTAAGGTATCTAACGCATTGCAGACGCTAACTCTTCTTGTTTTTGCATTATTAATAATGAATCGACCTTTTTCTATATCACCCGTTTCATCAAAATATGTATGAACAATGCCTGCTCCGGTTTCGATAACGGGAATTTTTGCATG
>NZ_BMOY01000147.1:340-591 GCF_014647315.1 Paenalicyclobacillus cellulosilyticus
CAAGCAGCACGTGTGTAGCCTCTCGCTCTGGAGGAAGTAAATAGACTATGCTTGGATCAATTAAATGGGTTTCTAAAACGTCTGTGATAAGGTGAGCTAAACATCGATTGCTATGTATTGCTTCTTTACCGCCTTTTAAAATACAGGCATTTCCTGTTTTAAAACATAGACTAAACACATCAATCGTTACATTGGGTCGCGATTCATAAATTACAGCAATAACGCCTAAAGGAACGGAAACTTGCTGAAGC
>NZ_BMOY01000148.1:0-240 GCF_014647315.1 Paenalicyclobacillus cellulosilyticus
GTCGTGGTGTAGAGCGTATTCTTCGTGGTGAAGAAAAAGAGAACCTAACTTTGCCTCAAACCGAGAATCATATGTTCTACGAAGCAGAAGCATTTGCGAAGCAGTTAAAGCTTGGTGTGATTGATGAACAAATGAAACAACGTTCGTTGACCGTTGCAAAAGTACTGACTGAAGTACGCAAACAGACTGGCGTAGTATTCCCTGTAGACCAGTAAACTTGTGCATGGTATAGCCAAAAGT
>NZ_BMOY01000148.1:340-590 GCF_014647315.1 Paenalicyclobacillus cellulosilyticus
CGCAAGTTTGTGTATGGTTTTACGGTAAGTAAGGGAAGCAGAAATACCCGCCATAATATTACCCACACACGCACCAAACAGCAGACCTCTGATACCGCCCAGTTGCGCACCCAGCCATAGGCAAGGTAGGAAGAAAACAAACAAGCGTAATGCCGAAATGGTTAATGCTGTGTACGATTTCCGTAGCGCATTGCAAATCGACACCATCAGCATACAAACGCCAAGAGAGCCCAAACTTATTGGCACAATC
>NZ_BMOY01000149.1:0-250 GCF_014647315.1 Paenalicyclobacillus cellulosilyticus
AGACATTACCAAAGCTAAAGAAATAGAAGAGCGACTTAAAAAATCAAATGAGGAACTTGAACAATTTGCATACATTGTCTCACATGATTTAAAAGCACCTTTACGAGCCATCATGCAACTAAGCTCATGGATTGAAGAAGATAACCAAGATAACCTGGATAATGATTCAAAAAAAAATCTTCAACTCCTTCACGAACGAGCGGATCGAATGTCTAAGTTAATTGACGGCATCTTACAATATTCACGCGCG
>NZ_BMOY01000149.1:351-590 GCF_014647315.1 Paenalicyclobacillus cellulosilyticus
CCAACAAACAATTCGTGCTTCAACTACCGCAATCTCTGCCAGTATTTAACACAGCACTTATTCCACTGAGCCAAGTGTTTTCAAACTTAATCAGCAATGCATTAAAACATCATCATCGTAAAAAAGGTCATTTGGTCGTAGGTGCCCATGAGGCAGGTGATTATTATGAGTTTTTTGTCAAAGATGATGGCCCAGGGATCAAAAATCAAGACTTAGAAAAAATTTTTAAGCTATTTCAG
>NZ_BMOY01000150.1:0-236 GCF_014647315.1 Paenalicyclobacillus cellulosilyticus
AACGCATTGGCTGCGTTTAAAATCGTTGCGGTTGAACGATAATTTTAAACGCATTGGCTGCGTTTAAAATCGTTGCGGTTGAACGATAATTTTGTTCCAATCGAATCAGTTGCGTATCTGAAAAATCCTTGGAGAACCGCTGGATATTCTCCACTTTGGCTCCTCGCCAACCATAAATCGATTGATCATCGTCCCCAACCGCCATCACAGCCGCCTGCTCGCCAGCTAAAAGCTTT
>NZ_BMOY01000150.1:325-589 GCF_014647315.1 Paenalicyclobacillus cellulosilyticus
GCATTAAACCGCTGCTGATAATGCGACAAAAGATCGGGATTATCGCGCAAAAGCTCATGACAACGCAGTAAAAGTTCAGCAAAATCAATTACGCCAGCTGTTTGACAGGCTTGCTCATACGCTTGATAAATACGTACAAGCGTACGTGTCGGGCCATAATCCGGCGCGTGAATATGCGTAGGGCGTATGCCTTCATCTTTTTTACCATTGATAAACGCTTGTGCCTGCTTAAAAGGCCACTGATCTAGATCCAGATTTAAAGAG
>NZ_BMOY01000151.1 GCF_014647315.1 Paenalicyclobacillus cellulosilyticus
TTTTCTTGACCCACCGTTTGCTCAAAATTATCTACCCCTGATTCAAGCCATTGAAGAGAACAATGTGCTTGTTTGTTCAGGCTATTTGTATATTGAATCCCCTAAAGAATTAGCACTGGATCCGATTTACTGGGAGAAACTCAAATTAAAGCGAAACGGCCAAGTTTTCTACGGACTTTATCAGCGACGCTAAACGAACGTTATCCCGTAAAGAAGCGAAGCTTTTTGTACGGGATCCATTCAAAATAAGCCAGTTTGATGATCCGTTTAAATCCTGTACTGGATTGCTTCACTTCGTTCGCAATGACGACGGTATTTTTTTCATGCATGGACTCAAGCTATAGGTAATGCTTGACAAGGGGTCAGGCCCCTGTTTCAATCATTACTAATCTAATTTTAAAAAATATTTAAGATGAACTATCGGATTGTCATCATTTTTTTGACAACATTGCTGCTTGCTAGCTGCCATAGTCGCGTTATGTTAAAAAAACCCCCCTTTAATGAACCGAGCGATGATGCAACGATTAAACTCGCTGAAGCCGCTAATTCGGTCAGTCGGTCCATGCTTGAGATGGCAAGAGTTGAGA
>NZ_BMOY01000152.1:0-224 GCF_014647315.1 Paenalicyclobacillus cellulosilyticus
AACGTCTTGCGCGCGGCCATGCCGTACTCACCGTGTTTATTCTGCCAAAAACGACCGTGGTGATCGTTGGTGTGTAAGACAGTCAATTTATAAGTGGTATCTGCATTCCATTCATGAGCAGGTTGCGAAGCACATCCAGCCAGCGAGGCCAAAATAGCGGCACTCAAAGCGGTTTTGATAATCAGACGCTGATTCATTTTTTTTCCTTTTTCTTATCGGGATTA
>NZ_BMOY01000152.1:340-587 GCF_014647315.1 Paenalicyclobacillus cellulosilyticus
AGTTTGAGAATTTACGGTTTATCAGATAAAAAAATAGCCAACTCTAGGTTGGCTATTTTATTTTTCATCATGAACAGTAACGATTCATTACTTGATATCGATGTTTTCAAAGCTCTTAATCAAGTCATCTAGTGACTTCATTTGCGCCAAGAATGGCTCTAGTTTGTCTAGAGGCAGTGCAGATGGGCCATCACAACGTGCTTGATCTGGGTTCGGGTGCGCTTCGATAAATAGACCCGCAATGCCT
>NZ_BMOY01000153.1:0-271 GCF_014647315.1 Paenalicyclobacillus cellulosilyticus
GCCTTCGCGTTTCAGACGTTCAATAACGCAGAGTACTTGCGATGCAGACAAACCAAACTTCGATTTTTCACCGCCACTTGCTTGCCATTTCCCTGCACCTTGAGAGGCGAGGCGAATGCGCAAACCAAGGCGCGGTTTTACGCCCAAGCTTTTCGCTTCTTCTAGCACCAGATCCAGCTCAGAAAGCTTCTCTAGTACGATGAATACTTTGTGGCCTAGTTTTTCACCGATCAGTGCAAGACGCACATACTCACGGTCTTTGTAGCCGTTA
>NZ_BMOY01000153.1:356-586 GCF_014647315.1 Paenalicyclobacillus cellulosilyticus
AAGCTGTTTGGTTTCTAGTTGAGCTTGGCTCGCTAGAATTTCATCCACCACTTCACGTTGTTGGTTTACTTTAATTGGGTACACCAACAGGTATTTGTTTGGATATTGGTATTCTTCAATTGCTTGGTTGAAAGCGTGGCAAATTCCATGCACACGTTGGTGCACGATTTGCGGGAAGCGCACTAATACAGGCAGATTTAACTGCTGCGCTTCTAGCTCATTTACAATGG
>NZ_BMOY01000154.1 GCF_014647315.1 Paenalicyclobacillus cellulosilyticus
TAGTATGCGCAGCATCACCCATTAAAAGCCATCGCGTTCCTTGATATTGATTAGCATGGCGCATCACCAAAGGAAATTGATGCCGTTTATCTATGAGCTCACATAGGCCGAGTTTTGCTGCAAAGGCCTGGGTGAGTTCCTGATTAAATTGTGCTTCATCCAGAGTTAACAAACGCTCAGCCCGTTTTGGGGTGGTGGACCAAACGATTGAACAAGTATGGGGATCTTTTAACGGTAAAAAAGCCAGTGGGCCATCCGCATTAAATACTTGATAGGCTGTTGCCTCATGAGGATACTCCACACAAACCGTCGCCACTAAAGCATGTTGATGATAAGGCCATGTGGTAAGCGTTACTCCGAGTTTATCGCGTGTTTTGGATAAGCCACCATCTGAAACAATTAAAAGTTGGGCCTCGAAATCTCCTTCTTCACACGTTAAACGAACACCCGAATCTAAATGTTGTATAGAGCATACTTTATTATTCGGAATTAAGGTTATCCCTAATGCCACTGCACGCTGTAAAAGGGCATGTTTAATAACGTCCTCCCGAATTATATTTCCTAACCTAGCTTCTCCAATCATTCG
>NZ_BMOY01000155.1:0-242 GCF_014647315.1 Paenalicyclobacillus cellulosilyticus
GGTTTTAAAGTCAATTAAAAGCCCACAGGAATTAATTTTGAAACTTAAAACTCGCGTGGATAATAATCCTTTGGATCCACGTGGTTGGTACTTATTAGGGCGATTGTACACAACTCAAGAAGCATGGGATGATGCCAACCAAGCGTTTAAAACGGCTTACGCATTGAATTCTGATGATATTCAAATTGCTGTTAATTACGCTCAAAGTCAATGGCAATTAAATCACCATCAATTTAATGATT
>NZ_BMOY01000155.1:359-586 GCF_014647315.1 Paenalicyclobacillus cellulosilyticus
TTATGGACAGGCCATTCAATATTGGCAACAATTATTAAGCTTGGTACATCCCGACTCGGAAGATGCCCAGGCCATCCGAAAAGCCATCGCTAAGGCCCAAAGCCTTACTCAGAAAAAGAAAGGAGATCAAGAATAATGGATAAAGTGTATCAAGTTATAGAACTCGTCGGAACATCCCAAAAAGGCATTGAAGATGCTATTAATGCTGCAATTATGAAAGCATCTAA
>NZ_BMOY01000156.1:0-235 GCF_014647315.1 Paenalicyclobacillus cellulosilyticus
TAAAGCGAAAACCGCTTTGTTCAACAATATCGGCAAAATCTGCGTTTTCAGCAAGAAAACCATAGCCGGGATGAATGGCAACTGCATCCGTAATTTCGGCCGCGGATATAATGGCCGGGATGTTTAAATAGCTTTTTTGGGAGCTAGCAGGTCCAATGCAAACGGTTTCATCAGCAAGCCGAACATGTAACAAATCTTTATCCACGTCTGAATGAACGGCAACCGTTTGAATGCC
>NZ_BMOY01000156.1:339-580 GCF_014647315.1 Paenalicyclobacillus cellulosilyticus
CCCTTATTCAATGGTAAATAGAGGCTGGTCAAATTCTACTGGCTCACCGTTGGCAACATGAATAGCCGTGATCACACCAGCTCGATCGGCTTCGATTTCATTGAACATCTTCATCGCTTCAATAATGCAAAGTGTGTCGCCCGCTTTTACTGATTGGCCAAGGGTAACAAAAGGTGCTGCATCTGGGGAGGGTGAGGTATACATAGTTCCTACCATAGGCGAGCGTACTTTGTGTCCTTTT
>NZ_BMOY01000157.1:0-236 GCF_014647315.1 Paenalicyclobacillus cellulosilyticus
TAACCATCTTCGATAGGTGGATAAAATACACCTCGTAATAACATTCGGCTAAAAAGAGATATTAGAAAATGACAAAAATTAATAACGTTCAGCACGGTGACTTGGGGTTATCGACAACAGTGAATATCACTAAACCTAACTTAGAAATTAAGGCAATTACCCATACTTCTAAACGATTTAATTTCGAATTTTTAAAACTAGGTAAATCATACAATGTTCATCACCTAGAACAAAGA
>NZ_BMOY01000157.1:340-580 GCF_014647315.1 Paenalicyclobacillus cellulosilyticus
CATATTAATATTCGAACAACGCCAGCAGCATCATCGCCAACTCCAAATGAAATAGCGATTCTAGTTCTTTCCCAATTAGGATCTCGCTCGGCCTATTGTGAAGAAGGGGTTCTTTCTATTAAGGGATCCACGTTACAAGCTGCGATTGCTGTTAATAAAGATAAGCAAGAAATTATATTAGTGCTAAATAGAAACAAAAAGGCAGCAGGTCTTAAATCTTGGTTGAATAAAGCGACAAAG
>NZ_BMOY01000158.1:0-233 GCF_014647315.1 Paenalicyclobacillus cellulosilyticus
TATTTAAGTAAATCATTAAATCTAAGTCCGCTTGTGATTTTATTTGCTTTGGGATTATGGGGGGCCATTTGGGGAATTTTAGGCATGTTTTTATCGGTTCCCATCACCGTTATGATGATGATTGTTTTCGCGCATTTCGAAGCAACCAGACCCATTGCTATTTTATTATCGCAAGATGGTTACGTAAAAAATAGTTATGCAAAGATGTAAAAAATCCTGGGATAAGTCCTTTG
>NZ_BMOY01000158.1:340-579 GCF_014647315.1 Paenalicyclobacillus cellulosilyticus
TCTGGCCAATGTAGTTCTCGACATGAAACAGTCGGAGTTAATACCCCAAGACGTCTCAGTGGATATTAAAGTTGAGCGCACCAAAGATAAAAGTCATGGGGATTATGCTTCTAATCTTGCTTTGGTCTTAGCAAAGCCAAGTGGAAAGTCGCCTAGGCAATTGGCAGAGATTATGGTTAAGGCCATTCCAGAGCATCCGCTTGTGGAGCGGGTGGAAATTGCCGGACCTGGATTTATTA
>NZ_BMOY01000159.1:0-256 GCF_014647315.1 Paenalicyclobacillus cellulosilyticus
GTTTCAAGCGACATTTCAGGCGTCATATGAATCATGCGTTTACTCGTGGGTAGTGCAAAATGCGCACCTTCTTCATCAATGGTGCAGATTTCTTTATTTTTTGACAAACTAAATACCTGGAAGCCGCCACTATCGGTGAGCATTGGGCCATCCCACCCCATAAATGGATGCATACCCCCCGCTTTTTCTATCACCTTCATACCAGGCGCACACAGCATGTGATAGGTATTTCCGCCCAAAATAATTTGGGTTTTAG
>NZ_BMOY01000159.1:339-576 GCF_014647315.1 Paenalicyclobacillus cellulosilyticus
GAACTCGCCATGCGGTGTGGTAACGCGAGTCACTCTTGCGGCCGTATGGTTGTGACGATGGAGAACTTCACAGCGAAAAGTGTTCATAAGAATTACATAAGGATAAATAAACAATCATAACGAAGTCCGTCAAGCTTTACTAGTACCGTTTTCCATTTAATTTTGACAGGTAGCAGTGCGCATGTTGTTCAAATTTAAATGGAAACGGTACTAGGTACGAATCACACGAGATAAGGT
>NZ_BMOY01000160.1:0-241 GCF_014647315.1 Paenalicyclobacillus cellulosilyticus
GATTCTTTTGCATAGTCATAAAGAGATTTACCATCACTATCATTAAAAATACTGGTAACTCTTGGATGTTGCATCATTAAATCCAAGGCTTCCTGATGCTTATTCGCTATAAGAAGATTGGCTATTTGAGTTTTTAATAACGGCTCCCATCCCAGACCACCCTGTATCACTTTTGAAATAAAATCATATTTTTTCATCACAGCTTGATTTAACCGTATGAATTTGTCCTTCAAACCTTGGT
>NZ_BMOY01000160.1:344-575 GCF_014647315.1 Paenalicyclobacillus cellulosilyticus
ATGACTCGATTCTTTAATGATTGCCGCATCATAATTTGCGATTAAGGATTGTTTGTGCGGTAAGCATTCATAAACCATTAATTTATTAGCACTCAGACATTCACTAAGTGACTGATCTCCAGTAGCGCCTGATAATGGACCTGAGAGCGCTGATAATGCAATCATCGACTCATGTGGTATTCCAGATGCATAGATCACACGAAATGTTTTTTCATCCTCATGCCCCACGAG
>NZ_BMOY01000161.1:0-224 GCF_014647315.1 Paenalicyclobacillus cellulosilyticus
TCCTTCCAATAAGATTGCTGTCGATTCTTTAACCTTGACCATAACAACCGTCCTTTATTGAGCAAAATTTCAGGTTTTATCAAATACTGCGATGGACTCCACATGAGCGGTATGAGGAAACATATCCATCACCCCCGCCGATTTAAGGGTATACCCATGAACATGAAACAATATATCAGCATCTCTGGCTAATGTGGCTGGATTACAGGATACATAGACAATAC
>NZ_BMOY01000161.1:340-574 GCF_014647315.1 Paenalicyclobacillus cellulosilyticus
GTTCGTTCATCTTCAAGGTTGGCCGCTAAAAATTGAGCGTTGCTTAATTGATTTAACCGAGCATTCATGCGCGCTCGTTGAACCATTCGCTCACTGCCCTCAACACCCAATACCTCTTGGCAATGTTTTGCCATGGGAAGTGAAAAATTCCCTAATCCGCAAAATAAATCTAAGACATAATCAGTCGGTTCAAGTGCCAATAATTGAAGTGCTTTATTGACCATGAGACGATTT
>NZ_BMOY01000162.1 GCF_014647315.1 Paenalicyclobacillus cellulosilyticus
GCTGGCACGGAGTTAGCCGGTGCTTATTCATATAATACCGTCATTATCTTCTTATATAAAAGGAGTTTACGCACCGAAATGTGTCATCCTCCACGCGGCGTTGCTGCATCAGACTTTCGTCCATTGTGCAATATTCCCCACTGCTGCCTCCCGTAGGAGTCTGGACCGTGTCTCAGTTCCAGTGTGACTGATCATCCTCTCAAACCAGTTATGCGTCATCGTCTTGGTAGGCCATTACCCCACCAACTAACTGATACAATACAGGCTAATCTCTTACCAATAAATCTTTCCCTTTATTAGCAATCGTTTCCAATTGTTATCCCTTAGTAAGAGGCATATTACCTATACATTACTCACCCGTGCGCCACTTAGCTGACAATTATAGCAAGCTATAATCCGTTCTCGTTCGACTTGCATGTGTTAAGCACGCCGCCAGCGTTCACTCTGAGCCAGGATCAAACTCTCCATAAATTTTTTGATTAAATCTCTTTAATCTTTATGTAGTTTTGAAACTGACATATTTTATAATTACTTAAATTACAAAATTATCACTCATGTTTTTTTGAATAGAC
>NZ_BMOY01000163.1 GCF_014647315.1 Paenalicyclobacillus cellulosilyticus
CTTTACCCATCCAGAATACCCAAATGGTTTTTTTCTTGGGCCCTCTTTATTTGATGAAGTCAAAGAAGACATGGCGGTGTATCAAAATGAATTGTTTGGGCCGGTCTTAATTATAGTACGCGCGCCTGATTTTGATTCCGCATTAAATTTAGTGAACCGCAATCAATATGGAAACGGAACAGCCATTTTTACTCGTGATGGTTATACAGCCCGCGAGTATTGCCAGCGGGTACAGGTTGGAATGGTTGGTGTTAATATTCCAATTCCTGTGCCAATTGCAAGTCATCCATTTGGAGGCTGGAAGCAATCGTCTTTTGGTGACACTAACATGCATGGGGATGAGAGCATTCGTTTTTATACACGTCGTAAAACCATTACCGAACGCTGGCCAGCAACTAAAATTCACGAAGAATCATTTATTATGCCAACCCATTAACGAACGTGAGTTCGACAGAAAAATCATTTGTAACTTTTGTAGCGCTAAATGAACATTATCCCGTAAAAAAGCGAAGTTTTTCTACGGGTTCCATTCAAAATAAGCCCGTTCGATATCAGCAACATTTGGATTTTT
>NZ_BMOY01000164.1:0-230 GCF_014647315.1 Paenalicyclobacillus cellulosilyticus
ATGCGACTTCATTCAAGGTTATTATTTAGGGAAACCGTCCTCTACAGAAGAAATTGAGCAACTATTAATACAACATTATCTTCAAAAAGGCCCAAAGAAATAACGCCTTCTCGACGTTTATCTGAAGAAACAAAAATTAACCTATAATAACTTCCAAACACTCTAAATTTGGAGAAAGAATATGAAAGAATTAGTCAGAAAATTTGAAGCAGAAAGCGAAGATGGTCAGT
>NZ_BMOY01000164.1:346-570 GCF_014647315.1 Paenalicyclobacillus cellulosilyticus
CTTACCTACATTCACGACAGCGACTGGCCAGGAAGTTATTAAGGCGGATGGAGGCTATCAAATACTTGGCTTAGATACCATATTCTATGAGAACACAAAAACGTAGAAACGTTCGCTATCAGTCCATTGTTACCTTTAATATCTATTCTATAATATAAAGTACAGATGAAGATTACTCTGAAAGGGTATGTTTATGGAACATGACTTTAGTAATATGCCTGATG
>NZ_BMOY01000165.1:0-294 GCF_014647315.1 Paenalicyclobacillus cellulosilyticus
TGACTGGGCTGCGCACCAAAACCCACAACTAGCATTCGGTATCTACGGTGTTGTTGAGCGTTCACTAATCCCATTCGGTCTACACCACGTTTGGAACGTACCTTTCTTCTTCGAAGCTGGTACTTGTGTTAACGCAGCAGGCGAAACTCAACACGGCGTTCTAACTTGTTACCTAGTTGCTGATGAAGCATCTCGTGCTGCTGGTAATGGCTTCGGTCAGCTAGCGGGTGGTTACATGTTCAAGATGTTCGGTCTACCAGCTGCAGCAATCGCAATTGCTCACTGTGCTAAACC
>NZ_BMOY01000165.1:321-566 GCF_014647315.1 Paenalicyclobacillus cellulosilyticus
GTCAGCTGCTCTGACTTCATTCCTAACAGGTATTACTGAGCCAATCGAATTCTCATTCCTATTCGTTGCTCCTGTTCTATACGGTATCCACGCTCTACTAGCTGGTTCTGCATACATCGTTGCTAACACTCTAGGCTTTGTACACGGTACATCTTTCTCTCACGGTCTGATCGACTTCCTAGTTCTATCTGGTAACGCTCAGAAGATGGGTCTGATGATCGCTGTTGGTCTAGTTTACGCAGTAA
>NZ_BMOY01000166.1:0-222 GCF_014647315.1 Paenalicyclobacillus cellulosilyticus
GAAGCGGCTGTTTGCACCGCGTTATTTTCTAGTATCGTTGCGTCTTTAAAAAATCGTAAGATACCCATTGAGATAATCGCAGCAGGGATTGAAGCAGACGTTAAAATCCCGAGCTTTAATGCTAAGTAGGCATTTGACATCGCCAGAATCAACGTTAAAAATATCGCTAAAAAAACACTACGAACCGTTAATTCTGCAATTTTTTGTTCATTGGTTATAAAC
>NZ_BMOY01000166.1:319-562 GCF_014647315.1 Paenalicyclobacillus cellulosilyticus
CAAAACGACAAGAATCGCTGATTATCCTCAAATTGCTTAGGAAGCATATCTATTCCTCATGGCGTAATGACTTCCAGTTACCCTGAATGAAGCACTCGGGGTGATAGGGAAATCCAATTTGATAACATAGCTCAGCAGCATCGGTTACAGGCCATCGCAAAAGTTCTGCTCTCATCCCAGCCTTGAGCGATCCAACTTTTTCGGCTATACCTAGCGCTCGAGCGGCTTGATATGTGACACCAC
>NZ_BMOY01000167.1:0-232 GCF_014647315.1 Paenalicyclobacillus cellulosilyticus
TGAAAGCGAAGAAAGAGCCAAAGCCTATTGGGACAAAAACGTGAAGCTCATGATCGGTCTAATGGTCATCTGGTTCGTCGTGTCTTTCGGCTGCGGCATTTTATTTGTCGACGTACTTAATCAATTTCAATTAGGTGGATACAAACTTGGTTTCTGGTTTGCTCAGCAGGGCTCCATCTATGCCTTCCTAGGTATTATTTTCTACTACGCGTGGAGAATGCGCCAAATCGAC
>NZ_BMOY01000167.1:275-561 GCF_014647315.1 Paenalicyclobacillus cellulosilyticus
TGGATGAGTAAGGAGGCACTCAGATGGATTTGAAAACTATCACTTATCTGGTTGTTGGTGCGACGTTTGTCCTCTACATCGGTATTGCGATTTGGGCACGCGCTGGATCAACCAAAGAGTTCTACGTCGCGGGCGGTGGTGTGAACCCTATCGCTAACGGCATGGCAACCGCAGCAGACTGGATGTCTGCGGCATCGTTTATCTCGATGGCGGGTCTGATTGCCTTCATGGGTTACGGCGGCAGCGTATTCCTAATGGGCTGGACTGGTGGTTACGTGCTGCTTGC
>NZ_BMOY01000168.1 GCF_014647315.1 Paenalicyclobacillus cellulosilyticus
CATACCTACAGTACAAATAATGAGCTATATTAACATAAAAAAATCAAAAACTCCATGGGATGGGGTCGTTTAAAATCAAATCTACTCGCTCTTATTGCTCAGTGAAATGGTGAATTATTCCCACTTAAATTGCTAAGAAATTTTGTTAATGCGATAATGCCTGCAAATTATTTTAGTCTTCATTATTATGAGTCAATTAAAATGTGCTGTAATTGGGGTGGGATACCTAGGGCGCTTTCATGCGCAAAAATATAAATCCTTAAGTGATGTCGAGCTGATTGCAGTCTGTGATGTTAACAAAAGTGTTGTGGATTCCGTATCTCAGGAGCTCAATGTTCAAGGCGTAAGAGATTATCATGATCTGTTTGGTAAAGTGGATGCTGTTAGTATTTCTGCAACCACAAATGCTCATTTTGCAATTGCTAAAGATTGTTTACAACATGGCATACACGTTCTAATTGAAAAACCAATCACTGAAACCGTTGCGCAAGCTGAAGAGTTAATTTCTTTGGCTGAAGAAAACGGTCTTAAATTACAAGTGGGCCATCTAGAGCGGTTTA
>NZ_BMOY01000169.1 GCF_014647315.1 Paenalicyclobacillus cellulosilyticus
GTACGTCACCGTCTCGAAGGTGGGTTCCTCTGCCTCTGGCTGCGCCTCCGCCTCGGCCTCGTTGAATACCAAGTCCAAGCGCACCTGGTCGTCCGTCGTGCGTTCGCTGGACTTCCCGAATTGCCGGTGGCGGGCCAGACGAAGCTGTTCCAGCAGCAGTTTGACCTGCTTTTTCAGCTCCGTGTTCTCCCGTTCCAGCGCCTCATAGCGTGCCTGCAGGGCTTCCAGTTGGTTGGGGGTCGCTGTCGGGTTCATCATGCAAAAGGATTTCGACACGGCCGTCGAAATCCCTTGACAGATCCTTCTGTGTTTACCGGTCTCACACCACTTTTTTCGCCGTAACCCTCCGGTGTGCTTGCGGTTGGTTCCATGGCAGTCCGTCCAACAGCCAGCCCAGCTCCCGGCGGGTGATGACGAGGGTCTTGCCGTCGCTGGCGTCCGGCCATTGAAACCGGCCCCGCTCCAGCCGTCGATAATACAGCCAGAAGCCGTTGTGTTCCCAGTAGAGGATCTTCAGCTTGTCACGCTCCCGGTTACAAAACACGAAGACCG
>NZ_BMOY01000170.1 GCF_014647315.1 Paenalicyclobacillus cellulosilyticus
CTGGATGTTGGGTAGCCGTTCGAACAGGTACTCCAGGTACAAGTATGGGTCCAGTCCGTTCTCCTTGGCCGTCTCCACCAGGCTGTACGCGATGGCGCTCGCCCGCGCGCCCCGTGGCGTGTTCGCGAACAGGAAATTCTTCCGGCCAATCACAAACCGCTTGATGGATCGCTCGCTCCGATTGTTGTCCAACTCCAGATGCCCGTCCTCCAGAAACACCCTCAGCTTCGGCCATTGGTTGAGGCAATACGAAACCGCCTGCCCCAAGGCGCTCTTGGGCAGTACCTGTTCGCTCTGCTCCTGAAGCCATGCCAAAAACTCGTCCAGCACCGGCCGACTTAACCTCTGCCGTTGTGCGTGACGTTCTTCTGGCGTCGCGTCCTTCAAGGCGCGTTCAATCTTGAACAACCGGTTGCAGTATTCCAGCCCTATCCTGGCCGCTGTCGGTTTCTTTCGCTCCTCGGCCGGCAGCGCGGTGTGCGCCTCGTGAAACTTGCGTCTGGCGTGTGCCCAACATCCAACCAGCTTCACATCCGGAATCTCGTTGTA
>NZ_BMOY01000171.1 GCF_014647315.1 Paenalicyclobacillus cellulosilyticus
CTGGTCAAGTATTTACACACCAGGAATTTGATCGGTATTTAGAAACCACCCCTGACGCTGACAGAAGTTATGCTATGATGATAGCTGATAAAATTATTGACGCTCGCATTAAGGGTAATTTTACTCGTTATATTAATTTTTCAGATAATCATGCAAATGTAGAATTCGTAAGTACTCAACTTGATAACCAAGAACGAGTTATATTAGTAGCAACAAGAAGAATAGCGCCTGGTGAGCAGCTATTAGTAGATTATAATACCTACGATGAGCGTGCCTCGAAATATTCTTATTTTTTAAATGCTCAGGATACCTGGCTTTCGACATTAGAATTTTATGAGGCCCACAGAAACCAGTACGAAAAACAAACCAGCCCTGAAGCCATTGATGCTATCGAATTAAGCCCAGGACAAAGTTATTATTCCACTCCCATCGGAAAACGAGTTCTTTGCAATGAGCCACTAACCTCAATTGGCCAAGTCTTCGCAGATGAAGTCAACCTTCCTTATATAAGATTAATGGATGATGTAATGATTGATGCCCTAGAGGC
>NZ_BMOY01000172.1 GCF_014647315.1 Paenalicyclobacillus cellulosilyticus
GATTCCCTATATATGGTTCTATGAAAGCGCGATCATTTGTAAATTTGATCAGATATGGAAACGACCTGCGCGCTGACGCTTTCCGCCGTCAAGCAGTTTTTTGCTCGACCCCAAAAATGCTCAGGTCCATGCCCAGAAACGATAACACCCGCTCCAATTGAGGCTCGATGTGGGTATTTACAGCCCGGTGCCGCTGACCGTGGAAGATGAACTCCATCGTGCAGATGCCCTCAAACATCTCCAGCACCGACAAGCCCGTGGGCCGGAAGCTCTTTCGCTTTCCAGGCAAAATGAGCGGTTCAGTCTCTTGGGCCATGCGTTCCCGAATTCGGTACTCGAATACGCTGTACAACACCAACGCCAGCAGCATCAAGCACCCAAATGCCCGTACGCGCGTGTCGTTGTGCAGGTAGATGGGACCGACCAAGTAGGGACTCTTCAGGAACCGAAACCGGCCTTCGACCTCGTGCTGCTCCAGATACATCCGCAGGATATCCGCGTTGCTGTAGCGCTGCTCATCCCGCAGGTTCGTGATCAACACAAACGT
>NZ_BMOY01000173.1 GCF_014647315.1 Paenalicyclobacillus cellulosilyticus
AACCTATTACCGGGCGCCAGTTTCGATACGATGGCGACCGATAAGTTGGTCATCAATCTAACCAATCGTGATTTTAAAGCCGATCAACAAGTAATGTTGGTTGGACCGCAATTTGAAACTACTGGAGGCGCGATGCAAGGAAACTTAAAACAGCACACCGCGACTCTAACGAATGAAGTTCAAGGTCGATATGAAACCGTTACACCTTAGTCTACTGGCACTAGTATTAGCAGCGCCTCAAGCGTTTGCACTTAAGTCGGATACTCAACAGCCGGTTTACATTAACTCTGACACCCAACAGGTGGACATGAAGAGTAACCAGGTCATTTTTAAAGGTGATGTCTCGCTTAAGCAAGGCAGCATCAATATCGATGCAGATAGAATTGTTGTCACTCGCGATCCAAAAACGGAAGCAATCAAACAAATTCAAGCATTTGGTAAGCCTGCGACATTTTCGCAGCTGATGGACGATGGTAAAACGTTAAGTGGTCAAGCAACCGAGCTCGATTACCGCATCTCGACTGACGAACTGACCATGAA
>NZ_BMOY01000174.1 GCF_014647315.1 Paenalicyclobacillus cellulosilyticus
ATCCAATGCAATTAACTCAGAAGGGCAAACAAACGTAAAATCTAAAGGATAAAAGAAAATTAAACCGTATTTGCCTTTGATTGCTTCATATAAGTTAAATTTTTCAACGATTTCACCGTTTCCCAATACCGCAGGTACTGTAAAATCTGGTGCTTTTCGTCCAACTAAAACGCTCATGTCATCTCTCCATTCAATAAATAATTAGGTCGTATTATGCGCTTACCGCTTCACGCAGCAAGGACTCCAATTCGCCTTGTTCATACATTTCAGCAATAATGTCTGAGCCGCCAATTAACTCGCCTTTTACATACAGTTGAGGAAAAGTAGGCCAATCTGCATATTGTGGTAATGTTTGACGAATATCCGGGTTTGCTAACACATCGACATAGGCAAAATCAACACCACAGGCATTCATGCATTGCACAGCTCGCGCAGAAAAACCACATTGGGGCATCTTTGGGCTGCCTTTCATATAAATAATTATAGCGTTCTCAGAAATTTGCTGCTTAATTT
>NZ_BMOY01000175.1 GCF_014647315.1 Paenalicyclobacillus cellulosilyticus
TTTCGCTGTGCACAGGTTGGATTCCTGTCGAAATTCGTCCCCTGCCCGAAGATCAGGCGCGGAATCTGTGCACGAATGTTAGAAGGACAGCTAATACGAGAGCGAGTATCGAAAAAATCGTTTCCACAACCAATGCATTGACAGTGAACATTTCCCGAAAAGCTCTTTTTATAACATCCAAATTTCTCTCGATTGCAAGAAAAAGAAACATCAAACCAAGGTTGACTGACGAATAGACAAGTACGCACAAAATCAAGATATAGACTGGTGTAATGTACCAAGACTCTCCATGATTCAATGCCTTTAGGGTTAAAACAGCTGAGACGGTAGAAATCATAAACATGTCAGCATTTGCCAATTGTACATGCATACGGCGTTTAGAAAGATATCTCGCACTCGATATCACCGCATAAGTCAACCCTGCCCAAAGCACGATATGTGGTAGTGTCCCGTCAAGTGGTGTAATTTCACCGTTTGTGTCTAGTTTGTGACGTCGTTGACTTTGCCCCG
>NZ_BMOY01000176.1 GCF_014647315.1 Paenalicyclobacillus cellulosilyticus
ACATTTTCTACATCCTAACTACTATAAAACAACCTTTAGACTTACGTTTGCTACTCTCATGGTCTCAATACTGCCGCCGACATTCTGTCCCACATACTAAATCTCTTCCCGTCATTATCGCCCGCATCCGGTGCCGTAAATGCAAAACAAATACCATCTATGTCTTCCACACCATCATTTTACTATGCCTGCCACCATCCATTTGTCTTTTGCACCATATCTTCATAACCTGTCACCTTGAAACTACCTCTGCATGCCACCTACCGACCAACTTTCATGTTCTGTTTCGACCTACCTCTTGTAAATGACAAATCACCTTTTTCATCGTATGCACCTTATTCTCCACATCACAATGCACTATTGCTTTTGCTTTTTCACCTGTCATATCCTATTGCTATTAGATGAAATATAATAAAAATTGTCCTCCACCCATAACACCTCTCACTCCCACCTACTGAACATGTCTGGACCCTGCCCTCATATCACCTGCGTTTCCGTTAAACTATC
>NZ_BMOY01000177.1 GCF_014647315.1 Paenalicyclobacillus cellulosilyticus
TGGAACGCCAAGACCCTGGCGAAGATGATGGAGCTGTACGACGCTGAGCGATTGAAAGACGCCATATACATCGCCGACTCGGCTGCTGTCACACCAGAGACGCTGGCCGGATTCCGGCGCCATGGGGTCCGTTTCATCTCGAAGCTGCCGAACACCTACAAAGTATGTGGACAGATTGTACGAGCGGCCATCGAGAAAGAGAAAGCATGGGTGGAGGTGGGAACGCTCAGCGACCGCAAGGGTGCTGCCGTCTACCGGGTACAGTCCTTTCACCGCGAACTGGACGGTGAGACGTACCGGTTTATCGCGGTGCAATCCTCGAGCCTGGATGCTCGCAAGGAAAAGGCGTTGGCCAAGCGACTCGAGCAAGAGCGAACTACTTGGCAAGCAGACGCGGCAGCAGAGGGCAAGATTGCCTATGCCTGTGAGGCGGACGCACAGCGAGGATTGGAAACCTGGCTCAAGGCCCACCGGGGCTATCATAAGGTCACAGCCAAAACGGTGGCG